>DASWIX010000010.1:0-61024 GCA_036397455.1 Gemmatimonadales bacterium | reverse complement strand
CAACGCCGTCGTCGGCCAGAGCCAGCGTTGCCACGCATTCGTCCGTCCCATCGCTCACCGTCACGGTCCCCGTCGGGGGCCCCGCCCCCGGCGCCACCGGCGCCACGGTGAAATTCACGGTGTACGGCTCCCCCACCACCGTCGGGTCCGGATCGACGCTGTCTATCGTCGTAGTCGTGGGCCCGGGAGTGATGGCGAACGCCTGGCTCGTGGCAGGCGTGAGGGTTCCGGTCGTTGCGGTGAGCGTGTAGCCCGGGCCCGCCCTGTCAATGCTGAGGTCATCAAACGTCGCCACTCCGTCTACCGCTCCCACCGAGTCCCTCCCCAAGAGTGTGGCCCCGGCTACCCCCGTCCCAAGCGTGATAGCAACCTTCACCGTGTCGCCGAAGCCGGTAACGGCGCTACCGAGCGCATCCCGCGCCGTCACTTGTACGGCCGCGATCAGCGCACCCGCCACGGTGTCTCGCGGCGAAACGGTGAACTCCAGATAGGTGGCCTGTGGGCTGACCACGATCCTGGAGGAATCCAAACCTCCCTCGGCCGTGACCCTGATCCATACCTCCCCACTGTCGACCGCGGTCACCAGCCCCGAGAGAGAGTCAACGGTCGCCACGGAACCGTCGCCCGAAGTCCAGCGAAACGGCTTCGGAATCGCCACTGGGCTCCCTCTGGAGTCGTACGCAACGGGCTCGAGTTCGATTGTCTCGTTGATTGCGGTCAACGTCGGTTCGGCGGGTAGTATCTCGATGCTGTCTACGCGTTGCTCGACCACGACCGGCAGGTCCACATGGGACGCATCAACCTCGGCTCGCACGCTGTCGGTGCCGTTCGCGATGGCCATGACTGCTCCAGTCAAAGAATCCACCGCCACCGCACGATCCGTGTCCGTCGAATCACCATCCCGCGGCAGCCGATAGTACCGCGGCCGGATCGCGGCGGAATCCTCCGGCGACAGCGCGACACCGTTGACGTCGCGAGCCCCGCACCGAACCCACGTTGTGTCCCCCAACGCGACGAGCGTGTCGAGCGGATTCAGCGGGTCGAGACGGCATACCAGCGATCCCACGACCACCCGAACCGCGAGCGACGTGTCAGGCGGGAGATCGCTGGTGACGGCCGACTGAAGGATGGCGCGCACGAGCGTCACGCCACGCCTGCGCCCCACAATCCGCCCACTGTCATCAACCACAACAATGGACGAATCACCGCTTTCAAACCGCAGCCGTGCATCGGCCATGCGAGTGCCGTCTGCGAACACCGCCACCGGAGGGGTGACCTTTCCGTTGATCCCGAGAAACAGCGTGTCCCCGATGAACTGAAGCTCAATACGGCTGCTGGCAGGTTCGTGCGGGAGGATGCAGGTCGTGAGGAGCAAGACACCTGCGACGACGGCGGCGGAGGCTAGGGGGAATCGCGAGCGCCACCCGCGGGGCACACCAAAACGGGGCTCAGGTCCTCCCCGAGCCCGTTCGTCAAATGCCCGTCTGTGGAACGGCCAACGCATATGCACACCTCGGCGCCTCCCCCGGCCACGGCATCACGCCGCCATACTGACCCACCTACCCAACGCCTGACTTTACCGGTGCGACCCGAAAAGCCGGCCAGGTACGCGGTGACCGAGGGGATTGGCGTCCCCCGTTCGCGACAACATGCCATTCCCGGAGTTAGGGGCCCGTTAGAAAAGGCGCATGGCATCCGCGAGGCGCGCGGAGACTTGACGGCGGATCAGGTTCGGACCATTTTTGGACTATGAGTATAATCCGAATTCGTGCCGTCCGTGAGCCGCTCGCCGCGCCGCTGATCGCCCGCAAGGCCGTGGCCACGATCGCCCGCGCGGACGCGATGGGCTTGCTGCCGGCCGACGAAGTGGTGGAGACGCTGGAAATCGAAACCCTGCGCCGTCTGGCGGGCCACCTGCGGAAAGCGGGCGTCGCCCCGGCCGCACTCGCCGAACTCGCCGCCTGGCAGGGTCGGGACGTCGCGCGGCTCGCCGCCATCCTGGACGAACTCGACGAGGCCCTCGCGCATTCGCCGGTCCCGGAACACGAGTGGGGCGAGGTGGTGCGCGTCCTGGGAGAGGAGCGCCTCGCCGAGTTCTTGCACATTTCTCCTTCGAGCCTCCGGCGGTATGGTGCGGGCGCTCGGACCACGCCCGACGAGGTGGCCGCCCGGCTGCACCATCTGGCGCTCGTGATCGGAAACCTGGCGGGCACCTACAACGAGATCGGCGTGCGCCGCTGGTTCGGCCGCAAGCGCAGCCAACTCAAGAGCCGGACCCCGGCGGAGCTTCTGCACGCCGCGTGGGCGCCGGAGGACGCCGGTCCACAGCGTGTGCTCGCACTCTCCGCCACACTGCTGGCGTCGCCCGCCACGTGATCGTTTTCCGCCACGCCGACACCCGGTTCCCGTTTCTGTGGGAGGGACCGGGCCAGCCGCCGGCGCGGTGGCACGCCGAGGGCGACCCCCCGACCCACTACTTCTCGGACACGCCCGACGGCGCGTGGGCCGAGTTGCTGCGACACGAGGAGATCACGGAATCCGCCGATCTTGCGACGATTCGGCGGGCGATGTGGGCGGTGGAGATCGAGGAACCGCCGGCGGCGACGCCGCGCCTTTCCCGACGCGCGCTCACCGGTGGCGAGCGGACCTATGGAGCGTGCCGGGCCGAGGCACGGCGCCTGCGCGCGGCGGGGGCCGGCGGGTTCACCGCGGTCTCGGCGGCGCTCGTCGCCGGCGGAGCGCGAGGAGACCGCGCCGCGGGCGGGCTCAGGCCGGGTCCGGCGCGCGACGGGCGCACCATCGCGCTGTTCGGTCCCCGACCCGACCTGGTCGGATGGCGTGCCGCCGCGGAGGGGCGGCCCGGCGTGGAGCTCATCGAGCGGGTGAACTATCGGAGATAGCCGGATCGACGGATGGAGCGCGGCGGTGGTTGCGTCAGTCCGCTTGTGGCTGTCCTCGTGCCACGCTGTGACAGAACCGAAAGCGATCCGAAACAAGTTGCTCTCAAGAGCTGGTGGGGCGCGTCCCAGGTCAGGACATAGATCCTGTCACCCCTTTCTCCGCAGGAGGGCCAGTGTTGCCTAAGTCGGAATCGCGCGTGGGTCACGCTACCGACCGTTGGCGTGGGTCAGCACCCACGCGTCGTTGGAGAACTGACCAGCGCCGATGATTCCCGCGAATATCGTCATTCGATTGCGGCTTGTGCTGTATACAGCGACGTGCACCCTGCGCGGAGCCGGTAGGGTTCCCAACGGGGCAAGTTGCTGCCAGGACGGAGTCGCACTCACGCCACTTGCATTGGCGAGCACCCACACGTCATTGAACAAAGGTCCACCTTCGCCGCCGAATACCGTGAGGCGGTTGTTCAGCGGATCGTAGACGGCAGAAGGATTCCCCCGCCCCGCCGGAGCCGCACCGGAGGGGGATAGCTGCTGCCACATTGGTGACCCCTGTCCGTTGGCACCGGAAAGGACCCAGACCTCGTTCGAGATGCCGCCCGGGACCCTTCCCCCGAACACGATCATCCGGTTGTTCATCGCGTCGTAGACAGCGGCGTGGTTGTCCCGCTTTGCCGGAGGAGTACCAGTGGGTGACAACTGACTCCACGTCGGGGGGCCACCCAAGCCATTGGCGCCCGTGAGAACCCAGACATCGCCAAGTTGTCCTGTTGAGGAGCCACAATTCCCACCGTAGATGATCAGCCGGTTGCCGGCACCGTCGTATACGGCGGTGTGTTCGCCTCTGGCGACTGGCGCTGATCCGGACGGGCTCAGTTTCGTCCATTCAGGCGTTCCACCGGCCCCGCTGGCATTGGCCAGGACCCATACCTGGTCGCTACAGTCGCCGGTCGGGTCTGTTGTTGATAAATAGCCGCCGTACAGAATCATACGGTCTGTACTGATATCGTAGACCGCCGAATGCGCCGACCTCGGGGACGGAGGACCTCCTTGCGCCGATGTAACTTTCGTCCAGGAGGCGACCGCGATCCCATCGGCGTTGGCAAGCCGCCACAAATCGTTGAGTTGCGTGGCCGAGGTTAGCTCGCCCCCGAAGACGATCAGTTGGCCGGCTGCATCGAGCACGCCGGAAGCCCCCCGGCGGCCGCTCGGTAGCTCCCCGCTGGGCGACAACTGAATCCATTGCGGCGTGATAGCACCCTCCTCAATGCGGAACTTGATTGGCAGGGTGCGGCCGTCCAGAAGCGGAACGAACTCGCCCGTATCGAGGTTCTTGATGTCCTTGCCGCTGTTCACCACGTCTACATCAGCGTACCCCAGTTCGGTTCCCTCGGCGAGCACGGCAATCCGGTAGGTCCTGGCGGGATCAAGATTGAAGTCACCCGTGTGCCAGTTCACTATGTAATGCTCATCCTCCGGGACGACTCGCACGGTCTCCGAGCCCGGCCCGTTCGAGCTCGTGAATTCTGCCACCAGTGGCTCGACGCACGCGCTCCCGGTCCATTCACAGATCTGCACCACGGGAGAAAGCGCGCCGTCAAACACCCCGCTGAAACTGGGGGCGGGCACCATCGGCGGAAGGAAGAAGAAATGCTTGTTCCCGGCGTTTGCACCGTCTGATACCGAGGCTTGGGGCGGTAGGCCGTCACGCTCAAGGAGAAGATTGCTTCCGTCACACCCCGACAGGGTGACGAGGAGGCCCGCCGCTACAACACTTGTGAACGAACGCATTGCGATTGCCCTCACAGTCGGTGCCCTCACGGCACAGTGGAGCGGCTCACCAACCCCCGGTCACGGCCTCACGCCGCCTTGCTGACCCGCCCGCCCGACCTATAGCGTTGCCGGTGCGACCCGAAAAGCCGGCCGGACATGCGGTGACCGGGGGTTGGCGTTTCCGTTGACGGAGCCAATCTCGCGCCCCGCAGTTAGGCAGCCGTTAGATGTCAGGCCGCACTGCCGTATCCACATCCCTCCAGGAGCCGACCCGGAGGTAGAGAAGCCGCGTGGCTTGACGTATCCCATGTAGTACAAGTAGTCTCGGACATGCCCAAGAACGCCGCTCCACGGTCCCTTCGCCTCCCGCAGTCCTTGTCGCGCGCCATCGAGATCGAGGCACGCCGCACCGGCCGGTCGTTCTCGGCAGTGGCCACGGAGATGCTGGAAGAGGCATCCCGCACCCGGAAGTTCCGCCACATCGTGTTTCGTGGCCCGCCGGGGCGGCGCCGAGCCGCTGTCGTCGGGAGCGGCCTCGACGTGTGGGAAGTCGTCCGGGACTACCGCGCCCTCGACCAATCGAGAAAGCGGCTTGGCCGGCGGCTGCACTGGGTCAGCCGGGAAGCAGTGGACGAGGCGCTGGCATACGCAGGCGTCTACGCGGAGGAAATCGACGAACGGCTGGCACGCGAGGCGCACTGGACCGAACCAGCCATCCGCGAAGCGCTGCCGTGGTCATCACCGGACAAGACGCCCGGGTGACGGGTGCGCCGAAGCTCTATCTGGACGCTGACCTGAGCCCGAAGATCGCGGCGATCGCCCGCGGTCTCGGGCTCGACACCATCAGCGCGCATGACGTCGGAATGGCGGACGCCGCCGACGCCGACCAGCTCGCCCGCGCGGCCGCGGAGCGACGGGTCCTGGTCACACGCAATCGCGACGATTTCGTCACGCTGACGCTCGAAGCGTACCACGATGGCGCGCCACACGGCGGGATCCTTATCGTCAACGCGGTCGGCCCACCTCGCGGCTTCGCCCGTACGGCCCACGCCCTCGCGCCGTGGGCCACGACCCATCGGACGGCGGCGCCCTACGCCATATTCTGGTTGCACGTGTAAAACCGACGGGCGCACGACCGTTGCCGCTTCATGCGGCTGAGCCGCGCGGCGGCTTCACGCCGCCGATCATCGCGCAGCGGCTGGTTGCCTCTTCAGCGTGCACCGGCGCGCCTCCGATCATCGCGCACCAACTCGCCGCCGTTTCATCGCGCTCCGGCGCGTCCCGGATCCTCAAGCATCGGCTCGCCATCGATTATCGCGGGAAGTGCACGGCGCGCTCGGTCGCAGGATCCGCGGGTAAACCCGCGGCTCGGCTCGGTCGGTGAACCGACGGGCGCGTGGGATCGCTGAGATAGAAAGCGTCCGACCGGCGACATTACGCTGTTGACGACAACCTCCCGGCGGAGAAGGATGCGGCTCAGCGCCGACTCCCATCGGAAGCGCGAACCCGGTCCCTGATGAGTCCATTCGAGCCGTGAGCATCGAACATCTGAAACAGGTGAGCGGGGACCGCCACCTTCGGAGTACGGGAGCGACGACGCACCATCGTCTGCAGCTTGCGGATCGTCTAGCATACTAGTATAATAGGATATATCACGGGTTGTGACCCGAGGAGCGGGATTGGATGCGGCAGACCGGTAGACGGGTGGTGGCCCTGATCACGCTCCCGCACACCCATAACCCGGATGTCCACGGCAACCGCCGACGCGTTGAGGACGAGAAGTTCGAGCAGACAATGGAAGAACTGGCCGCCCGTTTCGGCGGCGGCGCCCTCTGGAGGCTCGACGAGGGAACACCGAGAGGATACTGGTGGGACCGTGGAATCCTTTACGAGGACGAGCTCGCGGTGCTCGAAGTGGATATTCCCGAGCAGTCTGCGGCGCAGCGCTGGTTGCGTGAGTACGCTCGTGATGTCCTGTTGCCACGGTTCGACCAGAAGGCCATCTACATCAAGTTCGTCGGCCCTGCGGAGGTCACGCTCGTTACAGTGAGTTAGCGTCAGGGATGCGCATGTGGTTCGGCCACACGTAACGGCATGGAGGTTCTGTCACTATGGCCCGCACGAAGAAGCTTGTTGCCCCGGTTACCCTCTTTGCGGCGATCGAGCAGGATCAGCACGAAGCATTGCGGCGACTGGCATTTGAGCAGCGCAGATCGCTCGCGGACGTGACCCGGGATGCGCTGGCCGACTACCTCGCTCGCCACGCGGGCGCCTTGAAAGCCGGCAAATCGCGCAGGCGCACCGCGTCCCGTTGATTCGGGCCGGCCCGCCAACAGGGAATGCTCCTGCGCGCAACCGCGTGCGGGATGTTTTGAGAGGGAAACCGATCCGAAAGCGTAGGACCCGAGCGCTCCTGGAACGCTGCTCCTCAAGCATCGGCTCGCCATCGATTATCGCGGGAAGTGCACGGCGCGCTCGGTCGCAGGATTCGCGGGTAAACCCGCGGCTCGGCTCGGTCAGGTGAACCGACGGGCGCACGACCGTTGCCGCTTCATGCGGCTGAGCCGTGCGGCGGCTTCACGCCGCCGATCATCGCGCACGGCTGGGCTATGACCCAACGGACGGTGGCGCCCTACCCATATTCTGGTTACGCGTGTGAGAGCGGCGGGCAAGGCCGCCCGCACTCACGTGCAACCAATGCCCCCCGGCCACGGCCTCGCGCCGCCTTGCTGACCCGCCCACCCGACCCGTAGCTTTGCCGGTGCGACCCGATAAAGCCCGGCCGGACATGCGGTGACCGGGGGTTGGCGTTTCCGTTGACGGAGCCAACATGGCCACCCCGGGGTTAGGCAGCCGTTAGATGTCAGGCAGCACCGCCGCTTCCAGCGTTCCGCACCCTCGCCTCACGCTCGTGACGCTCGGCGGGGCCGCTCTGTTACGTCCGGACGACAGCGCGGACACCCTGCTCCGCCCCGGCAAAGCCCTCGCGACACTCGTTTATCTCGCCGCGAGTCCCGGACGCACCGCGAGCCGCGAACACCTCGTCGATCTCCTCTGGGCCGACCTCGATCCCGACGACGCGCGCCGCGCGCTGCGGCAAACGGTATGGTTCATCCGCCAGCGCGTGGGCGACGACCTCCTCATGGGACACGCTGAGCGCCTCACGCTTTCCCATACGGTGCACAGCGACCGCGACGCCTTTCTGGAGGCCGTCGAATCCGGCGAGCCGGAACGGGCGGTGGAGTTGTACGGCGGCGACTTCGTCCCGCAGATAGCCGTCCCCGGCGGCGCGGAGTTCGAGCACTGGGCCGACCTGGAGCGCGACCGCCTGAAACACGCATTCCTGCGCACCGGCGAACTGGCGGTCCGCCAGCACCTCTCACGCGCCCAGTGGCGCGAGGCCGAGCAACTCGCCCGACGGATGCGCGACAGTGACACCAACCGCGAAAGCAACTGGCGGCTGGTGATCGAGTGCTACCTCTCGGCCGACGACCGGGTGTGCGCCGGGATCGAGGCCGACGTGCTGGAACAGTTCCTCTCCACCGCGCACCGCGAGCCCGAACCCGCCACCCGCGCGCTGCTCGCCCTTGCGAAAGAGACGGGCGCGGATACGCATGGCGCCGGCGGCCGCAAGACGCTCGTGGCTGAGCTGGTAGGCCGGGAGCAGGAGTTCGCCCGGATCATCGGCGCGTGGCACGAGGCGCGGCAGGGCCGCGGCCGGCACGTGCACATCACCGGCGCGCCCGGGATCGGGAAGACCCGACTGGTGAACGACGTGCACGCACGGCTGCGCGCCACGGGCGCACGCGCCGTCTACATCCGCGCGAATCCCGGCGAGCGCTTCATCCCCTACCTGTTCGCGGCGGACCTGGCCGCCGGGCTCACCTGCCTTCCGGGCGCGGCCGCCGTATCCCCGGCGGCGGCCGATGCACTGGTGGCGGTCAACCCGTCGCTATCGTCGCAATACCCGACCGCGGGAAACACGTCCGGCGGCGACGACGCACTGCGACACCGCGTCCTCGCGCTGGGCGAGCTGCTGCGCGAGGTCGCCCACGAGCAGCCCGTGGCGCTCTTGTTCGACGACGTGCACTGGACCGACCCGGCTTCGCGGCGGCTCCTGACCGGCCTGCTCGGCAAGGTGGCGGACACGGCGGCCCTGGTGGTGACGACGGCCCGCCCCATCGCCGGGCTGCACATGGAAGAGCAGGTGGCCGAGCGCATCGGGCTGGTCCCGCTGTCGGTCCCGGACGTGGGCGCGCTGCTGGCGAGCTTGGGCGGCCTGCCCGACGAGCCGTGGGCCGCAGAGCTGCCGGAACGGCTTCACGCGGCAACGGGCGGCTCACCGCTGCTTATCCTCGAGACCCTTCAGCTCGAGCTGGAACGGCGAACGCTCGCGATCGCAAACGGGCACTGGGAATGTCCCGACCCGGCGGCGCTCGACGCCGAGCTGGAGGAAGGCAGCGCGCTCAAGACCCGGATCGCGCAGCTGCAACGCGAGGAGCGCTGGCTCCTGCTCCTGCTCGCGGTGGCCGGTCACCCGCTGCCCATCGAGCTGCTCGCGCGCGCGGCGGACCGCACCGCCGAGGCGCTGGCGGATCCCGTGGCGAGCCTGGAGCAACGCGGACTCCTGGCGCGCACCGGAGAAGGCTGGGAACCGGGGCACGACGAGTTGGCCGACCGCGCGCTCGAGACAGCGGACGCCGATGCCGTTCGGGCCGCACACCGCGCCCTGGGACGCGTGCTGGCTCACACGGCGGACGACGACCGCGAGCTGCTCTTCCGGGCGGGGCGTCATCTGGCGGCTGCGGGAGACGACACGGCGCTGGCCCGGGTCTACCGCCGCTGGGTCCGGTCACCCTGGGCGCGCATGTCCGGCGGCGGCGCCCGTGAGCTGGCCGCCGAGTTGCTGGGGGATCTTGCCACCGCGGAAAAGGTCTCGTGCCTCGTATCGCAACTGCCGCTGCACGTCCGCTTGGGTCTCACGACGCGCCCCCGGGCGCTGGCCGCCGCGGCTACGGTGGCCTTGGCGGTCACCGGGGCCTCCGCCTTGGTATTCGGGCGGAGCGAACCGGAGCCGCCCGACGTGTATCTCACGGCCTTCCACCTGCTCGGTGACAGTGCGATGCGCATCGCGATCCCGCTGCACCGGTCAAGCTGGGGACAGGGCCGCTCCGGGGTGCTGGATGACGCGACGATCCAGCGGAGCGTGCTGCCGGCGGGTGTTGGCGTTGGTATCGCGCCCAGCCCGGACGGAAACGCGTGGATCATCGGGCGGATCGTGGCGGACTCCGGCGGGCGGGAGCTGTTTCTCCATCGCCCCAACGGCCGCGAGGTCCGGCTCACGTACTCCCCGGGCGACGACAACATGCCGACCTGGGCCCCCGACGGTCGCGGCATCGTGTTCTCCACGGTGCGCTGGAGCTCGCGCCATCACTACGACGTCGCGATCATGGACCTCGCGTCCGGTCAAACGCGGGCCCTCACCCACAACGACCATTCTGACAACGGACCCCACTGGAGCCCGGACGGCACCCGCGTTGCGTTCGCCCGGGACTACTGGGACCTGCGGTCGACCGAGGTGTGCTGGATCACCGTGGATGGACGGACCGAGCGCTGTCTCGGCACGCCGGCAGGCGCCCGCGTGCGGCTGCTCGGCTGGCGGACCGAGCGGGAGGTCTTCGTCCAGACGACCGGCCACCTGGCCGGAGTTCTGCTACAGATGGATATCGACGCGGGTTCCGTATCGGTGGTGGACAGCAGCGTCCTTGACGCGGGCTGGAACGTGAGTGCCGACGGCCGGTGGATTGCCTGCCTCTGTCGCCGCGCCGACCAGCCGCGGCGCGAGTGGCTCGTCTACCCCAGTGATCGTCCCGATTTGGCCAAGCGAGCACAACTCGGGCCCGAGTTCCCCGCCAGTTACGCGGTGTTCTGGCCCGGTGGGCGCGCCGAGCCGGCATACGTCGACCACCTGGCAATCCAGTCGCCGTCGCACCAGGTGCCGCTCGACGCCGTGCACAGGCTATGGGTCGAAGGCTTCGATCCAGCCGGCCGCCCGCTGCCCGTTCCCATTGTCTCGTGGCGATCGTCGGACACGGTGGTCGCCACCGTCGCCGCCGACGGCACGGTGCGGCCGCGCCGCCTGGGCGCCGTCACGATTCAGGCGTCGGCCGGCGGCTGGCGGCGCGACTCCGTAGCCCTCGCGATCCTCCCTACCGCGTCCACCACGATACTCGAGGAGCGGTGGAGCGGGCCGCTCACACGGAGCTGGGTGCCCTACGGCATTCCAGTACCCACGCTCGCCCCAGGATCGGACGGCACGCCGGCGTTCTGGCATCGAGGGGACAGCTCCTTCCACAGCGGCGTGTATTCGCGGCGCGCGTTCGACGCGCGCCGCGGGCTGGGCGTGGAAGCCATGGTGTCCACACGGGTCGAAGCCCTTCAATGGCAGTACCTGAGCGTCCAGCTCGACGCCGCCCTGGACTCCGCCGGGCTCGTCGGCTGGGACCATCGCTCGGGGGCCCCGCCGTCCCACGGTGACGCGCAACGATCGTGCGGTGTCCGCTACCCTGACGGCGATGGTTTCCAAAACCTGAACCGGATCGGTGGCCCGCCGGGCCGCGTTCCGGTCGATACGTCGCTCCGGAGCGGTCGCTGGTACACCTTGCGGCTCCAGATCTTCCCCGACGGCCGTTGCGGCGTGGCCATCGACGGTCAGCCGCTGGCCCGGTCACACACCCCGCTGGCGCTCGACCGGCCGTTCCGCGTCCATCTCACCGGTAAGTCGGTCCGCACCCGAATTCTCGTTGGGCCGCTGGAAGTGTGGGAGGGAGTGCGGGGCGACGTCGATTGGAGCAGGCTGGATGCGGAGAGTCGCCGGTAGGATCTCAGACGACGTACGTCCCTTGCGGCGTTATAGGCCCGAAATCCGCACGGTGTCCGCAATCAGCACAAGGGCAGGGCCTACGTCACGAGCACGATGACGCTGGGGCGGTAGATCCTGGTGGACTTCAGGCGGTGGAAGACGCGAAGGGGGCGCTAGGGCAGCGCTCCCGCCAGCATCGCAATCGCACTCACGGCTCCCACCCAGAAAACGAACGACCACTTGATCAGGTCGCCAAAGCGGCGCTCGAACCGGGCTTCGAGATGCGCCCGGTGCTCCGCCGCTTCGGCCAGCTTGGCGTCCGTGCGGGCAAAGCCGGCGAGCATGTCCTCGCGTACACTGGCCAGCCCGGCTTGCGTCTCCTCGCGTCCATTGGCCAGCCCGGCGTGCATCTCCTCGCGCAGCGTGGCCAGCCCGGCGTGCATCTCCTGGCGCAACTCCGCGAGATCCGCCCGGATGGCATCACGCGAGGCCCCGCGGTGCGCGCCCATCTCATGCATCCAGTTCACGAGATCCTCCGCGGCCTCCTCGCCCAGGGTCTGGCGAAGCTGACGGGACAGGTGCGGGGTGATCGGCATGGACGGCTCCGGGTCTGGTTCCGCCCACGATAAACGTACGCTCGGCGTCGAGCCCCAGCAATTCAGCGCCGGACGGTGTCTGACGACGCAGGGTAAAGACGGTGCTCAAGATCCGCGAGCTGCCCAAGGGCGTCCTCGCCGCCCTACGGGAGCATTCGGCCAACGCACGGGTCCGGGCCTATTTCACCGAGAAGCGGCTGCGGCAGTTGGTGACAAAGAAGCGCAGCGAGACCGCCTCACGCAGGCTTGACGTTCCAGTTCGTCCGGAAGAGGTTGTCGGGATCGTACTTCGCCTTCACCCTGGCCAGCCGGTCGTAGTTCGGGCCGTACGCGGCGCGCACGCGGTCGGTCTCGTCGGCGGTCAGGAAGTTCACGTAGGCGCCGCCGCTCGCGAACGGAGCGGAGGCCCGGAAGTAGTCCCTCGACCAGGCGATGCAGCGCTCGTCCTCTTCGGGGGTCTCCCATCTGCCGTGGACGTTCATCACGAACTCGGCGTCCCTGTGCGGGTAGGCCGTGGCGTCGGGCGCGGGGCGCTTGGTGGCGCCGCCGATCCCGCCGAAGAAGATCTCGCAGTGAGGCGAAGGCAGCCTCTTGACGTACTCGATGACGACGTCGATCAGCCCGTCCGCGATCGTCGTGAAGTTGTGGGACTTCCAGTAATTGCGGGCGCCGGGCGTGAGCAGAGGGTCGAAGGCCTTCTGCCAGGCGGCGTACGGTTGCGCGCCGACGTGCTCGCCCACCGGCTTGCCGAATGTCCTCAGCGGCTGGATCAGCTCCTCGCCCTGCTTCGGATCGCCCGCGTAGAGGAGCGCCAGGACGACCACCTCCTTGCCGTGGACCTCCGCGGGGAGGAACGGCAGCGGCGGGGCCTGCCGCATCACGGTCCAGACGGATAGCTCGTCGGGCGCCTTCGCGAAGAACTCGCGATACTGCTTGAGCACACTCCTCGCCTCCGATATGGGGTAGACGATGAGGCCGCTCAGGAGGTCGGGCCCCACTTCATGGAGGCGGAACTCGAAGCGGGTCACGACGCCGAAGTTGCCGCTGCCGCCGCGAAGGGCCCAGAAGAGATCCGCGTTCTCGCTCGCGCTGGCGCGCACCACCTCTCCCTTTGCGGTAACGACCTCCGCGGATTCCAGGTTGTCCACCGTCATCCCGTACTTGCGGCTCAGCCAGCCGAACCCGCCGCCAAGCGTCAACCCGGCGATCCCGGTGGTGGAGTTGATCCCCACAGGCGTGGCCAGGCCGTGAGCCTGCGTCGCGCCGTCGAAATCCGCGAGCGTGGCTCCTCCTTCTGCGGTGGCCCGCTTCGTCGCCACGTCCACGCTCACCGCCTTCATCCGCGAGAGATCGACGACCAGGCCGTCGTCGCACAAGGAGACGCCGGCGATGTGGTGGCCCGCTCCGCGCACCGCGAGAAGAACGCCGTTGTCGCGCGCGAAGTTGACCGCCTTGACGACGTCCCGCGTGCCGGCGCAGCGGGCGATGATCGCGGGGCGCTTGTCAACCATCGCGTTCCAGATCTTGCGCGCCTCGTCGTAATCGCCGTCCTCGGGCGTCAGCACCGTGCCGCTGAATCCCTTTCTGAGTTGATCGACCTTGGCGGAGCTGGGAGCATTCATTCTCGCCTCCTGTACGGGACGGCTTGGCGGCCGCGCCCGCCGGAAAGAGGGTGAAACGCGTCGGAACACGGAACGCTCGCAACATACGGCCGGGTGAATAGACCGTCCAGCGAAGCTAAGGTGGGAGGTCGAGCCGGTGCGGGCGCCGAGGTCGCGGGGCCGATGGGGCGGCTGCCGGCGCTCGCGGGGTCGGGAGGCCCCCCAGCGGGGCCCCAAGCCGACCGGTGGGCAACCCGACCCAGGGAGCGAGCACCATGAAAATCGGACTTGCGATATTCGATTTTCATGGTATGGTTCACCGCCATGATTGCGCGCCCCCGGTGGCTCGCCGAGATTCGAGCCTCGCTGAAACGTAGCCGCGTCACGGCGCTCGTCGGGCCGCGGCAGGCCGGCAAGACCACCCTGGCCCGCGCGATCGTGCCGTCCGATTCGCCGGCCTATTTCGACCTCGAGGACCCGCGCAGCCTCGCGCGGCTCGCCGAGCCGATGACGGCGCTCGCCCCGCTCAGGGGCGTGGTCGTCATTGACGAGATCCAGCGGCGGCCGGATCTCTTTCCCGTCCTGCGCGTGCTTGCCGACCGCCGCCCCGTGCGCGCACGGTTCTTGATCCTTGGCAGCGCCAGTCCCGACTTGCTCCGCCAATCCTCGGAGACCCTCGCGGGCCGAATCGAGACCATCATCCTCACGGGATTGGGCCTGGAGGAGTTGGGAGCGGGGGCGCTGCGGCGGCTCTGGCGGCGCGGTGGCTTCCCGCCCGCCTGGCTCGCTCGCTCGGAGGCGGCGAGCTTCGTCTGGCGGCAGCAGTTCGTCCAGACGTTCCTGGAACGAGATCTCCCGCAGCTGGGCATCACGATCCCGGCCGAGACGCTACTCCGCTTCTGGACGATGCTGGCGCACTACCATGGGGGGGTGTGGAACGCGGCCGAGGCTGCGCGCTCGCTGGGCGTGGCGGAACCCACGACGCGCCGTTATCTGGATCTGCTCACCGGGCTTTACATGGTCCGCCAGCTCCGACCATGGCACGAGAATCTAAAGAAGCGACAGGTCAAGTCGCCCAAGGTGTACCTGCGCGATTCCGGTCTGCTGCACGCGCTGCTCGGACTCAGGAGCGACCGGGACCTGCTGTCGCACCCGAAGGCGGGGGCCTCGTGGGAAGGGTTCGCCATCGAGGAGGTGCTGAAGGTGGTTCGGCCCGACGGCGCGTACTTCTGGGCCACGCACACCGGCGCCGAGCTGGACCTGCTCGTGTTCCGCGGCAGGCGGCGGTTCGGGGTAGAACTCAAGTTCCAGGATGCCCCCCGGCTCACACCCTCCATGCGCGTCGCGCTCGAGGATCTGCAACTGGATCACTTGGCCGTTCTCTATCCGGGGGATGTGCACTACACGCTGCACGAGCGCGTGACGGTGGTACCACTCGCGGCCGTGGCCGAGGGGGAAGCCACCAAGCTCTTCCCGCTCCGCGCGCGCCCACGGCGCGGCCGGAACCGGCGCTAGCTTCGCTCTCGAAAGGCCTACAAATAAGGTTCCTCACACGAATGTGTGCACGGTTTGAGGTAGAGGAAGATCACCCAGGCAGTGGTAGAGGTTGAGGATGTAGGTCTTCGGCGTCCTGAATCCGTAGGCCTTGTGGATGAGGATCTTCGCCTTGTTGTTCAAGCCCTCGACCGTGCCGTTGTCGAGCGGCATGCGAAAGTAGTTGAGGAGGTCCTCCTCGTGCCCCCGCAGCATCCAGGCGAAGTTGCGCATGGGCGGTAGGCGCGAGTGCGTCGCCCACCAGAACCACTTCCGCAGGTACTTCAGGGCCCAGCCGGCCTTCTGGTAGCTCCAGAAGTCGCGGAACAGTTCCTTGAGCAAATAGGCGCGGTTGATCTTCAGATCGAGGTGCTCGAGTTCGCCGAGCCGGATGGCCTGCTGCTCGGTGAGGTTGCACGGGTTTTTCAGCCAGATGTAGCGGGTGCGGTACATGAGGGCTTTGTGCGCCTTGCCCTTCTCGCGGATCTCGTCGCGGCGCACCTGGTCAACCGCCTCCATGAGGTGGCGAACGATGTGGAACTTGTCGAAGACCAGCACGGCCGTGGGCGCACGCGCCTTGATCACCGCGATGTAGGGCTGCCACATATCGCAGCAAATGCCCTGGAGCGCCGCCGTCTTCTCCGGCCCGAGGAAGTCGAAGAACGCCTCGAGCGTCTTCTCCGTGCGCTCCTCACCACTCCAGAGCAACCGCTTGCGCTCAAGGTCATAGACATTGGTCACGTAGACGTGCCCCTTCTTCCGCGAGATCTCGTCGATGCCAATGTAGATCACGCCCGAGAGATCGCGATGCGCCAACCCGTGCTCCACCGCCGCCGCCACCGCTTTCGCCACCGTCCCCCACGAACACCGGAACAGCCGCGCGACCTGCTGCCATGGCAGCACCCTGGTCCACGTCGCGATCGTGACCATCAAGGCGCGCGTGAAGCGCTGCTTGCCCACGACCCACGGCATCGCCTCGACGTGGACCCCCGCGCAGTGCTCGCAGCTAACCCGTCTCGGCTCGTAAACCAGCTCCACCGAGATCCCCCACAGCGGCACGTGGCGAAAGCGCCGGGGCGGGCGCACGTCGCGGTACCGGCCCCGTGCTCCGCACTGGCCACAGCGCGGCCCGAAGCGCCCGTCCGGCGCCAGCTCCACCGACAAGCCCCCTGTGTCCCCCGCCACCGACGCGACCCGAAAGCCTTGCAACTCCACCGTTCCTTTGACCAATTTCGCCACGAGCATGAGTCCCCTCTCAGATACGAAGGTGGTTTCCCAACTCCTAAGTACCTGATGGGACTCATGTTCCTCAACGTTCAGCCACCCTCATCCCGCACCGATTCCTGGGACGAACCACAAATAACAAAACCGCGCCGGGATGGCGCGGCAGTGCTGGGTGCGTAGCTGAGGATGGTACGGAGGGTCCCATGCCAGACTCGACCTCCACCACAGGCCCCTGGCCTGGAACCCGGGAATGGAGGAGGTCCCGGACCGCCCCCCGGCCATGATCTTAATCGACAACTATTTCGCAGTCTACCGGAACCGCCGCCGGGCCCTCATCAGCGGCGACGCCCCCCAAGGGGCGAGCGGGGACCGGCCCATGCACGCCCGCGAGTGGCGGGCCTACCAGAACCGGATGAACGGCCCGCCCGCTTGGGAGCGCGCCAAGCGCTACCGCCGGATGATGCAGGAGAACGGGTACCGGAGCATCCGCGCCCTCGCCAGGGCTACCGGGGAGGACGATCCTCGACCGGCAGGACGATGCGCTCGCGAATCGTGATGTCGGTCTTGACGGTCTTCCCGCGCGCGGAAGGGAGCGGGCCCTCGTAGGCCAGGTAGAACGTGTGGCTGTTCTCGTGGGAATGGCGGTCGAGGTGATCGAGGCGGAACTCCACACCGGACGCTCTCCGCGTCTCCTGGAAGGCGACGGCGAGGTGACGCTCGATCTCCTCCCACGGCGTCTCCTCGATCAAGGTGAAGTCCAGGTCCTCGGAGAACCGGTCGTCCGCGAAGTAGCACTTTTTGAGCGCGGTCCCGCCCTTGAACGCGAGCCGATCCCGAAGCGGGCTCGTGGACAAATCCGACCAGGAACCACGAGAGGCAGTAGTCGCACTCCGGTGGGCCTGGCGAATGCAAGCGACGGCCTAGAAACACACAAACCGCACCGGAATGGCGCGGTTTGTGGCCCCAGCAGCGCTCGGTGCGCAGCTGAGGATGGTAAGGGGTCCCTTGCCAGACTCGACCTCCACCGCCACACCTCCCTGGCGTGGAACCCCGATATGGAGGAGGCCGACGACCGTCCTCCGGCCATGATTCTAATCGACAACTATTTCGCAGTCTACCGGAAACCGCCGCCGCGCCCTCGACAGCGCCACCGGTCAGGACCATTCCCGGATTGCCCGGGTGCTGAAGATCCTCGAGCTGCCCGAGCGCATCCTCGCCGCGCTCCGGGAGCATTCGGGCAACGCCCGAGTCCGGGTCCACTTCACCGAAAAGCAGCTCCGGCAGATGGTGGCGAAGAAGCCCAGCGAGACCGCCATGCTGGGCGAGATCCAGCGGGTCATCGGGGACGGCTCCTGACGCGATCCGCCGAGGTGCGAGGACCATGAAAACCGAACTTGCGATGTTCGTGTTTCATGGTGTCTCGAAGAGACGCAAGGCGCACCGGGACCCCGACCCGATTCCGACGCAGCAAACCCGAGTTCACCAGGACGGTCACGTCGCGAATCGCCCCCGAGCAACCCTGGCGCCATAGTTGACTTTACGTCAACTACGCGCTACAGTCTCGGCATGGAGGAACCCTTACTTGAGTGTTCCTTTCCGATCCCGATCCTCCGCGACGGCGATCGGCAACCGCACCAGCCGCACGCGTGGGTCGATTTGACCATCGAGCTGAGGGCCCTGGTGAAGAGCTATCCGCGAGGCCACCAGGGGCCGAAGACCGTCTTCCACTGGGAGGAAGACGTGACGCCGGGCGAATACGAGAAAGGGCCGGCCTCCGGTGCCACGCGCGACGAGAGCCGCAAATACTGGATCGCGCTGCCCGCCGAGAAGGTCGACGACTTTCGGGCTATGCTGCGCCGCGCGTGCAACACGTTCGACCAGAGAGCGATCTACCTTTCGGTGGCCGGCCGCGTGGAGTTCATCGAAGCACAGCCTGAGGCAGGGGTGCTGAATCTCGGGCGAGGTGGACCATGAAGAACGAGTATCGAACGATCACGGGGCGGACACTTGACCTGTCGGGGCTCACGGGGGCCGAGCGGAAGCTCCTCCGCGAGGCGCTGGAGTGCGTGCGCAAGGCCGGCGGGTGGAACCGCTTTGCGGCGTGGTGGCTCAAGGCGTTCAACGAGTCGGGACTCGGCGATCACTCACCCGTCTTCCGGGTTTGCCGAGACCTTGAGGCCCGGCTCGGCATCGCCGAAGGCAAGGTGGCCCGGCCGGACTACCGAGACTACCTCGCCGACTTGATTGAAGAGCGCTTCGGGTCGCGCTATCGCTTTTGTGAGGCCACGGGCATCGATCCCGGGCAACTGAGCCGCGTGTTCACCGGCAAGGCCGACCTATCGGCCGAGCTGCTGAGGCGCGCGCTGGGGGCGCTGGGCGCGCACATCGAGGTCCGGCCGAACCGAGAGGCGTCGGCGATCCTCAACCGGGACGAGGCCGTCGCCTCCCTGGCGGAGGCCCTGCGGTAGCTGGCAGCAACTCGGCGCAGCGAGGGCGCGTATGACCGAGGCCAAGATCCCCTGGAGCGGTATCCTGACGTCGGTCCAGCCGCGCATCCGACTGACCCGCTCGTTCGACGAGCGAAGTCACACCTACATGGGGTACGTCCTGCGGGTACGGGGCAGCCTCGGCGGGGAGCTGCGCGAGTTCCTGGTGGCGATTGGCGAGGCCGCCCATGCCAAGCACCAGTTCCGCGCCGGCGACCGCGTGAGCGGCGAAGGCGTCCCTGTCGCCGACCCGCGGCTTGAAACCGGCGAGCTGTACAAGGTCAGCGCGCTCAAGGTGATCGAGCGCGGGCCGAACGCACCTTCAACGCCGCCGCCGTGGACGGGCGTACCTCCCGCGCTGCCGGTCTACCGGCAACGCAGCCACCGGCGCCTGGACGCACGAACCTACGACGCCAAGTGCACGGCGTGCGTCTGGGGGTGCCGGATGGCGGTCGAGATGATCATTGACCAGTGGAACCCCCGTCAGCGGCGTTACCGGCAGGAGACCTTCTGCTACGGGCCGCTTTCATGCCCGGTGTACAAGGCTGGCCCGACGCGCAAGGTGCCGGGGCGGAAGGGCATGAGCTGGGAGGAGGAGGACTGGGTGGACCAAGACGCCGTCTCGCATCGTGGACCGGACGATTGATCCGGTCGTGGCCCCGCCAGCCCAAACTTGAGACGATAGCGCGAAACCTCAAGAATTCTGCGTATTCCGCGGCTTGATGTCAGAGACTCCGCGCTCGGCAGGCGTAACACCAAGAACCGCAGCTGGATAGCGAGACTTGTGGCTCGGCGGCGCTTGGTGCGCAGCTGGGTAGGCCAAGGAAGTCCCATGCCAGACTCGACCTCCACCACAGGCCCCTGGCCTGGAACCCGGAAATGGAGGAGGCCCCGGACCGCCCCCCGGCCATGATCATAATCGACAACTATTTCGGGCTCTTCGGAGTTTCGGGTGGGTCTCCGACGAGAGTGAACCGTGCGTGATGGGCGCCTGCGGGCCGGAGAAGATGGTTTGGGAGGGGGGGCGTGAACGATATCTTGTCGGGATGTCAGACGAAACGACCGCTGCACACTGGGCTCAGCTCATTGGCCTACGGCGTCCTTGGGAGGTCCGTGAGGTCGAGATGTCTCACCAGGACCAGGAAGTGCGCGTCCACGTGGTTCGGGGGCCTCGCCCCCGCCTCCGCTGTCCGGCGTGCAACCGGGTCTGTGGTGGCTACGACACGCGGGAACGTCGGCGGCCGGCAAGGCGTCGCCTTTACGGTCGCGCGAGGGAACCCGTGCCGCCGGGCGCGGCCTGCGTCGGCAGCGTGGCCAGCCGGTGGACCATGCCGTAGAACGCCGCCGACCAGGCCGCCAGCGCGACGTAGATGAACACCCGAGGTATCGCGAGCAGGAAGTCCAGGTTCATCGCGCGCGCCATCTCGAACGTGCAGGCGGTGTACATGCCCAACGGAAAGACCGCGCCCCAGTAAAGCGGGTCGTACGTCAGCGGGAATTTCTTGTACACATGCCGCCAGAGCGCCAGGATGAAGAGCATCGGGATCCACCAGGTTCCCGTCGCCCAGAAGAAGATGGTGAACCCCTTCAGGAAGGGGAGTAGCGAATGAAGGAACCAGGCGTCTACGGTGTTCTCGACCAAGAGCGAACCGGCGAGCGTCGAGATGGCCATCGCCCCCATGTTGATCCAGTACGGGGGCGAGAGGTCACCCGGGGAAAACGGGAAGAACGTGTAACGATAGAAGATCAGCGAGATCATCCAGATGTACATCATCCCGCCCCAGAGCCACATCGACAGGGCGACGAAATTGATGTGCAGGCGCTGGGGCTGCTCGAAGTGTTGGGCCAGGAGCGCGCTCAGGACCGCGATCGATTGCGTGGCAACGACCGCCAGCAACCATCCGCCCGTGATCCCCTGGTCGATGGTGGGCTTGGTCTCCTTGATCGTCAGGTTGGTGAAGATGACGTAGGTCAGGACGATCCAGAGGAAGAGACCGAAGATCCAGAGCCCGAAAGCGATGTCGTATGCCCCCGCGAGCACGATCAGTTGATTGCCCAGCACGCAGGTACCCGCCGCCGACGTGAAGAACCCCGGCCCCAAGCGATGGTCCGTGAGGTCGGCGACGAGTTCGCGGCGATACCGGAGAAGGCGCCACACGGTCAGGATCCACAGCAGGACGTACTGCCCGGCGTTGAGCCACAGCAGTACCACGGCGATCGTCCGGAATCCGGCGCGCTCCGAGGCGATGGACACGATCCCCGTAGCCATGACCAGCGCGAAATAGGCTGGCGAGAGTCCCCGAATCCCGTCCGTTGCCCACGTCATAACCGGGGTCCCTGCACCCTCCGCATGAGTTCGGGCGTCTGCTCGTGCATCATGCGCCTGA
Organism: Gemmatimonadales bacterium; assembly: GCA_036397455.1. Taxonomy (GTDB): domain Bacteria; phylum Gemmatimonadota; class Gemmatimonadetes; order Gemmatimonadales; family GWC2-71-9; genus JADFNB01. The sequence continues at coordinate 39,665 of DASWIX010000010.1, read as the reverse complement.
TCACGCGGTGCATCCAGGTCAGCGAGACCGCAGCTCGGGTTGTGGTTCGGGAACGAACCACTTGGCCCGGCCTTGCAGCGCCAGCAGGTTGATGATCAGGCACGCGAGCGCGAACTCCGACAGCAGCATGAACGCGATCGCGTACGAGCCGGTCACATCGTGCACGAGGCCAAGGACAAGCGGCGGGAAGAAGCCGCCGAGACCACCCGCGGCGCCGACCAGACCCGCGAGCGTGCCCGTCTCCTTCGGAAACAGCTCCGCCACCAGCTTGAACACCGCACCGTTGCCGATGCCGAGCGCGACGGCCGATCCGAGAAAGCCGATCGTGACGCCGATCATGCCCGGCTCGAACGCCAGCACAATCGCGAAGAGCGCCTCCAACACGAACACCAGGTTCAGCAGGGACGTGCCGCGCCAGCGGTCGGCGAGCCAGCCGCCGAGCGGGCGTGCGACGGTCGCCATGACGACGAAGCCGGCCGTGCGCGCCCCAGCATCGGTCTGCGTCAAGCCGTGCGTCGCCGTGAGGAACGACGGCAGGAAGTTGCCCATCGCGATGAACCCGCCGAAGGTGACGAAGTAGAAGAAGACGAGCAGCCACGACACCGGCCGCTCGACGAGCACGCGCGTGCGCTCGACGAAGGTCGCGCGGCGCGGCGTGAAGCGCGGGCTCTCGCGCCCGACGAGCCAGAAGATCGCCGCGAAGGCGACGACGAGCGGTGTGAAGATCCAGAACGCGTACGGCCAGCCCGGACCCGCCGCCAAGTGCGGTGCGGCGAGCGCCGCGACCGCCGTCCCGATGTTGCCCAAGCCGTAGATGCCCAGCGCGAAGCCCTGCTTGTGGGCCGGGAACCACGAGGCGACGAACGGAATGCCGACGGCGAATGACGCGCCGGACATGCCCAGCAGGAAGCCCGCGCCGATGAGCGTGCCGTACGACCGCGACAGCGCCGCGAAGGTGATCGGCACGACGAGCAGTAGCAGCAACCAGGGGAAGACGATCCGCGCACCGTAGCGGTCCGTCACGATGCCGGCCGGAATGCGCAGGAGCGATCCGAGAATCACCGGCACCGCCAGCAGGAATCCCACCTGCGTGTTCGACAGCGCGTAGGTTTCGCGGAACAGCGGTGCGAGCGGGGCGACGAGACCCCACACGGAGAAGCACAACGCGAAGGTAAGCGTCGCAAGGACGAGCGCGCGCACGCTGCCGCGCTGCTGCTGGGTCGTCACGGTCGCATCGGTCATCGGTCTTGGTCCCCGCCGTCCGATCGGCTCTCGTTGGTCCTACGGGAGACGGAAGATGGATCCCGGCAACACCGGGATCGCGATCAACCACCCCATTTCCGTCTTGCTGAACGGTACAGCTGGTGGTCGATGACGTAGGTGATCAGCACGCCGTCGCTCGGCTTAGCTGTTCTGAGGCCGCGCCTTGCTCCACGGCGTACCCGGATCCCGGATGGCCTTGCGGTCCCAGTTCCATATGACCTGCTGATAGGGCCGCACCAGATAGTCCAGCGGTGCTACGATGAAGTGCACCAGGCGCGTGAACGGCACCATGAACATGATGGCGAACGCGCCCACGATGTGGAGCTTGATGACCCAGGGCAGGGCAAAGACCGCCCCGGTCTCAGGGGACAACGTGACCAGGGACCACAGGTAGGGTGAAAGATCGGCCGCGAACCACGAAGAGCCCCAGCGGAACCCCAGCGCGATCCAGCATCCCAGCACGACCTGGGCCAGCAGCAGCGCCTCGATCCCGATGTCCATCCTCGTGGTCACCGCCCGGATGCGCGGGTTCGTGATCCGCCGGAGCATCAGGGCCACGAGGCCGATCAACATGGTGACCCCGAACACGAACGCCGTCACCTCGAGGGCGATCAGGCGAACCGGCATGCTATTCCACGCGAGCGTGGTCCCGGGCAGCAGGAACGCTATCAGGTGGCCGAAGAACACCACCAGGATGCCCAGGTGGAACGGGATCGTGCCCCAGAAGAGCGCCTTGCCCTCGAGGAACTGGGAGGAGAGCGACGAAACGGTGAAGCCCTTCCGCCGGTAGCGGTACGCAACGCCCACAACGAACACCATGACGGCCACGTAAGGAAACGCGACGAACAGGAAGGTGTTGAGCGCGTTCATGGCGTACTCCTGGACGGAGCCGGGTGCCCTTCACCGGCTTCGATGACCAGCTCGCGGCCGATAGAGCGTAAGAAGTCATTCTTCTGCTCCGGCCGCACCGATGCAGCGAGACCGAAGTCTTGGTTGATCACTGCCAGGAGGGCCTCCAGCGGCTCACGAAAGATCCTACCCCGCTCCGCGGAAGCCGCGATCAAGGTCTTGAAGTGCTTTCGGTACAGCTGATTCCGTTGTTCCAGGCGCCCGCTGCCAAACTCGGCGATCATCCTTTCGACGGCGGGATGCAGGATGTGCTCGATGAACTCCACCACCATCTCCGGGTCCTGCCACCTGGCGATCAAGCGCAGGACATTCGGGAGGTGATCCGGCAGCTCGCTGCCGCAGTCAACCCCGGCGTCCCGGTCTTCGCGGTTCAGGTTGACGAGCAGCTCACCTCTCTTGTAGTCGTCCCCGAACATGACGTAGCCCACGCTGAGGGTCGTGATCGGTTGCACGTCGAACGACCGGGTGAAGATCTCCTGCACCTCGTCCAGCGCTGCCGCCGAGAAAGCGTGGCCCTCGGACGGCAGGGTGTTCGCGAACGCGGCGAGTCGGGCCGCCGCCGCTGGATAACGGCCGTCGAGTACCTGACGGGCCCTCTGGACCTCGGCTGGGTAGTCCCGTTGCGGGTACTCGAAGAGCGCGGCAAGCTGCTCGTAATGCGCCAGCGGCGGCATGCTAGGGCCCCCTTTCCGCCGAGCCGGCTTTGAAGCCGAACCCGGTGCTGCCCCTCGCATCGCCGGCGAACTCCATCATCTCGACGGCCTGTTCTCGGTGGGCAGCCGGGATCACAAAGCGATCGTTGAACGTCGCAAGCGAGGTCAGGTAGTAGATGTCGTCGGCCAGTTGCGGGGTCAATGCCGTGCCGGCCAGGGCCTGATTCACCGTGTCCTCCGGGACATCCCCCACCGTGATCCGCCGGCGGTGCAGCCGCACGGCCATGAGCTTCTTCAGCCGGGCCGCGACCCCGGCGGTGTCACCGGCGCTGAACAGGCTGGCCAGGTACTGCAGCGGGAACCGCGCTTCATCGATCGTTCCGAAGAGCTGCTCGGTGCTGGTGTCGTAGAGCCAACGGTCGGGCCAGTGCTTCCCGATGGGGTGCAACTTCTTCGACTGCTCGCTGGTGTCGACCGCGGAGACCGAGGCCATCACCGGCAGCAGCGGCGGGACGTAGAACAGCATGGGAAGGGTCCGGAACTCCGGGTGCAGGGGGAGCGCCAGATCCCACTGTTTCACGAACTTGTAGGTAGGCGATTTCTGCGCCGCGTCGATGGTGGAGTCGGCCACCCCGTTGCGCCGCGCCGCGGCGATGACCGCGGGGTCGAACGGGTCGAGGATCATGTCCATGTGGCGGCTCACCAGGTCGGCCGCCGGAGCGGAGGCGGCCGCCTCGATCTGGTCGGCGTCGTAGAGCAGGACCCCCAGATAGCGGATCCGCCCCACGCACGAGTGCATGCACGCCGGCGCGTCGCCCGCCTCGATCCGCGGATAACACAGGATGCATTTCTCCGACTTGCCCGTGCTCCAGTTGTAGTAGGTCTTCTTGTAGGGGCAGGCCGTGACGCACATGCGCCATCCGCGGCACACGGACTGATTGATGAGGACGATGCCGTCCTCGCCGCGCTTGTAGATGGCCCCGGACGGACACGCGGCAACGCAGGCGGGATTGAGGCAGTGGTTGCAGATCCGCGGCAGGTAGAAGAAGGCCATGCGCTCCAGCTGGAACATGGCATCCCGCTCCGCGGGCGAGAGCGTCTCGAGGTTGGGGTCGTGGCGGGCGTAATCGGGCGATCCACTCAGATCGTCGTCCCAGTTGGGCCCCATCTTGATGTCCATCGGTTCGCCCGTGATCATCGAGATCGGCCGCGCGGTGGGCTGGTCGTCGCCGGGAGGTGACTCGATCAGGTCCAGGTACTTGTAGGTAAACGGCTCGTAGTAGTCATCGATCACCGGCAGGTGGGGATTGTGGAAGATGTTGGTCAGGCTCTTCGGCTTACCCGCACCCTTCAGCGTGATCCCCTTGCCGTTCTTCTCCCAGCCGCCCTGGTAGATTTGCTGGTTCTCCCACTTGCCGGGATAGCCGGTACCGGGTTTGGTCTCCACGTTGTTCCACCACATGTACTCGGCGCCCTTACGGTCGGTCCAGATGTTCTTGCAGGCGATCGAGCACGTGTGACACCCGATGCACTTGTCGAGGTGGAACACCATCGAAATCTGTGAGCGCACGTCCATCTCAGCTCTCCCGTTCTCGGCGTGTGGTCCGGACCATCAGAACACCACCTTGTCCATCCGCTTGACGACGACATGGGTGTCCCGGTTCGGAGCGATCGGTCCCCAGTAGTTGAAGTGGTAGGTGAATTGTCCGTACCCCCCGGCGAGGAAGTTGGGCTTGAGGTGAATACGCGTGAAACTGTTGTGCCCCCCCGCTCGCTTGCCCCCGCGCACCTGTGACTTGGGGATGCCGATCGTGCGCTCCGGGACGTGGTACACGATGCATACGCCCTTGGGGATGCGAGCGCTGACGTTGGCCCGGGCGCAGTAGACGCCGTGGTCGTTGTAGACCTCGACCCAGTCGTTGTCCCGGATGCCCAGATCGGCCGCGTCTCCCTCGCTCATCCAGACCGGCTCGCAGCCCCTGGAGAGGGTCAGCATCCGGTGGTTGTCCATGAAGGTGGAGTGGATGTGCCACTTCCCGTGCGGCGTGAGACAGTTCAGGATCCTGGCCTCTCCCGCCTTCAGCGTCTGCTTCAGGTCGCCATAGGCCTCCGGTTTAGGCGACGGCTTGTAGGTCGGGAGGTTCTCGCCGTAGGCGAGATACATCTCATGATCGAGGTAGAAGTGCTGGCGACCCGTCAGGGTCCGCCAGGGGACCAGCTTCTCGACGTTGTAGGTGTAGGGGGCGTAAGCCCTCCCATCGGTCATGACCCCCGACCACAGCGGCGAGGTGTTGTACCGGCGCGGCTGGGCCTGCAGGTCGGCGTAGCGTATCCGTACGTCCGCGCTGCCGGCCCCCAGATCGACGAGATCAAGGCCCGTTCTCTTCTCGGCGTCCCGGTAGGCGCGCACGTTCAGCGTGCCGTTGGTCAGGGTCGAGAGGTGCAGCACCGCATTGGCGGCCCATTCGTCTTCCTTCAACGAGGGGTAGACCTTGCCGTTCTCGCGCTCCACCGGGAAGTGGTTGGACGCGAGCATCTCGTCGTACGCATCGGCGCACTGGAAGTGGTTGCCATGGGCACCAAGACCGCTCACGCGGAGACGATCGCCCAGCGTGATGAACTTGTCGTAGAGCTTGGTGTAGTCGCGGTCTACGACGGTGAGGCCATGCATGGTCTTGCCAGGCACGGCCTCGCACTCGCCGTGGTACCAGTCCTTGATGACCGGTTGAGAGATCTCTCCGACCGAGTCGTGCGCGATGGGCGACGCGACGATGTCCTTCTGCGGCTGCGGGAAGTACTTCGCCGCCGCCTCGCTGGTGGCCCTCGCCAGGTCGCGGAAGATGTTCCAGTCGGTCTTCGACTCCCACACCGGCGGAATCGCCGCCGAGAGTGGGTGGATGAAGGAGTGCAGGTCGGTGCTGTTCAGATCGGCTTTCTCGTACCAGGAGGCCGCGGGCAACACGATGTCGGAATACAACGCCGACGAGTCCATCCGGAAGTTGAGGTCGACGACGAGGTCCATCTTCCCGGCGGGCGCGATATCGTGCCACTTCACCTCGGCGGTGTGGTCCTCGGAGTCCTCGGCGATGGCGTTCGAGTGCGTGCCCAGGTAGTGCTTCAGGCAGTACTCGTGGCCTTTCATGCTGCCCATGATGGCGTTGCCACGCCAGATGTACCACACGCGAGGGAAGTTGTGCTCCGCCTCCGGATCGCTGACCGAGTACTTCAGCTCCTTGTTCTTGAGCTTGCTCAGGACGTACCGTTTGATACCCTCGTCGTCCGTCGCTCCGTGGTCGAGCGCTTCTTGGCACAGTTCCAACGTGTTCTGGTTGAACTGCGGGTAGAATGGCATCCAGCCCATACGAACCGACTTGTAGATCAGGTCGGCGGTGTGTTGCCGGGTCAACTCGTTGTCAGGAACCGTGTTGTACTTGGAAAACTGTCCGTCGTAGCGGTACTGGCAGGTGTTGATGTAGTGCCAAATGGGCGCCTGTTGTAGCCGGACGGCGGCCTGCCAATCCCTGGCGAACGCGATCGCCCCCCAGGAGTCCACCGGAGCGAGCTTCTCCTGCCCCACGTAGTGGTTGAGGCCGCCACCATTCTTGCCCACACAGCCGGTGAGCATCAAGGCCATCGCGCCCGCCCGGTACATCAGGTTGCCGTGGTACCAGTGGTTGATACCGGCCCCGGTGATGATCATGCACTTGCCGCCCGTGGCCTCGGCCGTGCTCGCCCACTCACGCGCGAACTGGAGCACCGTCTCCGACGCGACCCCGGTGAACAGCTCCTGCCACGCCGGCGTGTACGCCGCGTTCTGGTCGCCGTAGTCCTTCGGATAGTCACCGGGGAGACCCCGGTTCACGCCGTACTGCGCCATGATGAGGTCGTAGACCGTGGTGACGAGGGCGGGCCCGTCGGTGGTCTCGACCTGCATCGCGGGGACACCGCGGTACGCCGTCCGATCGAGCCCGAACTCCGTGAACGCCGTCTGGACGACCTGGTCGGCCCGCCGGAGCAGCGTGAGCAGCGGATCATAGGGCCGGTCGTCGATCAGGTTCTCGGGCTTCATGTTCCAGTTGCCCTGCTTCTCGTCCCAGCGCGACCCGCAGCTCCCCTTCGGAACTACCAACTTGCCGGTCTTCGCGTCGAGGTTGAGGAACTTCCAATCGCCGTGCGCGATGTCCTTGTACTCGGAGATCTGCGATGCGCGGAGCAGCCGTCCCGGCCGGTAGCGCTCGCCGTCCCTCTCGAGCTTTACGAGGTACGGGCTGTCCGTGTACTGCTTGACGTAGTCGATGAAATACGGGGTCTGCTTCTCGTGGTGGAACTCCTTGAGGATCACGTGGGTCGCGGCCATCCAGAACGCGCCGTCACTTCCCGCGTGGAGCGGTACCCACTGATCGGCGTACTTGCAGACCTGGCTGAAGTCGGGCGAGAACACGACGGCCTTGGTGCCGTTGTGACGCGACTCGGCAAAGAAGTGGCAGTCGGGCGTGCGCGTCATGTTGAGACAGGCACCCATGTCCGCGATCATCTTCGCGTTGTACCAATCGGCGCTCTCGCACACGTCGGTCTGCTCGCCCCAGATTTCCGGGAACGCGGTAGGGAGATCGCAGTACCAGTCGTAGAAACTGAGGTTGACCCCTCCAAAGAGCTGGAGGAAGCGCGCGCCGGCCGCGTAGCTCAGCATCGACATCGCCGGAATAGGGCTGAACCCGATGACGCGGTCCGGGCCGTATTCCTGGGCCGTACTGATGTTGGCGACGGCCATGACCTCCATCACCTCGTCCCAACTGGCCCGGCGAAACCCGCCCTTGCCGCGCGCCTGCTGGTACGTCCGGCGTGCCGTCTGGTCTCCTTGCAAGGCCTTCCACGCCTTCAAGGGGTCGCCGGTTTCGCGCTTCTTGGCCCGGTAGCCGTCGAGCAGGGCGCTCCGAATCAGCGGGTACTTGATCCGCAAAGGACTGTACAGGTACCACGAGTACGAGATCCCCCGCTGACATCCCCGGGGCTCGTACGGAGGCAGAGAGTCTTCCAGCAACGGGTAATCCAGCTGCTGCGTCTCCCAGGTCACGATGCCATCCTTGACATGGATCTGCCAGGAACAGCCTCCCGTGCAGTTCACGCCGTGCGTGCTTCGCACGATCCGGTCATGCTGGAAGCGGTTGCGGTAGAACTCTTCCCACTCCCTGGTCTGCGGCGAGATGATGTCTTTGATCCAACCCATTGGCGTTTCCTGGTTTCTTGCTGGTTGCAGACTCAGCTGGACCTGATCTGCCGGTCGTAGATCGCCTGGTTCACCGAGCCCGTCAAACGCCTGCGCCAGACCAGCGACCATAGGCCCACGAGGATCGCCGCACCCACCACCCCGGAGGCGAACAGCTTAGGTCCATAGTCCCGGGGCTGGTGAAGCGCGTGTTCCTCGTCGGCCCGTTGCAGGAAGCCGACCAGCGCCACGACTTCCTCATCGGTAAGCGGTTTGCCCGCGTAGGCCCGCTGCATCACCGGGAAAGGAGGACTTCCCAGAATGGCCCGGACTCCTGGCCCGCCCAACCGTGAGAACACCGTCGTGAGCTCACGGGCGAGCACGCCGCCGCCAATGACGGCGTCGTTGGTCACTTCGTGGCACGAGTTGCACGTCGGCCCGCCGTTGGTGAATCGGGTGGTTCCCTGGAACAGAGCCTGTCCCAGGAGAATCTGTGCGTCCGTGGCCCCTTCCTGAACGGCCGGCTGCACCGCGGCCGCGGGCGCGGCGCTCTGTATGTACCGGATGATTTCCCGGATCTGCCCGTCGGACAGCGGCTGATCGGGCATCGGGATGCTGTTGAACTCCTCAAAGAGCGTTACCGCGTCCGGATCTCCCGCTGCGACGAGTCGCTGCGAGTGCTGCACGAACCGGATGATCCATTCCTCGCCGCGACGCTCACCGACACCCCGGAGGTCAGGCCCCACCAGCCGTCCACCGCCAATGGTGTGGCACACGGAGCATAAGGTCTGGAAGTTCGTCTGCGCCTGGTCCGTCTGGCGCAGGGTTGTCGCCGGACCAGTCGAGGCGTGGGTGGCGCGGGCCGACGGCGCCGTGACGAGAAGCAAGCCGGCTACACCGAGGATGGAGCCACGTGGCGGTCTCATGGTAAGGCTCCCGAGGCGATGGCGGTGCGGTGCACGTCAGGAGCGGAGGTGGCTGCGTAGTCGGCGAGACTGATCCGCTCCAGGCGTACCGTGAGCGCTGACAAAACTCCTTTCAGGTGCTCGTGCAGCGAGCAGGGACCGTGGTCGGCGCGGTGGCGGCGCCAGAGCAGACAGTGCTGAAACAGCCTCGGCCCTTCCACACCCTCCAGGATCTCACGGATCGAAATGTCCTCCGCTGGACGCGCCAGCGTGTAACCATGGCCTGGACCTGGGACAGCGATGAGAACTCCATGGCGCACGAGTCTCTGGAAGACCTTGGCGAGGAAGGCGGCAGGTATGGACTGGGACGCAGCGACGCCGGCCAGCGGGACGGCCTGGCCGAACGGATGCGAGGCCAGCATCGCTAACCCCCTAAGAGCGTACTCGCTCCCCTTGGTGAGCTGCATCTTGGATAATCCGGACCCAGGTTGTCCAGACAATGCGATCGGCGTCGTGAACGTTCTTGAAGATTGCTTTGAAGGAACGTTCACCAGGTGACGAGGGCATTGGCGGGCCTACGGGGACCTCGGAGCCCGCCCGGGAGGCGCCGAGCGGTACCGGCGGACGCATGCAGGAAAACGGTTCCGGCGATTGTCGGACAATGGCCAATGATCGCCAGAGAGGACCAACGGGCCCGGCGCGCGCGGCCGGCACCACTCCCCCCACTAGCTGCCGGACATGGCTGCCTGGCGGAGGGCGCGCCGGACCTCGCGGTGGACCGCATCGAACTCCGGGAGCTCGGCCATCTGCGCCGCGAGGCGGACCTGCCAGAGCTTCTTGTCGCGCGCCTTCTTGGCGGCGAACTGCCCGCCGACCTGCGCCACCGTCAATCCCGGAACGCCAGTTTCTGCGGAATAGAACGGGATGTCCGTTACGGCGACCATCTCCCGGTAGCCTTCGGTGTTCGGGAACGTGCGGAGCTTGGGCTCGGCTCCGGCACGCAGGCCTGCGAACAGCTCGCGGTAGGCGCGCGCCACACGATGGTCGCTCCCGGCGAGATTGGGGTCGCTGACGTCGAGGCCCAGCACCGCCATGAAGCCACGAAACGCAGCGGCGATGGCGGGGAGTTCCGGCTCGTCGCCCTGGTCTTCCCGGGCATGCTCGCGTGCTGAGCCGACGGTCGTGTCCACGCGGTGCAACCCGAGCGTCGCGCCCGGCCGCTGCGTGACGGGGGTCATCGGTTGCACGGCGCGGTGAGGTCGTCTTGCGGTCTCACCGGGTTCCCCCTTCATCGCGGGCGCCCGGTGACGGTCAGCCCGCCACGCATGGTCGGATGCAACCTGCAGATGTAGGGCGTGTCGCCACTCCGACGGGGGACGTAGCGGCTACTGTCCCCCTGGACGAGGATGCCCGTGTCCCACCCATCGCTCCCAGCCGCGCTCGCGGTATGGGGAACGATGTCCTGGTTGATCCAGACGACCGTGTCCCCGGGCGCTACTTGGAGCACCGCCGGCTGAAACGCCATTCCGCTGATCTTCACCACGTGTCGTCGCGGGGGCATGCTGCTCCCGGCCGGCGCGGTGCTCGGGTCGGCGAACACCAGGAGGGCGACGAGGGGCGGTGCCACGAGGCACCGCCTCCCTGTCCGGCCGCGTGCGCTCACCTTTCCGACCCCAGGGATCTCCTGATCTGCCTAGCGTGCTCCAGGTGAGCGGCGATCGCGGGCCGCACGTCCACCAAGAGCGTCCGGAGATCCGGGTTGGAGGTAGTAGGAATGAGCAACCCGTCCAGCGCGTCGAGCACGGCCTGGTGGTACGCCACCTCGCGGTCCATGTAGGCGCGATCGAACACGCTGCCGTGGAGTGGCTCGAGTGCCGCACGGGCTTCGGTCGCACCCGCCAGGAGCGACTGACTCACCGCGTTGTCGGTTGGCGTGACGCCCAGTCGGGCGGCGAGCGCGGCGGCCTGCGCGTTCACGGCCGTGTGATCGGTGATCATCGTGGCGGCGAACTGCCGCACGGCGTCGTTGTGCGCCCGCGTCTGGGCGAACCGGGCGAGCTCGACGTCGATGCCGTTGGCGGTCACGGCCACATGCGCGACCTCGGGGTCCGATAGATCGGGCGCGGGCGCCTGGGCATGGAGCCCGGTGGACGTGGCGAACGTAAGGAGTACGGCGAGCAGGTGACGGATCGTGGATTGCGACATGGGTGCCTCCGGGCTGGATGGGTACGCGGTCGTGACGGCCGGCATATTCGCCTCCGGGCATGGTTTCTAAAACTAATGACGGCTATTATAGTGTCCGGGGGGACCTCCTGTCAAGTCCTTTAAAAAAACGGCTGACTCTTTTAGATTGCGCCCATGGAACCGGGCGAGTTCGAGGAGCAGATCGCGGGGCTGGCTGCGCTGGAGGAGCCGGTGCGGCGCCACCTCTATTTCTACGTGGCCTCCCGGCCGGGGGATGTGAGCCGGGACGAAGCGGCGCGGGCGGTCGAGGTGTCGCGTACCCTGGCCGGTTTCCATCTCGACCGGCTGGCGGACGAGGGGCTGCTCGAGACGAGCTTCCGCCGCTTATCGGGGAAGGCGGGCCCCGGTGCCGGGCGGCCGTCCAAGCTGTATCGCCGCTCGGGCCGGCAGCTCGCAGTCAGCTTGCCCCAACGGAGCTATGAGCTGGCGGCGCGCGTCCTGGCCGCAGCGGTGGACGCGAGCGGAAGCCGGAAGATCCACACCGCGCTGAGCAAAGTTGCCCGGGAGCTCGGGGAGCGGATCGGTGCGGATGCAAAGGCGCGGGCCGGCTCAGGATCTGGCAAGAGGCGCCGGCTGGAGAGAACAGTGGCCGCTCTCGCCGCGCACGGGTACGAGCCGGCGGAGGCGACCGGGGAGATCCGCCTACGCAACTGCCCCTTCCATGCCCTTGTGACCAAGCATACGGAACTGGTCTGCGGGATGAACCTGGCGCTGGTCGAAGGCGTGGTGTCGGCGCTCGACCCCCCGGGCGTAAGAGCAGTGCTTGATCCGAAGCCCGGTATGTGTTGCGTGGCCCTCAAACGCGGGGCGCGGTGAGGACGTAGTCTGGATGTAATAGTGGGAGACCTTGCCGCCTAGTGGACTGTAACCGAAGTGCGAGGTGCACGAATCCGGTGTTTGACGTTTGAGTAGGACCACTGGATCGGCTGTCATGTCTTGTTATGACCACGGATGTACTGCATGAGTGTGCGACGCAGATCGGCGGTCGACGTCATGCTTGGACTTTCCGGGCAGATTCTCCTGGATCATCCAGTGCCGGTTGCGGGGCCCCTTGCGCGGACCTGTCGGTGCCGAACGAGGTCGAGTGGGTCCGGTTTCTCGACGGTGCCTACCTGGAGACCCGGAGTCTGGACAAGGTGGCCAAGCTGGCGTACCGGCGCGGAATCCGATCCCGTAACGGACGCACGCTCACGAAGGACGCTGTCTGCCGCATCCTCCGAAACCCGGTCTACGTCGGCCTGATCTCGTACAACGGGGACACGTTCAAGGGCAGCCACGAGCCGATCCGCGACAAGAAGACCTACAACCGGATTGTGGAGTCACTCGAGCGGAACCGCCGTCACAAGGGGAACGGGACGAGCAAGGCGAAGCAGTACGAGTACCTGCTGCAGGGGTTGATCCTCTGCGGGTACTGCAGCGGGAAGATGGTCCCCCGACGAGCATGGGCCGAGGCGGCCGCCCCTACCACTACGACATCTGCAGCCGGGCCGATAAGACCGCCGGCATCGACTGCAAGCAGAACTACCTGGACGCCGTGGAGGCGGACCGTCACGTCCTCAGAGTACGTCAAGCAGTTGGCCCTGCGCGACGAATTTCAGAGTGCAGAGTGCAGAACGTAGATGTGTCGCCCCTCAGATCTCCAATCTGCAATCTCCATTCTGCACTCTGCCCTCCCAAGGGGTGGCTGACGGGAATTGAACCCGCAACCTCCGGAGCCACAGTCCGGCGCTCTAACCGATTGAGCTACAGCCACCACGGTTTCCCGGCGCGGACCGCAACGTACCGGCCCTCGGGAGGGGAATCAAGCCGACGGCCAGAACGCCGCCGCCAGCGCGTCGATCCGCTCGTCCACCGGGACGGACTCTCCGTCAACGCGCTTCACCCGCACGACCCCCTGAACTGCGTTCACCAGGAACGGCGCGCGACCCGTGAGCGCCGCGCGGCCGTACGCGCCGGTCTTCACGGCCAATCCCAGCGAAGGCGCCAGCTCCACGACCCTGCCCCGTCCCACGCTTGGCAGGATCTCCAGCGACAGATCGGGAAACACGATCCGCTCGTCCTCGATCCACCCGATCGCGTAGCGGGCCGTCTCGGCGACCCTGCCGCCGCCGGTGAGCAGGACCGGCTCGTCCGCCCCACGCTCGCGCGCCGCCTCCAGCGCGCGGTCGAATGCCGCCCGCTGCGTCGACTTCACGGCGTAGCCCGGATGCAGCTCGTCGACCGTCACCACCCGCAGCGGCGGCGCGGGCTCGAGATCGCGGTCGTCCCACACCAGCTTGGCGCCGTCCCACGAGACCCTGAGCACCCGATCGGCCGGCGGGCGGAGGCCGTGCCCCCGAGCCTCCAACGGAAGGTCATCCGGCGGCGTGAGGAGCCCCGTCAGGCGGCACGCGTCCATCAGCCGCTCGACATGACGGTCCAGCAACGGCAACGTGCCGCCCGCGACACGCATCGTCTCGAACAGCGTCGGGAGGCCACCGCCCCCGCTCACCGCACGCCCCCCACCCGCGTTCCCGCCTCGACCCCCAACGCCGCTCGCATCGCCACCCCTTTCCTCAGGGACTCGCGCCACTCGCGCGCCGGATCGGAGTCCCACACGATGCCCGCACCCGCCTGCACCGCGGCCCGCCCGTCGCGCATCACCGCCGACCGGATCAGGATGTTGAGCTGCAGCTCGTCCGCGCCGATCCACCCCAGCGCACCCGTATAGGCGCCGCGCGCCACCGGCTCCAACTCCGCGATGACTTCCATCGCCCGGATCTTGGGCGCGCCGGTAATCGTCCCCCCGGGAAAGAGCGCCGGGACCGCCTCCCAGGTACGCCGGTCCGCGCGCATCACCCCGGTAACCTCGCTGACCAGATGGAAGACGTGCGAATACTCTTCCACGACCTCCCGCTCGCCCACCGTCATGCTGCCGAAGGCCGCGACACGACCCACATCATTCCGCGCCAGGTCGAGCAGCATACGGTGCTCGGCCTGTTCCTTCTCGTCAAGCGACAACTCGGCGCGCATCGCGGCGTCGACGGCGGCATCGCCGGTCTTCTTGCGGGTCCCCGCAATCGGCCGTGCGCGAACGACCCGGCCCCGCACACCGTCTGATTTGACCTCAACGAGTAGTTCCGGCGACCCGCTCACCAGTTGCCAGTCGCCGAAATCGGCGAACCCCATCCACGGCGACGGGTTGATCGCGCGCAACCGCAGGTACACGTCCCACGGCGTGCAGGACACCGCAAACCGCTCGGCCAGCGCGAGGTTGACCTGGTAGACGTCGCCGGCGGCGATATGGTCCTTGATGCGGGTGACCGCCCGTTCGAACCCCGGTTGGTCGAACGACCGGTCGATCAATTCGGGGGCGCACGGCCCTGTTGGGGCGCACGGCCCTGTTGGGGCGCACAGCCGTGCGCCCCCACGGCCGTGCACCCCAACCGGGCCGGGCACCCCCAAATCCACCACCACCTCGTGTTCGGGTTCGAACAGATCCACCAACGGCTGCTCGATCGCGGGGTCGGCACGGCGGGCCTTCGGCGGCAGGCCCACGTCGTAGGCAACGACACCATACAACCGGCCGCCCGTTTCACCCGCGCGGGCCAGCCATTCCAGATTGCCGATGTTCGCGGTGGTCCAATCGAGTCGGAACCGGCGGCGTGCTCCCCAGGCGAGCCGCGCAGTGCCCTGGCGGCCTTCCCCGTCCTCCAGCAACACCACCGGCCGCGACAGCCGGGGGACCTCGGCAAGCAGGTCGGCGAGTTGGGTCGTGGTCAGCGCGCCTTCGCTTGATTGGCGACCGCGTGCTGCGCCGCCCCGATGGCCGCCGCGTCGCCAAGGTAGTAATGACGCTGCGGGGCGAGCACGTCATCCAATTCGTAGATCAGCGGAACCCCGGTGGGGATGTTGAGGCCGACGATCTCGTCTTCGGACACGTTATCGAGGTACTTCACCAAGGCGCGCAGGCTGTTGCCGTGCGCCACCATCAGCACGCGACGACCGGCGCCAACCGCCGGGGCGATCGTCTCCTTCCAATACGGAAGGAACCGAGCCACCGTGTCCTTGAGCGACTCCGTTCGGGGAAGGTCCGCCGCCGGCACGTTCGCGTATCGCGCATCCCGCGACGGATGACGCTCATCATCGAGCGCCAGCGACGGTGGCGGCGTATCGTAACTCCGCCGCCAGATCTTGACCTGCGCCTCGCCGTGCCGCTCCGCGGTTTCAGCCTTGTTGAGGCCCTGCAACGCGCCATAATGCCGCTCATTCAGGCGCCAACTGCGGTAGACCGGGATCCACATCTGGTCCATCTCGTCCAGCGCGATCCACAAGGTCCGGATCGCCCGCTTCAGCACCGACGTGTAGGCCTCGTCGAACACGTACCCTTCTTCGCGCAGCAGCCGGCCCGAGTCCCGCGCCTCGCCAATCCCCTTCTCCGACAAGTCGACATCGGTCCACCCGGTGAACCGATTCTCCCGGTTCCAACTGCTCTCGCCATGCCGCAACAACACCAGTGTGTGCATTTGCGGAAACTACCCCGCCCTTCAGGCACCCGGTACCCGTTTTGATGCGGCCCGTCGGGCCGGTTCGCGCCGCTCGCCTGACCCCAACGCCCCCCCTGCGGCCACCCCTCATGGCGGGACAGCCTCCGGCATGGTGCGCAGCCGCACCGGATTGTACGCCGCGCTCGCGAACGGCCCACGCGACCCGGTCCCATCCGCGGTGAGTTGCCGCTCGTTCCGGATGGTCATGTCCGACCGAAACCCCCGCCAACGCCTGGCTCCCCGTACTTGACAGGGGGAACTCCGGCGTGCTACTGTGGTAGCAGTATGCTACTGGAATAGCAACAACCTTCCCGTTCGCTTGCCCGTCTAAGTCCTTGATGGAGGGATCCAAATCGATGGTCCACCGACCCGAGCTGACTGAGCCGCGAGCGGCAGATGGCTGCGGCCTGGGCTGCAAGATGCCCATCGGTGAAACTCGCGTAAATGATTATACAACAACTAGTTAAATCATTGGACGACGCCCGACGAGATCCAGAATCAACCTTCTGGATCAACGACGTGTCATAAGGGGTAATCCGAAACCACTGCGGGTGCGTTTGCGTAGGCCCGTTCCAACAAGCACCGCCGCGAAGACGAGGACCAGATGATCCTGAGAACCGCCTGGGGAGCAGCGACGTTCGTGATCCTGACCGGGCCCGCCGTATCCTCCGCGCAGCAGCAGAGCCTGAACGGCGTCAGCCGCCCGGGTCCGGCGGTCGCGGTGGCGGCCAGGGCGGTTCCCGGGTCGCCGAGCATCGACGGCCGGCTCGACGACGCCGTGTGGCAACTCGCCACTCCGATCACCGATTTCACCCAGCGGGACCCGGACGAGGGGCAACCGGGGACGGAGCGCACGGAAGTGCGCATTCTGTACACCGACGCCGCGATCTATTTCGGCGTGCGCGCGTATGACTCGGAACCGGACAGGATCGCCGGCCAACTCACGCGCCGAGATGACTCTTCCCCCTCCGATTGGATTCAGGTGGGGATCGACTCGTATCATGACCGCCGGTCCGCGTTCGTGTTCGCCGTCAATCCCGCCGGTGTGAAGCGGGACATCTACTACTTCAACGACACCGATTCGGATCGGTCCTGGGACGCGGTGTGGGATGTCGCGGTCACAAGAGACAGCGAGGGATGGTCGGCCGAGTTCCGTATTCCGTTCAGTCAACTGCGGTTCTCCGCATCCGATGAGCATCGGTTCGGGTTCCAGGTCGTGCGGAGCATCAATCGGAAGAATGAAGAACAGCATTGGCGACTCATGCCCAAGACCGAGTCGGGCATCGTGTCGCAGTTCGGCGACCTGGTCGGTCTTGACGGGGTGCAGCCTCCGCGTCGCCTCGAGGTTCAGCCGTACATGGTCGCGCGTCAGGACGTGAAGCCGGGCGAATCCGGCAATCCGTTCGTGTCCGGACACGAACGCGCCGGATCCCTGGGCGCGGACATCGTGTACGGCCTGACGTCGAACCTGACACTGACCGCGACCATCAACCCGGATTTCGGGCAGGTGGAAGCCGATCCGGCGGTGGTGAACCTGTCGGCGTTCGAGTCGTTCTTCCCGGAGCGGCGGCCGTTCTTCAATGAGGGAATCGACATCTTCCAGTTCAACCTCGGCGGCGGCGACGGCAACAGCGAAGGCCTGTTCTACACGCGTCGCATCGGGCGCCGACCACAAGGGGAGGCCGATCCGCGCGGCGGCTATGCCGACCAGATCCAGAATACGACGATACTTGGCGCCGCGAAACTGTCGGGCAAGACCCAGCGCGGCTGGACGGTCGGCCTGCTCGGGGCAGTCACCGCCAAGGAGGAGGCCGGCGTGATCGATCAGGGCGGCGCGCCATTTACCGATGTCGTCGAGCCCCGCTCGTACTACACGGTCGGGCGGGTGCAGCGGGAAATGCGTGGCGGGCAGACGGTGGTGGGACTCTTCGGCACCGCGACGGTCCGCAACCTGCCCGAGGGCGGGGATCTCGATTTCCTGCGCAGCTCGGCCTTCGCGATCGGCACGAATCTGGAACACCGCTTCCGCCACAACACCTATGCGATTTCGGGCTGGGCGTCCGCCAGTCACATTGCCGGCTCGGAAGCGGCGATCGAGTTGGCGCAGCGCTCGTCGGCGCGATACTACCAGCGCCCCGACAACGATTACGTCACGCTCGACCCGACCCGCACCAGTCTCAACGGGTTGGCCGGGAGTCTCGCGTTCGACAAGCAGGGCGGTGGCACCTGGCGCTTTTCCACCGGCGTCAGCACCCGCTCGCCCGGCTACGAGGTGAATGACCTCGGCTTCCAGCGCAGTGCCGACTTCACGTCGCAGTACGTCTGGGTCCAGCGCCGCTGGGTACAGCCGGGCACGCTGTTCCGGCGGTTTTTCATCAATCTCAACCAATGGTCGAGCTACAACTACGGATGGGACCGCACGGAGCTGGGCGGCAACCTCAATATGAACTTCACCCTGCTCAATTACTGGGGTGGGTCCCTGGGCGCCAACGTGAACGCCGCGACCTTCGCGACCGACGCGCTGCGCGGCGGTCCCGGATTCACTCGCCCGCCGGGATGGAACGGCTGGGCCGAGTTGAACAGCGACGGCCGCAAGAACGTGCAGCTTGGCGTCGGCGGGTGGTACTTCAGACAGCAGGCCGCCGAAACGAAGAGCGGTGGGTTTTGGACCGACGTGACGGTCCGGCCGGCGGGGAACATGGATTTCACGTTCTCGCCCAACGTGAACTGGACGCGCGACGACTGGCAGTTCCTGGGCAGCGCCGAGGTGTTGAACACCGACCGCTATCTGTTCGGCGATCTGTCACAGACGACCGTGGCGACGCAGTTCCGCGGCAACCTGACGTTCACGCCGACGCTGTCGCTCCAGCTCTACGCCGAGCCCTTCGTGTCGGCGGGGCGCTACCTGGAGTACAAGCAGGTTGCCGACCCGCTGGCCGACCGATACGAAGATCGCTTCGACGTCTTCGGGTCCGACCGCTTGATCGTCGAGAAGGGTGACGTGTCGGTCGACTTCGACCGTGACGGCTCCGCCGACGTCGGTCTGGGGAACCCCAATTTCCGTTTCCTGTCGTTCCGCTCGAACGCGGTGATCCGCTGGGAGTACCGTTCCGGATCCTCGTTGTTCGTCGTCTGGCAGCACGGGCGCAGCGGGTTCAACAACAACGGCCGGTTCGATTTCACGCGGGGCGTGGGCGATCTGTTCCGCCAGCCCGGCGAAAACACCTTCGTGGTCAAACTGAACTACTGGTTCTCCCTGTAGCGGACCCCACCCTCGTCGGGGCGTATCGGTCGTGTGTCCCCTACGGGGGGCGTGATGCTGCTGTGGACTTGATCGTCGCGTAACGGAGCAACGATTGACCTCAAGGCAGACACGATCGCACGGAGGGTAGAAATGACCGAGACGAACAACCGTCTTCGTGCCCGGCAAGCAGTCTGGACGTTGTG
The DNA here is from genome assembly GCA_036397455.1 of Gemmatimonadales bacterium. GTDB lineage: Bacteria > Gemmatimonadota > Gemmatimonadetes > Gemmatimonadales > GWC2-71-9 > JADFNB01. Next base: position 20,512 of record DASWIX010000010.1, on the reverse strand, counting down.
CCTCACGCTTTCCTTGGCGTGTTCGGCACGTCGTCACTCGCGAGCACCCGCGCCTCTCAATCCCGCGGGTATGTGGGAGGGTGAAGTCCGTGTGGGCGAGACGACTCTGCCCCTGACAGTGAGTCTCGCATCAGAAGGGTCGGGATGGCGTGGTATGGTGAACCTCCAGAGCCACTATGCGCTCGAATACCCCCTGCGGGACGTAGAATTCAACGACCAACGAATATCCTTCGCCTTTGCGGATCTTCTGCCTCCCGCAACGTTCGACGGCTTGGTAGAACGGGGGCGTATCCGAGGTGAATTCAGGAGCCAACTCCCCGCCGACACGCTGCGCGGAACGTTCGATCTGTGGCGCCGTCCACCTGCCGCCGTTCCGTACAGCGCCGATGAAGCTCGTTTTCGAAACGCTGAACTTGAGTTGGCTGGAACCGTGTTTCGTCCACGAACACCGGGACGGCATCCCGCGATCGTGTTCGTGCACGGCTCTGGCCCTCAAACGAGGGACAGCTACATCCGTTGGTTCGCGGATCGATTCGCGAGGGCTGGATTCGTCACGTTGATCTATGACAAGCGCGGGACCGGGGCCTCAGGTGGGGAGCGCTGGCCCCGGACAGTCGGTTCCTTCGGCGATTTGGCCGAGGATGCGCTCGCGGCTGTCCGATACTTGCGCAAGGAGCCCGCAGTGGAACCCACGCGAATCGGAGTGTGGGGTCTGAGCCAAGGGGCGTGGATCGCTGCCCTCGCCGCCATGCGCGGGCCCGAGTCGGTCGGCTTTCTCGTCATGCTGTCGGGCGGCGGTGTGAGTCCGGCGGAACAGGAACTCTACGACGACGAGGTCAAGCTTCGTGACCTCGGGTTCGATGAAGCCGCGATAGCTGAGGCGCTATCATACCTTCGCCTTGCTGACCAGTACGTGCGGACCCAAAGCGACGATGATTGGAACCGTTTCGCCACCGCCCGTGAGGAGGCGCGGAGAAGGCCGTGGTATCCATACCTGGACCGATTTCCGCAGATCCTCCCACGTGAGGCACCGCTGTGGCGGGGTTTGCGCACCGACCTAGACTACGATCCCACGCCCGCGCTTCGTACTCTGCGCGTTCCGGTGCTGGCGGTGCTGGGCGAGGAGGATCGACTCACCCCGGCTCGTGAGACAGCGCAGCGCATCCGAGGGGCGCTCGAGGACGCCGGCAACCGACAGCTCACGGTTCAGCTTCTGCCCGGCGCTGACCACGCTCTCATGGTGAAGCCTGCCGGGAACGCGTCATGGCTCGCCGAACGACCTGTGGACGACTGGGTCGCGCAAATGATCGCGTGGGCACGCGCGCTGTGGTGATGCAGGGGGGCAATGTCGGTTGTCGCCCGTCGTGGGGGCCGCAGCATAACGACGTAGAGATTCGTGCCGCGCGTAGCCGCGGCACAGTCTGGTGCGATGTGCGGCACCGGTCTTATGGCGTGATCGCTCGGCACATCTCCGCCGCCGATTGCCAGCGGTCGGCGGGGTCCTTACGCAATCCCTTCCCGATGGCTGACGCGAGATTCGCGGGTGTGTCGACTCTGAACTCGCGGACGTCCGGCGGGTCGTCGGTCTGTTGTGACCGCAGCACCATTTCCTCACGCGGGTGCACGAACGGCGGTCGCCCCGCAAGGCACTCGAACAAGACGCAGGAAAGTGAGTACAGGTCGGAGCGATGGTCGATGTCCTCCGCGCCCGAGATCTGCTCCGGACTCATGTAGGCCGACGTGCCGACGGTAAAGCCGGACCGCGTCAGCCGGGTCATGCCGGCGGCCGCCACGGCTTTGGCGATCCCGAAATCGAGCAGGATGGCCCCGTCACTGCTCAGCACGATGTTCTCCGGCTTCACGTCACGATGGACGACGTGATTCTCGTGCGCATACCCCAGGGCACCGAGCATGTCGTTCGCGATGCGGACGGTATCGCTCACGCTGGCCCGCCGCACGCGATCGAGATGCCGCCTGATGGTCGGCCCCTCGATGAAGCTCATGACGTAATAGATGAAGAAGTGCGACTCGCCGGTGTCGATCACGTCGGCGATCTGTGGGTGACTGAGGCCCCGCAGGAACTCGACCTCGCGCAGGAAGCGCTCGGCGGTGACTGTCACGGCCAGCTCCGGGTGGAGGATCTTCACCGCCCTCGGTACGCCGTCCTTGTCGAGGGCGTGAAACACCCGTGCCGCACCGCCGCGCCCAACTTCCTTGATGACGGTGTACCGGCCTTCGAGGGCCTCCTGCACCATCGGGAGCAAGTCGCGTCGCGCCAAGTGAAGCTCCGTGAAGGACCCGGGCCCATTCGCCCGCCCCCTACAATAACAGGTCGTTTCTGATCCGTTTCCGCAGGGCCCACCACAGCGCGCCGCCCAACGTCGAGCGTCGCACCGTGATTCGCGCCAGCCCGGTCACGCCGGGTCGGAGATCGCCGGCCCCGCGGACCACACGCGCGCGCGCCTCCACGGCCTGCCCACCCGCCGCGACGGACACGCCGGAGAGTCGTGCCGCGACCCGGCGCCGCTGTCCGACGTGGGTGATCAACTCCACCGCCTGCCCCACTTCGAGGGACGCCGCCCCGGCTTTGCCGATCTGGAGGCGTACCTCCACCGAATCAGCGACCAGCAAACGCACCACGGGATCGCCAGCGGGAATGTGGTCCCCCACCGCCTCCGCGATGCGGGGCGTGACCACCGTGCCGGTGACCGGAGCCCGCACGGTGAGGAGGGAAACACGCCGTCTGCCGGCATCGAGCAACGCACCGACCTCCCCGCGCACCAACTCCGCCTCGCGGGCCTCCGACAGTCGACCCGCCTCGCGCAGCACCGCCAGTCGCACGTCCAGCGAGTCCGCCTCACGCGCGAGCGCGAGCACGTCACGCTCCAACGCGAAGTTGCGGAGGCGCGCGATGGCCGCACCGGCCTCGACCGCCGCCCCCTCCCGCACGAACACGCGCTCAACCACCCCGTCCTCGGGCGCCACCAGCGTCACGTCGAAGACCGGCGCCGTCACAAACGGGGCCCGCACCCGAATGGGCCACGGCGCGAACGCCAGCGACAGCAGCCCCACCACACCGATCCCAAACCCCATCCACGTACGCCGTGCGAGCCAAAACGCGCGGTGCTCTTTGAAGGACGTGACGACCGCGCGGGACCAGTCCCGGATCATGCCGCGCAGCGACAGCCACAAGAGGATCGCGAAGGCCAGCAGCCCCAGTCCGCCAAACGTCCGACCCGCCCACCGCCCGAACAGCACACCGAACACCGAGAGGATGCTCGTGATGTACAGGATGGCCAGGATGCCGTAGATCGTGAACACACGCCGCTCGCGACTGTCGGCCGGCGGCTCGGGAATGTTCAGACGAAGGAGATACCGCCGAAGGAGCCACCCCAGGTAGCCGAGCGCGCGTTGCCGCAGGTTGGGAATCTCGAGGTAATCGCTCAGCGCGTAGTAGCCGTCGAGCGGGATCAACGGGTTGGCGTTCGCCAGCACCGTCGTAGCTCCGCCGATGATGAGCGCGAAGAAGCACACCTGCGAGACGACCGTACCGGGTTCCACCACCAGCCAGACCATCGACGCCAACGCCGCGATGACCACCTGGATCCACGATCCCGCGGCGGTCACCCAGATACGTTGATTCCGTTCCGGAAACGTCCAGGCGTCGTTCACGTTGCAGTAGAACGCCGGCTGAAAGTACAGCAGCATGGCACCGAGTTCATGGACCTGCCCGCCAAAGTACTTGCACGCGAGGCCGTGCCCCAGTTCGTGAATGGCGATGACGACCATCGCGGTACCCCAGAACAGGAAAATCGTCTGGAGCGTGTAGAAACTCGGCGAGTACATGGCCAGGATGCCGTTGGCAATCGCGGGCAACTGCACGAAGAAGATCGTCAGGTAGATCGCAAACAACACGACGGACGTGATCAGAAACGGCGGACGGAAGAAGAACATCAGGCGCGGCAGCCAGCGGTCGAACAGCTTGTCCGGATCGCCGACCGACCAACGCATCCGGAGAATACTCCCCTCGTAGGACGTGTTCTTCACTCGACGATGCCGCTCCGCCCGCAACCGTTCGAGCTGCATCACCGACTTTTCGGCAAGCGACCGCTCGAGCAGGTTCATCCCCTTGAGCTTCCGCGCAAAGCCCTCGATCATCGCGACCGGAAGGGGCAGCCCCTGTTCGGTGAGCGCGGCCGCCAACTCAGCGGGCGCGTGATCGCCGGTGAACTGACGCATCACCAGCACTTCCAGCGGCTTGAATCGGAAATACTTGTGGGTCGTCGGGTCCTTGACGATGTAGGTCTCTTCGCCGCGATACGTCTGCTGGACGATGACGATGTCCGCACGCAGCCGGGGATGCGCGGTCATCGGGTCGCGAGTACCACCTGCTCACCGGCCATCAGTCCACTCACAACTTCGCGGCGCCCGCCGTCGAGCGTCGCGCCCAGTTGCACCGCGCGCAACGCGCTGCGACCGTTCTCCCACACCAGCACGTAGCCGCCTTCGGTCACCGCGCCATCGGGTATCGCCAGCACGACCCGCGGCGCGTGCCCGACGTACACCTCCACACTCGCGCCCGGCGTCAGTCCCGATCCTTGCTCGAGGCGGAGAACGACCTCCCGCGTACCGCTCGCCGGATCGATGGTCGGCGACATCCGGTCCACCGTCGCGGCGATCTCGATCCCGCTCCGCGATACCACGCGGGCCGAGTCCCCGGGCGCGCTCCCGCCGGCCGATTCCGGAACACGTACCGACACCAGCAAGGGTCCGAGCGCGGTAATGCGAAACAGGGAGTCCCCGTCGGAGACCAGACGTCCGCGGCGTGCCGCACGCGCGGTCACCGCCCCGGCGAATGGCGCGGTCACCCGGGTGAACTGCTCCGCCCGCCGTGCCTGCCCGAGCCGGACCTCGGCCAGACGCAGATCCAGCTCAAACTGCTCAGAGTCGGCGACCGTGATCGCCCCTGACCCTGCGAGGCGCCGCGCGCGCGTAGCCAGGCTCAACGCATTGGCATGGGACTGTTCCGCCTCTTCCAGCGCCAGGCGCTGATCGACGTCTTCCAGCCTGGCCAGGACGTCGCCCCCCCGCACCCGCGTGCCGAGATCGACCAGGACCGCTTCCACGATCCCGGACGCGCGGGCAAAAACCGACGCGTCATGTTCGACCCAGATCTGCGCGGTCAGCGCGACCGGTACGGCTACGGTGGTCGTCTCGACAGCGGCCAACCGGACGGTCGCCGCCGCCGTATTCGTGGCGGGCGCGGTCTCGCCACCGCAGGCAACCGCGAACAACACCGGCCCCACCGACCAGACGGTGCTCCGCTTCACCGATCCGTTCACGGCTTCAACCTCCACAGCAGGAGTCGCAACCACCGCACCGGCGGACGCATCACTCGTTCGGCGACGGAGGCCGGCTCCGTCAGGACTTTGGCGTGCGCCATCATCCCCGGTTTCAGCAGGCCCGCGTCGTTCGGCACCATCGCGCGAACCGGGAACAGCACCCGCTCCCCCACCTGGTAGGGCATCGGCCCCAGGAACGTGACGATGCCCTCGAAGGTCCGCTGCGGCAGCGCATCGATGCGTAACCGAATCGGCCGCCCGACAATCGCGCGATCCAGATCGCGCTGGTCGACGCCGAACTCGAGTTCGAGTGTGTCCGTCCGCCCGACCACCAGCACATCGTCACCGGCCTCTGGTCGCACGCCGACGAGTTCCTCCGGCCGCGCCGTCAGCACGACGCCCGACACCGGTGCGCGCACCGTCGTGGCCGCCAACTGTTCATCGAGCAACGCGAGTTCCTGACCGATGGCGACAGCCCTCCCACGCTCCATCCGCTCGCCGGCCGCATCGCCGCGCGCGGCCGCCGCGGCCGCGGTCGCGGCCGCGATCTCCGCCTCGGCCGCCATCTCCGCGCGGTCCGCCCGCAGGGCGACACCCCGAACCTGGAAGAGCGGGTCGCCACGCGTTACCGCGGTCCCCTCCCGCACCCACACCCGTTCAATGACTCCCGCGACCATCGGACGCACCGAGGCGTAGGACACTGGCCGGAACGCCGGTGCGGTGCCGGCGACCCGTAACGGCCAGCGGATCAAGGTCACCGCCATGAGCCCTGCCAGCGCGAGCGCGCCCAGCACGGTCAAGCGACGCCGCGGAATGGACATGAGTCTCTTCTTGTGCGCCGCGAACGCGCCGAGCATGTCCACCAGCGGGACCTGGTTGTACAGCTCCGCGTTGCGTAACGCGACGGTCGTCTGGTTGGCCAGCACGCCCGCGAGTTCCTGCTGCGGCTCACTCAGAAAATCCGGGCCGGCGGCTTCGAACACCAACAGGCCCAGCGTACCCTCCTCGTCGCTGAGCGGTAGGTACAGCCCGCTCACCACCCCGTCACCGCTCAGCCCATCACCGAACGCGCTCACGAACGCCTGCTCCGCCTCGCTGACCGGTCGCCCGCCATTCATCAGATAGAACGCTTCGCCGCGCTCCAGCGCCCACAACCCGCGCGCCGCCGTGCGTTGGGCCCGTTCGTCTTTTGGCTCGACCGTTTCCTGTCCCGTCACCGCGCGGATCTCCACCCGCCCCTTGTGGTGCAACCCGACGGCACCATAGTCGAAACTCAGCGCGCGTGGCGCCAGGTTCACGACGGAATGCAGAATGCGGTCCAGGTCGAGCGTGGACGTGATCTCGCGGCTGATCTCGAGCAACACCGCGAGATTGCGCGCGCGTTTCTCGGCGGTGTGGAGTTGTGCGTTGCGCAGCGCAACGGCGGCGGAAGACGCGAGTCCCTCCAACAGTTGGCGGTCATGATCATCGAAGATGTCCCCCGTCACCTTGTTGTTGACCTGGATCGACCCGACCGTGGTGCCTTTCACCACCATCGGCGCCGCCATGACCGTGGTCGTGATCATCGTGGACGACCGATCGAGTCGCATCTGGAACCGAGGATCGTGCATCGCATCGGTCACGATCGTGCTGCGTTGTCGCCGCGCCACGTCGCCGACGAACCCCTCACCGATGGGCGTTTCCGTCCCGACGAGCTTCTGGCTCGCGCTGCCGACCGCCAGCCTGCACCGGAGGACGTCCCCTTCGGCGATCCACAGGGCCCCCCCCTGCGCTCCCACGGCGGTCAGGACCGTGTCGAACACGCGGGGAAGCAACTCATCGAAATCGAGCGAGCCGGCAAAGTCCTCGCTGATGGACTGCAGCAATCGTAATCGCTCGACTTCGGCCCGTAACTCGCTGTCCGAGGAAGGCACCCGGGGAGTGTCGTTCATGCGCTTCAAGAGGCAGGAAGCCCGGCGGGGTGTCAAGAAGCGTTCGAGACGGACGGCCACCCGGACACCTGGCTCACGCGACGGCGCGGGGGGGGCAAAGACCAAGCGCCGGACCCAATACGGATCCGGCGCTTTCCTCGAACCGCCCGGGCGTGCGACCGCTAGTGCATGCGCGGGCGAATCTGTGAGGGAGCGATCCGATCTTCGAGCTCTTCGAGACTCAACTCGAGCGCCTCTGCGTCATTCCCAGTCGCCTCGCGGATCTGGCGCTTCTGTTCGTCGGTGAGATCGAGCCGGAATGTGCCCTTGTTCTCCATGAGTCACCTCACACGCGTGAAACGATACGCCGCGCCCGGGGCGCCGCGATGGCGGCGCCCCCGGCGGACGGTGATGCTCAACCGAGTCCCGGGCGAACGCGCGAGGGGGCGATCCGGTCTTCCAGCTCCTCGGCGGACAGCTCGAGGGCGGAGGCATCTTTGCCGGTGATCCTCTTCAGCTCAGCCTGCTGCTCGGGGGTGAGCTCGATCCGGACGGGCTTCTGGCTGTCGGACATGGTGTCCTCCTGGAAAATGGCGATGAAACTGCACGGCCTGCTGACGGTGGCAAAGATGTGATGGGAGCGTGAATAAATCGTGAATTGTCCTTGCGGCAGCGTGATTAGGGCGTAGCTTAGCCTCCCCGATGGAGCCGGGAGGGCCGTTTGGCTGAAGCGCAACTCACTCTCTTCGGGTCACCGCGGGTGGACATGGGTGATGCCGCGCAGAGACCCCAAAAGCTTGGCACGAAACCGCTTGCCCTGATCGCCTACCTTGCGGTCGAGGGGGGTCAGCGCCCTCGAGACGAGCTCGCGTCCCTGCTGTGGAGTGAATCCACCCCGGATCAGGCCCGCGCCTCCTTGCGGCAGGCCCTCAAACAGGTGCGCGCCGCGGTCGGGCCGCACCTGGCCGCGTCACGGACCCATGTGGGGCTCGACCCGGCGGTGGCGGTCGACGTGCGGGAGTTCCTCGATGCCTGCTCGCGGCAGCCGGATCGCGCCGCCGAGTTCGGGGTGCCGCTCTTTCTCACGGGGTTCGCCCCCCGCAACGCACCCGGTTTTGACGACTGGGCCGATCGGACCCGCAATCACTTGTTGCGCACGTACCGCAAGGTCCTGTGCGACCTGGCGCGAGACGCGATGGCGCGATCGCATTGGCGGGAGGCCGCCAGCCAAGCCACGCGGTGGCAGGACAGTGATCCGTTGTCGGACGACGCCGTCCGGACGGCGTGCGAGGCCTTGTACATGTCGGGCGATCGCGGCAGCGCCCTGGCACGCTACGAGGATTATCGCCGCCGACTCGACGCGGAAACCGGAGCCGCTCCCAGTGCGGCCCTGCGGTCACTGATCGAGCGCATTGCCGGCGAAGCACCGGTCCTGGCAGCCGGTGCGGTTGGAGGAGCAACGTTCCCCGAGCCGACTTTCGAACCAGGTTTCATCGGGCGCGAGCGGCAGTGGCAGGCGTTTGCCGCCGCCTGGTCCGACGTGGAACGGGGACGGTGCCGGATCCTGCTGTTGGAGGGCGAGGCCGGGGTTGGCAAATCGCGCCTGGCGGACACGATGAACCAATGGCTCGCCGCCGAGGGCGCAACCGTGCTCCGCGGTCGCGGCTACGACGCCGACGGCATCCCGTTCACCCCGGTGGTGGAGGCGATCCGACACGGGCTCGAGGCGCCGGGCTTGGCGACCACCGCGCCGGAATGGCTCGCGGAAGTGACCCGGATGCTGCCCGAGCTGCGCGACCGGTATCCCGGCCTCCCTCTCCCGACCGACCGCCAGGAGGTGGATCGCCGCTGGCGGCTGTTCGAAGCCGTTGCCCAGGTGGTCATGGGGCTCGCGTCGGAACGCCCCACCGTGCTGTGCATCGACGACGTGGAGCGTTGTGACGCCGAATCGTGCGCCCTGCTGCACTTCCTGGCCGGACGGATCGAAGATGCGCCGGTGCTCCTGATCCTGAGCCTGACACTCGGTGCGATGGAGCGATCGGCCCCGGCGGCGCGGCTCTGTCGTGCGCTCCGGACCGAGGATCGCACCACCGCCGTGCCGGTCACCCCGCTTACACAAGAGCAGCTGTGGCAGCTGATCCGCGAAATGGGCAACATCACGGCCCCGGATGGAGCCAAGCGGTTCGCGGCGCAGATTTACGCCGTGACGGACGGCAATCCGTTCCATGTGATGGAGTTATTGAAAACGCTCTTCGCCAAAGGAATCCTGGAGGCCGATGCGACGACGCGAGAATGGGTTGCCCGGCCCGAGATGGCGGACGCCGCCTACGAACCGCTGCACATGCCGCGCACCGTCCAGGACGCGATCACCGATCGATGCGCGCGGTTGAGCGACGAGCAGCGCGATCTGCTGGCCACTGTGGCCGTCGCGGGTCGCCAGGCGGCAACCGACCTGTTGTCCCACGTCCACGGGATCTCACGCCTGCACGCGGCGGCCGTGGCGGACCAACTGGTGGACAAACGCTTGCTCGCGGAAGAAGACGGCGCGTATCGGTGTGCCCACCCGGTCATCCACGACGTGGTCCGCGCGACGCTGACGCCGGCACGCACACGCGCGCTGCACCGTGAAATCGCGCTGTCCCTCGAGCGCCTGGCCGACGCGGGAGAGGTGCGCTACGTGGGCGAGATCGCCCGCCACGCGACCCGGGGCGGCGAGCGGCACCTCGCCCACCGCCGCGCCCTCGACGCGAGCGATTACGCGCTTACGCATTTCGCCTTCGAGGAGTCGCTCTCCTGGCTCGACCTCGCGGCCACGACCGCCGAAGGGCGCGAGGCCGACGAGGTCAACGAGCGGACGGCGCGCGTGCTCGAGCAGGCCGGCTGGTCGACACCTCCCGCGGGAGCCCGACGTGCCGGCACCCCCGCGCGCGGGATCGCGCGGCGCGACCTCGACCTGCGGGTGCCGGATCCGTTGTAGCGCGGACCACCTCGACGCCGTCCAGGCGCGCCGCCACCGCTTGCACATCGTCCACCTCGATGAACAGGGTCGATGACGACCGCTCCGCGTGCGAGGCGAGCGACGGCAGAATCACGAAGCCGAGACGATCTTCGTGCGGGACCTCCGCCGTGCGCTCGAACTCGATCCGTTCGGTCCAGAACGGCAGGCAGGGCTCGATGTTTTCGACGAAGATGATGGGCGTAAGCCTCGTTACGGTCATGGGGACCTCCTGTTGGTGCGTGGCCGGGGCGGCGAACCCACCGCCAGCCATCACGATACCCGGGAGCCACCCGCATGGCGACTCCTGGCGATCCGGCGCGACCCCTTGATCCGTACCGGACCCGGCAACGCACGACCCGCCGGCGGGTGCTTACATTTCCGTACCCTCATGCTGCAAACCACGCCGTTTCATTCGCGGACCGCTCCCCTCGTGCGGGCAGCCACCTGGCGGCGCTGGGCGGGCTATCAGGTGGCCAGCGCCTACGACCCGCAGGTCGACCGTGAGTACGCGGCCGTGCGGAACGCGGTCGCGCTGATCGACGTGTCGCCGCTCTACAAGTACCGCATGACCGGCAAGGACGCGACGCGCGTGCTGGACCGTACCGTCACGCGGGACGTGGCGCGATGTGGCGTCGGGCAGGTGTTGTATACGCCCTGGTGCGATGCGGCTGGCAAGATCGTCGACGACGGCACGCTACACCGGCTCGACGAGGGCACGTACCGCCTCACCAGCGCCGAGCCGAACCTCCGCTGGTTGCACCTCAGTGCCGCGGATCTCGACGTGACCATCGAGGATGAATCCGCCCGTACCGCCGCCCTCGCCTTGCAGGGCCCGCTGGCCCGGGCCGTCCTCGAGCAGGTCTCGCCCGCCGATTTCGCGCGCCTCCGGTACTTCCGGCTGGTGCAGACCAGCGTGCGCGGCATCCCGGTGACGATCTCACGCACCGGCTATACCGGCGACCTGGGGTACGAACTATGGATCGAGGCGGCGCGGGCGATCGAGGTATGGGACGCCCTGGTGGAGGTCGGGCAGGCATACGGCATCACCCCGGCGGGGATCTGGGCACTCGACCTGGCACGGATCGAAGCGGGCCTCGTGATGCTCGGCGTCGACTATCACGCGTCGCATCGGGCGATGATCGAAGACCAGAAGTCGTCGCCGTTCGAACTCAATCTCGGCTGGACGGTCGCGCGCACCAAAGGACCGTTTACCGGGCGCGACGCGCTGGAAGCGGAGCGCGCCCGTCCGGGCGGCTGGCGATTCGTGGGACTCGACGTGGAGTGGGAGACGTTCGAGCGGCTGCACCGCGACCGGGGGCTCGCGCCCGCCGTGCCCACGGTCGCGTGGCGGACCAGCGCGCCGGTGTATCACGGTCGCACGCAGGTCGGGTATGCCACCAGCGGTTGCTGGTCGCCGCTGCTGAAGCGTTATCTGGCGCTGGCGCACGTCCACGCGGCCCACGCGGCGGCGGGCACCCGCCTGCGCATGGAAGTGACCGTCGAGCATGTGCGGCGCGCGACTCCGGTCACGATTCGCGCGCTGCCGTTCTTCGATCCTGAGCGCAAGCGCGCATGAGCCGGCGCTACGATGTCATCGTCGTGGGCGGCGGACACAACGGCCTGGTCGCGGCCGCGTACCTGGCTCGCGCCGGCCGATCGGTCCTGGTGCTCGAACGACGGCCGCTGATTGGCGGGTCCGCCGTGACCGAAGAAGTGTTTCCCGGCTTCAAGTTTTCGGTCTTCTCGTATGTGGTGAGCCTGCTGCGCCCCGAGATCATCCGCGACCTCGACCTGCCGCGACACGGTCTGCAGATCCTGCCGCTCGAGAGTACGATGACGCCACTCGACAACGGCGACTACCTCGCCTCGTGGGCCGATCCCGACGAGTCCCGCCGCGAGTTGTACCGGCACTCGCCGCGCGACACCGAGGCGATGGTGCCGTTCGGACGGCTGATGCACCACATGGCGTTGGCGGTCAAACCGATCCTGGCGATGGTCCCACCCGATCCCGCGTCGCTGGCGCCGTCCGATCTGAAGGCCCTGTTGCGACTGGGTCGACATTTCCGCTCGCTGGGCGGTGCGCAGTTCCACGCGCTGTACAAATTGATGACCATGAGCAGCGCCGATTATCTCGACGAGTGGTTCGAGTTCGATCCGCTGAAGGCGACCAAGTCGGCCAGCGGGATCATCGGTACGTTCCTGGGGCCGCGGTCGCCGGGCACGGCCTACGTGCTGCTGCACCATTACATGGGCGAGATCGACGGCGCCTTCCGCGCCTGGGGCTTCCAGAAAGGCGGGACCGGCGCCATCAGCGACGCGATCGGCAACGCGGCGCGTGCGCTCGGCGCCGAGATCCGCACCGACGCGGCGGTCGAACGCGTCCTGACCAAACGGGGACGCGTGACCGGCGTCGCGCTCGAGAGCGGCGAAGAGATCGCGGCCGCCATCGTCGTGTCCGGCCTCGATCCGCGACGCACGCTGACGCAGTTAGTGGACGCGGACGAGTTGCCCGACGAGTTGGTGGAGGGCGTACGCCGGTACAAGTTCCGCGGCTCGTCGGGGAAAGTGAATCTGGCGCTCGACGGTCTGCCGACCTTTACCTGCCGGGAAGGTATCCGCCACCACCGGGGCGCGATCTCGATCAGCCCCAGCGTGTCGTATCTGGAACGGGCGTACGACGAGGCGAAGTACGGGGAGTTCTCCCGCCAGCCGTACATGGACATCGTGTTTCCGTCGATGATCGATCCCGGCATGGCCCCGCCCGGCAAGCACGTCATGAGCATCTTCGTGCAGTACGCGCCGTACGCGCTCAATGGGGGCTGGTCGGACGCCAAACGCGACGCGTTCGGCGACACCGTGGTGCAGACCTTGTCCCGCTACGCACCGGACCTCCCCGCTCGCATCCTGCACCGCCAGGTGCTGACGCCGGCCGACATCGAACGCATCACCGGACTCACCGAGGGCAATATTTTCCAGGGCGAACTCTCGCTCCATCAACTGTTCTTCCTGCGACCCGCCCCCGCCTGGGCGAAGTATCGTACCCCGATCGGCGGCTACTGGCAGTGCGGTGCCGGTACGCATCCCGGCGGCGGCATCATGGGCGCGTCGGGCCGCCTGGCGGCACTCGAGATTCTCCGGTCCGCATGAGCCGCGACCGGTTCGACGCCATCGTCATCGGCGCCGGCGCGAACGGTCTCGCGGCCGCGGCGGCTTTGGCCCGCGCGGGTCACAGCACGCTGATCCTGGAGCGCGCGTCTGCCGTCGGGGGCAAGGCACGTTGCCTCGAGTTTGCGCCGGGATTCCGCGCCGCCCCGCTGAGCGATACCGCTGGGTGGTTGCCGCCATCGGTCGCCGCCGGCCTGGGCATGGCGCTGCCCGCACTCGACCAATCCTCCCTTTCCGTGACCGTCGACGGCGGCGGCTTTCTGACGCTCGATCCGGATCCGGGTCGTGCCGCCGGCACCATCCGATCCTACGCGCCGGCCGATGCTGAACGGTGGCCCCGATTCACCGCCCTGCTCGATGACCTCGCGGGATTTCTCGCGCGACTGTACCAGCGCGCCACGCCCGACGTCGACGCCGCCACGATCGGAGAGATGGCGACCGTGGCAAGTCTGGCGTGGCATTTCCGCCGCATGGGCCGTCGCGGCATGATCGAGTTGATGCGCACCATCCCCATGTCGGTGCAGGAGCTGCTCGACGATTGGTTCACGCACGACGCCCTGAAAGCGGTGGTGGCGTCGGGCGGCGTGCACGGTATTCGGCAGGGACCGCGCGCGGGCGGAACCGGGTTCGTGCTGCTGCATCACCGGGTTGGCGCCGCCGCCGGGTCGCCGCGCGGTCGCGGCTATTGGCGCGCCGGTCCGGACGCCGCGGTGCTCGCGTTCGCCGAAACGGCGCGGCGCCACGGCGCGACGATCCGCACCGACGCCGAGGTCACGCACATCGTGGTAACCGACGCGGGGGTGAGCGGGGTGGTGCTGCGGAGCGGCGAGCAGATCGACGCGGCGACGGTCCTGGCGACGCCCGACCCGGGGCACGTGTTACTCGACCTCGTCGATCCGGTCCGGCTCGATCCGGAGTTCCGCCATGCCGTGAAGCAGATCAAGTACCGCGGCTCCACGGCCTACGTGCTGTACGCGTTGGACGCGCGTCCCGACGTGCCGGGGTTGAGCCTGGACGGCGCGGCACTCACCGGGACCGTGTCACTCACCGCGAACATGGTGCTGCTCGAGCGGGCCTACGATGCGGCGAAACACGGGACCATGCCGGCGCATCCCCACGTCGAGTTCAGCCTTCCGTCCGTACGCTGGCCGCACCTCGCGCCGACCGGCAAACACATCCTGCTGGCCGAGGCTCGCTACGTGCGATACGCGCCGGAGGACGACGCCGCGCGGGAAACACTCACCGATGCGATCACCAGGGCCGTCGCGGCGGTGGCGCCCCGCTTCGAAGACATGATCCTGCATCGGGCGACGCTCACCCCGCGCGACCTCGCCGAGCAGTTCGGTCTCTCGGAAGGCGCGGCGACCCACGGCGAGTTGACGCTCGATCAGATCCTGTTCATGCGGCCGGTTCCGGGGTGGGCCCACTACCGCATGCCGGTGTCGGGCTTGTATTTGTGTGGGGCGGGGACGCATCCGGGACCGGGCGTCCTCGGTGGTGCCGGATGGCTGGCGGCTCGGTCGGTGTGCACACGGCGCAAGCCGGCGGGCTGATGCCAGACCGTCATCGTCGTTCGCAATCTCTCTCACGGATGAATGGCCGACATGACCTTTGACATGAGTCTCGTGCAGCGAGGCGCACGCCTGCGACGCACACCGTTCTTCGATGCGACCCAGCGGTGGGGAGCGAGGGCCTACACGGTCTACAACCACACGCTCTTCCCCATTTGCTTTGCGGACCTCGAGGAGGAGTATTGGCATC
Organism: Gemmatimonadales bacterium; assembly: GCA_036397455.1. Taxonomy (GTDB): domain Bacteria; phylum Gemmatimonadota; class Gemmatimonadetes; order Gemmatimonadales; family GWC2-71-9; genus JADFNB01. The sequence goes on along the minus strand of DASWIX010000010.1, from coordinate 5,336 downwards.
TGGTCAACCACGTCACGCTATGGGACGTGTCGGTGGAACGCCAAGTGGAGATCACGGGACCCGATGCCCTCGAGTTCACCAATCGGCTCACGCCACGGGACCTGACGAAGTGCGCCGTCGGCCAGGGGAAGTACGTCATCATCACGGCGGATGACGGCGGCATCATCAACGATCCGGTCCTGTTGCGGCTCGGCGAGAACCATTTCTGGCTGGCGCTCGCTGACAGCGACGTCCTGCTGTGGGCGCGCGGCCTGGCGGCGGAGGCGGACCTCGATGTGACGATCGGGGAACCCGACGTATCGCCACTCCAGGTCCAGGGACCAAAGGCGAAGGACGTAGTGCACGCTTTGTTCGGCGACAGTGTGCTCGACCTGAAGTACTACTGGTTCCTCGAAACGTCGCTCGATGGTATCCCGGTGATCGTGACGCGCACCGGGTGGAGCGGCGAGATCGGATACGAGGTGTACTTGCGCGACGGGAGTCGGGGGGACGACCTGTGGGAGCGGATCATGGAGGCGGGCAAGCCGCACGGCATTCGGCCGACCGGACCGTCCGACATTCGACGCATCGAGGCCGGGATTCTGAACTGGGGCGCCGACATCACGCTGGCGGACACGCCGTATCACGTGGGACTCGAATGGCTGGTTGACCGTCGCAAGACGTCCGACTATATGGGGCGGGCGGCGCTCGAACGCGTCGCACAAGCAGGTGTCGACCGCCGGTTGGTAGGCGTCGAGATCGACGGCGACGTCCTTCCCTTCAACACGACGAAATGGCCGGTCAGCCTGGCGGGCGATACGGTGGGACGCATCACCTCCGCCATCTGGTCGCCACGGTTGGAGAAGAACCTCGGCTACGCGATGGTCCCGGTGGCCTGCACGGCGATGGGCAGCCGGTTCACGGTCACGCTCGATGACGGTGACACGCGGTCGGCGACAGTCGTCGCCAAACCGTTCATGGACCCGCAGAAAGACATACCGAAGTCCTGAGGCCCCGCGCCACGCTCACGCTTCGGGGCCTTGGTGACCCCATGTTCGGCGAGTACCTTTCGGCTCCCGAAGCAATCCTCTTCACGCCACGGGAGCGCCTCCGATGCGTCGATTCGTCGCCAGCGCGTGCCTTGCGGTCGGCTTGGCCACCGCCGGTTGCGCCACCGAACAGCCTGCGGCATGCACGATGCTGGATCAATACGCCGTCTTCACGCTGACCGCCGACCTCTCCCCACTCACCGACCACCAGCAAGCCATGCTCCCCATCCTGATCGACGCCGCGCGCGAGATGGACGGCGTCTTCTGGGAGCAGGCCTACGGGAACCGTGACATGTTGTTGTCCGGTCTCACGTCGGACACAGCCCGCTGTCTGGCCGACGCGAACTACGGCCCGTGGGATCGGCTCGGCAGTGACGCGCCGTTATTCGCCGGTGTGGGGCCCAAGCCGGCCGGCGCCAACCTCTATCCGGCCGATCTGACGGCGGACGAGTTCACCGCGTATGTCGACGCGCATCCCGATCAGGCGGACGCGCTGCGCAGCCTGTACACACTGGTTCGGCGCGACGGGGCCGCCGGCCTGTCGGCGACGCCCTATCACGTCGCGTTCGCGGCGCAGCATGAAGCGGCCGCCGCGAAACTGCGCGAGGCGGCGGCGCTGGCCGACAATCCCGCCCTGCGTCGCTACCTCGAACTGCGGGCCGATGCGCTGCTGTCGGACGACTACCGCGCGAGCGACATGGCGTGGCTCGACATGAAAGACAACACGATCGATATCGTGATCGGCCCGATCGAGACATACGAAGATCAGTTGATGGGACTGAAAGCGGCCCACGAGGCGTACGTGCTGATCAAGGACCAGGCGTGGAGCGCGCGGCTGGCGCGCTACGCGACCTTGCTCCCCGCCCTGCAGCGCGGACTGCCGGTGCCCGATCGATACAAACAGGAAACACCGGGAACGGAATCCGAGCTCAACGCGTACGATGTGATCTTCTACGCGGGCGAGGCAAACGCCGGCTCGAAGACGATCGCCATCAACCTCCCGAATGACGAAGACGTGCAACTCGCCAAGGGAACGCGCCGACTCCAGCTCAAGAACGCCGTCCGCGCCAAATTCGATTCGATCCTGGTGCCGATCGCCGACTTGCTCATCGCCGAGGATCAGCGGCAGTACATCACGTTCGATGCGTTCTTCGGGAACACGATGTTCCACGAAGTCGCCCACGGCCTCGGCATCAAGAACACGGTGAACGGGCGCGGGACGGTACGGCAGGCGTTGCGCGAACATGCGTCGTCTTTCGAGGAAGGCAAGGCCGACATCCTCGGGCTGTCCATGCTGACGTCGCTGCGCGATCAGGGTGAGGTGACGGAAGGACGACTCGAGGACAACTACGTCACGTTTCTCGCCAGCATCTTCCGGTCGGTGCGGTTCGGTGCCACCAGTGCACACGGTCGGGCCAACATGGTCCGGTTTCACTTCTTACGCGAGCGTGGCGCCTTCGCACGCGATGACGCAACCGGCACGTATCGGGTCGATTTCGCGCGGATGCGTGAGGCGATGGCGGAGCTTTCCCGTTTGCTGTTGACGCTGCAGGGGAACGGGGACTACGACGGTGCCGGCCGGCTGCTTGCGGAGCGGGGGATCATCGACGCCGGCCTCCAGGCAGACCTCGATCGCGTCGGCGCGGCGCGCATTCCCGTGGACATGCTATTCGAACAGGGCATCGCGGTTTTGCGGCGCTAGACGGCCCAACGAATCACCCCATGCCCCCGTACTGATTTCCGTGCCCCCGTCCTGATTTCCGACCTTCCGAGGAGCGTTCCATGCGCCATCTTGCTCGACTGTTCAGCGCCCTGACCGTCGCGATCACCGTTGGTGCCTGCGCCAAGCCGCAGAGCCAAGCACCCACCCCTGCCGCGGGGGGACCCGCTGCGGGAGCACGCGGGGCGCGGGCGCAATCCAACGGCCCCAAGGCCTACAAGGACGTCATCACCGACAAGGCGGAAACCGACTCGGGTCTCTTCCACGTCCACAAGGTCGAAGGAAAGTTGTACTACGAAATCCCGACGACGATGCTGGAACACGAGATGTTGCTGGTGACGAGGATCGCCCGCACCCAGAACGGCATCGGGTACGGCGGCGAGGAGGCCAACGAGCAGGTCGTGCGCTGGCAACGCCAGGACGACAACATCCTGCTGCGGACCGTCTCGTACGACAACGTCGCCGACTCGACCATGCCCATTCACGAAGCGGTGCGGAACGCCAACTTCGAGCCCGTGATCCAGTCGTTCGCGATCGCCGCCTACAACACGGACAGCTCGGGCGTCGTGATCGAGGTGACCGGGCTGTTCACCAAGGACGTCCCGGTACTCGGGCTGCAGCGGCAGCGGCGCACGCAGTACGGGGTCCGGCGCCTGGACGAAAGCCGGTCGTTCCTCACACGGTTCGCCAGCTATCCGCGCAATGTCGAGATCCGCCACGTGCTCACCTACGATGCGAGCACCCCGCCGGACAACGCCTCGACGGGGAGCATTTCGCTCGAGATGGCGCAGTCCATGGTCCTGTTGCCGGAGGACCCGATGCGCCCGCGCCGGGCCGACGACCGGGTCGGGTTCTTTGGCGTGCGCCAGGTCGACTACGGGTTGAACGTGCAGCGCGCCGAGTCACGCACATACATCTCGCGCTGGCGGTTGGAGCCCAGCGACACGGCGGCTTTTCGCCGCGGTGAGTTGGTGGAACCCATCAAGCCGATCGTGTATTACATCGACCCGGCAACGCCCATGGAGTGGCGCGGTCCCATCAAACAGGGCATCGAGGACTGGAACGCGGCGTTCGCCGAGGCGGGGTTTCGCCGTGCCATCAGGGCGATGGACCCACCGACCAAGGACGAGGACCCCGAATTCAGTCCGGAGGATGCGCGGTACTCCGTCGTCCGGTACTTCCCCTCGGTCGTGCAGAACGCTTACGGGCCGCATATCAGCGATCCCCGAACCGGCGAGATCCTCGAGAGCGACATCGGCTGGTTCCACAACGTGATGAACTTGCTGCACAACTGGTTTTTCGTGCAGACCGCGGCCGCCAACCCCTCCGCCCGCCGGTTACGGTTTGACGACGAGTTGATGGGTCAACTGGTGCGTTTCGTCGCGGCCCATGAGGTCGGTCACACGCTCGGGCTGCCACACAACATGAAGGCGAGTGCGGCGTATCCGGTCGATTCGTTGCGCTCCGCCAGCTTCACCTGCAGCATGGGCACCGCTCCGTCGATCATGGACTACGCGCGGTTCAACTACGTCGCGCAGCCGGAGGACGAGGGGGTGTGTTTCATGCCGGGGATCGGCGTCTACGACAAGTACGCCATCCGTTGGGGTTACCGGCCCATCCTCGAAGCCGCGACGCCCGACGCCGAGCGACCGATACTGGATCGGTGGGTGCGCGAGCACGAGGGCGATCCGATGTACATGTTCGGCAACCCGAGCAGCATCGATCCCACCTCGCAGACCGAAGCGCTCAGCGACAACGGTGTCCGGGCCAGCGAGTACGGCATCGCCAACCTGAAACGGATCGTGCCCAACCTGACCGCGTGGTCCCACGAGGACCTGAGCGACTATGCGAATCTCGAGGAGATGTACAATCAGGTGATCGGACAGTGGAACCGCTACATGGGCCATGTCACCACCGTCATCGGCGGGGTGACCCAGACGCGGAAGAACGTGGATCAGGACGGTCCGGTGTATGCCATCGTGCCGGAAGCGCAACAGCGCGCCGCCATGCGGTTCCTCGTCGAGCAGGCGTTCGCCACACCGAGCTGGATGCTGGACCAGAACATCCTGTCCCGCATCGAGCACGCCGGCGCGGTCGAACGAATCCGGCAACGTCAGGTGCAGACGCTCGACCGCGTGCTCGTGTTCGACCGGTTACAGCGCTTGATCGAGTCGGAAGCCGTCCTCGGCGCCAACGCCTACACGCTGGCCGAGATGTTCGACGACATGCGGGGCGCGATCTGGTCGGAGTTGACGGCGGGCCGCGCCATCGACGTCTACCGCCGGAATCTCCAGCGCGGGTACATCGAGCGGCTCGAGTACCTCATGACCGAGGAGCAGCCGCCCATCCCGCCGCAGTTCCGCGCATTCGTCCAGCGGACCAATGTCGACGTGAGCCAGAGCGACATTCCGGCGTTTGCGCGCGGGGAGCTGGAGACAATCAAGCGGGACGCGACGGCGGCGTTGACCAGGGTGCGGGACCGCGCCACGCGGCTGCATTTGCGTGACGTGATTGCCCGGATCGACGCGATCCTGGACGCGCCCGAATCGTAGGGGCGCACGGCCGTGCGCCCCGCCGGTGGGGTGGCC
>DASWIX010000009.1:0-43731 GCA_036397455.1 Gemmatimonadales bacterium | reverse complement strand
CGCTCCGCGAGCAGCGTGCGGACGAAATCACGGTCCTTCTCCCGGAACGCGACGAGCTTGCTCACCGCCAGATCGTGGAGCTCGATGCACCAGCCCGTGCACCCGGCGGTTGTCACGTCGTCGTGCACGGCCGTGACCCTCGACTCCCATCCGGTCGGGAGCACCGCGGTCTCAACGGGGACGCCGTGGACGTAGAAGCCGTAGGTCTGATGGAATTGGGAGAGCTCACCGAGGGCGCCGTCAATCGCATCCACCGCCTCGGGCCGGTTCCTGGGTTGGACATCGACCTCGATCGAGGCACGCAGGCTGGCAGGCGCGTCGGGATGCACGCCGAGAATGGCCTGGGAGCCGAAGATCCAGAGTTCGGTGTCGCGCACGACGTCGCAGGCGGCCCGGATGGCGTGCTCGAGCTGCTCGCGTGTCACGCGGACTGGTCCGTGGCGCCGGCCTGCAGCCGCTTCCGCTCGGCGGGGGTCAAAACTGCCGGGAAGGGGGAACTCTGCCCCAGCCGTCGCGCCCGCGGGGTGGCGGCGGTGAGGAACTGGAGCAAGCGCGAGCGCGAGTAGGACTCCAGGAGGTCGCTCCATTCCTCGAGGTCGCGCGCGGCCATGCCGGCCCCGCCCGCGAGCGTGCGGGCCACGTGCCGCTTGGCCCGAGTCACGAGCGACGGGTCCTGCCGGATCATGTCCGCCAACACCCGTGCCCACGCCAGGGAACGCTCGTCCAGGTCGCGGTGCGAGCGGATGGGCGGCCCGGCTTTGGCAGGCTCAGGTGCGGGTGGCACGCCGTTCAGCCAGGTGACGTCGTCGGGCGGGCCGTCCGGCAGGTCCGCCGCGGCGTAGGCGGTCACCTCGATGGCGAGATCGAACTCGCGTTCGATCGCGAGCAGGTTCTTCCGCAATGCCCGCACGGAGATCTCGAGCGACCGTGCCGGGCCGAGCACCCCGATCCGCAGCGGCGTGTCGGGCTGCTGTTCACCCTCCTCGATCCACGCCGAACGGGGAGGGGACGCCATCTCCTTCACGGCCCGGCGCAGTCGCTCCACGAGCACGTCGTACCGCTCGGCCTCGGCGGTGAACAGGCGGCGCAGGGCGCCGACGAGCGCATCGCCGGTCCTGAGCGCGAACTGGTGTCGGCGCCCGCCCCCCACGGGTACCACCGCCCCCGTCTCGATCAGTCGGTCCAGGGTCTTTCGTGCTCCGGGCACGGAGAGCCCGGCTCGCTCAGCGAGGTGGGCTGCGGTCATGGGGCCGTCCACGCCCGCCAGGACCCGCAGGGTCCGGACGTTCGCCTCCGTGCCGAGGATGTGGCTCAACGGGAAGCGGAGGAAGCTCTGCGATGCGGCAATCGGGCGCATGACACTTATAGTTTATTTTTAGCAACTATAGTTGTCAAGTGGTCGTTTTCTGTTTCCGTACCGACTGTCTGGCCAGTCACCGCCCCGCGAGTGGCGTACACATGCGTCGGACCATAAATTGGCCCGTCGGTCAGTAATTGACCTCATGGAGGGCACATGCCTCGAACGACGCCGAGCAGCCGTGGTGACAATGCCCGCGAGATGATTCTCGAGGCAGCTTGTATCGCGCTTCGTTCGACCCCGGCCGCGACCCTCACCGTCGATGCGATCGCGAAGCACGCCGGCTGCGCGAAGGGGCTCGTGCACTACCACTTCAAGACCAAGAACAGGCTACTTGCTGAAGCCGCCAAAGCGATCTGGCTGAAGAGAGCTGCCGAGTGGGGGCAAGCGCTCCACGCCGCGCCAGCCGAGGATGGGATCCAGAAAGGATGGAATCTCCTCGTGGCCGAAGCGACGGCCGGAATTACCAAGGCCTGCGCATCTCTCGCGGTTCTCCCGGATCAACAAACTGGCCAAGCGGTCAGTGAAGGTGTTGCTGACTACACGGTCAAATTGGCCTCCGCGGTTTCGGACCTCTTTGGTGCGGTCGGTTTGGCGCCGAGTGTCCCCAAAGGCGACCTCGCCAAACTGGCGCTCGCGGTATTCACTGGGTTGAGCGAACTCCTGGTGGCGGGCGCGGACCCGGCTGAGCTCGAGGGCGCTTACACGGCGTTCTGGGCCGCGGCGCTTTCGCTGTCGGTACCGGCCCACGGAGCCTAGCCGACCTGCCGTCAATGATCTCCGGTAGGTCGCAAACTGCGATTTCAGGTTGGCGGCCTCGTCGGGGGTCAGCATGACCATACGAGCCCCGACACCGTTCATTGCCCCTGTACGTCCCTGCGAGGCCTCACGACCCTCCGCAGGCGGCGAGGAGTTGCATCGCCGGCTCGCTCACGACCATCCGGTCCCGGAATCCTCGACCCCAACCGAGCGGCGTCACGTCGCGGTGCACGCGGACGCCGGGCCCGGACGACTCGCGCAGCGTCGCGCGCGCATTCGGATCGGCGCCGGCGTCCAGCAGCAGCTCGGCGAAGTCCGCCTGTTCCGGTTTCTTCGAGTGGGCCCAGCCGCCGGTGAAGTTCATCCAGAAGTGCGGGTACGAGACCACGGCGCCGAACAGCGCGGTATGTCCGCCGAATCCGTCCGCGTCCACGGCCGCGGCAACATCGGGGTCCATGCCGCGCTCCAGCAGCCAGCGCGCGATCGCCAGCTCGTCGAACTCGATCGCCACATGCAGCAGGGTACTCCCCGCCACCGGCGTACGCGGCAGTCGTTCGTGGCCGGTGTCCGGGAATGGCTGCCCGCAGCCCAGCTCCGGTGGAAAGATCTCGGCGTACGCAAAGGTCCGGCGCAGCAGGTCGGGGTCGCGCCCGAGGTGGTCTTCCAGCAGGTCCACGCGGCCGCGGTGCAACGCCGTCATCGGCGTGTCCGGATACTCGAACCCGTGCTCCGCGTACAGCTCCAGAATGCGGTGCTTCGCCTCCGGCTTCCGGCCCATTCGCCGAGACGCTGGTAGTCGTCCACGGTGAATGGACCCTTGAACAAGCGTGCGACGGCCATGTACACAATATCGACTCGGCGAAGAGGTCGGGTCAACGCTACCGCCGCTCGCCCACCGAGCCGTCATCAAACGAACGCGGGAGAAGCACAGACTGTCTCGTTTGCCTCCCCTTGGCCATCACATCTTGACAATCAAGATGAGGCCGGCTAGCCTGACCCCATGCCCGAGCCTAACACGGACGTCATCCAGGGCACGCTGGACCTGCTCATCCTCAAGACGCTGAGCCTGGCGCCGCTGCACGGCTTCGGGATCGCCCGCCGCATCGAGCAGATCTCGCGGGACGTGTTCAAGGTGAATCCCGGCTCACTCCTCACCGCCCTCCAGCGGCTGGAGCGCGCCGGGCTGCTGAGCGCCGAGTGGCGCTCCACGGCCAACGCGCGCCGCGCCAGGTACTACACTCTGACGCGCGCCGGCCGCAAGCGCCTCGAAGCCGAGACGACCGACTGGAAGCGCCGCTCGGCCGCGGTCTTCCGCCTGCTGAACGCCGAGGGCTGAGCGATGGCGTCGTTTCGCGCGCTGCGGCGGGGACTCGTGGCGCTCTTCCGGCCGCGCCAGGCGGACGCCGACGTCGCCGACGAGGTGGCGCACTACCGCGAGGCGGCCGAGGCCGAGCACCGCGCCCGCGGGCTCGATCCCGAGGCGGCGCGGCGGGCGGCGCAGATGGAGCTGGGCGGCGACCTCGCGGTCCGCGAGCAGGTGCGCACGTCGGGCTGGGAGCACGTGCTGGAGACCACGCTGCTCGACGTCCGTCACGCGCTGCGCGGCCTGCGCGCGAGCCCCGTCTTCACGGTCGCCGCGGTCGCCACGTTCGCGGTCGGCATCGGCGCGAGCACGGCGGTGTTCAGCGCGGTGCGGCCCATCCTGCTCGAGCCGCTGCCGTTTCCCGCGGCCGACCGGCTCGTCACGCTCGACGACCGGAACGCCGAGGGTTTCCCCATGCCGGCGACGCTGGGCACCTACGACGAGGTGCGGGTCCGCGCCCGAGCGTTCGAGGCGCTGGCGGCCGCGGACGTCTGGCGCCCATCCCTCACGGGATCGGGCACGCCGGAGCGGCTGCGGTCGAGATCTGGTCTCCCCTCCGCGAGCGATCCGCCGGCGATCTGGCCGGCCGCGAATGGGGTCATCATTACCAACTCGTTGGGCGGCTGGCGCCGTCATCGAGCATTGAGGCGGCATCCCGCGAGCTGCTCGCCATCGGCCGCGCGCCGGGGCCCGACTTCCCGCGGCCGCCCTGGGCCGATCTCGCGCAGGGCCTGCTGGTGCGCCCCCTCCAGGAGGCCGTCACCCGGAGCGCCCGGCCTGCGCTCCTGGCCATCGTGGCGTCCGTCGCTCTGCTGCTCGCGATCGCGTCGGTGAACATCGCCAACCTGCTGCTGGCGCGCGGTGCCCGGCGCCGCGCGGAATTCGCGATGCGCATCGCCCTCGGCGCGGGACGCCGGCGCCTGCTGCGCCAGCTCGTGACCGAGAGCGCCGTGCTGGCGGCACTGGGCGGCGGGCTCGGGCTCGTGATCGCGCCGCTCGGCGTCCGGGCCCTGATCGCCGCCAGCCCTCCCGGGCTCCCGCGCGTGGACGCCATCCGGGTGGACACGCCGGTCCTGCTGTTCGCCGCGGCCCTCACCTCGTTCGTGGGCCTCCTGGTCGGGCTGGCTCCGGCGCTGGGCGCAATGCGTGCGGGCGGCGGCGCGCGGCACGCGACCGCGCGGCGGGGCGGCCTCCGCGGCGCGCTGGTCGTCACCGAGCTCGCGCTGGCTCTCACGTTGCTCGTGAGCGCCGGGCTCCTGTTCCGGAGCGTCCGGCAGCTCCTCGCGGTGGACCCCGGATTCGATCCGGCGGGCGTGGTGACGCTCCAGGCGATCGGAGCCGGCCGCGCTTTCGACACAGACGCGGCGCGATTCCAGTTCTTCGAGGAGGCGCTCGCGGCGGTCCGCGGCGTGCCGGGCGTGGAGCGCGCGGGCTTCACCAGCCAGCTCCCGCTGTCCGGCGAGGTGGACGGCTACGGCTACGAGGTCGAGGCGCTGCCCGACCGGCAGCCGGGCGAGAGCGGGAGCGCGCTCCGCTACGCCGTGTCGCCCGAGTACTTCGCGACCATGGGGATCCCGCTGCTCGCCGGCCGGCGGCTCGACGACGGAGATCGGCCGGGGGCGCCGCCGGCGGTGGTGATCAACCGGAGCTTCGCCCGACGGCTCTTTGGCGACGCCGATCCCCTGGGCGAGCGGCTGCGTTTCGGTCCCCAGATGGGTGACGGCCCCTGGTCCGAGGTGGTGGGCGTGGTGGGCGACGTGCGGCACTACTCGCTGGCGGTGGACCCGCCCGACGCCTTCTACGTGGCGAACGGGCAGTGGGTGTGGGCGGACAATGTCCAGACGCTGGTGGTGCGGGCGGCGGCGGGGCGCGCGGGGGCGCTGGTTCGGAGCCTCACGCGGGCGGTGTGGTCGGTGAACCCGAACGTGCCGATCGTGCGGGTCCGGCCCATGGCGGGCTTCGTCGCGGCGTCGGCCGGGAACCGGCGGTTCACGTTGCTCGCCCTCCAGGCCCTCGCCCTGATGGCGCTGCTGCTGGCCGCCGTGGGTCTCTACGGCGTCGTCTCCGGCAGCGTGACGGAGCGGACGCGCGAGATCGGGATCCGCACGGCCCTGGGCGCCACGCCCGGCGCCGTGGTGGGCCAGGTGGTGCGTCACGCAGAAACCCTCACGCTCACGGGCATTGCGGTCGGGCTGGTGGGCGCGTACGCCGGCAGCCGCCTGATCGGCTCCATGCTGTTCGGGGTGTCCACGCTGGATCCGCTCACCTATGGCGCGGTGGCGGCGCTGCTGGCGGTGGTCGCGCTGCTGGCCGCCTGGGGGCCCGCGCGCCGGGCCGCGGCGGTGGATCCCACGGTTGCGCTCCGGGGGGAGTAGCGCGGGCGGCCGGCGACCGAATCAGCCGCGCTTCGGGCCCGCTTTGGCCTCACCCCTGGCCCCCTTTGGCCTCACCCCCTGACCCCCTCTCCCTGTCGGGAGAGGGGGGACGTACGTTCGGGTTCGTGGTGTCTGCGGTTGGGCGGGCGGGAGTTTTTCGAACGAGGCGTTCAAAGCGGCGGTGGAACGGGGAGATGCCGACGGCGTCCGGGGGCTCTTCGCGGACCATCGGGCTGAACTCGCCCAGGTCCCCGGACCCAGTCGATTGACTTAGTCCATCAACTAGACTAATTATGCGCATGCCCGAGACCGTCAATATCCACGAAGCGAAGACCCATCTTTCCCGCCTGCTCGAACGGGTGCGCCGCGGCGACACCATCACGATCGCCAAGGCCGGGGAACCAATCGCGTTGCTCGTCCCGATCGGACAAGCCCCGGCCGCCCGCCGGGTGCGCGAGCGCGGCGTCGTGCCTCAGGGGCCGCCGGCGGATCGGCGTACCCGGCTCACCCGGTTCCTCGAAGAGGAGGTCTGGTCCGGCCTGCCGCCCGATCAGGCCGGGAGGTCCCTCTCGCGCGAGGAGGAGGACGCCATCCTCGGCTACAGCGAGACCGGCGCTTGATCCTCGACTCCTCGGCGCTCGCGGCCATCGTGCTGCGCGAGCCCGACCGGGACCGGATCCTCGAGCGGATGGACGCCGCGCCGCGCCTGGGCGTAGGCGCGCCGACCCTGGTGGAGACCGCCATCGTGCTCTCGGCGCGACTGGCCGCCGACGCCCGCGGTCTCGTGAGCCGCCTCTTGATCGAGGGCAACATCGCGGTCGTCCCCTTCACTGACGTCCACTTCGGCGTGGCGCTCACCGCCTGGCTCCGGTACGGTCGCGGCCGGCATCCGGCGCAGCTCAACTACGGGGACTGCCTCGCCTACGCCACCGCGCGCGTGGCGCGGGAGCCCCTCCTGTTCACCGGAGAGGACTTCGCAAGGACCGACGTCGAGGTGGCGTAGGCAGGGGCTTCGCAGGCCGTCTCGCTGGGCGACGTCCACGACGGCGTCCTGCTCCGCATCCAGCAGACCTCGCGCGGCGCCCTGGAGACTCAGCAGGGCGCCTCGAGCACCAGGGACTCATCGCCTGCGCCTGGGGCACCGCGGACCACAACCGCCGGGCCAAGTTCTACCGGCTCACCGCCGCAGGCCGCCGCCGGCTCGGCCAGGAAGAGGCGAGGTGAACGGGATGAGGGCGGTCCTCACCGCCACCCCGCAAACCCTCTGACCATGGCGTGGCGTGGCGTGGCGTGGAGTTCAGGCACCTCGACAGCCCACCGCGCCGACGCCCGCGACGCCGTGAGCATGGACACTCACGAGGCCTAAAGGCCTAGCGGCCTCGGCCGCGTCCTCGACCTTGGGGCCTGCCGCGATGCGGCCCGCCACGGTTGGGTTTCGTCCCTTTCGGGAGTCGTGCGATCGCCGCGTGCAATTCCTCGACCGATGACGTCCGCAGGACTTCTACTTTGCCACGCAAGACGCTGAACCGTACCGGCCGCCCGAAGTCGGGGATGTCGCGCGGCCGGATCCGCTTGGCTTTCCCCTCGCGCAGCCGGATTTCGACCACGCCGCTGCCATCCTCCACCATGTACCGCAGAGGGACCCGGTCGCCGTGAACCGGGAGGGAAGCGGGAAGGGCGTCGAGAGCGCGCTGGGTCTCGCTGCCGATGAATCCTCCCACATCGAGGTCCAGTCTCGTCTCCAGAAACGCAGGCCAGCTCGTGACCGCGCTGAGCTGGCTTGCCACAGCCTGTTCCACCGCGGACCGGTCCGCTCCAACCAGCGCCCCGCCCGAACGCCGCCAGTACTCGTCGACCCGTGCGACCGCCCGGCCGACCGACTGCTGGTTCGGATGCGCGGTGCGGCCGGACACCACCGCCTCCGCGAGCACCTGACGCGCTCCGCCGGCGAGGTCGGCGGGGAACGGACCGTCGAGAGCGCGTCGCTCGTGGTCGAGCACAAAACCGAAGTACTCGGTGGCACGTTCCACGACGAGTCGGTCGCCGCGCCGGGATGCCTCGTGTCGGATTCGCTCGGAACCCATCCGCGCATGCCGCTTGATGAGGTCCAAAGGGACATTGGTTCCCTCGATCGCCCCTCGCGACACGCCGAACCGATCGGCGAAATAGCGGATGTCGCCCGCAATGGCCCCGCCGGGTGAGCACACCGAACCGCGCGAAACCCGGACCCGTTCCCCGCGTGAGGTTTCCTGGTCCATGACCAGATCGAACGGCATCACGCGCGCCACCAAGTCGCGAAACGCACGCACGGCGGGACTGGAGACGCGGCCAAAGCCCGCCGGGAGCGGTAATTCGAGCGAGCGGTACACGGAGGCCGTGCCGAGCGCGACATCCTCGATCGCTTTCAGCAAGACACCCCGTCCGTCCGCCCATTCCGCGACGCCCTCGTCGAACAGGTGGCGCGGGAGACCGTACACTTCACCCAGATACCCGTGCAGGTTGACCGCCTCGGCAAACACGTTGCACGCGGTGACGTGGTCGCTCCCCGGCACGATCAACCCGCGCAGGTCCCGGTCGTCCCGGGTCATGCGATGCAGCGAGTCGATATTCGCCGCCACGGCGACGATCGGGATCAGCTCTTCCTCCGCCTGCACGAGCAGCTCCCCCCACGGTCGTTCCACCGGCATCGCCTCCACGTCCCGCCCGTACGCGGTGAGGCGTCCGCCCTCGATGACGCCTCGCTCGGTGAGGCGCCGCACCGCGGCCGCGTAGGCGCGCTGGTCGAGCGGGACCGGAAGGTCCAGAGAGGTCAGATCGATCCCGATCGCCGCCGCGGTCAGCGCCACCCGCTCCGAATCGCCGGCCAGTTGAAAATCGGGTGGTGTCGGCTCGAGCGACGCGAAATCGATCGCGCGGTCGCTCAGGAGATGCACTTCGCCGTTGGGAACCCGCCCGTGCACGCGTCCCGCCATCTGGAGTATCTCGTTGGCACCGAGATATTGACGGGTCAGCACGTTGCGGCCGCGCTCGATGACGTTGCTGTAGCGCGCGTCGTAGATGACGACCGTATCGAGCCCGCTGATGTTGAGCGCCGACTGTCCGGCCGCGGTCATCGCGAGCACGAACGGCCGTTCGGCGGTTCCGTCGAGGAATGGACGGATCACCCTGATCGGCTCTCCGCCATGGTAGAACACCGTGTGCAACTGCGGCCAGCGATCGCCCAACTCGGCGGCGATCTCTTCCACCTCGGCGCGGGTCGGCACGAACACCGCCACTCCGCGTTTCTCCCGCACGACCTTGCGGATGAACCGGTCGTCGAGGAACGCACGCGGCCGCTGCACCCGCACACGGACGGTTGCCGCCAGTCGCGGATCGAAGACCGTCGTTTCGAGGGTTTCGGCCGATTCCAGGTAGGTCGCGTAGAACGTGGGGTCGACGGTGGCCGACAGCCAGATGAACCGACACCCGATCCGCTTGCCGAGCGCGAGGCACAGTTCCAGCTCGGCGGATGTCTGATGGATCTCGTCCACCACGAGGGTATCATGCCGAGTGATGAGGTCGTTCTGGAACCAGCGACGCGCGATGCCGGTCGTGACGATCACCACGTTCCAACTCGGTGTTTCGGGGGTCGCTTCCCGTTCCCGGTTCACCACGCCGACGGCGAGCGGCGCATCGAGGATCTTCTCGGCAATCAGCCGAATCGCGAGGGTCTTGCCGGTCCCCGTCCCGGCCATGATCCCGAACCCGGCACCGCGTCGGGCGAGGTCGCGGATTTCCCTCCCGTGTTCCCGCTCCAGCACGGTCTCGATGTGCAGGCCCAGCGCCAATTCGATGGTTTCACAGGCGGCCCGCGTGGGGGCGATGACGATGACCCGCCCGGTTTTAGGCTCGGCCCTGCGAAACGCATCCTGGTCGGGGGGGAGGTAATGATCGCGCACGCGATGGCGGGAGTTGGTCACCCCGCAAGATAGCGCGACGCGGCGGCGCGCACGCGGTCAGTCCCCCAGACAGACCCCGATGTCCCGCGCGGTCCGAATAGTATCTCCATCCAACGGGACGGTACTCGCGCCGCCGAGCGCCTGGTCGAGCGAGACGAAGGTCACGTCCGGCGGGTCGAGCGCGACCATGTAGCCGAACTTGCGGTCGCTCACGGCGCGGATTGCCGCGGCACCGAACCGCAACGCCAACACGCGGTCATACGGGGTGGGTGTCCCGCCCCGTTGCAGGTGACCGAGCGTGACGGTGCGCGTTTCCTTCCCGGTGCATGCCTCGATCTCGGTCGCGACCTGTTCTCCAATCCCCCCGAGCCGCGCCAGCCGCCCGGGTTGAGCGTCGGCGCGATAGATCCGTTGCCCGTCCCTGGGCCGCGCGCCTTCCGCCGCCACCACGATGCTGAAATGCCGCCCGGTCGCTTCCCGCTCCCGGATTTTCTCGCACACGCTTTCGATGTCGTAGGGGATTTCCGGAATCAGGATGACATCGGCCGTACCGGCCAAACCCGACTGCAAGGCAATCCAACCGGCGTTTCGGCCCATCACCTCGACGACGATGACTCGCTCGTGGCTTTCCGCCGTCGAATGCACTTTGTCGATGGCTTCCGTTGCGGTCACCACCGCCGTGTCGAAGCCGAAGGTCACCACCGTGCCGCGCACGTCGTTATCGATGGTTTTTGGCACACCGACGACCGGGAGCCCCTTCTCACAGAGCCGTCGCGCAATGTGCAGCGTCCCGTCCCCGCCCACCACGATCAACGCCTCCAGGCCCAGACGCGCGAACCGTTCGACCACCTCGTCCGAGCGGTCTACTTCGCCGGCCGTGCCATCGGATTGGGTGACCGGCCAGTTGAACGGGTTCCCTCGGTTCGTGGTGCCGAGGATCGTCCCACCAACGTGCGTAATCCCGCGTACCGAACCTGGGTCGAGCGGGACGGTCTCGTCGTCGGCCAGCAAACCGCCGAACCCGCGTTTGATCCCGACGACCTCCCATCCGCGATGCGCCGCCGCGAGGACCGCCGCGCGAATCACGGCGTTCAGGCCGGGTGCGTCGCCTCCTCCGGTTGCGATCCCGATTCGCATCTAGCGCCCTCCGACCCGATCCGCGATCAGCCGCATCACCTCTCCCGGTTCCGCGTGACGGCCGAGTCCCAGTTTGGAGAACACCAGTTCCCCACCGACGCTGACCTCAAACGCACCGCCCGACGATTCCACCAGCCGGATCGTCGCGTCGGGGTAGGCTTGCTCGACCTCGGCCGCCAGACCGGCGGCCCTGGGATGGTAGTTTCAGACGACGCAGAACTGGATCGCGACAACCATGAATCCGACCCCCATACGCGTATTAGGAACACGTTTCGTAAGCTACACCGGCCGATCAGAGTTGCACATTTTCCGGCGGCGGGCAACATTGCGCCGCACACGCCCCAGGACGACAATACGATCTAGCGTGACGCGATCAGAACTCGCAATCCGCACGCGCCGAGTCATCGAGCTTGGCGCCCTCAGCTTCCTGGCCGCCGCGATCTTCATCGTGGCGACCCGAGGGAGCGATTGGGACATCCTCAGCATCCGATATGTCTCGCTCGTCGCGGCGGTAGCCATCACGCGCCGTCTGGGCATTTCCTTGCCGGGAAAGGGATTCGCCTCATTCGTGCTCGGCGCCGTGTTCCTTGGCGTCATCATGCATGGGTGGACCTTTGCGGTCATGGTGGTGGCGGTCGGTATGCCCATCGGCGACATCGGGTTGCGGCGCCTCTCGGTGCAGGAGGCGTTGGTGGTCACCGGCCACCTGATCTTCGGCACGGCGCTGACGGGACTGTTGTACGAAACGCTTGGGGGCGGCTTTGGTGCGGCTGCGCTGCAGTCCGCCAACCTGGTTCCGCTGCTGGTCCTCGGCATCAGCCTGACACTGGTGGTCAACGGGACCTTCTATCTCGAATTGGCTCTTCGCGGGATGTTCACCTGGAGCGACGCGCAGCTGACGGTCCGGTGGGAGTCCGTCGTCTACATTGCCTCGGTGGCGATGGCGCTGGGTTGGGCGGCTCTGGTGGAAGCCGCCGCGACACCCGGCACCAACATCGCGATCGGCGCGTTGCTCGCCGGCGCGTTCGCGTTCTCGTACTGGGTGATCAACGCGGGCGTGCGTGCCGACGAACTCCGAATGGTGCAGGGACTTGCCGGGGCGGTAGCGGCCGAAGTGAGCATCGAGCGGAGCTTCAACGGCATACAACAACTCACACACCACCTGGTGCCGTGGACGGACATGGGGTTTGCCCGGTACATCCCCGCCAGCCACGAGATGGAGCTGCTCGCCGACACGGGCGTCACCAGGCTCGTTCGCTTCCCTGCCGACCAAGGCGCCACCAGCATCGCGGTTCGCACCCGCCGGCCGGTGATTTCCGATGAACGGACGGATGACCCGACGCTGGCGCAAGGGGAAGGCGCGGGCTCGGAGATACTGGTTCCGCTTGCCCAGGGCGATCAGCTCGTCGGCTTGTGGAGCGTCCGCCACAAGGACCACGGCATGTATCGCGAGTCGGACGGTGACCTGCTCAATCTGCTGGCCCCGCAGCTCGCCCTGTCGCTCTCGCTGAGCGCGCTCGTCGGCCCCATCGTGACGTCGACCCAGCAGACCACGTCCTACGCGCGCGACGTGGCCGAGACCATCCGCTCGATCCGCTCGGCCTCCGATGATGTCGCGGGCAGTGCGGCACGGGCCGAGGCAGAGGCCAAGCGTGCGGCGGAACAGGTGACCGAAGCGGTGGCAGGACTCGAAGAACTGCTGGCCGGCATACGCGAGACGATGACGGCCGCCGAGTCCACGCAATCGGCTACGCGGGCGATGGCCGACCGCGCATTGGCTGTACGGGATGCCACCGCGGCGGCCGCGGACCAACTGACCGAGCTGAGCGGCTCAATCGGCGAAGGCGCGTCGGAAGTCGCCGCGTTGCGGGATGCGGCACAGGATGTCGTCGCGTTCTCGGAAGCGATCGCCACCATCGCCAGCCAGACGAACTTGCTCGCGCTCAACGCCACCATCGAGGCCGCCCGTGCGGGAGTGCATGGTCGTGGGTTCGCGGTCGTCGCCGACGAAGTCCGCAAGTTGGCCGAGGAAAGCGCCGAGGCCGCTCGCAATGTCGGCCGAAGCGCGCACGCGACCCGCCAGGTGCTCGGACGGGCGGCGCGGATCCTCGAAGGGATCGGCACGAAGCTCGGCGAGTTGGCGGTCACGTCGGAGCGCTGGCGCGAAGAGCTGGGCGCCATCGTTGATTCGGCCGAGGAGGCACGGCGTGCCGGTGAACGCATGGTGGACGTGCCGCGCTCGAGTATGGACCTGGCCGGCAAGGCCGCCACCGTCCTCGGCCAGGCCAAGCGATCTGCAGGGCGCTCGGCGGACGAGGCCGCGGCGGTGGCCCGGGAAACGGCCGACCAGCGGTCGACCGTTGAAGAACTCGAGCGCGGCGCCCGCGAGTTGTCCGGCGTGGCCGACCAGCTCGCCCACGGCATCCGGTTCATTCAGGGTCGACGCAACGACGGCGGCGACGCCTGATACCCCGAACCCGCCCGCGCAGGGCGGGGTACATACCGTTCCGATCCCGATCATGAAGACACCGCTTGTGGTAGTCGGCTGCGCGCTCGCCGCGCTCATAGGATGTCGCGGCAGCACGGCGCCAAGCGGAACCGAGCCATCGTTTATCGCGATCAACGCCGCGACCAACGCCGCCGTCTTCCCGGCCGCCGTCATCGTGTGCGAAGGCATCGGGTTCGGACCACGGAGAGAAAGCAGCCAGGTGCTCGTCACGGTGGCCGGTAGCTTGGCGCCGGCCGAGATCGACTCGTGGACGGGGACGGAAATCCACGCCCGGCTGCCGGAGGCGGTCGAGTCGGGCCCGGTGTACGTCGTCACGCGGAGCGACACGCTGGGACCGGTTCGCATTTTCGTCAGGGCCCCGTCAGGCTTCGACCCGACGACCCGGAGCTGGGCCGAGGGGGCGCGGCTCCCTCGCGCGCTTTGGGGAGCTGGCGCGACATCGGTGCGCTTTCCGTCGACTACCGACGTCGCATCTCTCGTACTGCTCAACGGTGGCGTCGACGCGGCCGGCCGCGTGGTGGACAGCACGTATATCGGCACCGTTGGCGGCACCGGTGCGATCACGAGCTGGGCGTCGGCGCCCGATTCGGTCGTCCCGGTCCCGCGCTACCTGCACGCGATTGCCGGGGCCGATCGGACAAACTCACGGCTCGAGCTGGAAGCGGTCGCCTACATGATCGGCGGGGCCGACTCGACCGGGCTCCCGCTCGCCGGCGTTCTCGGAATCAGCCTGGACGCCGCCGGCGGCTACGGACTCTGGACGTCGCTGACGCCGTTGCCCGGCGCCCGAATCGGTGCGGCGGCGATCGTGGCGTTTGGGAACATCATCGTGGTCGGTGGATTCGGGGAGGATTCCGTCGCAACGACCTCCGTGCTGACGGCGCAGGTCAATCCGGAAGGGACGATCAACGGATGGTTTTCCGGGCCGCCACTCCCGGAGGGGCTCGCGTTCAGCGCGCTCGCGTTGCACGACACGACGCTCTATGTGCTCGGCGGAGAGGCGGGCGTGATTTCCGTGGCCGATCCCGCCAACGCCGACCTCCGCGCCGCTGTCTACGCGATCGGAATCAGCAGACGTACCGGTTTCTTCGTCGGGAGCGCATGGAAGGCGATGGCCCCACTCCCCACCGCTCGGGCGCGCCACGGCGCCTTCGCGCTCGACAGCGCGATAGTCGTGACCGGTGGTATCTACGCAGGCATGCCATCGGCCCAGGAATCCGAAGTGGCGTTCATTCAGTCTGACGGCGGCCTCGGAGCGTTTGCCGCGACTGGACAGGACCCCCTCGCCGCGACTGCCCCGCTGTACGGCGCGGCGGGTCCGGTGCTCTGGAGCAAGGCGGGGATCACCCGTGCGACGATGATTGGCGGAATCCTCCCCGACAGCACGGTCACCGCCCGGGTTTGGTGGCACTGATCCGGCAAGCTCCCTAGATTGGGGTATGGTTCGAAACCACTTCACGGCGTTGCTCGCCGCCGTCCCGTTTCTGGCCGCGCTCCCGGCCGGCGCCCAGGTTGGTAACGGCGGCCAGGTCGAACTCGGCGGCTACGGACACTACTCCTCGTATGACGGAACGAATCTCGGCCTCACCAGGGAATTCGGTGGGGGCGGACGCCTGGGCATCTTTCTGTCCCGGCTGTGGTCGTTCGAGTTGAGCGGCGATCACACCCGCACCGATGCGGGCGTGCCGGTCGACCGCGTGCTCGTTACGCGCCTTGCCGCAACGCCCACGCTGAACCTGCGACTTACCGGCACCATGGCGGCCTACGTCGGCGCCGGGTACGAGCTGAGTGCCTACCGTGGCACATACGACAAATCGGAGAGCGGAGTGGTCGGGGTCCTCGGCAGCCGGTTCCCGCTCGGCCAGCGGGCTGCGTTCCGTGCTGAGATGCGGGCGTCCTTTTATCCGAGTACGTCCCTTATCGGACCCTCCAGCTCGGCGTTGAACGTAGGCTTCAATGCCGGGTTCTCGATCTTCACCTTCGGCGGGCCGCTGCGCGATCGCGATACCGACGGCGTGGTTGACCGGCGCGACCGCTGCGACGAGACGCCGCTTGGGGCCAGCGTCGACCAGGCCGGCTGCCCCGCTGACAGCGACAACGACACCTATCTCGACGGGCTCGATCAGTGTCCGGCGACACCGGCGGGCGCCGCGGTCGATCAGGTGGGCTGTCCCACCGACCAGGATGCCGATCACGTATTCGACGGAATCGATGTCTGCCCCGATACGCCGCCAGGCGCGACCGTCGACGAAAACGGGTGCCCGAGCGACGCGGATAGCGACGGCGTCTTCAACGGCATCGACCGGTGCCCCGACACGCCGGCGGGCGCAACGGTCGACCCGTCCGGCTGCCCGGCGGACGGCGACGGCGACGGCGTGCCTGACGGCATCGATCAATGCCCGGCCACGGCAGCCGGCGCCGCGGTCGACGCCCGCGGATGCGCCACCGATCAAGACGGCGACGGGGTGGCCGACAGCGTGGACCAGTGCCCCAACACGCCGGCGGGGACGACGGTGAACGCGACCGGTTGCCCGCTCGACACCGACGGCGACGGTGTACCCGACTCCAGCGACCAGTGCCCCAACACGCCGGCCGGTACGCCGGTCGACGTTACCGGCTGCACGATGCAGTCCGACGTCGACAATGACGGCGTCGATGACCTGCGCGACCGATGCCCGCAGACCCGACCCGGCCAGCAGGTCGATGCGGTCGGCTGCGCCATCCTGTTCCGGATGGAAGAGGGCCGCGCCCGTGCGTTGGTGTTGCAGGGCGTGAGCTTCCAGTCGGCCCGATCGAGCCTCACCACGGATTCCTACGTGATCCTCGATGAGGTCGCCGCCTCGTTGGAGGCGCATCCCGAGGTGCGCGTCGAGATTTCGGGCCACTCCGACGCCACCGGGTCCCGCGAGGGCAACATGCGGTTGTCGCTGGCGCGCGCAATGGCGGTGCGCGCGTATCTGGCCCAGAAGGGAATCGATCCCAACAGAATGGTGGCCCGGGGTTACGGTCCCGACCGGCCGGTCGCACCGAATACGACCAGAGATGGACGGGCGCAAAACCGTCGGGTCGAGCTCGAGGTCACCGAGGGACAGAACCAGTAGCCAGCGCGCCGTCGTTTCCGCTTGCGTCACCGAGGGCGCCCGGTCGTGGCGCCCTCCCTTTGCCTCCGAGCCAGATCGACGGCGCGCGCTAACTCCAGCCGGACGGAACACACGATGCTGAAGCAGTTGACGAGACGAGTCCTCATCCCGCTGTCGGCCCTCGCGGCGGTGAGCATGACATCCCTTACCGCGCGCGCGCAAACCGTGCCGGCACCGGAGTCGGTCCTCGGGTTCGTTCCCGGAACGGACCGCAAGCTCGTCGAATGGCCGGTGCTGGTCGATTACTACCAGCGCTTGGCGCGTGCCAGCGATCGGGTGCAGTACCGTGAACTCGGCAAAACCACCAATGGCGCACCGTTCGTCGCCCTCGTCATCTCGAGCACCGAGAACATGGCAAGACTGGAGGAACTGCGGGCCATCAATCTCAAGCTTGCCGATCCACGCACCATCGGGTCCGACTCCGAACGCACCCGCCTGCTGCGCGACGGCAAGACGATCGTGCTGATCACCTCGTCCATCCATTCCACCGAGGTCGGCGGCCATCTCACGCCGGCGGTGCTCGCGCACCGGTTGGCGAGCGGCGACACGCCCGAGATCCGGCAGATCCTCGACAAGACGATCCTGTTACTGGTCCCGTCACTGAATCCGGACGGTGTGACCATCGTGAGCAATTGGTACAACCGCACGCTCGGCACCTCCGCCGAGGGGACGGGGCCACCGGAGTTGTACCACCACTACGTCGGGCACGACAATAACCGCGACTGGTACGCGTTCACGCAGGTCGAAACGCAACTCACGGTGGACAGCCTGCACAACGCTTGGCATCCGCAGATCGTGCACGACATCCACCAGCAGGGATCGACCGGCAGCCGCCTTTTCCTGCCGCCGTTTCTCGACCCGGTCGAACCGAACGTCGATCCGTTGATCGTGTCAGGGATCAACGCGCTCGGCACCTACATGGCGTGGGAACTGAACGGACAAGGCAAGCAGGGCATCGTCGTCTCCGCCACGTACGACGCCTGGACGCCGGCGCGCGCCTACCAGCATCACCATGCCGGAATCCGCATCCTGTCGGAAACCGCCAGTGCGCGGCTGGCAACGCCCATCGTGATCGAGCCCGACCAACTCGTGGGCCGTCGCGGTTTCGACGCGCGAACGTCGAGTTGGAATTTCCCCGAGCCGTGGCCCGGCGGACGATGGACGATCGGCGACATCGTCGACTACCAATCGTCCGGTGCGATGGCGCTGCTGACGCATGCCGCGGCCAATCGCGAGGTCTGGATGTCGAACTTCCTCGCCATCGGGGAACGCGCGGTCGCCGGCTGGGACGGATGGCCCTACGCGTTCGTCATCCCACGCGAAGGGCAGAACGAAACGGCGCTCCGCACGATGCTGGGCATTCTGGATCGCGGTGACGTCGAGATCCGCACCACGCGCAGGCCGTTTCGCGCAGATGGCGTGGACTACCCGCCCGGCACCTACGTGGTGGTACTCCGCCAACCGTACGGATCGTTTGCCAAGGCGCTGATCGAACGGCAGCGCTACCCCGACCTCCGCCAGTATCCGGGCGGTCCACCGCGCCCGCCGTACGATGTCACGGCACACACCCTCCCGCTGATGCTGGGCGTGAACGTCGCGACCGTGCACGACAGCTTGATGGTGCCGCTCTCCGATCCGGGCTCCGTGCCCGCGCCGCAATACGGCTACGCGCCTTTGAGCGCCGCCCGAGCGGGCCGGGGCACGTCGCGTATCGCGTTGTACAAGAGCTATGACGCGTCGATGGACGAGGGATGGACCCGCTGGATCTTCGACACGTGGCGGATCCCGTACGTCTCGGCCATGGATGCCGATATCCGCGCCGGAAACCTGAACAGGCGGTTCGACGCGATCGTCATTCCCCGGATGTCCGCCCGCGAGATCGAGCAGGGCCTGTCCGACGATTATCCAGCACCGTACGCCGGCGGGCTGGGGGACAGTGGGGTCGCGGCCCTGGTCGACTTCGTGCGAAACGGCGGAACGCTC
Organism: Gemmatimonadales bacterium; assembly: GCA_036397455.1. GTDB lineage: Bacteria > Gemmatimonadota > Gemmatimonadetes > Gemmatimonadales > GWC2-71-9 > JADFNB01. The sequence goes on along the minus strand of DASWIX010000009.1, from coordinate 25,170 downwards.
GTCACGTTGGATGACGCATCGAGTTGGGCGATCGGCGCGTTCCACCTCCCGCTGCGCACGGTGACCCAGGGACTCGACCCCCAGGAATTCTACGCGCCCGGCAGCATCTTCCGACTCGAGCTGGACACGTCGCACCCGCTCACGAACGGCATGCCCGCCCAGACGATCGCCTGGTTTCAGAACAGTCCCACGTTCGCCGTCACCGATACGTCCGCGCTACGCGTCATCGGGCGCTACCCGGCGGACCCGGCCGACGTGCTGCTTTCGGGATGGGTGCTCGGCGCCGACAAGGTCGCGGGCAAGGCGGCGTTGGTAGAGGCGCCGGTGGGACGCGGACGCGTCATTCTTTTTGGGTTCCGGCCGCAGTACCGCGGGCAGACGCAGGCGACCTACCCGTTGCTCTTCAACGCCTTGCTCGCTCGAGGGAGCAGTTGACCATCCGCGCGTGGCTGTGGACCGGCGCAACGTTGGCACTCGTGCCGCCGGTCGCCGCGCAACGGGTGGGTGGGCATCCGCACCACAACCGCGAACGCCCGAACTACCTCGCGGAACTGCTACCTCCCCCGCCACCCGGGGTCGACCTGCCGCCTCCGCCGCCGGGTGAGCCACCCGCGGTCGTGCGCGGCATCTTCATGAACAAATGGGGATTCGGCGGCGCGCGGTTCCACGACCTGATCCGCCTGGCCGATACGACGGAGATCAACGCGTTCGTGATGGACATCAAGGACGCGACCGGATATCTCGCGTATCCGTCGACCGTCCCGACCGCCGTCGAGATCGGCGCCAACCGCGATCCAACCGTGCGCGATCCGCGCGCGCGTCTCGCGCTGCTCAAGCAGCACGGCATACACCCGATCGCGCGGATCGTGGTGGCGCGGGATCCGCTGCTGGCGCGGAACAAGCCGGAATGGGCAATCCACGACGCCGGCGGCGGCCTGTGGCACGACGGCCTCGGCGATGCCTGGGTCGACGCCTACTGCGACAGCGTGTGGGTGTACGCGGCGGATATCGCGGCCGAAGCGGTCCTGATGGGATTCGATGAAATCCAGTTCGACTACGTGCGGTTCCCGGACGAACCGCCGGAGCGCCTGGGACGCACGCGGCACTCGTGTTTCCAGCCGGGGGACTCGAAGCGGGGAGCGGTGCGGCGGAATCTGACGATGCTGCGCGAGCGGGTCCATGCGATGGGCGTCCCGTTCACGATCGATGTGTTCGGACTCACGACCAGCACCGTCGGCGACCTCGGGATCGGGCAATCGTGGCCCGACCTCCTGTCGGTTGCCGACGTCGTGTTACCGATGGTCTATCCCAGCCACTACCGGCGCGGCGCGTACGGTTTTTCCAACCCGAACCGGGAACCGTATGCCGTGGTGCGTCGCGCGCTGGAGGACGGGCTGCGACGCTCGCAAGGGATCCCGGGTGCGGCCCGGATTCGGCCGTACCTGCAGTCCTTCTCGATTTACCGCGTCCGTTACACCGCCGTAGAGGTGCGCGCGCAGATCGATGCGGTGGAAGACGTGGGTTTGACGGATTGGATTCTGTGGAACGCGAGCGCCAACTATCCCGCGGGCGCGTTCCGGCCGGCACCGTCACCCATTCGGTCCGTCGATGATCCGGTCCTGCAAGGACGGAACTGACCGCCCGCGCTCAACAGCAAAACCGCCGCACCACTCGCTGCAGTCGCACCGCGCCGTCCCGTAGCTCGGCGACCGGAATGGACTCGTTGGGCTTGTGCGCCACCGCGATGTCGCCGGGACCCCAGATCACGCACTCAAGCCCCGCCGTTTGCAGCCATCCGGCGTCGGTGGCGTAGGAGACCGACACGTCGTCCTCCTGTTGCATCTCTTCGCGGATGGCGCAGTACAGCGGCGCGGCGGCGGCGGTGTAGAGCGGCGGCGCGTCGCTCGGTCTCTCGACCGTGAATGGTGCGCCGCGGGCCGCCTCTCCGACCGCGGTCTCGATTCGCCGGACGAGACCTGCGACGTCCATCTCCGGCAGCGGGCGCAGGCTCACGTCGAACGTGCAGGTGTCGGGCACTACGTTGCTGGCCACGCCGCCGGTCACGCGCCCGACGTTGAGCGGCACGAAGGGCACCTCTGGATAGAGGTCGGCGTGCGCGGGCCTCTCAGTCTCCAGCTCGCGCCTGAGCCCGGCGAGTGCCTCGATGGCGCGGGCCGCCGGCTCGATGGCGTTGACGCCGAGGTGCGGGTATCCGCTGTGCGCGCTCTGGCCGTGGAACGTGACCCGGAATTCCAGGAATCCCTTATGCGTGCGGACGGCCGCCCATGACGTCGGCTCGCCGATAATGGCGGATTTCGGCAGCGCGTCCCGCTCCGGCCACGTCTCGGCAAAACGACGCGCGCCGAGTGTGCCGATCTCCTCATCGTAGGTGAACAGGAGCACCAGCGGCCGTGTGAGCTGCTCGGCGGCGAGGGTGGCGGCGGCATTGCTCGCCAGGGCGACGAACCCCTTCATGTCGCAGGCACCCCGGGCGTACAGGCGCCCGTCTCGTTCGGTCAGCGTGAACGGATCGCTCTTCCACCCTTCCTCTTTCGCCGGCACCACGTCCACGTGACCGGACAGCACCAGCCCGGCGCGGTCCCCCAGGGCTTTGGGACCGATCCGCACCACCAGGTTGGCCTTGCAGCCGTCCGCCGAGGGATTCCGGTCGATCTTGGCGGCGAATGGGTCGAGGTAGTCGGCGAGGAAATCGACCAGAGCCAGGTTGCTGTTGTGGCTGGTCGTGTCGAACGCGACCAGCCGGGCCAGCAGTTCGATATCGTCGAGCGTGGGATTCGTCATGCGGGAAACTGTCGCCGCTCGGCCGAGGGCGCCACCGTTGGACTCGGGGCAGTCGGCACCTACATTCGTGGAACCCATGACGAACTCCAAGGCAGTGACCCTCGTTGCCCCCTTTCGCTCCGCGACCATCCGCGCCTTTGCCGTCGTGATGTGCCTGTTCGTTGGCCAGCAGGCATCGGCCATGCAGCAGCGCGGCGATACATCCGCGGCCGCGGCGGGCAGTACGCTCGTCCCATTGCCGGTGATCTTCTACCAGCCCGAAACGGGAACCGGGTTCGGCGGGCTCGCCACCTACTACGTCCCGCTGTCGCAGGGGCGCGCGGGACGGATTCAGCCGTCGGCGTTCAGCGTGATCGGCATCTACACGGTCAAGAAGCAGATCATCACCTACCTCAGCGCCGACATGTACCTGCAACAGGGCCGGCTACGCGTCCGGTCGGAAACGGGGTACTCCAAGTTCCCCACCAAGTTCTGGGGGATCGGCAACGACACGCGGGACCGCGCCGAGGAGGACTACACACCTGGTTCGGTCGTGCTCAACGCCGAGGCATACCGCGAGGTGTCGCCGGGATGGTACGTCGGCGCGTCGCTCAGGATGGCGCACCGGGAACTGCTGGCAGTCGAACCGGGCGGGCTGCTGGACGCCGGCGCGGTGGACGGCGTCACCGACGGCACCATCCTCGGGCTGGGCGTCGGCGTCACGCGCGACACGCGTGATAACACGGTCGCGCCGCGCGCCGGCAGCTTTCATCAGGTGCGTGCCGTGCTGTACGACGGGGCGATCGCGAGCCAATACGACTTCGCGACCCTGTCGCTCGATCTGCGGAAGTACTTCCCCACGCTGCCGCACCAGGCGGTCGCCTTGCGGGCGGTGATATCGGGCACGTCGGGCGTGTCGCCGTTCGATCTGCTCCCACAGCTCGGCGGTGACGCGTTACTGCGCGGCTATTACGGCGGCCGGTTCCGTGACCAGGACCTGTGGGCCGCGCAGGCGGAGTACCGCGCATTGGCGTGGTGGCGGATCGGCGTGGTGGGGTTCGCGGAGGTCGGGCAGGTCGGCGCGGAACTGAAGGACTTTGCGTTCGACCGGTTTCGGACCGCGGTCGGGGGCGGGCTGCGGTTCTTGTTGAGCAAGGACGAGGGGTTGAACATTCGGGCGGATTTTGGGTGGGGGCTGGATGTGAAAAGTAGCGGGTTTTACTTGAATATCGGGGAAGTGTTTTAGGGTGAGGCTGACGGTGGGAGCGCGGTCGCGATCCGGCCCGGGATTCGCTCGATCGGTTGTTACGTGAGGCGCTGCCTGGAAAGGGGACTGGATAGGCGGGCGGCTCCTTGTCCATCCGTGCAGGCAGCCTGTTCCACTTTTGTGGACGTCAACCTGGACGCACCGAACCTGCCTCAGAGAACTCAACAACCGCAAGGTCCGTAGCAATGGAACCTTCCGCGAAGGTCCGCAGCACCAGCAACGTTGTCGCGACGAGCCCTGGGTGCCTGCCACTCAGACACGCGTACGGACAGGCCGTCGGCGCAAAGCCGAAGACCTGGGGCGAAGTCGAAGACACCTTTCGCAGCGGCATGGAAGCCTTCGAGTCGCTCAGCCGTGGCCGGCTTCATCTTTCCGAAACACAACCTCGACGTCACATACCCCAACACGGGAGCCATCGAGTTCATCCTGGAAGCCAAGGTTGTCGGCACCCCTAAGCACCCCGGGAATCCCAAAGCGAAGGGCATCGGGCGAGCCGGCTCAGCCGACCTCGATAAGCGCATAAAGGAGATTGGATTCAAGACGATTGACCTGAAGGCGGAGTTCGCGCGGCGTGCCGCCGCTTTGGGAGAGAGCCCAAACACGATATCCGGAGACCTGACGACATGGCTTCGCTCAGTGAAGCCAAGATCGTATGTGTTCTTCGCGGCCCGAGTGATCAGTGACAAAGACCGTGAGCGGGTCTTCCAAATGGCAGACGTCGCTGGGCTGGTAAGTGACGCCGTTGGCGTCTGCTGCTACCGTCCGATAGCACCGGACCAGCCCACCGACTACATGGTCGAGCGAGTTCCGCCACACATCGAGCTGGGACGAGTGCTCTTCCGAGCATGCCAAGACTTGAGTGCCATCAGGAGCGCGAAAGGAAGGCCAGGCACGTAGTACGGGGGATCACAGGATTCCAGCACGATTTCGGTTAGTCGGTTCGCCGGAATCCGGCTATAATCTGGGGGACCGGCGTTTTTCCTAACTCGGAGGCAATGCGGGTGAAAGGGTTCGTACCCACACCGGCACATCTGGTGGACCAGATGGTTGCGAAGTTGTTCCGCGACCGCCCTCCGCGCTCGAGCGACCGGCTGCTGGACCCGGGCTGTGGCACGGGTGCCTTCATCGAAGGCGTGCTCCGGTGGTGCAAGAAGAGCGGATGCGACGTCCCAGCGATCGTCGGCATCGACTCCGATCCTACGTTATTGGAGGAAGCGAGGCGCAACCTAGGAAATATCAAAGGAGTCACTCTCCTCAATGAGGATTTCCTCCAGGATCGCCATGGCCAGTTTGACTTCGTGATCGGTAACCCGCCCTACGTACCGATCACGGGTCTCAGTATCGAGGAACGTGCCCGGTATCGGAACAGGTACCGGACCGCCGTCGGACGGTTTGACCTGTATCTCCTCTTCTTCGAACAAGCACTCAGCCTTTTGGAGCCTCGGGGGCGGCTCGTCCTTGTCACGCCTGAGAAATTCCTCTACACCCAAACCGCGGGCCCCCTGCGACGCCGTCTCGCGACGCTCGCTATCGAGGAAATCCACCTCATTGACGAGTCCGCGTTTGGAGACCTGACTACTTACCCTACGGTGACAACGGTCGCCAACACGTCACCGGACGGGTACACGCGAGTCATTCATCGAGACGGCACCGTCCGGTCAGCAAAACTCGGTGGTGTCGTCGACGCATGGCTTGCCCGGATCCGCGGCGGTGATCCCAATGAGTCTACGTACATCCTCAGCGACGCATTCATTAGAATCAGTTGTGGTGTGGCTACCGGCGCGGACAGTGTCTTCGTAATGAGGGATTCTGACCTTCCGGATCCGCTTCGGCGGTACACGTATCCAACGGTATCGGGCCGATCAATCGCAGTCGGCGGCGGATTTGCTGAGACCCATTCAATGCTCGTTCCTTATCACAAGTCCGGAACGTTGCTCGCAGAGCACGAGCTCGGTGCGCTCGGCGAGTTCCTCGGGGAGCATGAACGCAAGGCACGTCTACTCAGGCGGACCTGCGTCTCACGAAAGCCGTGGTATGCCTTTCACGAGACCCCGCCGCTACCCGACATACTCGGCCCGAAGATCCTGTGCAAGGATATTGGACCTCGTCCTTGGTTCGTCGTGGACGAACGCGGCGATGTGGTGCCTCGGCACTCCGTGTACTATCTCGTTCCCGCGGAGTCGGCCCGCATTCACGACTTGTGCGCCTACTTGAATTCAGAGCCCGCGGCAAACTGGCTTATGGCCAACTGCCAGCGCGCAGCCAACGGATTCGTCCGGCTTCAGAGCCACGTGCTCAAACGCATGCCGATCCCGAAGGAGTTGGTGGGCGCGCCGCAACTCGCCCTGGCGTAGCGCCTCCGATAACCGCAGCACCCTTGGGAATCGGGACCGGCGCCGTGATCGACGCCGAGGTCTAATTGAGGAGAGGGAATCAGATGGCAGTCCGAATCGTACGGCTTGGAAGCGACCGGAGCAGCAAGGAGGGACTTCGCATCGGGACGGTACGACGCCCGCCCCGCGGCGTCCCCAAGCGCGAGTTCGCGTCGCGGAACTGGTACGACGTGTGGTTCCCCAATCTCGCACCGAGTCCGGACCTCGTGAAGATCGGGCAGGCCGCGCGAACCGACCGGGACTGGAAGGCCTTCGCGACGAAGTACCGGGCCGAGATGGCCGAGCCGGAGCGTCGCCGGACACTCGACCTGCTCGCCGCGCTCTCGCACGGCGCCGCATTCTCGCTGGGCTGCTACTGCCAAGACGAGTCGCGCTGTCATCGGTCCGTGCTGCGCGCATTACTGGCGGAGCGCGGCGCCAGCTTCGCGTGACCCCGCTCGCTACCGCGGTTTCTCCTCCCACTTCCGCCTGTCCGCCGTCTATCTTCCACACATCACCTACGACTCACACAACGGTAGGACCCATGACGGCGACTGCACCGGCTACGGCGTTTCTGGCCACGCTTGGCATAGAGGACGTGAACCTCGGCGGCTTCGGCGGCGAGTGGATTGGCTCCGGCCCCGAACTCGAGGTCATTACCCCGATCGACGGATCCCGCATCGCCGCGGTCCGGCAGGTGACCGAGGACGAGTACGACGCCATCGTCGCGAACGCCCACCGCGCGTTCCTCCACTGGCGCACCATCCCCGCACCCAAGCGCGGTGAGATCGTGCGCCTCCTGGGGAACCGCCTGCGCGAGTTGAAGTCCGAACTCGGCCAACTCGTGACGCTCGAAATGGGGAAGATCCTCGCCGAAGGCGAAGGCGAGGTGCAGGAGATGATCGACATCTGCGACTTCGCCACCGGTCTGTCGCGCCAACTGTACGGTCTCACGATGCACTCCGAGCGTCCCGACCACCGGATGTACGAGCAGTGGCATCCGCTCGGCGTGGTGGGCGTGATCAGCGCGTTCAACTTCCCCGTCGCGGTGTGGAGCTGGAACGCCGCCATCGCAGCGGTATGCGGCGACAGCGTACTGTGGAAACCGTCCAGCCAGACGCCGCTGACCGCGATCGCGTGCACCAGGATCGCCGAGCAGGTATGCCGGGCGCACGACGTGGATCCGGCCGTCTTCTCGCTCGTGGTCGGCAAGGGTTCGACCGTCGGTGACCGGCTGCTGCACGACGCGCGCATCCCGCTCGTCTCCGCCACGGGCAGTTGCACCATGGGCTACCGGGTGGCGCAGGTGGTCGGCAAACGCCTCGGCCGAACCATCCTCGAGTTGGGCGGCAACAACGCGATCGTCGTCACGCCGAGCGCCAACCTCGACCTCGCGCTCCGCGCCATCCTGTTCGGCGCGGTCGGCACGGCAGGACAACGCTGCACCAGCACGCGCCGCATCATCGTCCACGCCTCGATGCGCGACGAACTCGTCCACCGCCTGGTCGCCGCATACGAGGGGATCCCGATCGGCGACCCGCGCGACGGCGCGACGCTCATGGGTCCGCTGGTGACGCGCGGTGCCGTCAGCGACATGCAGAGGGCGATCGGACGGATCACGCAGGAAGGCGGCGAGATCCTGTATGGTGGCGACGTACTCGACGGCCCGGACTATCCGGGCGGTCACTACGTGAAACCGTGTATCGCCGCCGCGGAGAACAGCTTTGCGATCGTGCAGGAAGAGACCTTCGCACCGATCCTCTACATCATTTCGTACGGCAATGCCTCGGCGTCCTCGCGCGACGCGGTGGATGAAATCGACGAAGCCGTCCGGCTGCACAACGGTGTACCGCAGGGTCTGTCGTCCGCCATCTTCACCGAGAACATGCGGGAGATGGAGTACTTCCTGTCACACCGCGGCAGCGACTGTGGCATCGCCAACGTGAACATCGGGACGAGCGGCGCGGAGATCGGTGGGGCGTTCGGCGGCGAGAAGGAAACGGGCGGCGGCCGCGAGTCGGGCTCGGACGCCTGGAAGCTCTATATGCGCCGCCAGACGAATACCATCAATTGGAGCACCGACCTCCCACTCGCGCAGGGCGTCTCGTTCGGCGACTGATCGGTCCGCGACCAGTCCACCGCGGACGACCATGGGATCGGAGCGCCGCTGGGAACGGAGAAAACGCGGGACGTGAACCTCGTGACCGCGGGAGAAACGACGACCGTCGCGCGTCGGAGCGGCCGGTGAGAACGGAGAGAACGCGGGGCGCGCACCTCGTAACCGCAGGAGAAATGACGACCGTCGCGGGTCGGAGCGGCCGGTGAGAACGGAGAGAACGCGGGGCGCGAACCTCGTGGTTTGCAGCTCGGAACGATGTTCGCGCGGCCCATAGCGTTCTCGTAGTTCCCACCGGCCGCGAACGATCCGCTACTCGCACGGCCCATAGCGTTCTCGGAGTTCCCACCGGCCGCTACCCCGCCGTGATCCCGCCATCCACAGGCAGCGCGACCCCGGTGATGAACGTCGCGTCGTCCGACGCGAGGAACACGATGGCCTTGGCCACTTCCTCCGGCGTCGCGATGCGCCGCAATGGGTGTTTCGCTTCCCAGCGCAGGCGGGCCTCGTCCGGATTCGGAAACGCCGCCCACGCGTCGAAGATCATGTCGGTCGCGACGCTCCCCGGACACACGCAGTTCACGCGGATCCCGTCCTCGGCGTGGTCGAGCGCCATCGTCCGCGTGAGGTTCACCAGCGCGGCTTTTGAGGCGGAGTACGCCGCCGCGCCCGCGAACCCGACGAGCCCGACGTACGACGCGACGTTCACGATCGTGCCGCGGCTGGCACGCAACGCGGGAAGGGCGTACTTACTCATCAGAAACGCGCCCTTGACGTTCACCTCGAACGTCTCGTCCCATTCGGCCTCCGTCGTCGCGCCGACGTCGCGGTCGCGATAGATCACCCCGGCGTTGTTGATCAGCACCTGGAGACCGTCCGGAACGGCGGCTTGGTGCACGGCGCGCTCACACGCCGCCGCGACACGAACATCGGTGGTGACGAACCGCGCGGCGGGGATCGCGGCCACGGCCGCCGCGCCAGATTCCGCGTTGCGGGACGCCAACACCACGCGCGCGCCCTCAGTGGCGAATAGATTTGCCGCCGCCAGTCCGATCCCGCGGCTGCCGCCGCTAATGAGTACCGTCTTGTCGCGAAACCGCATCGCCGCCTCTTCCCCGGGGACCTGCGGGCCAATGTAACGCCGCGGCGCCCGCGTCACGACCGGGCCAATCGACTAGATTGGGGACGCAGGACCATCCGGATTTCCGCAACGAGGATCCCATGCGCCGTCATTGCCTGTTCGCCGTCTTCGTCCTCGCTCTTGTTGTGCCGGCCTCGATTCATGCGCAAGCGGGCGCGTCCGACACCGTCGCCGGCCGGTTCGATACCGGCAAGATGTGGACGTTCGAGTACGCCCCGGCCGAGTACTTCACCGAGACGTACGGATTCGACGCCAGTCCCGCCTGGTTCGAGCGCGGCCGCATGGCGGCGCTGCGAATCCCCGGCTGCTCGGCTTCCTTCGTTTCACCCAATGGGCTGCTCGCGACCAACCACCACTGCGTGCGCGGCCGTGTCTCGCAGGTGAGCCGACCGGGTGAGGCGTTGCTGGACAACGGATTCCAGGCCCGCACGCTGGAAGAGGAGCGACCGATTCCGGGGTATTACGCCGATCAACTCGTCGCCGTCCAGGACGTCTCGGACGTGGTGTTCGCGGCCTCGGATGGCGCCGGGTCCGACGCGGAGCGCGCACAGGCCCAACAGCGCGCATTCGGGCAGGTCGAGCAGGAGCTGCTGGCGCGCTACGCGAGTACCGGCGACTCGATCTGGGTGCAGTTCGTCGCCCTCTACCACGGCGGACGCCACTCGGCCTACGTTTTTCGGCGGTTCACCGACGTGCGGCTCGTCGCGGCCGCCGAGCTGCAGATGGGGTTCTTCGGCGGCGACCCCGACAACTTCACCTACCCGCGCTACGCACTCGACTTCGCGTTTCTCCGAGTCTACGGCCGGGATGGGCAGCCGTACCAGACCGAGCACTACTTCGGCTGGGGCAGCGACGGCGTCGCCACGGGAGACGTGGTGTTCGTGATCGGAAACCCGGGCCCCACGAATCGACTCAAGACGATCGCCCAACTCGAGTATCAACGCGACGTCGAGCTCCCCGCGACATTGCACGCGTTCCAGATGCGGCTCGACGCGATGGACGACTACCGCCACGCGTTTCCCGACGAAGCGGAAGGCATCGACATTCGGAACCGGATGTTCGGGCTGTCCAATTCCCTCAAGGCGACCATCGGTCGGCTGGACGCGCTCGGCCTGCCGCTCGTGATGGGCCGGCGCCGTGACGCCGAGTCGACGCTGCGGCAGGCAATCCGGCAAAACCCCGAGCTGCAGCAGCGGTTCGGCGACGTTTTCTCCGGCATCGCCTCGCTGCAGGACGGCAAGCGACGACACGCGGCGCCGTACGGCGCGTTCCGTCTGCTCGGCAGTGCAAACTACTCGTCGGCCACGGTGCGGCGGGCCTTGGCCGCGGCGCGTTACTTCGCCGCGCGCACCCAAGGCCAACCGGAAGACGACATCGCGGGCGCGCGCGAGGAGCTCACCCGTATCGAGGACCTGCCGCGCGACCTCGAACGCAGGTTTCTGATTCTGGAGTTCCGGGATTTCGCACGCTACTTCGGGCCCGATCACGAGATCACGCGGGCCGCGCTGGGCAGCCGTACCGCGCCGGATGCGGCGGGCTGGATGCTGGAGCATTCGGCGCTGGGCAGCGCGCGCGCGACCGCGGAGGCGGTGCGCGACGACGGGTTCGATCCCGAGGATCCCGCGCTTCGGCTGGGTGGCACCCTCTACCCGCACATCGAGGCCTTCACGGAGGCCTTGGGCGAGCTCGGGCGCGAAGAGCGCACCCTCGCCGCGGATCTGGGCCGGGCGCAGTTCGAGGTCTACGGCCGGAGCATCGCGCCCGACGCAACCTTCTCGCCACGCATCACCGACGGCACGGTACAGCCCTACGCGTACAACGGCACCCTCGCGCCGCCGTTCACGTCCTTTTACGGTCTGTACGACCGCTTCTACACGCAGGCGCATCCGTCGGACTGGGATCTGCCTCCACGCTGGCAGACGCCGCCGCCGGGCCTCGACCTGCGCACGCCGCTCAACTTCATCTCGACCGCCGACACGTATGGCGGCAACTCCGGATCGCCGGCCGTCACGCGTGACCTCGCCCTCGTCGGGCTGAACTTCGACAGGAACATCGAGGGCTTGTCACGCGACTACATCTATCTGCCGGAGCGCGGCCGCAACATCATGGTGGACGTGCGCGCCGTGCAGGCCGCCATGGACCACGTGTACGACGCCGACCGGATCGTGCAGGAACTCCTCACCGGCCGTCTGTTCCGTACGGAGGTTGAGGCGGATCGCGCCAGACCCTGAAGACCCAGGGCCGGGGGAACCGGATCGGCGGATGCCGGGTCTCATCGATGCAATGGACACGCCTTCTTCGCAGCCACACGGTCTGCGCGCCCGGGAGATCGGGGTGTGATTCGGCTCGCCTCGCTACGTCCCGCTCTCTTTCCGTTTCTGTGCGCGCTGCTCGCGTGCGACCTGGGACTGTCCGGCGGTACCGCCGATCCGACCGAACGATCGCTCAGCGCCTCGCGGATCGGCGATCACATCGCCAGCCTGGCTGATGATTCCATGCTCGGCAGGCTCGCAGGCAGTCCACAGGAAAGACTCGCGGCGGAGTACATCCGCGACGCCTTCGTACGGTTCGGCCTCGAACCGGGCACACCCGACTATTTCCAGACCTTTCCGATCATACGCGGGCCGACCTCGGGCGCCGCCCTCAGCGCCCCACCAGAGGTCGGCACATCACGGAACGTGATCGCCGTCATCCCGGGATCAGGCGCCACCGCGGGTCAGTGGGTCCTCCTCGGCGCTCACTACGACCACGTGGGCACTGATACCGTCGACGGGTCGGTAGTGGTGTACAATGGCGCGGATGACAACGCCTCCGGTACAGCCACCATGCTCGAAGTCGCGCAGACGGTCACCGAGTATCTCGACGGCGGTGCCGCCGGCGGCAACCGCCGATCCATCATGTTCCAGGCGTTCGGCGCGGAGGAGGCGGGGTTGATCGGCTCGACCCATTTCGCCGCCAGCCCCACAGTGGCGATGGACAGCATCGTGGCGATGATCAACCTCGACATGGTCGGGCGACTGCGCGACAACACCCTCATCATTGCCGGAGTCAGGGACGCCGACGTGTGGCCACCGCTGTTTCTCGAATTGAACCGCGACAACCTCGTGTTGGTGTTCGACAACAGTTCACTCGAGCGGAGCGATCAGTTTCCGTTCTACGCTGCGCAAAGACCGGCCATCCATCTCTTCAGCGGTTTCCACGAGGACTACCATAGGCCGGGCGACGACGTGGGAGACGTCAATCGCGGCGGCGCGGCCAAGGTCGGCCGGTTTGCGATGGCCACGCTGTGGCGTTTGGCCACAAACTGACGGCGGTGGCGGCCGAGGTCGCAACCAAGCGCACGACACTACCGCTGCACGAGCCAACCCCTGATGGCTGAACGGCGGCCCCACCCATGCCAAAATCAAGCAGGGCGAAGAACGGTCACGTCGTGCTTACCCGCTCCGGCTGGCACGCACGCCGGTCGGAGCATATCCTTGCGATTCTTCTCACACCCGATGGGCGGGCCCGGCTTGACCGAAACTCAGGACCGATTGAAGGCGGCGCTGGCCGGCCGATACGACATTGTTCGCCGCATCGGGAGCGGTGGCATGGCCATCGTCTATCTCGCGAGGGACCTCCGGCACAGCCGGGAGGTCGCGGTCAAGATTCTGCGCCCGGAACTCGCGCCCTCGATCGGACCCGAGCGATTCCTCCGCGAGATCGGCATCGCGGCAAAACTCCACCATCCCCACATCCTGCCCCTCTACGACTCCGGCGAGGCGGACGGATTCCTGTTCTACGCGATGCCGTATGTCGAAGGCGACTCGTTACGACGCAGGCTGAATCGCGAGAAGCAGCTTCCTCAGGAGGAGGCACTCCAGATCGCGCGGGAAATCGGCGACGCCCTGAGTTACGCGCACAGCCACGACGTGGTCCACCGCGACATCAAGCCCGAGAACGTGCTGCTCGAAGCCGGGCACGCGCTGGTGACGGACTTCGGTATCGCGCGCGCCATCTCCGAAGCGGGCGACAATACCATCACCGAAACCGGGATCGCGATTGGGACGCCGGCATACATGAGTCCCGAGCAGGGCGCTGGCGACCGGAACGTCGACGGCCGGAGCGACATCTACAGTCTCGGGTGCGTCCTGTACGAGATGCTCGCGGGACAGCCGCCGTTCGTCGGGCCCACGGCGGCCAGTGTGGCCCGGCAGCACCTGTCGGTCGAATCACCCAAAGTCACCAACCTGCGACCCGGGGTTCCGCGTCTCGTCGTCGATGCCCTCACGAAGGCACTGGAGAAGACACCCGCGGACCGGTTCACCACCGCGTCGCAGTTCGTCGATGCAATCAAGGAGTCCCGCCTGTCGCAGGAAGCCCTGGCGGCCGAACGAAAGCCGCTCAAAGGATGGGTCATCGCGGCAGTCGCGATAATGGCGGCGGCGGTCCTGATCGTCGCCGGCACCAGGTGGGATGCCTCTCGTAGCAGTCCGGCCTCGGACGTCGTCCCCACCCATCGCGACTGGATTCTCGTCGCCGGGTTCGTCGGGTCGGCCGAGCCCGCCCATCTGGCGATGGCGCAGGGGCTGGTCGCGACCGTGCTGGACCAGTCGAGCGTCGTGGCTACGCTCCCAAGCGATCAGATCCAACGCGGACTTGTGTTGGCCGGCCGTTCCGACACGAGCGCGCTGACTCCCCCGCTGGCCCGCGAGTTGGCGGTCCGCGGCGCCATCGGGGCCGTGGTCAACGGTCAAATCGACCGAGCGGGGCAGACCTACTCGGTGATTCTTCGCGTGGTCAACGCGAACGACGGCAGCGTGGTTGCCGCGGCGAACGGCATGGCGATGGACGACGACGCGTTGATCCCGATCATCGACTCGCTCGCCCGGTCGTTGCTCGCCCCGCTTGGCGAACGACACGAAGTCCAGGCGGCGCATCGCCCGCTGGTCGAGGTGGCGACGCCGTCGTTCGCCGCCTATCGCAAGTACGCGGAGGCCACGGAGTTCCACGCCCAGCGCAACTGGCTGGCTGCGCGCCGGCTCGCCCGGGAAGCCCTCGTGCTGGACCCCGAGTTCGCCGCTGCATTCCGCCTGTTGGGCTACACCTATTTCAACAGCGGACAGTTCGACTCGGCTCGGATCGCGTTCGGAGAAGCGCGGCGCCGTCCGGAACGCCTGACCGAGCAGGAACGCCTCAACCTCGACGCGTTCACCACGTACGTCATCGATGGGGACGCTGATGCCGCGCTGACGGCGTACGACCAGCTCCTGGCCTTGAACCCGACGCTGCCGACGGCGCAAACCCAGCGAGCCGGCGTGCTGTTTCTCCTTGGTCGATACGAGGAGGCGCTGGCAGGCTATTACACAGCCATCGACCTGAGTCCCTTCGGACCGTCGCAGCTCAATCTGTCCAATCTGTTCGGTACGCTGTTGAACCTGGGACGCGTGGAAGAAGCCGACTCCATCCTGGAACTCCTGGAGAGTGAGACCCGAAGGACGTCGGCGGTGGAGCTGGCACTCGCACACCATCAGTGGACCGAAGCGGAGGAGATGGCGCGTGCGCTGTACGAAGATCCGTCGACACCGCCGTTTCTCGCCATGCCGGCCGGCATCTGGCTCAGTTCGGCCTTGAGTGTTCGCGGTGCCGTCGATGCGGCCGATTCCGTGCTCCGCCGCTCGCGCGACGTTGCCTTGCGAGCCGGTATCCCCGAGGACGCCGTCGCGCTCGAAGAAACGCGGCTGCTGCTCTGGTTGGTCAGCGGCAGGCCCGTGGTCGCGCCGGTCGACGTGTCCTGGCCGTCCGGCGGCGAGGGGACGTTGCTGGGCGCGGAGTGGAAGGCCGCGGCCGGAGATTCGACGGGGGCACGGGTCCTGTGGAACAGCGCCGACCCGACGGGTGCCGCCAGCGTCCACCGGTCCATGGTAGACGGGCTCGCGGCGTATGGAACCGGCAACTGGCCCGGCGTCATCACCGCGCTCCGAGCGCGCGCCGCGCGCGGTACGCGAACGGGCACCCCCGGGACGCAGTTGGAGCGGTGGTTGGTGGCGACCGCATTCGAACGTGCCGGGATGCCTGACTCCGCCATCACCTACTTTACGCTGGTCGTCGAGCCGCAGCGCATCGATTGGCTCGAGCGGTTCCGGCACGGCGTGGCATTCACCTTCGCCCACTACCGTCTCGCGCGACTGTATCGCGACCTCGGTCAGAGCGCCGAGGGAGTCCGACACGCGCGGCTGGCGGCGGACCTCTGGACGACGCCCGATGCGGCCATCCAGCCGCTCCGAGCCGAGATGACGCAGGTCACGCCCGATTAAGGGTCACACTCCCGTATTCTCCACGGGACAATCCGGGTCCAGTGGTTGGGAGACGAGCGCGGGCGCGCGGTCCGAAGACCGCGCGCCCGCATCTTGGGTCCACCTTCCGAGTTTAGCCTATCTGAGGATATCGGGACGGTACGATGCGTTCCTCCAGCTCGGCAATGGAGAATCTGAGCGCGGCGCTCTTCCGGCCGGTGATCTTCTCGACCAGCTCCTGCTGCTCTACAGTCAGCTCGACGTGGACTTCATTCGGATCGCTCATGGAACCTCTCCTTCTGCGGGGCTGAGAACATAGGCTTTCCTTCGGAGGACGGCAAGCCGATGGCGGACCGCGACAGAAGAATTAGCTTTCCACAGGGCCCGTTTCCCACCACCGACATCAGGGGAGAGTCGGACAAATGAGAACCGTCTCACGATGCATAGCGGCGCTGGTTACGCTGGCGGCGGCCGGCGGCACCGCCGCGGCGCAGAACATGGACGGGAGCACCGCCCGGACAATGGGGGTGGGCTTTGCGATCCATGCCGGCTCGCTCGGCGTGGGTGCCGACGTCGCGTTCAGCCCCACCGAGCGCATCAACCTGCGGGCCGGCGGCAACTTCTTCCCGTTCGGAATCGATATCACGGCATCGGGAATCGCCTACAGCTTCGACCTCCCGGGCCCCCAATTCACCGGCATGGTCGATTTCTTCCTCACCGGCGCTTTCCGGCTGAGCGGAGGGGCGATGATCACGGATGCGTTCACCGCCTCGGCGACACCGGCCCAATCGGAGACGATCGGCGGGACCACCTACACGCCTGCACAATTGGGTACGCTGACCGCTGCGATTACGACGCGGGATATCGCGCCGTACCTCGGAATCGGCATTGGGAACGTGGCGCGCAGCAAGGTCGGCTTCTTCATGGATCTCGGCGTGGTCTTCCAGGGCAGCCCGAAGGTCGCGCTGTCGTCAACCGGTGCGGTCAGTGCGGTCGACCTGAGCGCCGAGGTGGCCGAGTTCGAGGATGATATTTCGATCTTCAATGTCTATCCTCTGCTGTCGCTCGGCTTCTCGATCGGATTCAAGTTGGGCAGCTAGCCCGAGGGGGTTACACGACCGGCATCCGCCGCGCCGCCGTCGCGGGGCACTTCTACACGGACGATCCGCGGGAACTCCGCGAGCAGGTCGTGGGCTTCCTGCGGGAAGTGCCATCCGGTCATATCGAGGCAAAGGCAGTCATGGCGCCGCACGCCGGTCTCGTCTACTCGGGCCAGTGTGCAGCGCACGTGTTTGGCCGCGTCACACTCCCGCCAACCGTGGTGCTTGTCGGCCCGAATCACCGCCGTCGAGTTGGCTCGCGTCCCGTGGCAAGCCTCTGGAGCGACGGCGGGTTCGAGACGCCATTGGGCACCGTGCAGATCGACGCCGCCCTCGCGCACGCCATAGAAACCGCATCCCCACTCGTCGCGGATGATCCGGTGGCCCACGATGAGGAGCACTGCCTCGAGGTCGAATTACCGTTCCTCCAGGTGTTGGCGCCGGACACGCGCATCGTGCCGCTCCTGCTGGCGTGGGATGACTGGGACAGTTGTCGCCGGCTGGCGGAGACCCTCGCGCGGGCCGTTACCGCGTGCGCTCACGGCGTCCTCCTCATCGCGTCGTCGGACATGACGCACTACGAATCGGCCGCCGCGGCCGAACGCAAGGACCGCGTGGCGCTCGCGCGTATCGAGCAACTCGACGGAGCGGGGCTGCTGGAGACATGTCATCGCGAGCATATCACGATGTGCGGACGGGCCGCCGCGGCGACCGTCGCCGAGGCGGCAAGGCTGCTCGGGGCTACGCGCGCCGACCTGGTGGACTATCGAAACAGCGGGTGGGTAACCGGGGACGTGGCCAGCGTGGTCGCGTATGCCGGATTGACCATCGACTGACCCATCACCCGTTTCAGGCTTCGACCATCACCTTGCCGGGCTCCCACGAAGTGATATGCCCCGCGATCGCCGAGGCGGCCGTCGTATACGGACTCGCGAGATAGAGCTGGCCCGGTCCCGACCGGCCGGGGAAGTTCCGATTGATCGCGCTGATGGTCACGGTGTCGCGCGAGTACGAAACGCCGGGACCCGCATTGATGCACGCGCCGCACGACGGCTCGATGAACACGGCGCCAACCCGCTGGAACACGTCCAAATAGCCCTGCGCCTCCGCGTACCGCTTCACTTCCTGTGACCCGCACTGGATGAAGCACCGCACGTCCGGATGCACGCGGTCGCCTCGGTCCAGCGCGTCCTGGAACACGGCGGCATACATGTCCATGTCCGATTTCTTGCCGGCGGTACACGAACCGGCGTAGGCGATGTCGATCTTGATCTCCGCGCCCAACTCCTCGATGAAAAGCCCGTTGCCGGGGTCGCCGGGGAGCGCGACCATCGGTCGCAGCTGGGCGGCGTCGATGTCAATGATCTTTTCGTACACGGCATTCGCGTCCGACGCCAGCCCGCCGAGCAGTGGCCGCATCGCGGCGGCGTCCGTCCCGCGTTCGCGGACGAGAAACGCCACGGCCTTCTCATCCGGCGCGATGATGCCGGTGAAGGCACCGACCTCCGCGGCCATGTTCGTCATCGTCGCGCGTTCATCGATCGACAACGCTTCGACCGCCTTCCCCGCATACTCGACGATCTTGCCGATGGCGTGACCGTCTTTTACGTAGGGATGGCGCAGGATCTGCAGCATGAAGTCTTTCGCCGTCACCGCGTCGGAAGCCCGGCCATTGACCCGTATCAGCACCGACGGAGGAACCTGCAACCGCACGTCCTTCGTGAGCCAGGAATTGAAGATCGCCGTCGTCCCCACCCCAAACGCGATCGACCCGATGGCCCC
Source organism: Gemmatimonadales bacterium (assembly GCA_036397455.1). Taxonomy (GTDB): domain Bacteria; phylum Gemmatimonadota; class Gemmatimonadetes; order Gemmatimonadales; family GWC2-71-9; genus JADFNB01. The sequence continues at coordinate 6,336 of DASWIX010000009.1, read as the reverse complement.
CGCATGCGGCGTGTGTGAATCGGTCCCGACGATGACCTGCCCCGGCAGCGCATGTTGTTCGAGGATCTTCGAATGGCAGATCGCTTCGGAACCCGTCGGAATCCCCATGCGACCTTGCGGCGAGCGCGTCAACTCGCCGTACAGTTTGACACCCTGCTGTACAGCGAACTCCTCCTGCTTCTTCTTCAGTTCGAGCGCGACGTCGAGCAGCCCGTCGGCCTTGCGCTCGTCGGTCATCGCCAACTCGAGAAACGTCAGATGGTCCCGGAAGAAAAAGACCGACGACGGATCGACGACCCGCTCATGCTCCCCGACGAGGTCGCGCCAGAAGATGGCCGCCATCGGCGTCACATATTCGTGGCTGAAGCGAATATCCGTCCGCACGAATCCCTCGTCGCCGGGCGCCACGTGATTCACGCCAACCGCATCGCCGGCGAGGTCACGCACCCAATGGCGCGCAATGATCCTCTCGGCCAGCGTCATGGGACGTGGTCCGGTCGTTACCGCGGGAACGGTGACCGCGCCTCGCATGCGGGCCAGGTTGTATTGGAACAGGCCACCATATTCGATGATCCCGCGCGTGATCTCGCCTTCCCCCGCCGTGAACTCGGCGAGCGGGATGGGCTCCCCCGCGCGCAATCGCTCGATCAATCCGAAATCGGTGCTGGTCAGCATCCCGAGGTTCTGGCAGTTCTCGCGATAGATCCGCTCGATGCTCTCGGCGATCACGAGTTGCACGCCCGCGCACAGCTCCGCATACGGAGACTGCTCGCGAGACGATCCCTTGCCGCGACGCTTGCCGCTGACCGAACAGACGAACCCGCCCGCCCGCACACTCCCGCGTTCGATCGGGAACTCGTCACCGGCCTTCAAGCCGAGGTAGGGAAAGTCGCCGAGCCTATCGTCGTAGTAGTAGCAGATATATGCCGGCGTGATCTCGTCGGTCGAGATATTGTCACGCAACGGCAGGTCCGCCGACCAGGGGAGATCGTCGCCATCGAGTTGGCGACGCATCAACGCCGCGTCGTCGACGAGAAACAGCACGCGCCCTTCGAACTGCGTCCGCAGCGGACGCTTCGGAAGGGGTTTGGATTCGAGACGGTCGATCATAGGACCCGAAAGGTCGCGGGCGGCTCCCCGCCGGGCAAGTTCCCTGATAGAATACGGTTATGCGATTCCTCACGGTGATCGCGCTGGCGTGCGCCGCGTCGCTCGGACCGCGCACCCTCGTCGCGCAGCGGCGCCCGATCTCCCTGCAACGCCTCGGGTCGCTCGATGCCGCCGGCATCCACGAGAGTTCCGGCGTGGCGGTGAGTCGGCGGTTCCGTGGGATCCTGTGGACGCACGACGATTCCGGCGGCCGGCCGCGGATCTATGCGGTGGACACAACCGGCATGCTGGTGGCGACGTTCGTGGTCAACGGCGCGCGAGCCAGAGACTGGGAGGATATCGCGCTCGGACGATGTCCGGATGACCCAACCGGCTGGTGTCTGTTTATCGGCGACATCGGTGACAACGATGAGCGTCGGACGAGGGTCGTGGTGTACGTCATCCGTGAACCGGACCCACGCGGCGCACGCGACGGTGATGGCACCGTTCGCGCGCGTGCGGTCCGCGTGCGCTACGCGGACGGGCCTCACGATGCCGAGGCACTTGCCGTCACCCCCGAAGGGGACGTCGTGATCATCACGAAGGGGAGGCAGGGCACGGCGTTGCGATACGATATCGGTCGCTCAGCCCTGCTCGGCGACTCGGTGACGGTGACACTTCAGGACACGCTGCCCATTCGGCCACGGTTCCTGCTCGCCTGGGTGACTGGTGGCGCCATCTCGCCCAGCGGGGCCCGCGTCGTGATCCGCAGCTATACCGAGCTTCATTTCTTCCGGCGGGTCGGTGCTCGCTGGGAACCCGACGGCGACGCGTGCACCCTCGGGTTGATCGAGCCACAGGGCGAGGCTGTAGATTTCCTCGATGAGGACAGAGTGATCCTGACGAGCGAACGGAGCTTGGGCCGCGACGCATCGATCCACGTGGTCCGATGTTGAACTCCGCGCGGGCGCGGCACGTGTTCGTGGCGGCTCTCGTGACCATCCTGGCATCCGGTTTGCGCGCGCAGGAAGCGGCACGACGGCCCGTTGGCGTCGGTCAGGCCCTCGACGCAATCAGCGAAGCGGAGATACGAGGGCACCTGCGGTTTCTCTCGCATGACCTCCTTCAGGGACGAGCACCAGGAACGCAGGGCGGGCGCCTGGCCGAAACGTATGTCGCCGCGCAGTTCGAACGGCTCGGCCTCGACCCGGCCGGCGATGCGGGGACGTTCACCCAGCGAGTCGACTTGGTGGGAGTGACGCCGCAACCGGCGTTGATCATTGGCGCCGGCGGGCAGACGTTCTCGCTGCAGTACCCCTCGGACTTCGTGGCCTGGCCCGAAAGTCCGGACGAGGCGCTGACGGCCGACGGCCAACTCGTGTTCGTCGGGTACGGGATCACGGCCCCCGAGTGGGAGTGGCGCGACTACGACGGGCCGCTTACCGGCAAGATCGCCCTGATCATGGTCAATGACCCGGGACAGCACGATTCCTCCCTGTTCGATGGGCCGGCGCTCACCTACTACGGCCGCTGGACGTACAAGCTGGAACAGGCTGCACGGATGGGGGCGCTCGGTGCGATCCTGATTCACACCGACGAAACCGCCACCTACCCGTGGGAAGTCGTCCGAGGATCGTGGACAGGGGAGCAGATCACACTCGAGAACCGACCCGGTCCGCTGTTGCGATTCGCCGCGTGGATGCGCTTCGACGCCGCGCGCCGCACGCTTGCCGCGGCCGGGCGCGATCTCGACGCCATGATGCAACGCGCGACGCAGCGTTCCTTTCGCCCGATGGATACGGGGCTGCGTGTCGCGGTCGACATTCACAGCACCCTACGACGCTTTCAGGCTTCAAATGTCATCGGGAAGGTCACCGGCAGCGACTCGATCGGGAGGACTGAGGCAGTCTTCGTCACCGCGCACCACGATCACAAGGGAATGGGGCTGGCCGTGAACGGCGATTCGATCTACAACGGGGCGGAGGACAATGCGTCCGGCGTGGCGCTGATGCTCGCCGCGGCGCAGGCTATGCGGGCAGCTGGAACCGCACCCCGCAGATCCGTCTACTTTCTGGCGACGACGGCCGAGGAGTCCGGCCTGCTCGGCGCAGTCCGTTTCGTAGAGGAACCGCCGGTCGCGTTGGAACGCATCGCCGCCGTCATCAATATCGATATCGCCAATGTCCGCGGGCGGACCCGGGACATCTCCGCGCTCGGGCTCGACTTATCCACTCTCGGTGACCCGTTTCGCAGCGCGGCAGAGGCGGAGGGATTGCGGCCCGTCCCGGACCCAGAGCCCGAACGCGGGAGTTTCTTCAGGTCGGACCACTTCCCGTTCGCCATGGAGGGCGTCCCGGTTCTGTCGTTTCGGTCGGGAATCGAGTTCGAAAACCGCCCAGAGGATTGGGGTATCGGGCAGGCTGAGCTGTTCTTCCGCACACGCTATCATCAGCCGGGAGATGAGTTTACGTCCGAGTTCGACCTCACGGGCGCGGTGCAGCAGGGGCGGGTCATGCTACGGGTCATCTGGGCTCTGGCAACGACTTCCGGCTTTCCCCGTTGGAGACCAGAGGCTTCGTTTTCGGCGGCAGGCGAGCGCCTCAGACAGAAGCGGGAGAGGGGCTGAATTGGTACTGGCTCCAATAGGGGAAAAGGACTAAGTTCCGCGCGACTTTTCCCCCCCAACACCTCTGGAGGACCGCGCTGGAATTCCCCACGTCTCACAAGGTCCCCGTCAGCTGGCTGCGGGAGAACGCGTGCGCCCCCATCAAATGGCGCACCGTCAACGACATCCTTCCTCCGGGAGCCGCCTCTCCGGAGGACTACGCCGCGTTGGGAGCCGAGGTCATCGAGCACAAAGAGGTCAAACAGACGTTGCGCAAGCAGCGCAAGAACGGCTTGTGGGGCGACAATATCCTCGGACTGACCGCCAACAGGGCCCAGGGAATCAAGGATACCGGAACGGTCGCGACCTACCGCCGCCTCTTGGAGTTTGGGGTTCCCCCCGATGATCGGGCGTATCGCCAAGCCGACCGCGTACTGTATCGCGCCCTGTCGCGGGATCCCTCGTCGGAGTTGCTGTTCGAATACAAAGCGGCCGCCAAGACCAATACAGACCTCGCGAACTGGGCCCGCCGCGCATTCCGGGAAGGGGCGACCGTCGCGCTCGCCCAGGCCGGGCGGATAGAAGATCCCCGCGTGCGGGGAGCCGCGCACCGGATCGCGACCGACGTTTCGCAGTTCCTGCGCAGCGATCTGGTCGATAAGCCGATCATCAAGAAAAACTCGCGCCATATCCTGCATCCCGACGCCCAACCACCCACTACGTTGTCGGTGGCACTGTTTTCCTACATGCCCAACATCCAGCGCGAGCGCGCGGGATTTCTCGAGCGGCTATGCGCGTTTCTGGCTCAACCGCAGCCGAAGCGGACCTATACGATCGCCATCGGTCGCAAGATCATTCAGCCGACGTATCAGCTACTCGGGAATCCCATTGAGGCGGACCGGTCGGGAAACGCGAAAGACGTCCCGTTGGCGCTCCATTGGATCGAATTGTTGGCGCGCCTGGGGATGCTCCACACCAACGAAGTCGCTCAGCGCGTGCTGGGCCGGCTGCTCAGCGAACTCGACGCCAATGGCGTGTGGTCACCGCACAACCTCCGCGCCATTCCCAAGAGTCCCTCGCGCCTGGCCGACTTTGCCTTCCCGCTCGAAGCCGACGCAAGGACGATGGAGCGGCGCCAGGCCGATGTGACGTTCCGGCTGGCCCTGATCGCGAAGATCGCCGGCTGGGAGTTGGAATACACCTGACGGATCCTGCGCCTTGACGGACGCTCGGTAGTTGTTTAAACAACTACTGTGATCGACCTCACCCCTTTTGGATTCACGCCGACCGAGAGCCTGGCATACAGTGCCTTGCTCGACCTAGGCCCATCGACCGCCTACGCCATTGCCAAGTCCGTGGGCATTGCCCGCGCAAACGGATATCAGGCGCTGGACGGTCTCGTGACCAAGGGCGCCGCCCAGCAATTGGACCAGACCCCGAGGCGCTACCGCGCCGTTCAGCCCACGGCGCTGCTTGCAAGCGTCACCGAGCGAGCCGGGCGCCAGCTCGATCGGCTGGAGCATCAGATCAGCAGCCACGACCCCGGCACGGGCAGCGGCGCCCCCGTGATGCCCGTCGAAGGACTGCGTGCCTTGCGGGAAGTGACCACCAGAACCGTCGTGCGCTCCGCAGGTCCGGTCGTTTGCCTTGCCCCGGCCGACTTTCTGGCCACGATCGCGCCCGGCCTGCGGGCACGGGACGCCGCGGGAGCGCAAACGCGCCTCTGGAGCCTTGGGGCTGCACCGGACGGCGGGCCGGTTGTCACGGGATCGATCGACCCGCACACGCTGCCTGACGACCTCGCGGTCGACCCGACCCTCATTCTCGTCAGCGCAACCGCGGCCGGAATCTGCGCCCGCGCGGCGGAGCCGGCGGTTGGTTACTGGACGAACGCTGCAATCCTCATCACCGCCATACGAGCGGCACTCCGGGGATTGGGTGCCTCATGATCGCCGGGGAATACACCAACAACCAGAGTCAACCGCATGGTTGAGAATGACCGGCCCCGCCGCTAAGTTGTCCTCCCGAGAGAGGATAGAGCGTGCCGCGTCCGCTGAATTCGCCCGGCGTGGCTTCGCCGGCGCACGGGTCGCTCGCATTGCCGAGCGCGCTCGCGTAAACAAGCAGTTGATCTTCTACTACTTCGGATCCAAAGCCGGACTGTACGAGGCCATTGTTGCGGCGGCCTCAGACAGCGTCACCCGCGAAGCCGAAACCAGCCCCATCGGATCGGCCAGCGAGCGACTGCGCGCGGTGATTCGATCGGTCCACCGCGCGTTGCGAGATCGCCCGGAACTCGTTGGTGTGCTGTTCGACCGCCAAACGGCTGCCGACGGCGCGCCGCCGGCTGCTCGTGAGGCGTTATCGCGGCTCACGCACGAAGTCGGCGATGTCATATCGCAGGGGCAGGGGCTCGGCTTCTTTCGAGACGACACCGACCCCGACCGACTGGGGCTACATGCGGTGGTGCTGTGCGCGGGCCGGCTCGGTCTCGACCCGGTGCTAGGCCGAAGTTCCCGGATGTGAAATAAGGATAACCTGTGAATGGAGTGTGGCTTACCTATGGAGCAAGGGTACGGCGCACTGGGTACATGTTAGCCGCCCAGTCGCACACCCAGGAGGTCGAAGGCTTGCTGCTGCAG
>DASWIX010000008.1:0-27785 GCA_036397455.1 Gemmatimonadales bacterium | reverse complement strand
GCGGCAGCTTCCGCGGCAGCGCCGAGCAGGCGCATCACCTGCACGAGTCGCCCCCGTCGATGCTGGTGCCGCTGCAAGTGCTGGCCGTGGGGTCGCTCGTCGCGGGCTTGCTGGGCGTGCCCGCCGTGATCGGTCACGGGGTCGGCGTGCCGAACGTCATGGAGCACTTCCTGGAGCCCGTCTTCGAGCCGGCGCGCGAGGCGCTCGCCGAGGTGTTCGCGGCCCCGGTCCCGAGCCACGGGACGGAGCTCGGCCTGATGGCCCTGAGCGTGCTGGTGGCGGCCGCGGGCATCCTGGTCGCCTGGCGCTTCTACCGTGGGGCGTTCGAGACCCCGACGCGCCTGGCCGCCGCTTTCCCCGGCGCGTACCGCACGCTGCTCAACAAGTACTGGGTCGACGAGTTCTACGCCGCCGTCTTCGTGCGCGGGCTGGCGCTCGGCGGCGGGAATGCGCTCCACGCCAACGACCGCTTCGTGATCGACGGCGGCGACGGCGAGCTGCGGCCGGGCCTCGGCGTCAACGGCGTCGCCTGGGGCGTGCGCGACGTGATCGCGAAGGCCTCGAACCTGTGGGATCGCTACGTGGTGGACGGCGCCGTCAACCTCGCGGCCTTCCTGCTCGAGAACCTGAGCTACGCCTTTCGCGCCGTGCAGAGCGGCCTCGTCCAGCACTATGCGCTCGGCATGCTGATCGGCCTGTTCCTGATGATCGCGGCCGGCCGCTTCGTGCTCGGGCTGTACTAAGAGGAGCTTCAGAAAGTGCCCATGGACTTCTACCGCGAGCATCTCCTCTCGGTGATCACCTACACGCCGCTCGTGGGCGCGCTGCTGTTGCTGCTGCCGCCTTTCCGCGGGAAGGGCAGGGAGAACGCGGTCCGCTGGGTGGCGAACGGCTTCGGCCTGCTGGGCTTCCTGGTCAGCCTGCCGCTGTGGTTCTGGTTCGACCGCGGCGCTTCCGGCTTCCAGTTCGTCGAGAAGGCCGCCTGGATCCCCTCGATCGGTGTCCAGTACTTCATGGGCATAGACGGGATCTCGGCGCTCCTGATCCTGCTCACGACGCTCCTGGGCCAGGTCGCGATCCTCTCCTCCTGGACAGCCGTCACCGAGCGGGTGCGCGCGTACTACGTGTTCCTGCTGCTGCTCCAGACGGGGATGATCGGCGTCTTCTGCGCGCTCGACATGTTCCTGTTCTACGTGTTCTGGGAGGTGATGCTGGTCCCGATGTACTTCCTGATCGGGGTCTGGGGCGGCGCGCGGCGGCTCTACGCGGCGATCAAGTTCTTCCTGTATACGCTCGCCGGCTCGGTGGTGATGCTGCTCGGCATCCTCGCGCTCTACTTCCACGCCAAGACGCTGCCGGAGCACGCGCAGGCCGGCAGCTTCGACTACACGGTGTGGATGCAGATGGGGATCCCGCCCGACCTGCAGTTCTGGGTGTTCCTGGCCTTCTTCCTGGGCTTCGCGATCAAGGTGCCGATGTTCCCGTTCCACACCTGGCTGCCGGACGCGCACGTCGAAGCGCCGACCGCCGGGTCGGTGATCCTTGCCGGTATTCTGCTGAAGATGGGGACCTACGGCTTCCTGCGATTCGCGGTCCCGTTCTTCCCCGATACCGCGCTGAATCCCACCGTGTCCGCCATCGTGATCACGCTCGCGGTCATCGGGATCGTCTACGGTGCCCTCGTCGCCATGGTGCAGCCGGACTTCAAGAAACTCATCGCGTATTCATCAGTGAGCCATCTGGGTTTCGTGATGCTGGGGATCTGGGCGCTCACGGAGCAGAGCGTCGAAGGCGCGATCGTCATCATGATCAACCACGGTGTGTCGACCGGAGGCCTGTTCCTGATGGCCGGCATGCTGTACGAGCGGCGCCACACGCGTGACATCGCCGCGTTCGGCGGGTTGGCACGGGTGATGCCGGCGTTCGCGGCGGTGCTGACCTTGGTGGCGCTGTCCTCCATCGGTTTGCCCGGGACCAACGGCTTCATCGGCGAGTTTCTCGTGCTGGTCGGCTCGTTCGACGGCCATCCATGGGCGACGGGGATCGCGACGACGGGCGTGATCTTCGCGGCCGCCTACCTGCTGTGGGCCGTGCAGCGCCTGCTCTACAATCGGGAACCGGCGGCGGAGAACGCGTCGCTCGCCGACCTGAGCCGCCGGGAAATGATCGTGCTGGCGCCGTTGGTGGCGTTGATTCTCTGGATCGGCGTGTACCCCCAACCGATTCTGCATCGGCTCGAGGACGCCGTCGCCGCGTTCGTGACGCAAGCGCGTGCGGTCGACGACGGGACCTTCCGCATCACGGCGAACGGCCTCGAGATCGAGGAGACACGCTGATGCTGCTCGACCTCTCGACCGTGGGCGGCATCTTCCTGGCCCTGCTTCCCGAGATCGTGCTCACCGTATGGGCGTTGGCGTTGATGCTCGCGATCGCCTGGAAGCATGGGCAGCCGGGATATCAGCGGCAGGTCGGGTTGGCCACGGTGTCCGGTCTCGTGGCCGCGCTGATAGCGGTACTCTGGTTGTGGACGCGGCAGGCGGCGCCGTCCGGCCTGCCGATGATGATCGCGCTCGATACCTTCCGCTACGCGATCGCCGTGGTGTTCCTGCTCGGCGCGATCGCCACCGTCCTGCTCTCGCTCGAGTATCTCGCGCGCGAACGCATCGACGTGCCGGAATACTACGTGTTGATCCTGTTCGCGACCATCGGGATGATGCTCATGGGTGGCGGCGCGGACCTGATCGTGATCTTCCTCGGACTCGAACTCATGTCGGTGTCGGTGTACGTCCTGGCCGGTATCCGGCGCCGCTCGGGTGCCTCCGCGGAAGCCGCCCTCAAGTACTTCCTGCTCGGCGCGTTCGCGTCGGCGTTCTTGCTGTACGGCATCGCGTTGGTCTACGGTGCCACCGGCTCGACCAACATCGTGGCCGTCGCGTTCCAGATTGCCGACTCCGGCATCACGCATTCGCCGTTGCTCGTGGTCGGTGCCGCGATGCTCTTGATCGGGTTCGGATTCAAGGTGGCGGCGGTGCCGTTTCACATGTGGGCGCCCGACGCATACGACGGCGCACCCACCCCGATCACCGCATTCATGGCCGCCGCGGTCAAAGCCGCCGCGTTCGCCGCGTTGGCCCGGGTGATGGTGTTGGCGCTGGGCGGCGCGCTCGACGTCTGGCAGGATGCGGTATGGTGGTTGGCCGCCATCACGATGGTCGCCGGCAACCTGATGGCGCTGGCCCAGCGGCACCTGAAACGGATGCTCGCCTACAGCGCCATTGCGCATGCCGGCTATCTGCTGGCCGCGGTGGCCAGCGGGACGCCGGTGGGTGGCGCCGCGTTCCTGTTCTACGCGTTCGCGTACACGCTGATGACCATCGGCGCGTTCGCCGTGCTGATTTCCGCGGGTCGCGGCGGCGAGAGCGACGTCCGCATCGACCAGTTCAACGGCCTCGCGACGGAACGACCGTGGCTCGCGTTCGCCATGGCGGTGTTCATGCTGTCGCTGCTCGGGTTCCCGGGCACGGCCGGATTCATCGGGAAGTGGTACATTTTGACGGCGACCGTCGATGCGAACCAGGTCGTATTGGCGGTCATCCTGGTCCTGGCGAGCGTGGTGTCCGCGGGCTACTACCTGCCGGTGATCATGAACATGTACATGCGACCCGTCGATGCGGAACGGCGGGAGCCCGAAGGCGCGTATCGGTTGCCGGGCGCGGCCCGTGCCGTCGTCGGCGTCGCCGTCGTCCTGTTGCTGCTGTTCGGCGTGTGGCCCAACCGCGTGCTGTCGATCGTGGACGACGGTGGACGCGATCTCCGACCGCCCACCATCATGGCCTCGACGGCCGGGCCGCGCTAACCGCTTCACCGCCGCTCCTTTCACCACACCGAGGTAGCCACAGTGGACGTTCCAGCCGCGATCTTCCGCCAGTATGACATTCGCGGGGTGGTCGGTGAGCAACTGACGCCCGCGCTCGCGCACGCGGTCGGCCGTGCGCTCGCCACGCTGACCGCCGCGCGCGTCGGGCACGCGCCCCGTCTGTGCGTGGGTCGCGACAACCGTCCCTCCGGCGTTCAGCTGTCGGCGGGGGTGCGCGATGGCATCGAGCGTGCCGGCGGGACGGCGATCGACATCGGGATGCTGCCGACCCCGGCGCTGTACCTCGCGGTGCATGAACTGGCAACCGACGGCGGGCTGCAGGTGACCGGGTCCCACAACCCTCCCGAGTTCAACGGGTTCAAGATGGTTGCCGCCGGCAGCGCCATCTACGGTGACGATATCCTGCGGATGCGCGATATGATCACGCACGACACGCTCGACGCGGGCGACGGCGCGCTGGAAGTGGATACGTCGATCTTGCGGCGCTACGTCGATGCGATCGTCAGTCGCAACGGGCCCATCGCCCGGCCGGTGCGGGTGGTGATCGACTGCGGGAACGGGGTCGCGAGTCTCGTGGCGGAACAGGTCCTGCGCGGGATCGGGGCGGAGGTGAGCCCGTTGTTCTGCGAGTCGGACGGCTCATTTCCCAACCACCATCCCGATCCGACCGTGCTCGAGAACCTGGTCGACCTCCAGGCGGCGGTGCGGCGCACCGGGGCGGAGCTGGGCATCGCCTTCGACGGGGACGGGGACCGCATTGGCGCGGTCGATGAACGGGGCGAGGTGGTGTACGGTGACCAGCTCCTCGTGCTGTTCGGCCGCGACCTGGTCCACCGCATGGGCACCGGCCATGCGGTCATCTTCGACGTCAAGTGCTCCAACGTGTTGCGTGACCAGATCGCGGCGGCCGGGTTGCAACCGGTGCTCTGGAAGACCGGCCACTCGCTCATCAAGGCGAAGATGAAAGAGATGGCTGCGCCCCTCGCCGGAGAAATGAGCGGGCACATGTTCTTCGCCGGCGATTACTACGGGTTCGACGACGCCTTGTTTGCCGCGGCCCGCCTGCTCGGGTACATGGCGCGCGCAGGGGGGCCGTTGTCGGCGCGGCTCGCCGACCTGCCGCGGACCGCCACGACGCCGGAGATACGGGTAGAATGCCCGGATGCGCGGAAGTTCGATCTCGTCGCCGAGGCCGCGACGTACTTCGGTGCACGGTACGATACGCTGACGCTCGACGGGGTACGCATCAACTTCGCGGAGGGGTGGGGGCTGCTGCGCGCGTCCAATACGCAGCCGGTGCTGGTCATGCGGTTCGAGGCCGCCACGGAGGTGCTGCTCGAGCGCTACCGCACGGAGGTGGTCGACTGGCTTCGCGCGCGGGGGGTCGCCACATAACGCCCGCTCCGTCACGGCGCGGTCGGTGGGTTCGTGTGAGCGTGTCCGCCGCCCTGGCGCTGCTGCTCCTGGGCCGGTGGCTTGCCCTTCGCACCGCCAATGCCCTGTGGTCGTCGTCGGTCGGCGTCGGCGAGTCGCACCGCGCGATCGCCGATCTGCAACTGGTCCTTGCCCTGATCGCGTTTCTCGCCGCCACCATCTGGTGCGTGGGAAACCTGTATCTGGTCTACCGCTCGATCGGATCGGTGCAGGTGCCGCGCCGGTTGGGCAACATCGAGATCGTCGAGACGGTGCCGCGACGATACTTGCTGATCGGCGCGGTGGGCGTGGGGTTGATCCTGGCGTATGCGATGAGCCGCGGGGCGGGAGACTGGTGGAGCATCCGCGCGCTGTACGACGCGGCCGCGCCGATCGGCGTACGCGACCCGGTGCTCAACCGGGATATCGCCTACTACCTGTTCCGCCTGCCGTGGTACCGCACGCTGCACGGCTACGTGCTGCTGCTGACCGGCCTCATGCTGGCGATCACGCTGTTCCTCTACGTCGCGGTCGGCGCGATCCGCTGGAGCGACCGGCGGCTCGACGTGGCCGACCTCGCCCGCACGCACGTGGGTGCGCTGCTGGTGGCGTTCGCGTTGGCGTTGTTCTGGGGATACCGCATCGAACCGGCGGAACTCGTCGCCGGATACCACAACGTCCCGTACGACACGGTGCTGCTGAGTATACGCCTCCCGGTCGCGCGCCTGCTGTCCGGGCTGGCGCTGGTGGTTGGCGGCGCGTCGGCGATCTGGATCTGGCTGGGGCATCCCGCGTTGGTGGCGGTGGCCTGGATCGCCCTGGCCGGGACGTCGTTCGTGGGGCACTACCTCGCGCCCGCGATCTCGGCGGGCGGGCGGACGCCGGAGGAGCGGGCCGATCCGACACTGGCGCGCGCCGCGGTGGAGTCCGTTGGGGAGGCCTTTGGGCTCCAGGCGGATACCGCCGTGGCCCCGCTGGCGATTCCCGACGCCGGGTTCGCGGCGCGCCACGCGCGCGCCCTCACCCACGCGCCGCTGTGGGATCCGTTTGCCGTGACGGTGATGCTGAATCGCACGTCACAGCCACGCGCGTTCGACCGGTTCTTCGACGCGACGATGGGCGCCCACGGCGCGCCGGGGGCGGTGGAGCCGGTCTACATCGCCGTGCGCGAAGTCGACCTCCAGACCGCGGGCGAGAACGATCGCGGGATGACCTGGGACCGGCGGCATCGCGACCCCTACGCGCGGGCCGCCGGCGCCGTGGCGGTGCATGGGTCGCGCGTGAGCGACGACGGGTTGCCGCTCTACGTGCCCGATCTCGGACGGCCGGACTCGACGTCGCCCTTCCCGGTGGATATCGCCTTGACGGCGCCGGACGTCTGGTTCGCGCCGACCACGACCGAACTGGCGGTGGCGTCAACCGAAGACGGTCCGTTTGCGGGCGTCAGGTTGGACGGGCTGCTGCGCCGGCTGGCGCTCGCCTGGACGCTGCAGGCCCCGAAGCTGCTCAGCGCGTCGACCGTGGGACCCGGCATGATCGTGTTGTCGGACCGGGCGGTGGGCGATCGGCTGGCGCGCGTCGCGCCGTTTGCGCGCTTTGGCGCCGCCTATCCGGTGATCGCCAACGGGGTACTCAGCTGGGTCGCGCCCGGGTACGTCTGGTCGGAGGCCTATCCATTGTCGGTCGTGTCGCGGTGGCGCGGGCGCCAGGTGCGCTCGCTGCACATGGGGTTTATCGGCGTGGTGGACGCGCGGTCCGGTGCGACCGGCGTGTACTTGGCGCCGGACGCCGATCCGATCAGCGCGACCTGGGCGACGCTGGCGCCGGAGATCGTTCGTCCGGCCGACGCGCTGCCGGAGTCGGTGCGCGCGGGGTTGCGGTATCCGGTCGAACTGTTTCAGGTCCAGCTCGAGCTGCTGCGGCGCACCGACTGGCGTCCGGGACAGGCGGGTGGGGCGGCGCGGACGCCGGAACCGTATTGGTGGGTCGGCGAGTCGTTCGCCGATTCGGTTTCCCGACTGCGGCTGCGCGCGGTGATCGAGGTCCAGCTCGATGCGCGGGTGGCGGCGATCGTCGATGGGACGGTGGCGGAGGGGACGCCCCGCCTGTCGGTGGTGGCGTATCCCGAGCCGCGGACGTTGCCGGGTCCGTCGGAATTGGTGCATGAGTTCGCGGAAGACGCGAGCGGCGACGCGGCCATCCCGGGGGTGCTGAAGCTGGCGCCGTTCCCTGACGGCGCCATCGCGGTGCAGGCATTCTACGCCGAGCCGCGGGGCCCGGCCGCCCCGCCGCGTCTGGCGGAGGTGGCCGTGGGCTGGCGCGGCGCGATCGGCCGCGGTCCCGACCTGGCGACGGCGGTACGCCGCATTCGTGTCGCGCGCCCGCCGCCGGAACCGGCGGCCGATCGCTGGACCGATGCGCGCCGCTGGTTCGACCGGCTCGACGCCGCGCGGGTCTCGGGCGACTGGCTCGCGTTTGGTGAGGCGTACGCCGCGTTGAAGCGCTTGCTCACGCTGCCGCCCGACTCCCGGTAATCCGGTTGCCGCCTCCGATGGAGCCCGATACCTTGCACGCCGCTTCGCCGCGAACGATCGTCGTCGCGCTGGGCGGCAACGCGCTGCAGCCGCCCGGTCAGCGCGTGACGATCGCCGATCAGTTCCGCCACACGCGCCAATCGCTCGCCGCCGTCGTGGAGCTGGCCCGCGAAGGGTGGCGGATCGCGGTGGTGCACGGCAACGGACCACAAGTCGGCGACGCGTTGGAGCGCAACGAGCAGGCCGCCGCTCGGGTGGAGCCGTTGCCGCTGGGCGTGCTCGTGTCGGCGACGGCGGGGTGGATCGGCTACATGATTCAGCAGTCGCTGATCAACGCGCTGGCCGAGGCTGGCGTCAGCCGGTCGGTCGTCACGACCATTACGCAGACCGTGGTCGACGTGGACCGGCCGGGCGCGCTCGAGCCGCGCAAACCGATCGGGCACGAACTGACGCCGGAGGGGGCGCGTCGCTATCGTGAACGGGGGGTGCACGTCGGGCAGGACGGTCTGGGCCGGTGGCGCCGGCTGGCTCCCAGTCCGGAGCCGGTCGACGTGGTGGAGGCGCCGGTCGTACAGCGCTTGATCGAAGAATCGATCATCGTCATTACGGCGGGAGGGGGCGGGTCACCGGTGCGACGGCAGGACGCGTGGCATTGGGAAGGGATCGAGGCGGTGGTCGACAAGGATCGCGTGGCCGCCATTTTGGGCCGCCGATTGGGAGCGGACACGTTGCTGCTGCTGACCGACGTCGCGGCGGTGTATCGCGGATGGGGGACGCCGCGGCAGGCACCGATCGGGTCGCTGACGGTCGCCGGGGCGGAGGGGGTGTTGGCCGAGGAATCGCTTGGCGTGGGCGGCATGGGGCCCAAGCTGGAGGCGGCGGTGATGTTCGTACGGGGCGGTGGACGCCGTGCCGTGATTGCACACTTGACCGATGGACCCGCGGCGCTGCGAGGCGAAACGGGAACTCGTATCGAGGAGTCATAGACCGTGAACTTGCACGAATACCAGGCGCGCGCGCTGCTCAAGGCGAGCGGGATTCCCGTGCCCGATGGGGACGTGGCGTCGACGCCGGATGAGGTGGTGGCGATCGCCACACGCATCGGCGGGCCGGTCGTGGTGAAGGCCCAGGTCCACTCGGGAGGCCGCGGGAAGGCCGGCGGGGTGAAGCTGGCCGCCGATGCGGCGGAGGCGCGCACGCACGCCGACGCGATTCTCGGGATGACGATCAAGGGACTCACGGTCGAGAAGGTCCTCGTCGTGCCGGCCGCCGAGATCGTCACGGAGAGTTACGTCGGCGTGATCATGGACCGCGCGACCCAGCGACCGGTGTTCATGGTGAGCCCGGCGGGCGGGGTGGACATCGAACAGGTCGCCGCGGAATCGCCGGAGAAGATCTTCACACAGCCGGTCGATCCGCGCTTCGGCCTGCTGAACCATCAGGCGATGGCCTTGGGCTTTCGGCTGTACGACGACATCAAGCAGGTGCGCCAGGCGGCATCGATCATGCGGAAGTTGTACGACGCCTTCGTGACCGCCGGCGCGTCGCTGACCGAGATCAATCCACTCATCACGACGCCGGCCGGTGAGGTGATCGCGCTGGATGCGAAGATCGGTGTCGACGATAACGAACTGGGGCGCAAGCCCGAGATCGCGGCCTTGCGCGACCCGACCGCCGAGGATCCGGCGGAGGGCAAGGCGCGCGCAGCCAATCTGTCGTACGTCAGTCTCGACGGAACCGTCGGGTGTTGCGTCAACGGCGCGGGGCTCGCGATGGCCACCATGGATCTGGTGAAGTACTACGGCGGCGAGCCGGCCAACTTTCTCGATATCGGCGGCAGCAGCAACCCCGAGAAGGTGGTCGCCGCGCTGGAGATCATCACGAGCGACGCCAACGTCAGGAGCATCTTGTTCAACATCTTCGGCGGGATCACGCGTTGTGACGACGTCGCCAACGGTATCGTGACGGCGACCAGGCGGACCGCGATCGCGATTCCGATCGTGATTCGTCTGACGGGGACCAACGAGAAGGAGGCCGTCGCGATTCTCAAGGACGCCGGCTTCGAGGCGCTCACCGACATGGACGAGGCCGTCAAGGAAGCGGTGAAGCTCGCGGCGGAGGCGGCATGAGCATCTTCATCGATCGGGAAACGAAACTGGTGGTGCAGGGCATCACCGGCCGGGACGGCTCGTTCCACACGCGCCTGATGATCGAGTACGGCACGGCGGTGGTCGCCGGGGTCACGCCGGGGAAGGGCGGCCAGCGGTTCGAGGACGCCGTGCCGATCTTCAATACCGTCGCGGATGCGGTCGCGGCAACCGGGGCCAACACGTCGGTCATCTACGTGCCGGCGGCGTTCGCCGCCGACGCGATCTACGAGGCCGCCGACGCGGGCGTTGCGTTGATCGTGTGCATCAGCGAGGGCGTCCCGGTGCAGGACATGACGCGGGTCATGCCGTTCCTGCGCGAGCGGGAGGCGCGGTTGATCGGTCCCAACTGTCCGGGTGCCATCTCGCCCGGACGCGCCAAGGTCGGCATCATTCCGGGACAGATCTGTCGCGCGGGCCGGATCGGCGTGGTGTCGCGCAGCGGCACGTTGACCTACGAGATCATCCACCAGTTGTCCAAGGCGGACTACGGGCAGTCGAGCTGTGTCGGCATCGGCGGCGATCCGATCATCGGCACGAACTTCATCGATTGTCTGTCGGCGTTCGAAGCCGACGGCGACACCGACGCGATCGTGATGATTGGCGAAATCGGCGGGACTGACGAGCAGCAAGCCGCGGCGTACGCGGCGGAACACGTCACCAAACCGGTGGTGGGATTCATCGCCGGGCAGACCGCCCCTCCCGGCCGGCGCATGGGCCATGCGGGGGCCATCATCTCCGGCTCGTCCGGCACCGCCGCCGAGAAGATGGTGGCGTTGGAGGAGGCGCGGATCGCGGTCATGAAACGCCCGGCCGACGTCGTTCCCTTGTTGCGGGAGCGCATGTAGCCACGTGAAGCTGATCGATCTGTTGGCGGCTGACCGCATCCTGATTGACGTCGCGGCGGAGACGGTGCGCATGGCGGCGCAACCGCTGGTGCATGCCATCATCGAATCGGGGCGGGCGACCGATCCCGATCGGCTGGAAGCGCTGTTGGCCGAATCGCTGCCCAACGAGGCGGTGACGGTGGGGCAGCAGGCGTTTCTGCTGCACTTCCGAACCGACGCGGTGGAACGGCTCACGGTGGCGCTTGGCGTGACCGCGCAGCCGGTGCATCGGGAGCACGATGCGAGCAAGGAAGCGCGGATCGTGCTCCTGTTGGTGGCGCCGGCGCACGAGGCGGTCGGCGCGATGCGGGCGTTGGCTACGTTCGCGCACGCGTTGGCGCGGGAAGAAGTGGTCAGCACCATGGAGTCCGCGACGAGTCCGGCGGAGATTCTCGCCATCGCCGATCTGGTTCAGGCCGATCTGGCGGAGGAACTGCTGGTCCGCGACATCTTGCGGGGACGACTCGTCACGGCCGGCCCGGACACGACGCTGGCCGCCGTGGCCGACCTGATGGTCAAGCACCGGGTGCCGGCCGTCCCGATCGTGTCGGAGACGAACGACGTGCTCGGTCTGGTGGGCTACGGCGAGGTGTTGCGGTACCTGGTGCCGCACGGCAAGCGCCGCAGCGGCGAGATGCTGGCCGGTCAGGACCTGTCGGTACCGGCGGCGGCCCACCGGCCGGTTCGCGAGGTGATGGACCGGAGCGTCTTGTGCCTGTCCGATGACCAGCCCGTGGCCGAGGTGGCCGACCTGATGGTGAACAAACGGCTCGAGCGGGTCCCGGTGGTGCGGGAAGGCGCGTTGGTCGGGGTGCTCTCGCGGGAAGACATCGTGCGGCGCCTGTTCGGCCCGTAGCGCTCAACTCGGCGCGCGACCGCTGAAGCGGCGGTGAACAATCACTCGATTCGGAAGGCACATGGAACGGACGCTCGCGATCATCAAGCCCGACGCCGTGGAGCGCGGTCATGCCGGCAAGGTACTGGCGCACCTCGAGTCGGCCGGGTTCACCCTGAAGGAAGCGCGGATGGAGCGGTTGACCCGATCGCAGGCGGAGGCGTTCTACGAGGTCCATCGGGAACGGCCGTTTTACGGGTCGCTGGTCGCGTTCATGACGTCGGGGCCCTGCATCCCGATGGTCCTCGAACGCGAGGACGCGGTGGCTCATCTGCGCAGCGTGATCGGCGCGACCGATCCGGCGGAGGCGGCCGAGGGCACCGTCCGCAAGCTGTTCGCGGAATCGAAAGAGCGGAACGCGATCCACGCCTCTGATTCGCTCGACAACGCGGCTCGGGAAATCGGCTTCTTTTTCCGCGACGCCTGACGCCGGGCAGCACCCGGTCGTGGTGTGGCGCCAATTGACCCAACTTGGTGTCCCGACTACCTTTAGCGGCTATGCTGCGTGTCGATTTACGGGACTTTTCCGCCGGGCCGATCGAGACCGTTGCGAAGGTTCCGGCCACCGATCCCGCCTTGGCCGGTCTGGACCTCCGGTTCGAGGGTCCCATCACCGTGGCGGGTCGGCTGATGGAGAGCGGTCCGGCGGGTTACTTTTGGGACGGCCGGGTGGGGGCACGCGTCACGATGGCCTGTCGACGCTGCCTGACGCCGGTGACGGTGGCGGTCGACCAGCGAGTGCAGGCGCTGTTCACCGAGGATGAGGCGGCGGACGACCCGGCCGCCTATGTCATTCCCCGGCGGGCCGTGGAGTTGGATCTTGGGGCGACGATTCGCGATGAGTTGATCCTCGCGGCACCCGGATTCGTGGTGTGCCGGGACGAGTGCCGCGGCCTCTGCGCGCGGTGCGGCGAGGATCTCAATCTGGGCCCGTGTGAGTGCCGGCCCGAACCCGACCCGCGATGGGCGGCGTTGAAGGTGCTCGACACTGGAGCCGGGGACGATACGAGGTAAATCGGATGGCGGTACCGAAGCGAAGGACATCGAAGGCACGGAAACGGAAACGCCGCACGCACCACAAGGCGGCGGCAGTCGCCTTGCAGGCGTGTCCCCGCTGTGGCGATCCGCGGCGGCCGCACCGGGTCTGTCCCACGTGTGGCTACTACGCGGGGAAGCAGCGGGTCGAGGTTTCCGAGGACCTCTGAGTGACGCGCATCGCGCTCGACGCGATGGGAGGCGACACGGTCCCCGATGCGATGGTCGAGGGAGCCCTCGAGTCGCTCGCGGAGTTGCCGGCGTCGTGCGAGGTCCTGTTGGTGGGCCGCACGGCGGACATCGAGGCGGCGCTCGACGCGCACGGGGGCCGGCCCGATCGCATCAGCATCGTCGAGGCGCCGGAAGTGATCGCCGCGGCTGAGCAGCCGTTGGCCGCCGTCCGGGGCAAGCGCCAGTCGTCGGTCGTCGTTGGTCTCGGCTTGCAGAAGGAGGGCGGGGCCGACGCCTTTGTCTCGGCGGGCAACACCGGCGCCGTGATGGCGGCCAGCCTGATCCTGTTGGGGTTGCACCCCGGGGTCGAGCGGCCGGCCATTGGCACGTTGTTCCCCACCGATACCGAACCGGTCCTGGTCCTCGACGCGGGCGCGAACGTCGATTGCAGTGCGCGCGAGTTGCGCGGCTTCGCGCACCTCGGCGCCGTCTACGCGCGCGACGTGCTGGGCCGGCCCAATCCCCGGGTCGGGCTGCTCAACATCGGTGAAGAGGAAGAGAAGGGCAACGCGGCGGTCAAGGCGGCGCACCAACTGCTCTCGACCGAACCGCTCGGTTTCCAGTTTATCGGCAACGTCGAAGGGCGCGACATCCTGCAATGCAACGTGGACGCCGTCGTGTGCGACGGGTTCGTCGGCAATGTCGTGCTCAAGTTCTACGAGTCGGTCGCACGTATGTTCGTCGGGTTCCTGAAACGCGAAGTCGAGACCGAGGTGCTGAGTGGCGAGGCGATGAACCGCGTGCTCACCAAGCTGGACTATTCCACCTACGGCGGCGCCCCGCTGCTGGGCGTGCGCGGCGTGTGCATCATCTGTCACGGCCGTTCGTCCGCCCGGGCCATCAAGAACGCCATCGGCGTCGCGTTGCGGTCGGTCGAGACCCACGTGAGCCAGCACATCGGGGCCGACCTCGCGGGCGACGCGTGACCGGTCCGTCTCCTTGCCCACGCACGCACGGACCATGACATGAACCGGCCGATCGCGGAGTTCGCCGGCACGGGACGGTACACGCCCGTGCGGGTCGTCACCAACGCCGAGTTCGAGGGCACGCTCGACACGACGGATCAGTGGATTCGCGAGCGAACCGGCATCACCGAGCGGCGATGGGCCAACGACGAGGAGACCATCGCCATGATGGCCTCGACGGCCGCGCATCAGGCCCTGGCCGACGCGGGGATCGCCGCGGCGGACCTGGATGCCATCGTGCTTGGCACGGCATCGTGGGACCGGCTGTTGCCGTCGCAGGCCTGCGATCTTCAGGCGGTGCTGGGTGCGCACCGTGCCGCGGCGTTCGACGTGGGGGCGGCGTGCAGCGGTTTTCTCTACGCGGTCAGCGTGGCGGAGGGGATGATCGCCACCGGCGCGGCGCGCCACGTCCTGGCGGTGGGGGCGGAACGGCTGAGCCGCATCATGGATCAAACCGACCGCGCGACGGCCATCCTGTTCGGCGATGGCGCGGGCGCGGCGGTCATCGGGGAATCGCGGAACGGGCGCGGCATTCTGTCGAGTTATCTGCGCAGCGACGGGCGACTGGGCGACCTGCTGTATCGCCCGGGCGGGGGCGCCAACTTGCCGGCCGACGAGCAGATGCTGGCGGACCGGTCGTACTACATCAAGATGGCCGGCCGCGAAGTCTTCAAGAACGCCGTGCGGTCCATGGCCGATGCCTGCGATCAGGCGTTGCAGCAGGCGGGACTCACCGGCGACGACGTCGATATCATGGTGCCACACCAGGCCAACATCCGCATCATCGAATCGACCGCGAAGCACGCCGGTATCCCGATGGACAAAGTGTATGTGAACGTCGACCGCTACGGCAACACCTCGGCGGCGTCGATTCCGATTGCGCTCGATGAAGCGGTCCGGGCCGGTCTGATCGAGCAAGGGATGACGGTGATGCTGGTCGCATTCGGCGGCGGCTTCACCTGGGCGAGCATGGTGGTGCGCTGGTGAAGGCGTTCCTCCTCTGCCCGGGTCAGGGAGCCCAGCGGTTGGGGATGGGGAAGGATCTCGCCGAGCGGTTTCCGGCCGCGCGCGACGTGTTCGGCGCGGTCGATGACGCGCTCGGCTTCGCGCTGTCGCGCATCATGTGGGAGGGTCCCGAATCCGAACTCACGCGCACGCATAACGCGCAGCCGGCCATCCTGGCGCACAGTCTCGCCGTGCATGCGGTCCTGCGAGACCGGCTCGAGCCGGTAGGCGCGGCGGGCCACTCGCTGGGGGAGTACTCCGCGTATACGGCGTTGGGGGCGATGACGCTGGAGGATGGCGTCCGGTTGGTGCGCAGGCGCGCCGAACTCATGCTCGTCGCCGGTGAGCAGCGGCCGGGCGCGATGGCGGCGGTGTTGGGCCTTGATGCGGACGACGTGACCACCATCTGTCGCGAGGTCAGCAACGGGTCCGGTGTCGTGGTCGCGGCCAACATGAATGCACCCGGTCAGGTGGTGATCTCCGGTGATACGGCGACCGTGGCACGGGCGGCCGTCGCGCTGACGACCGCGGGCGCCAGACGGGTGATCGGATTGAAGGTGAGCGGTGCGTTCCACTCGCCGTTGATGGAGCCGGTGCTGGTGGAGTTCTTGCCCGAACTGGAACGCGTCGCGCTGCGCGATCCGCCTGTCCCCGTGGTGGCCAACGCGACCGCGGAGCCGGTGCGCGACGCGACCACGGCCCGGCAACGGCTCGGCGAACAACTGATGGCGCCGGTCCGCTGGGTCGAGAGCATGCAGGCCGCCGCGTCGATGTCCCATGGCGCGGCGTTCGTCGAGATCGGTCCGGGCAACGTCCTGACCGGGTTGCTAAAGCGGATCGTGGACGGCGCGAAGACCGTGAATGTGGCGACGGCGGCCGATATCGATCGGATGGGTTGATGGGTGGGGCGTACGGCCGAATACCGGGTTAGCGAAATGATCGACTTGACCGACAGGGTGGCACTGGTGACCGGTGGCTCGCGCGGGATTGGCCGGGCGATCGCGGGCGCGCTGTACGGCGCGGGTGCCAAGGTCGCGGTACTGGGTCGGGACGAGGCGCGGGCCACGGAAACCGCGGTGGCACTGGGAGACCGCGCGCTGGCGGTGTCGGCGGATGTGGCCGACGCCGCGCAGGTGACGGCCGCCATCGGGGCGGTCGAGCAGGGGCTCGGACCGGTCGATATCCTGGTGAACAATGCCGGCATCACCCGCGACGGGTTGCTGGCCCGGATGGCGCAAGCCGACTGGGACGCGGTGCTGGACGCCAACCTCACGGGCGCCTTCCGGCTCACCAAGGCGGTGGCCCGCGGCATGATGAAACGCCGTTGGGGGCGGATCATCAACGTGACCAGCGTCGTCGGGCTCACCGGGAACGCGGGGCAGGCGAACTACGCCGCGTCGAAGGCCGGCTTGATCGGATTCACCAAGTCGGTCGCCAGGGAGTTGGCGTCCCGCAACGTGCTGGCGAACGCGGTGGCGCCCGGATTCATCGAAACCGACATGACCGGCGCGCTGACCGAGTCGCAACGGTCGACCCTGATCGAGCGGATACCGTTGGGCCGGCTGGGGCAGCCGGAGCAGATTGCCCGGGCGGTCCTCTTTCTCGCATCGGACCTCGCCGACTACATTACGGGCCAAGTCATCGTGGTTGATGGCGGCATGGTGATGTAACCCTTCACTCCCAATGCAGAGGGACCAACATGAGCGTCGAAGACAAGGTCAAAGACATCATCGCCGAGGAGCTTGGGGTGGAGCGCGACAAGCTCACCGAGGAAGCCGCCTTCATGGAGGACCTCGGAGCGGACAGTCTGGACCAGGTTGAGTTGGTCATGGCGTTCGAGAAGGAATTCGATATCGACATTCCCGACGAAGAGGCCGAGAAGCTCCGCACGGTTGGGGACGCGTTGAAGTACCTCCACGAGAAGATGGACAGTTGAGTCGACGGGTCGTCGTCACGGGGCTGGGTGTCGTCTCGCCACTCGGTCTCAGTGCCGCGGACACGTTCGAGGGGTTGCTGGCCGGGCGGTCGGGTGCGGCCCGGATTCAGGGCTTCGATCCGTCCAACCTCGAGGTGCAGTTCGCCTGCGAGGTGAAGGGGTTCGATCCGGGGAAGTGGATCGACCGCAAGGAAGCGCGCCGCTACGATCCTTTCCTGCAATACGCCGTGTACGCCGCGATGGATGCGATGCACGATGCCTGCCTGGGCGACACCGTCCCCGAGCCGGAGCGGGCGGGCGTGGTCATCGGCAGCGGGATTGGCGGCATCCAGACCTTCGAGGAGCAGTGCCGCATCTACCTCGAACAGGGCGTCAAGCGGATCTCTCCGTTCTTCGTGCCGATGTTCATCCCCGACATCGCGGCCGGTGTGGTCTCGATCCGCGTCGGCGCCAAGGGCCCCAACTACTGCACGGTCTCGGCGTGCGCGTCGTCGGCGCACGCGTTGGGTGAGTCGTTCCGGTTGATCCAGACCGGCGTGGCCGATGTCATGCTCACCGGCGGAACCGAGGCGGCCGTCACGCCGTTGGCGATTGGCGGGTTCACCAACATGAAAGCGCTGTCCCCGCGCAACGAGGCTCCCGAGAAGGCATCGCGCCCGTTCGACAAGGGACGGGACGGCTTCGTGATGGGGGAGGGCGCGGGGATGGTGGTGCTCGAGGAGCTGGAGCACGCGAAGGCGCGCGGTGCGCGCATCTACGCCGAGATGCTCGGGTATGGCATGAGCGCCGACGCGTATCACATCACCCAGCCGGCGCCGGGTGGTGAGGGCGCCAGGCGGGCCATGGAAGCGGCGTTCGCCGACGCCGCGATCGCCAAGACCGACGTCGGGTACATCAACACCCACGGCACGTCCACGCCGTTCGGCGATCTGGCCGAGGTGACGGCGGTCAAGGACGTGTTCGGCGACCACGCGTTCCAGATGGTCGTCGGGTCGACCAAGTCGATGACGGGTCACCTGCTCGGCGCCGCCGGCGGGCTGGAATTCTCCGTGTGCGTGCAGGTCCTCACCAGCGGCAAGATCCCCCCGACGATCAACCAGGACGACCCCGATCCCGCGTGCGACCTCGACTGCGCGCCGAACGTCGCGGTGGAGCGCGAGGTGCACGTGGCGCTCAGCAACTCCTTCGGGTTCGGCGGGCACAACGTCAGTCTGCTCGTGGGCAAGTTCACACCCTGACCGACCGGTCGATCGTCCATGGCTAATCCGGTTCTCATCATCGTCGGTTCCGAGAACGACCGCGAGCGCGTCGCGGCGGCGTGCACGGTGCTCGACGACGCCGGGGTAGGCTACGACTGCGTCGTCTCGTCCGCGCATCGCAACGCCGAGCAGACAGCGCAGATCGCCAAGGACGCGCGGAAGAACGGGTATCAGGTCGTCATTGCGGCGGCGGGTCTCGCGGCGGCGCTCCCGGGCGCGGTGGCCGCGCTCACCGATCTGCCGGTGATCGGGTTACCGCTCGACGTCGGACCGTTGCGCGGCGTCGATGCGCTGTATGCCATCGCGCAACTGCCCCCCGGATGTCCGGTCGGCACGGTGGGCATCGGGAACGCGAAGAACGCGGGGTTGCTGGCGGTGAGAATACTGGGAGGGCGGGGGGGAGATTGAAGATTGCAGATTGCAGATTGCAGATTGCAGATTGGGGGATTTGAGTTCGCACGCAATCCCCAATCCCCAATCCCCAATCTGCAATCTTCAATCTGCAATCTACCGGGAACTTTCCGGCGGTGACGGTCGTTTTCGAGTAGCCATCGACCGATATCCGACAAGGGGGTTCCTGTGCGCCGACCCGCGCCGCTTGTGGCGGCACTCCTGCTGCCGCTCGCCTGTTCCGATCCCGGAGGGGCACCGAATGCGGACCCGGCCTTTGCGTGCACGATCCCGGAGGCCTTCATCCAGGACGGTGGCCCGGGAAAGGACGGCATTCCCGCCCTCGTCAATCCGACGCTCGTCGGTGCGGATGATCCGAGCGTAGCGTATCTCGAAGATACCGATCGCGTCATGGGGATCGTGGTTGACGGCAACGCGGTCGCCGTCCCGATCAACGTGCTCTGGTGGCACGAGGTCGTCAATCTGGATGTGGGCACCCGTTCGCTGGCGGTGACGCATTGTCCACTGACCGGATCGAGTCTGACGTTCGAACGCGCAGTCGTGGACGGTAGCGAGTTCGGCGTGTCGGGGCTGTTGTTCCTGAACAACCTCATGATGTACGACCGCACGTCGGAGGAATCGTTGTGGCCGCAAATGACGCGCGGGGCACGGTGCGGTCCGCGCACGTCGGCGAGTTTGACGATGTATCCGACGCTTGAGATTGAGTGGGCGGGGTGGCGGGCGCTGTACGGCGACACGCGCGTCGTCACGTCGCTGACAGGGTTCGCGCGTGACTACCGGCGGTACCCATATGGCACCTACGACACGCCGAGCAATCCGGCGTTGCTCTTTCCGATGCCGAACGGGCTGGACGACCGGCGTCCGCCGAAGGAACGCGTCCTCGGCATTCCCGCCGGCGAGATGGGTGGCCTCGCCCTGCCGTTTGGACTACTCGATGCGGGGGGGCCGGTGACCACGGCGCGCGTCACGGTCGGCGGCAACGCGATGGTCGTGTTCTGGGATCGAGCGTCGCGGGCGGCCGCCGCATACCTACCGGGCGGCCGCACCTTTTCCGTGCGGAACGGCGCGATCGTCGACGGCGCAACGGGAAGCACGTGGAGCGTGAGTGGAATCGCGACGACCGGCTCGCTGGCGGGTACGCGCCTCGCGCCGGTTGCCGACACGTTCGTCGCGTATTGGTTTGCGTGGGCGGCCTTCTATCCCGACGCCGCGTTGTGGGCGGGCGACGGCGGAGCGGGCTGATGAGAGCCTGCCATCTCGTGTTCTGTGGACTCGCGGCGGTCGTCGCGCCGCCGCTCGGTGCGCAGGCGATCTGCAGCGCGCCCCATTCCGCGCCAACCCTGGCCGGCGGGGGAGGGCTCCAAACGCTCGATCCGGGCGCGGGCTGGGTCCAGCTTTCGATCCTGCGACAGGTCTCCGGTCGTTTCTTCGATCCGGCGGGCGACCGCCGCCCGTTTCTCGCCGACGGCCAGGTGCGGACACGGTCGGCGTATCTCACGGCCGCGGTCGGTGTCATCGACGGGATCGACGTGTGGCTGCAAGTGCCGCTGCACGACGTGCGCTATCAGGATCAGTCCGGCGCGCGCAGCCGTGCGGGGATCGGGGATCCCCGCGCGGCGGTGCGATTCGGCAGCGCGGCGATCGGCGCTTCGCATGTTCCGCTTTCGATCCGCGCCGGGCTCAAGCTTCCCGGGAGCGGATTCCCCGTGGACGCGACGATCATCCCGCTCGGTGAGGGCCAGGCCGACGTGGAGTTGAGTCTCGAGTCCGGGGTGGGATTCGGTGGGGGGGCCGTGCAGTACCTCACCGGTTGGGTCGGCTACCGTCGGCGGTTCGAGAACGCGGCGCGTGACCGGAAGCCGGGGGACGAGTTGTTCGCGCACCTCGCGGTCGGCGGCCGCGTGTACGGACTGCACCTCGAACTCGCGGCGGAAGCACTGCGCGGCGGCACGCCCGAACAATTGGGTTTCGCCGTCCCCGGATCGAGCCGGGACCTGTTCCAACTCTCACCAACGATCGGTTCGCGCGTGGGACCGGGCACGCTCGAAGCTACCGCACTTGTTCCCATCGCCGGCGCGAACCTCCCGACCGGACCGGCGGGGAGCGTCGGCTATCGGATAGCGTGGGGGGGATGGTGACGGCGGGCCGCGCGTGGCCGCTCGTGGTCGGGCCGGCGCTGGGCCTCGGTATCACGGCGTCCGCGCTGCTCGCGCAAGTGCTTCCCGAAGGCTCGTTCGCGCGCGGCGCGCCGAACGCGCCACTCACCGTGATCGAGTATGGCGACCTGGGGTGCTCGGCCTGTGCCCAATTCGCCACCGAAACGTTCCCCGCTCTCGATGCCGCGTTCATTCAGACCGGTCGGGTGCGCTGGCTGTTCGTTCCGATCGTGCTTGGCCACTTCCGGCATTCGGATCGCGCCGCGCGAGCGGCGGTCTGCGCCGGCGACCAGGACGCGTTCTTCGCGATGCACGACCGCCTGTACGGCGACCAGCGACACTGGCAGCGGACGCGACGACCCGACGGCATCTTCCGCGAGTTCGCGGCCGAGGTCGGGCTCGATACGACGGCGTTCGCCCAGTGCTACGACGCCAAGGAGACGAAGGAGCGCGTCGAACGGGTGACCAGGAGCGTTCGCCCGTTACCGATTATCGGTACTCCAGCGTTCCAGATTGGCGGGCGGTGGGCCTATGGGGCGCTGACAGAACGGGACTTCGCGGCGATCGTCCATGAGGAAGTGGAGAAGGCGGTCAACCACGGCCGAAGCCGGCCGAAGACGGGCAATGACGGGGATGATCTCACGACCGTCCTAGCGCGTCTCAGGTCGTCCACCACCAAGCATCTTCTCGACCTCCGCCCGCCCCTCCAGCAACCGTTCGATATCATCCGACAAATCCCGCGCGGCATTCAGGTTGGTGGTCACGCTCTCCACGCCGCCGGCGCCGGCCTGCATGCGAAGCAGGTCGAGCCGCACGCGCTCGAGCGCGGCAACCGCTTCGGTCATGCGGATCTGTGCGGTGTCGCGTTGCGCCGCGAGGTCGTCCTTGAGTTGCCGCCGTTCTTCCGCGCCCGCGCGGCGGTCGTCGGCGGCGAGGTCGGTGATGATCGTATCCAGCTCTTCCACACGTTTGCGCATCGTCTGCGCGTCCGACTCGAGTCGCCGAACGACGGCGGGGAGGTCGGCCAGCGACTGTCGTGCGGCTTTGGGTAGCGCCTTGAACAGGTGATCGGCGGCGAGGCCGATGGCCAGTTCGGTTGGCCGATACGTCGCTTCCGACGACGGGGCGACCGGTGCCAGGCCGATACCGGCGGCCTTGAACAACCAGCCGCCGACGCGGCTGTTCCAGAACTTCATCAGGCGGGTTCCCCAGATGTCCAGCCGGTGTTGCCGCCGGCTGGTGGTGATCGCTCCGGCCACGATGAACGTCCCGAAGGACACGCCGCATACCGCCCATAACCATTGGGCGTTGGGCGCCAGCGCGATCGCCGCCACCGCCGTCGCCCCGACGCCGAACGATCCGTACGTCAGCTTCGCAGCGACCGCTTCGAGGCCCGTCTTGGTGCCGCCGAACTCGAACGTCAGCTCTTCGACGCGCTTGTCGACGTCCTGCTTGAAGGCGTGCAGCGCGTCGGCGGGCGTGTAGCCGGTCTTGAGCAGCTTGCGGGCTCGCGACGCGAGGTAGACGAACGGTCCGAGGGCGGTCGCCGAGATCAGGCCCACTGCGAGGGCGCCGGCGAGCGCGGAGCCCGCGATCGCGCCGCCGATCAGTCCGGGTGTCATGATCAAGGCGAGCACCGCGAAGGCGCCGGCGTTGTGCGCCTCGCGGTTCTGCTTGATGAAGACGCGCAGTGCGACCGGTATCTCGCGCACCGCTGGCGCGGTCTCGCCGAGCGCGTCGGCAAGTCGCTCGCCGTTGTCGAACCGCTCGGAGGGTTCCTTCATGAGGCAGCGATCGATGGCGCGCGCCAGCTTCTTGGGGATCGATGGGGCGACTGACGCCAGCGGTGGCGCGGGTTGGGTGAGGTGTTTCGCGAGGATCGCCGCGATCGTTTCGCCTTCGAACGGCAGCCGCCCGGCCATGGCGTAGTAGCCAACCACGCCGAGCGCGTACAGGTCGCTGCGCGCATCCACCTGTTCGCCGCTCGCCTGTTCGGGGCTCATATACTCGGCGGTCCCGAGCACCTCGCCGACCTCGGTCAGTCCGGACGCGTGCACGTGCGCGATCCCGAAGTCGGTGACCATGGCCCGTCCGCTCGACTCCAACAGGATGTTGTCCGGTTTCACATCACGATGCACCACGCCCTGCGCGTGAGCGTAGGCGAGCGCCCACGCCACCTCGCGCAATACGCGGGTTGCCTCGGCGACGGGCAGGGGACCACGCGCGCGCAGCCGGTCGCCGAGCGTCTCGCCATCGACGTACGCCATGGCGAACAGCACGAAGTCCTGTACCTCGTCGACGGCGAAGATCGGCACGATGTTGGGATGGGACAGCTTGGCGGCGGTACGCGCTTCGCGCAGGAACCGCTCGCGCATGGCGGGTTGGGCGGCGAAGGCCGGCGGCAGCAGCTTGAGCGCGACCGGCCGGTCGAGCGCCACCTCGTGCGCGAGGTAGACGATGCCCATGCCGCCGCGACCGAGTTCGCGCTCGATCGAGTAGCGTCCGGCGAGGGCGGACTGGAGATCGAGGAAATCGGGAACGTCACGGGTGGTCACGGGAGGTCACGGTGCTTTCCTGAAACCTTCAATCTGCAATCCGCAATCTGCAATCCGCAATCTCCAATCTGCAATCTGCAATCTGCAATCTGCAATCTGCAATCTGCAATCGAACCCACTATTATTCTCTCATGCGCCTCACGTTGCTAGGCTCCATCCTCCTCCTCGGCTGCGGCAGTGCCGCGACCGGTCCCGATCTCCGGGGGCAGTGGGGTGGGGAACATGTCCAGCTCGTCGTCAGCCCCACTGGCGGGGTGCTCGAGTACGACTGTGCGTCAGGCACCATCGACGAGCGCATCGTGCCGGACGCGTCCGGCCGGCTCGACGTGCGCGGCACGCACACACCCGGGCATGGCGGGCCGGACGTCGAGGGCGAGGTGCCGGAGGTATTCGCGGCGCGGTACACCGGCACGACCGATGGCAGTCGGATGACAGTACGCGTGGTCCTCGTGGACACCGGGACCGAGATCGGGACGTTCAGCTTGAAGCGTGGGGAAGATGCGAGGCTGTTGCGGTGCTTGTGACGTATCGGGCGGTCACCGCCGGCCACCGTCGGTCATAGGCCGTCGTCGCGCGGTCCGCGATCGACAATCAGCGGCCGTCTCGCAGCAGCGAGCGCACTTCCCGTCGGCCGGCGAGTTCCGCGTCGATCTCTTCGCTGAGCTGCTGCACGGCCTCGAGATCGGCGGTGAGGTCGTCGGTCGATCCGACGCCTGCTCGGAGGCGCAGCAGGTCCAACCGGATATTTTCCAGGGCGGCGACCGCGGCGGCCAGGCGGTCGCGCGCGGCGTCACGCGCGTCGCTCAATTCGGTGATGGCGGCGGCGCGTTTGTCTGCGACGGCGCCAGGCGCGTGGACGGGGGCGGCGTCGGCGCGGGCCTGACTCAGCCGCTCGACGCGCTCGCGCAGTTTGCCGGCGTCGCGTTGCAGCGCGTCGACCGCGTCGGGCACCCCGGGGAACCGTTTGCGCACGTCGGACGGGAGGGCGCGGTACAGCGCTTCGGCGGCGCCGCCGAGCAGCAGTTCGGTGCGTTCGGTGGCAGGTGGCAGGTTCTGTTGCGGCACGTGGAGTCCCGTGCCCATCAGTCGGAACAACCCGCGTCCGATGCGGCCATCGAGGAGCCGGAGGCCCAGGCCGATGGCGCGGCGGCGCGGCGCGCCGGTCGACACGTGTTGCAGCGCGCGCACCGACGAGAGCGGATCGGCGTTGGGCCAGGCGTCGGGCGCGTCCCGGCCGGCCGACGCTTGCGGCCGCGCGAACAGGCTCATGAACCCTGAGCCGACCAGCATGACGATCCCGATGGCCAGAAACGTCATGGCGGGCTGGAGCAGGCTTGTGCCGCCGAGACCGAGGATACTGGCGATGGCGATCCAACCGCCGCCACCGAGACTCAACCCCAGTCCGCCGGCGCGCCACACCGCACGCCGTTCCGGTGGCGGCGTGATGGTCGAGTCGCCGTGGATCATGCGGTCTTCTTCGAGACGCGACGCGACCGCGTGTTCCAGCGCGACCCTGACGTCGGCGGGTCCGAGGCCCGCTGTGAGCACGCGCCGCATCGCGCTGAGCAGGGTGGCCGGTGCGGCGATCAGTTGGGCGCCGAGCATGATCCCGATCCAGACCAGCGATCCCGGTTCGGTGGGCAGCAGCGTGCGGACGAGGGTCGGGGCGAGATAGGCCAGCAGGAGGAGGAACCCGAGCCAGATATCGAGTTCACGCGCGACGCGGATCAGGTGGCGGATTTGCGGTGCCGGTTCGTAGGGCGCGGTGTGGGCCGCCGCGACCGCTTCGGCGAGCGCTTCCCCGGACGGAAACCGTTGGGCGGGTGTCTTGACGAGGCAGCGGTCGATCGCCTCGGCGAGGCGGGGCGGGACGCCGCGTCGTCGCGCGCCGACGTCGGGCGCGGGTTGGGTGACGATGCTGCTGATGACGGCCGGCAGGTTGTCTCCGTCGAACGGCAGCGTACCCGTCAGCGCATAGTACGCCGTCACGCCGAGCGAGTAGAGATCGCTACGGCCGTCGGTCGCGTCGCCGCTCGCCTGTTCGGGGGACATGTAGTGAACGGTGCCGAGGATTTCGCCTTTGCCGGTCACACCGGTCTGATCGGTGAGTCGGGCGATGCCGAAATCGGTTACCAGGGCGCGGCCGGACCCCTTTTCGATCAAGATGTTGTCGGGTTTGATGTCGCGATGGATCACGCCGCGGCCGTGCGCGTAGGCGAGCGCCCACGCGATCTCCTGCACGACGCGGACGACGGCAGACGGTGTCAGCGGCCCGCCGCGCCGCACTCGTTGGCCGAGCGATTCGCCGTCCACGAACCCCATCACGAAGAACACCATGTCGCCCAGGTGGTCGACCGCGTGAATCGGCACGATGTTGGGGTGAGACAATCCGGCGGCGGTGCGTGCTTCCCGCAGGAACCGCGCGCGCAGGTCGGGCAGCACGGCGAGCGACGGCGGGAGCAGCTTGATAGCGACCGGCCGGTCGAGCGCCACGTCACGGGCGAGGAACACGATGCCCATGCCGCCGCGTCCCAACTCCCGTTCGAGCGAATAGCGGCCGGCGACCGCTCGTTGCAGCGCGACGAACTCGGGACTCAGCGGGGGCACAGGGGCGTGGCTATCATCGGTGACCGGCGACGGGACGATCACTACACTACGTCCCGGGGCGGGGTGGCACCAGGGAGCAGGACCGCTTGTCGATCGGGGTCCGCCGGTACGTCAGGTATCACGACTTGCGCCACCCCGCGGACGCCTGCCGGTGGCCTTGTCGCGGGAGGAGGTGCGCCGATCGGGGAGGGGTAGAATCGCGGTGACTCCAGCGACGTACAATTTCAAGTTGGGCGGCGCGTCACCATGGAAAGCGATCCGAAGGACATCGTGCAGGCGGGATACGACGCTTGCGGGCCGCGCTCCAACCGGTCACGTTCCCCCGATGCTTGCGCTGAGCTTGATCACCTGGCCGAGATCCTTCCGGTCGACGCGCGAGTGCTGGACGTCGGATGTGGGGGCCGACGACCCCACGAGCGCGACGTTTTAAAGGGAGTCGTTGGGTCGTGCCCTGGCCGGCGGCTTCGAACCGTTCAGTCTCCGCGCAAGCCGGCGGGCGAGTCGCTCGCAGGCCATGCGCAGATGCGTTAGGTGGCGTGTTCGGCGTCGGTCTCAGAACGAGTGGAGGTGTGATGTCTCGATTGATCCAGTGGGCGCTTGTGCTAGCGACGCTTTCGGCGACCGCACTCATGGCACAAGACGCATCAACCAGCCCGACGGGCACGTATGTTGCGCAACCGATCGACAGCGCGAACGCATCGGCAGCGTTTGCGGGCCTGACCTTAAGACTGCTTGGGGAACGGTGGGGGCTGTCGAATGAGGACGGCGATCTCGTGTCGGGCAGGTACGCGGTGCAGGCGGACACGTTGGAGATATGGGATGAGGACGGGAGGGTAGCGTGTGACAGCCATCTGGTCGGCCGGTACTTGTGGGCGCGGTGGGAGAACGTTTTACGCCTTTCGCTGCTGGAGGATCAGTGCCCGGGGCGACGGATGGCCATGACGTCAATGAAATTCATCTTGCGCGAGTCCCGCGAGTGACCCATTTCGCCACGCCACCTAACACCTGTAAGGCCTTCGTTGTCAAGTTGGCGTAGCTCTACACACGGGGTGGGGTGGCATGGATCGGTTAGGTCCAGGCTCGGGTGAGGGGCAGAACATCGTCGGAGCCGTTCAGTTGTCTGGGAGCGGAGACGGGTGTCCAATCAAGCAAGGCGGTTCCCGGTATCCTGCCGTGGACGAGTGAATCGTCGGGCGCGGGCTCGACCGTTGCGGACGAGTCCGCCTCCTCCGTTGTTAGTGTCAGGTCGCCAGGCACTTCTCCTGGTCGAACACCTGGTCATGCTTCCACATGTGATAGACGGCGCGCGCCGGCTTGTGCGCCAGCACCGTCAGCGCCTTGCCCTTGCCGTGCTTCTTCACCGCGGAGCAGCTGGTCGTAGTGGGCGATCAAGTCGAGGTCGGCGGCGATGGTCTGCTGCACGCTGGCCTCGTCGAACCGGTCGACCCCCGGGCTGTTGGTAGCATAGGTGAGCTTCTTCGCGAAGGCGGGGAGATTGTACTGGCTGTTGGTGTTCTCGATGTGGGTGAGCAGCTCGGCGCGCTTGCGGGTGAAGTGCAGCCGGCGGCGCAGCAGGTTGCGGGTGGCCCGCATCGCGGCCGGATAGACGGAGGCTTGGGGGAGCATCCCGCCCCGCAGCAGGACGGCGATCGTGTGGGCGTCGATCCGATTGTTCTTGGCTTTGCCGCCGTGGATGGCTTTCATATAGAGGGCGTGGCCCAGGACGAACCGGATCCCTTCGGCAGCGCACAGATCGGCGAGCCAGTACCAGGTAAACATGCACTCGACGGCGACCACGAGATCTTCGCGGTACGGGGTGATAGCTTGGAGGAACGCCTCCGGGGTCGCCCGGAGGTTGCGGTGCAGCAGGAC
>DASWIX010000007.1:0-63296 GCA_036397455.1 Gemmatimonadales bacterium | reverse complement strand
GCATCGTGCTGCGCGAGGGGGGACTGCCTTTGCGGGCGACGGTGTCCTGCAATCGGTGGATGCGGTACTCCTGAACCACGCCGGGGGTGATCTCGGAGAGCCCCATCTTGCCGAAGAACGGCACCAGATGGAGGCGCAGGCGTGTCTCGTGTCCTTTGACGTAGTAGGGATTGCGTTGGCCTTGTGTGATGACTTCGATCTCGTGCAGGAACTGGTCGGCGGCGTCCTTGAACGTCTTCTCCGTCTTGAGCTCTCCGCTGCGAAGCTTGCCGCGCAGTTCGAGGTACCAGTCTTCAGCGACTTCCTTGGCGCGGGCGAGGCTTTCTTCCTTCGTGCTGCGGCGTTGATTTCGGCCGGCGAAGTAGCTTGAGCACTGCCAGTAGCGGCTTCGGCCACGCTTGTAGACGTGGACTTTGCCTCCGAGGATGGTGTGTTTTTCGGTCATGAGTTGACACCTCCTTCGGGTGCGAAAGTGTGTAAGCTATGTGTAAGCGTATCACACCGAAAGGGTAAGTCAACAACTTGTTGTAAATCATGGAGTTAAGGCGCTGATACTGGTAGACTAGTCAGATTTTAAGTCCCTTGCGTCTACCGGTTTCGCCACCCGGGCGAGGTGAGGCGAGTCGACAGAACCGCCGGCGTCACCGCCAACCCCAAGAAACCTACCGGCCTCGCCGCGTTTTGTCGTCCTGGGAATCGCGTTGCCAGGCGCGCCTGCAACCCACCACCGCCATCGGGTGAGCCGGGTGTCGCACCGCGGCGCCGTGGCGCAGCCCACCGCTTACTGGAGGCGGTGGGCAACAACTCGTCCAACTCGACAACCGTGGACTATGACGAGATCTGCTGCTTGGGGATCAGACCGGCCGGTGGGGATCATGGTCGGAAGGGTAGACCGGATGGTCTCCCTTCTTCACTCCTCCTCGTTCTCCTCATCATCCTCGTCATCGAGTCCCAGCACCTGCCACAGCTCGTGAAGGTGCTGTTGCGCCGAGGTTGCGGTACCGTCCTCCTCGGCGGCGCCGCCCGCGAGAGGATCATCTCGCAGCGCGTCTGGCTCAGCCGTCCCGGCGCGCTCATCGGTTGTCCGGACCATTCTGGCCTCCTCACTACGTCATACCCGTAGGTCATACTACAGTCTCCCGCGTGAAGAGACCGGGAAGTGCGCGTGAACCTGCCGTTCCATGTGATTAACTTCCGCCGCGATGGCACCACCAATCCTGAATCGATTAGTCGACTTCGGGGCGCGACTCGGCCGCCGCGTGCCGGTGCTGCTCCGCGCCACCTCGCGCTTGGACGAGAGCACGGTGCTCATGGCGTTCGCGGTCGCCATCGGCTCGGCGGTGGGTCTCGCGGTCGTGCTCTTCTACACGCTGATCGACGTCACCCAGGCGGTGGCGCTATCGGCCGCCGCCAAGATGACCGGGGTCGGGCAGTTGTCGATCGTGGTCGTGGTGTTCGCCGGGTTGTCGATCGCGT
Source organism: Gemmatimonadales bacterium (assembly GCA_036397455.1). Classification (GTDB taxonomy): domain Bacteria; phylum Gemmatimonadota; class Gemmatimonadetes; order Gemmatimonadales; family GWC2-71-9; genus JADFNB01. Next base: position 61,820 of record DASWIX010000007.1, on the reverse strand, counting down.
TCCTGCTGGTCCGGCACCTCGCCGGCGACTCCGACGGCGAGAACATCCCCGACGTGATGCGCGCCGTCGTCAAGCGCGGCGGCCACCTCAACGAGTGGCGCATTGCCGTGAAGACCGCGGCGGCCGGTATTCTCATCGGGACCGGCGGGGCGGTCGGTGCCGAGGGGCCGGTGGCGGTGGCGGGGGCGGCGCTCGGGTCTCGTTTTGGGCGTGTCGTGCGATCCAGCGGCACCCGCTTGACCGTGCTGGTGGCCTGTGGCTCGGCCGCCGGGATCTCGGCGGCATTCAACGCGCCGATCGCGGGCGTCTTTTTCTCGCTCGAAAAGATCCTCGGCACGTTTGCCGTAGGCGCGTTTCCACCAGTGCTGGTGGCCTCGGTGATCTCGGCGGCGATTTCGCGCGCGGCGTTCGGCAATTCGCCTGTGATCGAGATACCCACCGAATACGCCATGTCCTCGGTCGGCGAACTGTGGCTTTACGCCGCCCTCGGGATCGCGGCCGGGGTGGTCTCCGTCCTCTACACCCGCGGCGTGTACGGGACGGTCGACCAGATGGCCAAGCTGCGGAGCCGCTGGCTCCAGATCGCGGTTGCCGCCGTCGTAGTCGGGACGTTGAATATCGTCTTCCGCGCCGCGCTCTGGGGCCGCGGCCACGAATCGCTCACCCTGGGGATGATCGGGCAACGCGAGGCGTACTTCCTGGTGGCCCTTGCGTTCGCGAAGCTCGTCGCGACCTCGTTCACGTTGGCGACGGCGCGGGCGGGCGGCGTGTTCACTCCGGCACTGTTCATCGGGGCGACGCTCGGCGGCGGGCTCGCGGTGGCGGCGGAGGCGGCCTTGCCGACCTGGGCCATCCGTCCGGAGGCGTTTGCGCTGGCGGGCATGGCCGGTCTGGTTGCCGGCGCCACCCACGCGCCGTTGACCGCGATCATGATCGTCTTCGAGATGAGCGGTGACTACGCCCTCATCCTCCCGATCATGCTCACCGCCGCCATCTCCTACATCACCGCCAAGCGACTATACCCGGAATCAGTGTATTCGGCGTGGCTCACACGGCGCGGCGAACGCATCGGGTACGGACGCGACATCTCGGTGCTGGAACAGGTGACGGTGCGCGAGGTCTACCGTCCCAATCCCGATGTGATCGCCGAAGACGCCTCGCTGCCCGGGATCCTCGCCGCCCTCGGCCGGAGTACCCAGACGGAATTCCCGGTGTTGGACGCGGACGGACGCCTGGTGGGGATGATCGCCTACAACGACATCCGGACGGTGCTGGGCCAGGTGGACTCCCTGGCGCCGGTGCTCGTCGCCGCCGATATCGCCAACGCCGAGGCGGAGCGCGTCACCCCGGCGGATTCCCTGGCGACGGCGCTTCGCCGGTTCAGTGTCAGGGGCATTCACGCCATGCCGGTCGTGGAGGAATCAGACGAGGGCAAACTGCTCGGGATGATCAGCCGCCACGAGGTGTTCGCCGCGTACGATCGCGAGCTGTTGCGCAGGAGTCCTGATACCGAATAAGGCAATGCGGACCCGGGGACGAGTCCCGGATCCGCATTCGCTGACCCCTTGGGCACGCTGCTAATGCTAATTGAGCGGACAGCCCGCCTCGTTCGATGCCTCAAAGATGTTCTTCTGGCCCTCGTAGTCGCTGCCGGGATACACCGCGTTGAACGCGTTGATCACGTCGCCGACCGTGAAGCCCGAGTTGACACCACTTGCCGCGTTCAACAACGCGGCCACGGTGTGCCGGCCGAGCGCGTTCAAGCCGCCGCCACCCTGCCTGAGGACGTCGAGCAGCGTCTTGCCGGAGAACGCATCATCGAACACATCCGAGAACAGCATGCCAGGCGTGTACGGCGCGGTCCATGAATCGAAATGCTGCGGCTGCTTCCAATAGCCTGGGGTGCACCCTTCGGCCGCCTGCTGCATGCGCGAATTGAAGAACGTGAGCACGGTGCCCTTCCCGCCCCCTTGAGTCCCAACCGCGGTGTTGGTGCCACCAATAGTCCAGGTGATCGTCCCGAAGGTCGGCGGGTCGGTGAGGGTGGTGAAGACCGAGTCCTTCACGATCGAATCGAGTTGCGTCCCGGCGAGATTGATCTCCGTGACGGTCACTTCCTGCGGGGTGTTGACGTCCACCCACTCGGAAACGACGGCGCAGGTGCCCTCTGCCAGATAGACGTTTGTCGAAGTGCCCTCACCCACGGTAACGCTGAATTCGGCATCCGTGCCAACCTTGCAGACGGTGACCTTCCCCAACGTGGGGGGCCGTTCTTCGGCGTTGAAATGGGGCCGGATGTCCGTCAGGCCGTTCGAGTCGGGTTGGCACGCCACCGCGGCCACCAAGGCCGCGACCGCCAAACCCGCCTTCAAGATCCGAGTTGCTCGCATGCGGGGTAACGCTCCGAATTGGGGTCGCCGGGTCAAATGGCAAGAGATGTGCCGCGCGTCACACTTGAACAGCATCTCATAACATATTGCCATTATGCACCTTACGAGATCAGGCGGTTGATCCCGGCAGGATGAGTTGCGCGCGTATTGCGGCGGGTGCGGCCTGCTTGCATCGCTGTGCGGACGCCGCGGGCGGGGATGGCGCCCGGTGCCTTTACCCCGTTGAGCGACTCGCCCTCTGTTTGACACGATGGGCGGCGAGTGCTAACCTCGCCCACGCTTAGTGACCTGCCCCGCGGTTTCTAAAGAGAGTTCTGCCGGTCCAACGTTCCAACAACCACGTGGAGTTCTTCCGTATGACCAGGTCAGTCGTATCAATGCTGGTCGCCGCCGCGATCACCGGCGGCGCCGGGACGGCCACCGCGCAGGGGTTCGCCGTCAACGAACACGGCTCGTGCGCTATGGGCCGCAGTGGCACCGGCGTTGCGGCACCATGCCGCGATGGCTCGGCGATGTTCTTCAATCCCGCGGGCCTCGCCGGCTCGATCGGATGGACGTTCTCCGGCGGTGTCACGCTGATCGCGGCGGGCGGGAGCTTCACCGACGATCTGACGGGCACGGTGACGGATCTTGCCAACGATCCGATTCCGGTTCCGCACGGCTACTTGAGCTATGGGATCAATGACCGGTTCGCTGCGGGTGTCGGCGTGTTCGTGCCGTACGGCCTCGGGACCAAATGGCCCGACACGTTCGAGGGGCGCTTCAACGGGTACGACAACGACCTCAAGTCGATCTACGTGCAGCCGACCCTCGCCTACCAGGTGCATCCCAAGGTTTCGGTGGGGGCAGGGTTCGACCTCGTGTTCGGCAGCGTGAAGCTCACGCAACGGGTGGACCTCTCTGAGTTTCCCGTCCCTGGTCTCGGCGGGCTGACCTTCGCATCGCTCGGCATCCCGTTTCACACCGATGCCGCCGACGCACAATTGAACGGGTCGGCTACCGGGTTTGGCGGGCACGTGGGCGTGTTGCTCCAGCCGACCGACCGGGTCAGCGTCGGCGTCCGGTACATGACCCGCGTGAAGCTGGACTACTCAGGCACCGTCGACTTCGAGCCGGCAGCCACGGCGGTGCTCCCCCCGGGCAACCCCCTGGCCGGGCCTCTCGGGCTCGACCCCACTCAGCCATTGCCGCTGTCCGCGGTTCTCGACGGCCAGTTCGCAGCGACAGGCGCGTTCGCCGATCAGGGCGTGAAGACCGCGATCACGCTGCCCGATCAACTCGCTGCCGGAATCGCGTTTCGTGCCACGGACGCACTGACCGTGCTCGCCGACTATCAGTGGATCAACTTCAAGACGTTCGACACGCTCCCGATCAACTTCCAGAAGACGACGACCCCCGATCGTGAAGTGATCGAGAACTACAAGGCGACGCACGCCGCGCGCTTCGGGTTCGACTGGGCCACCAGCGACCGTCTCACGCTCCGCGCCGGCTATCTGTATCACACCGCCGCGGCCCCGCCCCAGACGGTGACGCCGCTGCTCCCGGAAGGCAAGCGGAACGAGTTGACCGTGGGCCTCGGCTATGCGGTGAGCCGCGCGGTCCGTGCGGACCTCGCGTATCAGTACATCCGGCAGCAAGACCGTCGCGGTCGCGTTCGCGAAGGGCCGGGCGCGCAAGCGCCGACCGAGGCGCTCAACAGCGGTCTGTACGAGTTCTTCGCCCACCTGGTGGGTGCCACCTTCACGGTGAGTTTCTAGCCATGACGCCCGCACGCATCCTCGGCCTGCTTGCGCTCACCGCCCTCGTCGGGGCGTGTGATGACGAAACGCTGATGCCCCCGACGGCCGCCAGCAATGACCTCTTTGCCCGGTATGTCGCCTTCGGGAACTCCATCACCGCCGGCATCCAGTCGGGTGGGATCAACGCCACGACCCAGAACGAGTCCTACGCCGTGCTGCTGGCGGAGAGCATGGGGACCACCTTCAACGTCCCGCTCCTGCTGGATCCGGGATGTCCCCCGCCCTACGCGAACATCTTCACCCAGGTACGCATCGCTGACATCCCCAACAACTGCGCGTTCCGCGATCCGGAGACGCCGGAGTACATCAACAACGTCGCGTTCCCGGGCGCGGACATCCTGGAAGGGCTGACCAATGACACGCTGCCTGCCCTCAGCTCGACCGACGCTTTCAAGACGCTCCTGCTTGGCGGCATGACCGAGCTCGAAGCCGCGGCGCGGGTCGCCCCGACGTTCGTGACTGTCTGGCTTGGCAACAATGACGCGCTCGGTGCCGTACTCGACGTCGGCAACGCCGGCGATCCGTCACTCGTCACCGACACGACGGTGTTCCGGCGGCGGTACGAGCGGTTCATGACCGCGCTCGATGACATGGGCTCCATCCAGGGTGGCGTGCTGATCGGCGTGGTGCAGGTTGCCGCTGCGCCCTACCTGACGCAGGGGCGGGTCTGGAAGGGATTCGAGCTCGGGTTCGACGCCCAGGCGCAGGCAAACTTCGACAACGCGTTCCAGTCCACGGTCGACGGCCTGATCACGGCGATGATCCTGCCCGACATCCCCACCACGCGGAATGCGACGCTCACGACCCTCGGGATCAGCGCCAATTTCTTCGACGTCGCGATCAACTGTCTCGATAGCCTGCCGCTTCCGGGCGGGACCTTCGCGAGAGCGTCCGTGCCGTTCCACATGGGGGGACCGATGCTGAGCGCCGCTGGTGCGTTGCCGCTCGACTCGGCCACACAGACCAACCTCGTCGCGTTCGGTGTCGACTCGCTGGTCCGGATCCTCAATCCCGCTGCCTCCGCGCCGGACTTGGCAGACCTGCCCACGCCGATCATGATGGACTGCTCGGTGCCGGATGCCGTCACTGCCTTGGAAGTGGCCAACCTGTTCAGCGCGGTCACGCAGTTCAACGCCGCCATCAAAGCCGAGGCCGACGCACGGGAGGACTACATCTTCCTGGACCCGAACGACCTGCTGGTGCAGTTGTCGGCCGATACGTCGGCCATCCGGCCGTTCCCCGCGTTCCCGGGTACGGCGGCCGCGAGTGCCACCACCGACACGCCGTTTGGTTCGGCGATCAGTCTCGACGGTATCCACCCGAGCGCGTCCACCCACGTGTTGGTGCTCACTGCGCTGATCCAGGCGATCAACGCGGCGTTCGATGTGACGCTGACGCCGTAGGGCACGGGCGGTCGCAGGCGGTCAAAGGCGGTCGGGGATCTCTCTCCGGCCGCCTCTCCGTTGAGGACCCTCGTTGCTTAGATTTAGATTGACTGAGCCATGAACCCATCCCGCCTGTGCCCGCGTCGAGGGAAGACCGTACGGTCGCTCACCGTCGTAGCGGGCGTCGTCGTGGGGCTCTCTGCCCCCGCTCGCTCGGCCGGCGCGCAGCTCCCTGACACCTACGTCATTCCCCGCGGCGCCCTGCGGATCGCGTTCGACCCGCTGTATACGAACTACAACCGGCTGTTCGATACCGACGGCTCGACGTTCAAGCTGGGAACGTTCTACTCCACCGACGCGCTCGGGAGCGCGTTCCTGCCCACGCTGGCCGAATCGGAGGACGCGATCCGGTCGATCACCGGTGATACGGCGTTCCGCATGAGCGCCGGGCGGTTCACGTCGCGGCAGGACGGCGATACCCGGTTGTTTCCGTTGGATTTCTCGCTCGGCCTGTCGAGCCGGCTGACGCTCAGTGTGACCGTTCCGATCGTGACCACACGTGTCCAGTCCGCGACCGCGATCGATTCCGCCGGCGCCAACGTCGGGTGGAACCAGGCCCTGACGGGCGGCGACAGCACCGGCGGCGGATTGACGGCGATCACCGGTTTGTTCATGGAACTCGACGCCGCGGCCGCGGCGCTCGAGATGGATATTGCGGCGGGTTCATTCGGATGTCCCGGCTCCGCGCAGTGCGACGCGGCGGGCGCCCTGGTCGACCGCATCCGCGCGCTTGCCGCCAACCTGACGCGATTGACTGGTGCCAGCGCGACGGGGTTCGTCAACGACGTGGCCCGTCCGCCGTTCGCTCCACTCGTGAATTCCGAGGCCGGGCAGGCGTTGCTGGCCGCGATCGCGGCCGTCGATGCGGAGCTTCAGGCGTTCGGGCAAGTGGCTCTGACCTCGACGCTGCCCCTGCCGACCGGGATCATCGCGAACGGCGACATCAACACCATTCTGACCGACCCGGTCTATGGCTACGATGCCCGCACGCTCGATCCGGAGAAGGCCGCCAAGCTTTCGCGGTTTGGCGACATCGAGGTCGGCCTGCGGTACGCGGTGGCCAACGGCGATCATGTCCGGGCCGTCCTCGGAGCACGGGCACGCCTTCCCACGGGCTTTCGCGACTCGCCCGATGACTATCTCGATGTCGGTCCGGGCGACCGTCAACTCGATCTCGAGTGGACCCTTGATGCGGCGATCGAGCCGGGAACCCGACTCGGCGTCTGGCTTGGGGGGTCGTACACGCTGCAGATGAGCGACCGGCTCACCCGCCGCATCGCCCCACCCACCGCCCCCATCGCGCTCGCGTCCTCCGCGCGGCTCGTCGACCGGGATCTGGGCGAAATCCTGGCGTTCAGCGTCCACCCGGCCTTGCGACTGACTGATCAATTCCGGGTGTTCGTCTCGGCCTATTATCGCAAGAAGACCGCCGACAAGTACACCGCCGGAGGGACCGCGATTCCGGAACTCGAAGCGCTCACCGCGTCCGAGACATGGAGTTTCGGTGCGGGCATGTGGTTTCGGGCCGATCGAGGTCGCCGCACCGGCTCCCTCCCTATCGAGGCGGGCGTCCTCTATCGGTCGGCCTTCTCGGGAAACGGCGGCAATACGCCGCAACAGAACAGCCTGGGGATGAGTCTGCGGCTGTTCTATCGGCTGTGGGGAGGACCACCGCCGCCACCGGCTCCGCCGGTTGACGAGGAACGGTAAGACGGCATCAGACTTGCTGCGGCTCGTGTGAGCGTCGCAGCAGGTCGCCGGCATGTTCCCGTAGCGTCTTGTCGCCTTCATCACCGAGCATCCGCGCGATTTCCCGTTCGCGCGTCTCACCAGCCAGCAGGTCGACGGCGGCACTCGTCATGCCGCGCACGGTGTGCTTGCGGACCTTGAGATGGTGGGTCGCGCGCGCCGCGATTTGCGGCAGGTGGGTGATCACGAGAACCTGGCGTGACCCTGCGACGGCGGCGAGCGCGCGCGCGACCTGTCCGCCGACCTCACCACCGATCCCCTGATCCACCTCATCGAACACGAGCGTTGGAATGGCATCGTGCTGGGCCAGCACCACTTTGAGCGCGAGCATGATGCGGGACAACTCGCCACCGCTGGCCACCTGCGCCAGCGGCCGTGCGTCGAGTCCTTCGTTGAGCTGCACCGTGAAACTGATGCCGTCCGCGCCGGACGCGGTGACCGTTGCAAGGGGTTCGAGTGCGACGGTGAAGTGTCCGTTAGCCAGTCCGAGCCCCGGAAGCAGTTGGGTCACCGCGGCGCCCAGGCGGTCTGACGCCCGGCGCCGCGCCGCACTCAGTTCGGCCGCCGCGGCGGCCAGCGCCGCTTCGGCGGTCGTGCGACGCGCGCGTATGGAGGCAAGATCGAGTTCGGCGGTGTCGAGCAGATCCAGTTCGCGTGAGGCGTCGGCGCCGGTGGCCAGCACCTCCTCCATCGTCTTGCCGTACTTCTGTTTCAGCCGATACAACTGATCGCGCCGCTGCTCCACCTCGCCGAGTCGGCCTTCGTCGATCTCGATGTCCGAGCCGTACGCCCGCACCGCCCGCGCAAGCTCGTCGACCGCCGCGAACGCCGTGTCGAGCACTTCGTGCCACCGCGCGACGGTGGGATCGATCCGCTCCAGCTGACCCAGCGCCCGGTCCGCCGCACCCAGTTGCTCCAGCACACCCGTCCCATCCGCTTCCATGAGCACCATGAGTTCGTCGCACAGGCGCGTGAGATCTTCGCCGGCGGCAAGGCGCCGGGCTTCCGTGGCAAGGGCCTCATCTTCCCCGGCTTTGAGACCGGCCTCGGTGATCTCCCGCGCGACGTGGCGCAGGTAGTCCGCGCGCGCCTCGACCGCCTCGCGTCGCGCGATGAGGTCGGCTTCCTCGCGGCGTAACGCTTCGCCGGCCGCATGGCAGGCGGCGACCCGTTGGCGGATGGCGGTGGCGTCGCCGAACGCGTCGAGCATCTCACGCTGTGCCGCCGGGCGCAGCAACGATTGGGCCTCGTGTTGCCCATGGAGATCGACAAGCAGGCGGCCGACCGTGGCCAACGCCGCCAGGGTCGTGGGGCTCCCATTGGCCCAGGCACGGTTCGACCCCTGCGTGCGGATCTCGCGCTTGACGATCAGCCGGTCTTCGTCGAGATCGATCCCCAATTCGGCGGCCGCGAGACGCACCGACTCCCGCGCGGACGGTTCCGTCACGTCGAACGCGGCTTCGATACTGGCGCGGTCGGCGCCGGGACGGACCAGGTCACCGCTGGCCCGTTCGCCCAACAACAGGGCCAACGCGTCGACCAGCATCGACTTCCCCGCGCCGGTTTCACCGGTGAGGACGCTGAGGCCGGAGTCGAGTGTCAGGGTCACGTCCGCGATGACGGCGAGATCGCGCACGCGGAGTTCGCTCAGCACGACAATTCAGTCACGATCCCGATCGGAGAGGTCGCCCCATTGTAGCTTGCGCTGCATCCGGGTGAAGAATCCATCCGTTCCGAGCCGTATCAAACGCGCGCGAAACGGCGCCCGGGTCACGACGACCTGATCGCCGAGGGCCAAGGCTTGCCCAACCTGGCCATCGTACGACACGAGCACCTGTTCCTCCCCCCGGGGCTCGACAAGCTCGATCACGATGCGCGAGTCACCGGGCACGACGAACGGGCGGATTGCCAGGGTGTGGGGACAGATCGGTGTCACAACCAGCGCATCGACCCCGGGAAGCACGATGGGGCCTCCGGCACTGAGCGAGTAGGCGGTCGAGCCGGTGGGACTGGCCACGATAAGGCCGTCGGAACTGAACGTGCCGATCTCTTCCTCCACCACTACGCGAAGGCGTACCACACGGGCCACGCCCGCCTTGTGCACGACCACGTCGTTCAGCGCGGTCGTCTGGATGGTCTCCTGTCCGTCCACGTCGTGAATGGACGCTTGCAGCATTCGGCGACTTTCGACGTCGTAGTTACCGAGACTGAGGGCCATCACCGCGTCGTCGAGCATCTCGGGTGTGGCACTCGTGAGGAACCCGACTCGGCCGATCTTCACGCCGAGGATGGGGATTTCCCGCGGGCCCACGGCGCGCGTGGTGCGCAGCATGGTCCCATCCCCGCCGAAACAGATCACCGCATCGGGCCGCTGATCGTCGAGATCCACCCTCGGCACCGGGGAGGGCCAGAGCTCGGCGAGCGCGTCCTCGCTGTGCACGGTGAAGTCCTGCGTCGGTACGACGGCGAGCAGACGCTCGAGCAGTCCGCCCAAACCAGGATACCGGGGGTTGCCAAACACCCCGACGATCATGTCGCCGACAGGCTCTCTTTGGCCGCGAGCGCGCGCACCCGATCGGCGATGCCCGCGGCGCAGAGGCCGACGCTTGCCAACTGCACCGCCCGCGGGGCGTGTTCGTAGGTCCGGTCGGGCACACCCATGACCGATACGCGCACGTCAGGTGCCAGATCCGCCACGGTAGCGGCGAGCGCGGCGCCAAAACCGTTCACCATCGTGCCGTCCTCGATCGTGATCAGTCGGCGGTGTTCGCTGGCAAGGGTGCGCAGCATGGTCGCGTCCATCGGCTTGAGAAACCGACAATTGACGACCGAGACCTCGAGACCCTCCGCCGCCAGCAGCTCGGCCGCCTCGATCGCCGGCTGGCACATCACCCCGACCGCCAGCAGCGCGCAGTCGTGTCCGGAGCGGAGCAGCTCCCAGGTGCCGTACGGGATCGGTGCCACTTCCGCCGCCGGTGGGGCCAACGAAGGCGCATTGTCGCGCGGGTACCGGGTGCAGAACGGGCCGTCGTGCTGGAGCGCACACCGCAGCAGACCGACCAACTCGGCCCCATCACGCGGCGCCGTCACGGTCATGTTCGGCACCGAGAGCATGTAGGCGATGTCGTACAGACCCATGTGAGTCTGTCCGTCGGCCCCGACCATCCCCGCGCGGTCCATGCAGAAGATGACCGGGAGCCGCTGAATCGCGACGTCGTGCACGATACTGTCGTATGCCCGTTGCAGGAACGTCGAGTAGATGGCGACGATCGGCCGGATGCCCTGCGTGGCGAGGCCCGCGGCAAAGGTCGTCGCGTGTCCCTCGGCAATACCGACGTCAAAGAACCGCTCCGGCCATTTTTTCTGGAAGATGTTGGTGCCGGTGCCCGACGGCATCGCCGCCGTGATGGCCACAATGCCGGGGTACTCGCCGGCCAACTCGGTGATCGCGCAGCCGAACAGCTTGGTCCAGGCCGGCAACCCGCCCTTGGCCGGCAGCAGCTCGCCCGTCTCGGGATCGTACGGATTGCGCGCGTGGAACTTCTCCGTATCGGGCTGTTCGAGCGGGAACCCCTTGCCTTTCTGGGTGATCACATGGACGACCCGCGGGCCGCCGAGCGTTTTGACGAGGTCGAACGTGCGCAGCAGGGCGGGAATGTCGTGGCCGTCGATCGGACCGAAGTAGCGAAACCCCAGTTCCTCGAACAGCATGCCGGGTGACCAGAGATTCTTGATACTCTCCTCGATGGTCCTGGCGAGGTCGACCATTCGCTTCCCGCCGACGATATGCGACGCTTTTTGAATCGCGGCCTTGACCCGTTCGCGCATCCGGTTGGTAAACGGGCTGGCCAGGATCGAGCCAAGGTATTTGTTGATGGCGCCGACGTTGGGGGCGATCGACATGCCGTTGTCGTTGAGCACGATGAGAATGTCGCGGTCGGAGTGCCCCGCGTTGTTGAGCCCCTCGTACGGCAGACCGCAGGTCATGGCTCCGTCACCCACGACGGCAACCACATGGTAGGTATCGCCGCGCAGATCTCTCGCGGTCGCAATCCCGAACGCGGCCGAAATGGCGGTGCCGGCATGTCCCGCGCCGAAATGATCGTGGTCGCTCTCGCTGCGCCGCAGGAAACCGGAAAGCCCGCCCTCCTGGCGGAGCGTCTCCAACCGCGCGTCGCGGCCGGTGAGCACCTTCCAGGGGTAACCCTGGTGGCCGACATCCCACAGGATCTTGTCGCGCGGCGATTCGAAGGCGTGCGTCAGCGCGACCGTCAGCTCGACGACGCCGAGCCCCGCGCCGATATGTCCGCCGGTCTTCGACACGACCTGGATGAGGCGCGCCCGGATTTCGTCGGCGAGCCCCTGGAGCTGCTCGCGGGGAAGGGCCCGGACGGATTCAGGACCGTGGATTGCGTCGAGGAGCGACATGGCGTGTGGTCAGACCTCAGGAACGCCGGTTGACGAAGTACCGCGCAAGTGCGGGTAGCAGGGTGGAATCTATCCCGGATGACCCCAGATGGTCCACGGCGCGTTCCACGCACGCGTGCGCCTCGGTGAGAGCCGCGTCGGGCCCGAGGAGTCGCGCAAACGTCGATTTCTGCTGGCGGACGTCTTTCCCGGCGGTCTTGCCCAGCACGGCGGCGGTCTGCGTCACGTCGAGTACGTCGTCCACGATCTGAAACGCCATCCCGATTTCCTGGCCGAATCCGCGGACGGCCTCCACCGCGCGTGGTGTGGCCCGGGCCGCGACCGCGCCGATGACGCCGCTCGCGGTGATCAGCGCCCCCGTTTTGGCGCGGTGGACGGCGGTGAGTGCCTCCGCCGAGAGGTCGACGTCCTCCCCCTCGAGGTCCAGCACTTGCCCACCGATCATCCCGCGGACACCAACCGCCTCGAAAAGCGTGCGCCCCAAGCGCGCCCGCCGTTTCCGCTCGAGCCCAAGCGCGTCGCATCCGTCCGCGAGCACGCGCGCCGCCAGCGGCACCATCAGGAATCCCGCCCTGGTGGCGGTGTCGACGTCGAACGCACGATGCGTCGTCGGCCGACCGCGCCGCAGGTCGTCGTCGTCCATGCACGGGAGATCGTCATGCACCAGGGAGTACGTGTGCACGACCTCGACGGCGGCCGCGAGACCGGCCGCGTCGCCCGCGCCACCGAGCTCCCGAAATGCCGCGAACAGCAGCGCCGCACGGAGGCGCTTGCCCTCGCCCTCGAGGCTATACGCGATCGCCTCACCCACCCGCCCGCCGGGATCACGGCGCACGGCGGCGACCCAGCGCGCCAGAGCGGCGTTGACCGCCGCTCGGGCTTCTCGCAGGAACGTCGGAACGTCAGACGTCGAGATCTTCCTCGAGATAGGCGTCACCGGCCTGGGCAATGACGTTCTTGACCTTGGTCTCCGACTCGGCAAGCAGCTTCCGCGCGCGCTTGAGTCGACCGACCCCTTCCTCGAACAGCGTCAGTGCCCTGTCGAGATCGATATCCTCTCGCTCGAGTTGGCGCACGACGTGCTCGAGCCCTTCGAGTTCCTGCTGGAACGACGGACGGTCGGTCATCGATCGGGCCTCTCGACGCGGGCGTTGACATCACCATCGGACACGGTGAGTCGGAAGGCGCGGTGCGGCGCGAATTGGTCGACACGCTTGAGCACGGTGCCGGCGCGGTCCCGCGCCATGGCGTAGCCCCGCCCCAGCACCTTGAGGGGACTCATCGCGTCCAGCGCGGTGGCGAGGGTGTCGAGGCGGGCTCCGTCCACCGCGATCTTTCCGGTGACCGCGGCGTGCATGCGGTCGCCGGTGCGTTCGAGCCGTTGTACCGCGACATCGAGTCGCGTCATCAGTCCGATCGCGAGACCACGCGCGAGGCCGGCGAGTTGCGCGACGCACTCGTCCCGATCGGGCAGGGCCGCTTCCGCCGCGGCGGTCGGCGTGGCGGCGCGCACATCGGCCACGAGATCCGTGAGCGAAATGTCCGTCTCGTGGCCCACCGCGGAGATGGTCGGCACCGGCACCGCGGCGACCGCACGCGCGACGGCTTCGCTGTTGAACGCCCACAGGTCCTCGCGTGATCCGCCACCGCGACCGACGATGACGAGGTCGACCGGAAGCCTGCTGACGGTCCGCAGCGCGCGGACCAACTCCGTTTCCGCCGTCTCTCCCTGGACCCTCGCCGGCACGAGGTACATGAGAATGCCGGGCCAGCGGCGGCGGGCCACGGAGACGATGTCGCGCAGGGCGGCCCCGTCCGGACTCGTGACGATCGCGATGCGCGTGGGATACGGCGGCAGCCGGCGTTTGCGCTGGGGATCGAGCAGCCCGTCGCGCTGCAACGCCGCCTTGGCCTGTTCGAGACGCTGTTGCCACAGGCCGCCCGCTTCCGTGGCAATGAGCTGCCGGACGGTGAGGCGGAATTCGCCGCGCTCCTCCCAAAGGGTGGGTTGAGCTTCCACGAAGACCTGCGCACCTTCCTCCGGCGGTGCCGACACGGTCTGGGTATCGGTGCGCCACATGACGCACCGCACCTGCGCGTGCCGATCGCGCAGCGCGAAATACCAATGGCCACTGCGGTAGGACTTGAATCCGGTGACCTCGCCCTGGACCCAGAGGCGATCAAATCCGGCCTCGATCAGGCGCTTCCCGCGGGTCGTCACTTGCACGACGGTCCACGCCTCGTCCGTCGGGGCGGCGGAGGTGCTCGAAAAGAGATCTAGGCGGTCCACTGCCGCGCGGCTTGGACCGTGTTGTACAGCAGCATTGTGATGGTCATCGGTCCCACCCCGCCGGGGACCGGCGTAATCGCCGAGGCTACGGCGGCCACCTCGTCGAACGCCACGTCACCACAGAGCCGGTAGCCCCGCTTCGCCGCCGGATCATCCACGCGGTTCACGCCGACGTCGATGACCACCGCGCCGGCGCGCACCATGTCGCCACGGACGAACTCCGGCTTTCCCATGGCGACGATCAGAATATCGGCCTGGCGGGTCACCGCGCCGATATCGCGCGTGCGAGAATGGCACACCGTCACCGTCGCATCTCCGCCCGGGCCCTTGTGCATCAACAGCGAGGCCATCGGGCGGCCGACGATGTTCGAACGCCCCACGATCACCACGTGCGCGCCCGCGGTCTCGACGCCGCTCCGGACCAGCAGCTGCTGGACGCCGTACGGCGTGGCGGGGCGGAACCCGCTGGGATCGCCCACCGAGACTTTGCCGATGTTCTCCGGATGGAACCCGTCGACGTCTTTCGTCGGGAGAATGCGTCGCAGCACGCGCGTTTCATCGATCTGGTCGGGCAGCGGCAGTTGGACCAGCATCCCGTGAATGGCGGGATCGGCGTTCAGGTCATCGATGATCCCGAGCAAGTCGTCTTCACCGGTCGTCAGCGGGAGATCGATCTGCCGGCTGTAGATGCCGGCCTCCTCGCAGGCCTTGCCTTTCATGCGAACGTAGACCTGGCTGGCGGGATGCTCGCCGACCAGCACGACCGCCAGGCCGGGCGTCACGCCGCGGGCCGTCAGGTCGTCGATCTGCGGTCGCAGCTCGTCGCGCATGTCCGCGCCGATCAGTGTTCCGTCGATGACGTTAGCGGGCAAAATCGACCGACCTTGTTTCGCGGATGACCACCACCTTGATCTGACCCGGGTACTGCAGTTCGAGCTCGATGCGGCGCGCGATCTGTTCGGACAGCTCTCCCGCCCTGGCGTCGTCGATGACATCCGGTATCACGACGATACGCAGTTCACGTCCGGCCTGAATGGCATACGTCTTCTCGACGCCGTCAAAACTCGTCGCGATGGCTTCGAGGTTGGTCAACCGTTTGACATACGTCTCGAACGCCTCCCGGCGCGCGCCCGGGCGCGATCCGCTGATCGCGTCCGCCGCCTGCACGAGCACGGAAATGGCTGTCTCGTGCGGCACATCGTCGTGGTGCGCGGCGATCGCGTTGATGACGATGGCGTCTTCACCGTACTTGGTCGCGACCTCGACGCCGAGCTGGACGTGGGTTCCTTCCTGCTCATGCGTCAGCACTTTCCCGATGTCATGCAGCAGCGCGCCGCGCTTGGCCCGCACCGCATCGAGTTTCAACTCCGTCGCCATGATGTTCGCGATCCACGCCACCTCGATGGAGTGCTGCAGGATATTCTGCCCGTACGACGTGCGGTACTTCATCCGGCCGATCAGCTTGATCAACTCAGGATGCAACCCGTGGATGCCGACCTCGTAGACCGCTTGTTCGCCGGTCTCGACCAGTTCGGTCTCCAACTGGGTTCGGACACTGGTGACGATTTCTTCGATGCGTCCCGGGTGAATGCGACCGTCGGTGATGAGCTGCTCGAGCGCCCGGCGCGCCACCTCGCGGCGGATGGGGTCGAAGCATGAGACCACCACGGTGTCCGGTGTGTCGTCGATGATCACGTCCACGCCGGTCGCGGTCTCGAACGCCCGGATGTTGCGGCCTTCCCGACCGATGATGCGACCCTTCATGTCGTCATTGGGGAGCGACACCGCCGACACGGTCGATTCCGCCGTATGCTCTGCGGCGATCCGCTGGATCGCCAGCGAGACGATCTTCTTGGCCTCGCGGTCGGCCGTGCGTTTGGCTTCTTCCTTGAGGTCGCGAACCAGGGCCGCGGCATCGCCCTTCGCTTCGGCCTCCATGTCCTTGATCAGGCGGTTCTTTGCTTCATCGGCGGTGATGCCCGCCAACGACTCGAGGCGGGCTCGGTGCTCCGCGGCGAGGCGCTCGACCTCGACGCCTCGATGCGCCAGCTCCTGCTCCTGCGTGGTGACGGCGCGTTCCAGTTCGCGCAGCGCGGTCTCCCGATCATCCAGCGTATCCAGTTTGCGATCCAGCAGGCTGGTGCGCTCATCCAGCCGGCGCTCCTGCCGTTCGAGTTCCTCGCGGCGGCTCTTTCCTTCTCGATCCACCTCGTCACGCGCCTTGATCACTTCCTCTTTGGCCGCCACCACCGCCGCCGCCCGGGTGGCGTCCGCCTCGCGCCTGGCCTCCTCGAGGTGGCGCGTTGCCTGCTGCTGGCCGGCCATCCCCTGGGCGTCGGCGGCGCGGCGCTCGGCGCGTCGGCCTACCACGTAAAAGACCGTCCCGGCCAACGCGGCGCCGAGAACGGTCAATGCCCAATAGAGGACCGGGTCTGCTCCCATGGATCTATCTCCAGCGGCCGCACCGCCGTTCGGGCAGGCGCCGCGCTACACGAAGCCGGAATCCGCTAAGATGATACGATAAACTATTTTACGTGCCGTCCCCTGCCGAAGCAAATGAGCCGCTCGTGCGCGAACTGCGCTTGGCCGGTGGGAGGAGCCGCGAAAGTTCGTCGGCCAGCTCGTTCAGCCGGTCGGCCATCTGCGCCTGGGCTCGCTTGGCGTGGAACAGCTCGTCGGCAATCGACAGGGCGGCGAGGATCGCGGCCTTGTGCGTCTCGACGATCGCGCCGCTGGACTGGACCTCCCGGAGCGCCCGATCGACGTGCTCCGCCACCGAGCGGGTGTGCGCCTCGGATCGATCGGAGCGGAGCGAGTATTCCTCGCTGCCGATCTTGACCTTGACCACCGTCCGATTCTGTGTCATCCCGCCTGCTCCTCCGCGGCCGCCTGTTCCTCGAGAAACTTGAGCCGCGCGACCAGATGTTCCACTTTTTCCCGGGCGACGTCGAGGCGATCCATCAACTCCGCATTGGCGGATTCCAGTTCGAGCACCCGCTCGCGGGCTGCGACCGCATCATGGCTCCCCGCCACCGCCGCGCGTTGCGACTCCGCCTTCAGCGCGCGACGGCGCCACGTCGCCATGGCGTCGGAGAGGTTCCCGACCACCGTCTCCAACTCGGCAAGGGCCTGGAATTCAGGACTCTCGTCGCTCGACACCCAGTTGTTCCTTCAGTGCGTGCAAGATCTTCTCCACCGCCCGGTCCACTTCGGTATCTCGCAATGTGCGATCCGCGGCCCGGAACACCAAACGCCACGCGACGCTGCGCCCCTCCAGGTCATCCGACCGGTACTCATCAAACGCGGTGACCGATTCCAACAGCGGCGTGCCGGCGACCCGCGTCGCCTGCTCCACCTCCTCCGCCGTCACCGTCGCGGGAAGGACCAGCGCGACATCCCTGTCGGAGGCCGGTGTGTGAGGCAGCGGCGCGAACCGATGCGCCTCCCGCGCCTCACGTTCGATGTCCACCTCGAATCCGAACAACGGGGCGGACCACGGCGGACTGTCCGCATCGAGTTGGCGCCCAATCCCCACCTGGCGTCCGTCGCCGCTGTGGACGGTCCAGCCGCCCTGCTCGCCCGGCTGGAGCCGCCCGCCGGGCACCGCCGCCCGCACGACGTCCTCTAACATACCCTTGAGATCCCAGAGGTCGAGGTCCGGCGCGGGCCCTGCCGCGCTCCAATGGCTCGGCAGGCGGGCGCCGGAGATTACGCCGCCGGCCCGCAGGGTCTCGTCCGGCCTCCCAGTGTCCGTCGCCTGGAACACCCGCCCGATCTCGAACAGGCGGACGTCCCGGGTTCGGGCCGACCAGTTGTGCTCGACCGATCGGACCAGCCCGGGCAGGAGCGAGCCGCGGAGAAACGCTTCGTCGTTTGAGAGCGGGTTCTCGATCGCCTGCGGGCGGGCGCCGAACGCGGGGCCGAAGGTCAACGTGCGCGCCTCGTGCAGTCCAAGCCCCGTGAGGAGCCGCCGGAGCCGCGCGCTCACGAGTTCGGACGGTGCGTCGGGGACGAGCGTCGGCCGGTACGGGCGCCACTCGACCGGAAACGCATCGTATCCCTTCAGGCGCGCAACCTCTTCGATCAGGTCCACTTCACGCGTCACGTCGGGCCGCCATCCGGGAGCCTGCACCGCCAGTCGCTGGTCCTTGGGCGCGACCGCGAACCCGACGCTGGTGAGCAAGCCCTCGATCTCCGCCACATCGACCGGGACGCCCAGCAGGTGCGCCACCCGGTCCGGGCGCAGGAACACGGTGGTCGGCTGGACGGAGTGCGGCAGCAGATCGAGCGACGCCTCAGCTTCCTCGCCACCCGCGACCGCGATGATCAGTTCCACGGCACGCCGCACCGCGCCGGGCATGCCCTGGAGGTCGATGCCCCGCTCGAACCGATAGCTGGCGTCCGTGCTCATATTGAGTTGGTTCCGGGTGGCGCGCGTGCGCACGGGATCAAAGTAGGCGCATTCGAGCAGAATATCGGTCGTGTCCTCGACGACCTCAGCATGCGCCCCACCCATCACACCGGCGATCGCGATGGGTCCTTCCGCATCGCAGATCATCGTCATGTCCGGGGTCAACGCACGGTCGACCCCGTCGAGCGTCGTGAGGCGTTCGCCGGGTCGTGCGCGCCGGACGATCAGGCTATCCCGCCGCAGCCGGCGGAGATCGAATGCGTGCAGGGGTTGGTTGATCTCGTGCAGGATGTAGTTCGTGGCGTCTACCACGTTGTTGATGGACCGGGCGCCGACGCCCCGGAGCCGCCCCTCCAGCCAGTCCGGCGACGGTCCCACGGACACGCCGCGGATGACAGCCGCGATGTAGCGCGGACACCCCTCCGTGTCCTCGAGCGATACCGCGATGCCACCGACCGTTCCCGCCGTCTGCGCGCGCCGGGGCGCCAGGGCTTCACCGGCGTGAGGGATGACTGGAAGGCGAACGGGAAGATCGAGGGTCGCGCCCAACTCCCGCGCCACACCCTTTTGACAGAGGAGGTCAGGCCGGTTAGGCGTGACGTCGATTTCGATGCGGGTGTCCGCCCACGGCATTGCCTGCAGCAGCGGGGTCCCGGGCGCGGCGTCGGTGTGGAGCTCGAGAATGCCCGCCTGGTCGGCCCCAATGCCCAGTTCCTTGGCGGAACACAGCATCCCGTTGGACACCACACCGCGGATCTTGCGTTTTTCGAGCTGGAACCCGCCGGGCAACGTGGCGCCAACGGGCGCGTAGGGATAGAGCGCGCCGGCGGTGACGTTGGGGGCGCCACACACCACTTCCAACGTGCCGGAGCCCGTGTTCACTTGGCACACCGACAGACGGTCGGCGTCGGGATGCTTGGCGACGTGTTCCACCCGAGCGACCACGACCTCGCCGAGCTCGGCGAACAGCGGCTCGACGGCATCGACCGTTGCGCCCACGTTGGTGAGCCGCCTCGCGGCGTCGTGCGGGTCCAGTTCCCGCCCAAGCATGTCGGCAATCCAGCGGAGCGACGCGTACACCGGCTATTCCACGAACTGGTCGAGGAACCGCATGTCGTTCTCGAAGAACGTGCGGATGTCGGGAATCCCGTAACGCACCATCGCGATGCGGGCCGGCCCCATCCCGAACGCGTAGCCGGTATAGCGTTCGGGATCGAGCCCGCACGCTTCGAACACGGCGGGATGCACCATCCCGGCGCCCATGATCTCCATCCAGCCGGTCTGTTTACAGGTCGAGCAACCGCTGCCGCGACAATTTTGACACTGCGCGTCGACCTCGGCGGAGGGCTCGGTGAACGGAAAGAAGGAGGGCCGAAACCGGACCGCTGTGTCCGGCGAAAAGAAGCGTCGGGCGAAGAAGTCGATCGCCGCTTTGAAATCCACGAAGCTCACGCCTTCGTCCACCACCAGACCTTCGATCTGGTCGAAGACAGGCGCGTGGGACGGATCGAACGGGTCGCGGCGGTACACCAGCCCCGGGACGACGATACGAATGGGCGGTTCGTACTGCTCCATCGTGCGCGCCTGCACCGGTGACGTGTGGGTGCGCAGCACCACGCCCGGCGAGAGATAGAACGTGTCGTGCATGTCGACCGCGGGATGGTCGAGCGGGATGTTCAGTTTCGTGAAGTTGTAGTCCTCGGTTTCGGCTTCCGGACCGACGCGACGGGTGAATCCCAGTTCCCGGAAGATGTCGCAGATCTCGTCGACGACCTGCGTCACCGGGTGGATCGCCCCGCGCCAGCGGCGACGCGCGGGCATGCTACGGTCGATGTCGTCACCGCGTCGGGTGGCGGACTCGAGCTGGCGCAGCCGCGTCTCGATCGCCGCTTCCACGTCGCGCTTCAGCAGATTGGCCCGTGTGCCGAGGTCCCGCCGCTCTTCGGGTGGAAGGTCCGGGAGCGCGCGCAACACGCGCGTGAGGGCCCCCGCCTTGCGGCCAAGGAGCCCGTGCTTCAACTCATCGAGTTGTGGCGCGTTCGCGGATTCGATGTTCGCGATCGCGGCCGCGATCTCGTCGAGCTGTTCGTGGAGGGGACCAGAGCTCATCGGCGGTCGAGCCGCGCGCCTCGTCCAGCCGTGCTACCGGCGTTGCTTCGCGACGGCGGCCAGCTCTCCGAAGGCGGCGGGGTCGTGGACCGCGAGATCGGCCAGCATCTTGCGGTTGACCTCCACCCCGGCGCTCCGCAGCCCCGCCATGAACCGGCTGTACGATAGGTCGTGCTGTCGGGCGGCCGCATTGATCCGGACGATCCACAGCCGACGAAAGTCCCGTTTCCGATTGCGCCGGTCGCGATACGCGTACCGCATGGCGCGTTCGACGGTCTCTTTCGCGGTCTTGTAGAGCTTGCTGCGCGCTCCGCGCGCACCCTTGGCGGCGCGCATGATCTTCTTCTTGCGCTTCAGCCGCGCAACCGACGTGCTTACTCTCGGCATGGGACGCTCCTAGGCCTGCAATAGCCGCTTGATGCGCCCCTGATCGGCCGACGACATCAGCGTCGCTTTCCGCAGGTGGCGCTTCCGTTTGGGATGCTTCTTCGTGAGGATATGGCTTTTGAAGGCGCGAAAGCGCTTCACCTTGCCCGTCCCCGTCAGTTTGAACCGCTTCATGGCGGCCCGCTTGGTCTTCTGCTTCGGCATGTGTTGATATCCTTGCTGTCGGACGATGCGGCGGCCGGACCTACTTGGGCGCCAGGATCATCGTCATGTTACGGCCTTCGAGCTTCGGGTCGGACTCGACCTTGGCGATGTCGCTCACCACCTCGAACACCCGATGGAGCACGTCGCGTCCCAACTCCGGGTGGGTCACCTGACGGCCTCGAAACATCATCGTCAGCTTCACCTTGTTGCCCTCCTCGAGAAACCGGCGGGCATGTCGGGTCTTGAAGTCGAAATCGTGCTCATCGATGCCCGGCCGATACTTCACCTCTTTGACATGGATGATGTGTTGTTTCCTCTTCGCGGCGCGCGCTGCCTTGGCCTGTTCGAACTTGAACTTCCCGAAGTCCATGATCTTGACCACGGGCGGGCGCGCACCCGGCGCGACCTCCACCAGATCCAACTCTCGTTCTCCCGCGAGCTTCATGGCTTCCTCGATCGGCACCACGCCGATCTGCGACCCGTCTGCGTCGACCAATCGGACCGGACTGATCCGTATTTGGCGATTCACCCGAGTGCGCTGATCTGAACTACCAGGATTCGCCAGCTCGACCACCTCCATCGCATGACATAAAAAAACGGACCCTCTCGATGGGAATCCGTCTATCCCGGCGGCGACATATCGCCCCCGGTGAACAATCGGAACCCAAAACGCGCGCCGACACGTCTCGGCGGCAGGAGGGTGAAGCGCTAACGCGCTTACTTCGCTGGATTTAGCCGTCAACCTACCCCGCGCCAGGAGGAGTGTCAAGCGGCATGAAAACGAATCGCTTGCCATCCCGGACCACGCGGCCAGTTCCCGGTCCCGGCTCGTGCTCCAGGATCAGGACCCAGTTCTCCCGGGCCGCGCGGTCCAGCAACGCCTTTTTCGTGGCCAGCGTGACCAGCGGCTCGAGGTCGTAGCCCATGATCCAGGCCGGGGGCAGGTGCGCCGCGGTCGGGATCAAGTCGCCGACAAAGCACCCGGTCTCGCCGCCGTCGGAGATCACCACTGATTGGTGGTGCGGGACGTGGCCGGGCGTGGGAAGCGCCCGAATACCCGACAGGATCTCCGCCTCGCCGTCGATGAGCTGCCAGCGGTCCGCCGCATCGATCGGCTCGAAATTGGGAGCCAGGTAGCTCGCAGCCGCGCGCTCGCCCGGAGCCCTGGCGAACGCGAGTTCGCCGCGTTGGACGACGTAGGTCGCTTCGGGGAAAGCGAGCTGGGGCACTGCCATCATGTCCCCATGACCGTTTTTCACGTCGATAACCGTATTGCCGCCGCAATGATCAAAGTGCAAATGTGTATTGATAACATACTTTATATCCAACGGTGTAAAGCCAAGTGTCGCAAGACTATCCTCAAGTCTGGTAGGTCCAGGATCGCCCGAGTTTTCCACAGCGTAGATGTCTGTGAACTTGGAAGACTCCTTGTTACCAACACCGGTATCAACAAGCACGGGCCCGGCGGGGTGCTCGATCAGCAAGCAGCGCAGCGCGAGCGGTATCCGATTGCGCTCGTCGGCAGGGATGCGTTGCTCCCACAGGGGTTTGGGGACGACCCCGAACATCGCCCCGCCGTCGAGCCGTTGGCTCCCCGCATCCACGGTATGGCAGGCGAAGCCCCCGATACGGAAGCTGATCGACTTCATACAGCGTCCATCCACGTCGGGCCGGCGGTTTTCTTGCCCTTTACCCTCGCATCGAGCGCGAGGAGGTCTTCGAGCGTCTCGGCACCCAGATCCTGGGCGGCCTCGATCAGCCTGACCAGGACATGCGCGGTGGCCAGCGCATCACCCGCTGCCCGGTGCCGATGCTCGATTTCGACGCCGTAGTACGCGGCCACGCTATCCAGGCCCCGGCGCTTGAGGCCGGGGATGAGCCGCCGAGCCAGCTTCACGGTGCACAGCGTCGGTCCGTCCAGCACCACATCGCGCGCGCGACGCAGCTCCGCGGCGACGAACCGCCAGTCGAACGCCAGGTTGTGGGCAACGAAGACCCGCCCGGAAAGCACGGACAGTACTTCGTCGGCGATCTCGCCGAATGTCGGCTGCCCTTTGACCATTTCGGACGTAATGCGCGTGACGCGCGTGACGTTCCACGGCACCGCGCGGCCCGGATCGAGGAGCCGATCCAACGCCACGCGCACCTGTTTCCCCGTCACCAGCGCAACCCCGATTTCCATGATCCGGTCGGACCGCGCCGGCTGCGAACCCGTGGTCTCGACGTCGACCACCGCGAACGTGCAGTCCGCGAGCCGGGGCGAGGTGCGATACGGATCGGCCAGGGTCCAGTGTCCACGATAGTCCCGCATGACTCGAGGGTCGGCGCCCAGCAGCGCGGTGGCGAGGCGCTCCGCGACCACCGACGGAGCCTTGGGAATGCCGAGGATGTCCGCGGTGATCTTCGGACTGGCGGCCGGACCGGTGCGCAGGTAGTCGAGGGCGCGGTCGACGAGGGTGCCGGAAGGGTGGGCCTGCAGCCCGCTCACGGATCGTCTCGCAGCAGGGGCAGGGTCATGCAGCGGGGTCCGCCGCCACCTCGGACCAGTTCGGCGCCCTCAGTGGCCAGGATGGCTCGCTCGTCGTCCTCCAGCGTACTCTGGCCGGTCAGAAACGAGACGGCGTCGATGATGCGGTAGCCCGCCCGCTCGAACTCGGCGAGCGTCGCGTCATTGCGCTTGTAGGCGATCGCCACGCCGGGCCGCACCGTCACGAAGTTGCACGCGGACGCCCATTGCTCGCGCTCCTGCACGGGGCGATGGTTGCCGCCGCACAGCACCGGTTCCAACGGCATGCCGACCTCCCGCAAGGCGGTGAAGAAGTCCGGCATTTCCCGGACCACGTCCTGCCCTTTCCGGCGGTGAAGTACCGGCAATCGTTCGGGACCCACGAAATGCGGCGGGTAGACGGCGCACCGCTCGTGATCGACCTGCGTAAAGACCATGTCCAAATGGATGGCCGCCCGCTCGCTCGGCAACACGACGACAACGATGTCCGTGATTTCCGTGGCGCTGAACACGAGGTCGCAGAGATAGTCGAGCGCGACCGGGCTCGACCGATCGGAGAAGCCGAGGATCAGGGTGTCCGGTCGCAACGGATGGACGTCACCACCTTCCACCGAATAGCCCGTGCGACGCTCCTCCGACCCGTCGTACAGGATCCCCGCGTTGCGTAATTCGGGATGGTACATGAACAGCGACTTGATGATCAGCTCTTCGCTCCAGCGAGCCGTGTGGCGCATCGACCCGATCACCACGTGGCCGCCGATCACGATGCCGACGTCACGCGTGAAGAACAGGTTCGGGACCGGCGGAAGCGCGTATCCCACCTCGTTGAGCGCCTTCCCGATCGGTCCCGCCTCCTCCTCCATGCCCTCGATCATCAGCGTGACCAGGTCCTCGGGAGGCAGATCGTGGAACTTGCGCCGGACCGAATCGGACTGGACGATGTCCATCGTGCGGGTAATCAGGTACTCGCGGACATCCTGGCGCTCGAGAATGTCGGAGAGCATGTCGCGCACCTCATACACCCGCGCGAATCGCTCGAGCAGCGCCACGAGCCGGCGATGCTCTCGGCGCGCGATCTCGATGTCGATGATGTCGTCGTACAGGTAGTCTTCGCGCGTCCCCGGTGTCACCGCGAGGAGTTCGTTGCCGGGCGTATGAACCAAGACGGCCCGCAGCGGGCCGATCTCGGACGTCACGTGGAGGGTGGGCATCCCCGCAATCTAGCGGTTTCTCAACGCGTAGCTCAACGCTTCCAGTTCCATCGCCATGCTGACATTCTTGACGGTGACGTCATCCGGCACGGCGAGCTGCACCGGGGCGAAATTGAGGATCGCCTTGACGCCGAGCTGCACCACGCGGTCGACGACTTGTTGGGCGCCCTCGGCGGGCACGGCGAGAATCACGATGTCGACCGGGTGTTGGGTAAAATCTTCGCCGATCTTGCGCGCGTCACGCACCTTGAGACCGTTCCACGAGCGACCGATCTTGCGCGGGTCGGAGTCGTACACGCGCCGCACGGGAAACCCGCGGTGGCCGAACTCCGTGTGCTGCGCCAGCGCGCTCCCGATCTTCCCCGCCCCGACGACCGCGACGCTGTAGGTCCGCTCCAGGCCCAGGATGCCTCGCAGACGCTCATCAAGTTCCGGGACCGAGTACCCCAATCCACGTTTGCCGAACGAGCCGAACAGCGAGAGATCTTTGCGCACCTGGGCGGAGGTGGTGCCGCCCCGGTGCGCGAGCTCGTCCGAACTGATGGTGCCGATACCCTGTTCCGCGAAGGCCTCGAGGAATCGCAGGTAGAGAGACAGGCGTCGAACGGTCGAGTCGGCGATCTTGCGCATGGTTTTGTGAAAGTTTTCACAATCTACCGATCCCCGTGAAGGCCGTCAAACGCGCCACCGCCCGAAAGAGGTCCACAAATCCTTCGGGTGCCACGACTTCCGGCCGGAGGGTTGGATCGAGGCCTATCGCGTCGATCAGGGCGAGGACGGTCGCCCGGCTGCGGCCGGTCACGGTCATCAGGCCGCGGGTCAACTGGCGGCGGCGTTGCCCGAACAGCGCGGTGACGAACCGGCGAAACGCGCGCGCGTCTTCCGGACCGATCGCCGGATTGGCGCGAGGCCGCAGACGGAGCACGGCGGAATCGACCTTGGGCGGGGGCCGGAAGGCTCCTGCCTTGACGCCGAACACGCGGTCGACGTGTGCCGTGACCTGGAGGCCCACGGACAACGCCCCGTAGGTCTTTGACCCCGGCGCGGCGGCCGCGCGGTCGGCCACTTCCTCCTGCATGAGGAACACGATGACCGTTGGCAGCGCCGCGCCGGCACCCGCGGTCAGCGCTTTGTCGAGCAGTGGCGACGTGATGTAGTACGGGATGTTGCCCACCACCTTGAACGCGGTTGCGGGGGCCAAGCGCGCCGGCCAGTTCTCTCGCAGCGCGTCGGCGGCAATGACCTCGACGATCGTGGCTGGATCAATGCTGGACCGGAGGACGGCGGCGAGTGCGCGGTCCTTCTCGATCGCGACCACCCGGTGAACGCGCGGAGCAAGCCGGGACGTGAGCGCACCGTATCCGGGACCGATCTCGAGCACGTCGTCCGATAGATCGGGATCGAGCGCATCGACGATGCGGTCGAGGATGCGGGGATCGGTGAGAAAATGCTGGCCGAGACGGCGGGGCACCGATGGTCACGCGTTCAGGACAAGGACCGTCCTGTCGTCCCGCCCGGCCGCGTCGAACGCCGTAAGGGCGTCGAAGACCGCGCCCACCGCGGCTTCAGCTCCCTCGCCGCGCCGCGCGCGCACCAGGTCGATGACCTGGTCCTCGCCGAAGCTGTCGCCGGCGTCGTTACGGGCGTCGGCGATGCCATCGGAAAACAGGAGTAGGGTGTCCTGGCCGGCGATCCACGGCGTTTCGGCGGCGGCAATCCCCTGCGCGGGTCCGAGGCCGAGCGGTGGGGATGTCGCCACCAGCCGCGTGGCGGTGCCGTTCATACCCAGCCGAAACGCGTGGGGATGACCGGCGTTGGCGTAGCGCAGCAGGCCTTCGCGTTCGTCGGCCACGCCGTAGAACACGGTGAGGTACATCTCGGTCTCGCGCAGTTCATCGCCGACGGAATCGAGCAGCAGGCGCAGCGCGTCGTCGGGCGCGGTGGCCTCACCCGCATGGATACCGGCCGCGGATAGCACCAGGGCCATGATCAGCGCCGCCGAATATCCGTGTGACGATACGTCGCCGAGCATCACGCCCAGACGATTCTCCAGCAACCGTCGGACGTGGTAGAAGTCGCCCCCGACGCTCTCGGCGGGTTGGCAACGCGCCGCGACGTCCGCTCCGGTCACCGCGCGCGATCGCAACAGCTTGAGCTGGAGATCGTGGGCCAGCTCGAGTTCCCGTCGCAGGCGTTGCTGCTGTCGGTCTCGTTCCACGAGGCGCGCGTTTTCGATGGTCGCGCCCACTTGGGCCGCCACCGTCGAGAGGAGTCGCTTGTCGCCGTCGGAAAACGCGTCGGGGCCCGTGCGGTCGGTGACCGACAGCACGCCGATCAGCCGCGGCTCCTGGCCCGGATTCGGGTACACGATCGGCAGACAGACGAACGCCGCGCCGCGGTACGTTCGTCCGGGCTCACACGGCGGCGGCTCGTCCGGCCCGTTCGGATCGAATTCAACTATGCGCCGTTCGCGGAACACGCGTGCCGCCACCGAGCACGGATCAGCCACGTCGATCGGCGCAAAATGTTCCACGTCGATTCCCCAACCCGCCACCGGCCGCAGCACGTCCCGCTCGGGATCGTGCACGAGAATCGACGCCCGCCGTGCGCCCACCACCGCGCTGACCTCCCGGACGATGGTCTTGGCGGCTTCCCGCAGCCCCAACGTACGGCCCAATGTTTCGCTGATCGTGTAGAGGAGCTCGATTTCTTCGTAGCGATCGGCCAACGCCTGCACGAGGTGCAAGGAGTCACGTTCGCTGTCGAGCAGCCGGGTCAGCAGGGGTTCCACCTGTTCGCCGACGGCCGCGTCCCCCTCGGCGATTTCCACCCAACAGCCCTGCACCGCCGGCAGCGGCATGTACCACGACGTCCCGGAGCGAAAGGCGTCGCCAGTGTCCCCGGGTTCGGGCGGCGGCCGGTCGTCCGACCCCTGTCCCGCAATGGCCCGCAAGCCGGCGCTGCCCCCGGTCCATAGGCGAATGCGATGTCCTACCAGAATACCGAGGGAGTGGAGGATGGCGTCGAGCCGTTCTAGGCGCGGCGCAGGACCATGCAGATGGCGTTCCCCCGATTGTTGAAGTAGACCCGATCGACGAGTCGGCGGATCAGGAACAGGCCCCGGCCGGTGGTCGCCTCGATTCCATCGGGCAGCGACGGCTCGGGAACGGTATCCGGATCGAATCCCGAACCCTCATCGGTCACCCGCACCGTGACGAGTTGATCGGCGAGTGACACCTCGATATCGACGGATTTCCGCGGGTCGAGGCCGTTGCCGTAAATAATCGCGTTGGACAGCGCCTCGCAGAGCGCCACACGCAGGTTGAACCGCGCCTGTTGTGCCGATACACCCGACGCGAGACAATGGCGGGCGACCAGGTCGACCGCTTCCTCCACGACCTCGAGATCGGTCGGAACACGGATGCAGATGCGCAACTCGGCGCAGCCGGTTTCCGGGGACACCGCCTCGGATCGCTGTACGGCCAGGTGAGAGGGCTCCGTCACGTCAGAAGCTCGCCAGGGCCTCGTCCGCGGAGTCGGTGATGTTGAACAGCGTATCGAGTTTGGTCAGCTCGAACAGCATGCGCAGGTCGTCGTTCAATCCGGACAGACGCAGTTCGCCGCCTTCCTCACGCAGCCGCTTCGAGAGCGAGACGAGTACGCCGAGACCTGACGAATCGATGTAACCGGTCTCGGCAAAATCGACGAGGACCTTGCGTTCCCCATCGGCTACCGCGTCGAGCACCTTCTGCTTCAGTTCGTGTCGATTGCTCACAATGAGTTGGCCGTCCACGCCCACGATGACGACACCTTTGGGGTCCTTCCGTATCGTGAAGCTCATCCACGCCTCCCACGAAGTGTCAGGTGCACGCCGCCTGGAGCAGGGCGACGGCGGCCACGTCCACGATCTCGTCGGTGCCGGCACCACGCGACACGTCGGCCATGGGTCGCGCGAGCCCCTGCACGATCGGTCCGATGGCGGCGGCACCGGCAAGCCGCTGCACCAGTTTGTATGCAATGTTCCCGCTGTCAAGGTCGGGAAACACCAACACGTTCGCCCGTCCCGCGAGCGGGGATCCCGGCGCCTTGCGTGCGGCGATGGCCGGTACCAGGGCCGCGTCCCCCTGCAACTCGCCGTCGCACGGAACGGCGGGCCGCGCGCGGGCGAACAAGTCGGCGGCGTGACGCACCTTGTCGACCCGGGGGCCGGCGGCGCTCCCCTTGGTACTATAGGACAGGAACGCGACTCGAGGCGCGTCCCCGACGATACGACGGCGGTCGTCCGCGGCGGCGACGGCAATGGCGGCGAGCTGTTCGCTCGTCGGGTCCGGCACCACCCCCGCGTCGGTAAAGGTGAGCACGCCATCGAGTCCGGTGTCGTCCACCACCATGTAGAACGCGCTCGAGACCGTCGCCACGTCCGGTGCGGGCCCGATGGCCCATAGCGCCGCGCGCAACACCTCGGCGGTCGGACACGTAACCCCGGCAACCGCGGCGTCGGCCCGTCCGAGGGCGACCAGGCCCGCGGCGAAGCGGATCGGGTCCCGCGCCGCCTCGCGCGCCGCGCGGTCGTGCGCCAGCCGATCCGGCTTCCGCGTCCGGAGCAGCCCCGCCACCGCGTCCAGGTCGGGGTGATCGTCAAGCCGATCCGGGAGCACCATCACGTCCGCCAGTTGGTCCCGTCGCATGACGTCCGCCGCCGCCGCCACTCGCGGATCGGCCCCCTCCGCAAACACCACCCGCCCCACGGTGGCCGCGGCCCGGCGCCGCAGGTCGGCCCGGAACGTCACGGGGCGAACTTGCGCGCGAGCCGTTCGCCGACGGCGGGGTGCACGAACGCATCGATGGTCGCACCGAAATGCGCGACCTCTTTCACCAGGCTCGAACTCAGGTAGGTCATCCCCACGTCGGGCACGAGAAATACCGTCTCGATATCCGGGTTCAGCTGCCGATTCATCAACGCCATCTGGAATTCGTACTCGAAATCACTGACCGCGCGCAGCCCCCGTACGATGATGGACGCGTCCACCGATCGGGCGAACTCGGCCAGCAGCCCCTCGAACGCGCGCACGTCGATGCGGGTATCGTCACCAACCACGGTCTCGATCATCTCGACACGCTCCTCGACCGTGAACAGCGGGGTCTTGCCGGGGTTCACGGCCACCGCCACGACCACGCGGTCGGCAAAATGCAGGCTGCGCCGGATGATATCCTCGTGGCCGCGCGTGACCGGGTCGAACGACCCCGGGTAGATCGCCGTGCGTGTCATGGCGCGTGATAGAACGTCAGCGCCACGTTACCGTAGCGCCGCGTATCCCCCCCAGCGAGTTCGAGTCGCGACGAGTGCTCGACGACCAGGATACGAGCAAACGGCCGTTCGCGAAACAGGCGGGCCAACTCCCCCGGTTGATTCGTGGAGTACGGTGGATCGGCCACCGCAATATCGAACGCGTCACCGGCGAGCTGCCGGACGAACCGCAACGCGTCGGCGCGTCGCACGGTGGCCCGATCGTCGAGACCCAGGGCGGCGATATTCCCGCGGAGGGCGGCGAGCGACCGCGGCCCGATGTCGACGAACGTGACCCGGGCCGCGCCCCGGGAGAGCGCCTCGAGGCCAAGCGCCCCGGAGCCGGCGAACAGATCGAGCACCGTGCTGTCCGGCACCTCGGCGGCGAGGACGTTGAACAACGCCTCGCGCACGCGGTCGGTGGTGGGACGCACCCGGTCGTCGGCCGGGGTCTGAATCGCGCGGCCTCCGAGGGCGCCGCCGACGATGCGCACGGTCACGCGGAGGGCCGCAGCTGCACGACCCGCGCCTGCAGCGTCGACGTGCCTCGCCACTCGTTGGCGTCGAGCCGGAACGCGACGTCCACCGGCGACTCGGACCAGGACGGCTCGACGCGATCGGCCCAGCCAAACGCGATCGCCGCGAGCCGCGTGCCCCCGTCGTCAAGGGTGAACCGGAGATGGTTCGTGCCCACGGCCTTGGGATCGCGGATTCGCGCGCCGCGGACGCCGAACACGGGTCCGGGGTTTCCCATCCCGCATGGTTCGAGATGCCGCAGCAGCCGCTCGAGCGGTTCATCCATCGCGTCGAGCCCCACCACCGCGTCGACTCGTTGGGTCGGGATCAGGTCATCCGCGCTGAGGCGGTCGACGGCGACCGCGTTGAATGCTTCGCGGAACGGCCCGAGC
Source organism: Gemmatimonadales bacterium (assembly GCA_036397455.1). Classification (GTDB taxonomy): domain Bacteria; phylum Gemmatimonadota; class Gemmatimonadetes; order Gemmatimonadales; family GWC2-71-9; genus JADFNB01. The sequence goes on along the minus strand of DASWIX010000007.1, from coordinate 30,696 downwards.
CGGCTCCGTTCGATCGTCAGCCCCGCGGCCATGCGGTGGCCGCCGTACCGCACGAGATGCGGTGCGCAGGCGGTCAATGCGTCGTGGAGGTCGAACGACGGAATGCTCCGCCCCGAGCCCTTGCCGGTCTCGTTCTCGATGGCGACCAGGATAGCCGGGCGGGCGAATCGCTCGACGAGCCGGGACGCGACGATCCCGATGACGCCGGCATGCCAGTCATCGCGGGCCAGCACGATGCCGAAGTCGCGATCGAGATCGACCTCCTCGTCCACCATCCGCAACGCCCCGTCGAGGATGCGCTGGTCCAGCTCCTGACGTTGCGCGTTGAGCGTTTCGAGCTGGCGTGCGCGGGTCCGGGCTTCCTCGTCGTCGTCGGCGAGCAGGAGGGCCAGTCCGTCCATCGCGTCGCCGATGCGCCCGGCGGCGTTCAGCCGCGGGCCAAGCACGAACCCCACCTGCCCGGCCCGAATCTCCTTGCCGGCGAGCCCGACGGTATCGATCAGCGCCCGCAGCCCGGGCCACCGCGTTTCCACCAGTTTTCGCAAACCATGTCGCACCAGGATGCGGTTTTCCTGCACGAGCGGCACGACATCGGCGACGGTAGCGAGCGCCGCAAGGTCGATCAGGTGAAACGGGAATGCGGCTGGAAGGCCGAGCACGGGCGCGAGGGCTTGTGCGAGCTTGAACGCGACGCCCGCCCCGCACAGGTCGTACGTAGGCGCGTCGGGATCCCCACGGCGCGGGTTCACGATGGCGTCCGCCTGCGGCAACGCGCCCGGCACATGGTGATCGGTCACGACGACGCGCCGTCCGGCGGCTCGCAGGGCGTCGATCGCCTCGTGGGCGCGGCTGCCGCAGTCGCACGTGATGACCAGGCGGACGCCTGCCTCCGCTGCCGCGCGGACACCGGCCGGCCCCAGGTCGTATCCATCGCGGGTGCGGTGCGGAATGAAGGGGACGACGTCCGCCCCCGCGGCACGCAGGGTGCGCGTCAGCAACGCCGTGGCGCATTGCCCGTCCACGTCGTAATCGCCGTTGATCAGGATGCGATCACCCGACCGGACCGTATCCGCGATCAACTCGACGGCACGCTCCATGTCCGGTAACGACGAGGGATCGCTCAGCGCGTCGAGCGTGGGACGCAGAAACTGCTTGGCGCGTTCGACCGAATCGTATCCCCGCTGGACCAGCAGGCGGGACAGCACCGGGGGAACGTTGAGAGAACCACTCATCAGGTTCACCAGGTCCGCGGGTGGGTCGCGCGTCACGGCCCACCGCGATGGGGGGACCTTCACGCCTCCGCCGCGGGCTCCATCTCGAACACCATCACCCCGCAGGCCTCACAGGTGACGATGGACTCCCGGTTCTGGAGTTCCTGCCGACGGTGGCGCGGCACCGCGGTGTAGCAGTGGCCGCAGGCATCGCCGTGCAGGGGATAGACGACCAGTGGGGACCGGCCCTGTCTGATCCGATCGTAGCGAGCCAGTAGCGGCTTGGGCACACCCTCGGCCGCCTTCGCGCGCCCGACTTGGGCTGCTTGGAGCACCCGCGCGGCCTCGGCCTGCAATGCGGCGATCTCCGCGCGGCGCGGCACCTGATCTTCCGTCATTTGTTCGAGCGCGGTCTGGCATTCGCCCGCCCGCGCCTCGGCCTCCTGCACGCGGTCGGCCGAACGCAACCACTCTGCTTCCTCCTTGGCAAGCACGCTGCGTCCGAGGTCAAGCTCCGCCATCAAGGTAGCCGCCTCTTTTGCGCCGCGGACCCACTCCAACCGCTGGCGCCGCCGCTCTTGCATGGCGCGGAAGTTCTTGATCTTCTCCTCGAGTTCGGTCCGGCGCTTCTCCGCCTCCGCAATGCCGCGACGGGCCGCCTCGAGTGCTTCCTCCTGGCGGCGGACGTCGTCATCGAGGGCGGCGAGATCGGGTTCGAGGGCTTCGAGCGCCTCTTGGCAGGCACGCACGGCTTTGTCTTTCTCCTGCAGTTGCAACAACACGGCGAGATCAGGGTGCACTTCCCCTCCCTTTGGAGATCACGTTCCAGCGCCCGGGGTTTTGCCGGGCGATCTTGCGGCTCAAGGCATCGACCTGCGCGACCAGCGCGGGCTTGTCTGTTTCGGTCGCCAACGGAATGCGTCGTTTGACTTCGCGCAGCTCGTACTCCAGCCGGCGACTGTCGAGCTTGTTCAGTTCGCCGGTGACCAACGCATCGACATCCGGCGGTCCCCAGGTCTCGGCGAGGATCGCCGCGAGGAGGGCCCGCGGTTCGCCGGTCAAGGCGTCCAGCAGTTCCCCGGCCGGTTGTCCTTCCCGGGCAGCGGCGAGGACCGCGAACACGCTGGCGTCCGGTTCGCGAATGACGGCTCGGTCCGGCACGAGGTCCGCGATACGCCGGCGCAGATCCGCCTCGTGCACCATGGCGCGCACGAGATTGCGTTCCGGTCCTGCGCGGTGATGGCGTGTCGGCGACGTGGTTCGCGGCGCGTCGGGAGAACGCGGCGCGGCAGGTGGTGTCGGCTGATCGGCGATTTCCCGCAGCACGGACTCGCGCGACACGCCGAGAACCTCCGTCACCCGCGAAATGTACAGGTCACGGGTTACGGGGTCGGCGGCGGCGCGCAAGGTCGGGAGCAGCCGGTCGAGCGCGCGACGACGCCCCGCGAGCGACTGCAGCCACCCCTTTCGCTCGAGGATCTGGACCTTCCGCTCGAAGACGTCGACCGCATCCCGCAGGACCGTTTCCAGTGCCTTGACCCCGTGTCGCTGTACCAGCGTGTCGGGATCTTCGCCCTCCGGCAGACTGGCTACCACGACGCGGAGTTGGGCGCGCAGCAACGCATCCGCGGTGCGGAAGGTGGCGCGCAACCCGGCGGCATCGGAGTCGAACAGCAGGGTCACGCGATCGGTGACCCGTCGTAACAGTTGGGCTTGATCGGCGGTGAACCCGGTTCCCAGGGGCGCGACCGCGTGTTCGATCCCCGCTTCCACCAGACGCAGCACGTCGAAGTATCCCTCGACGACGACCGCGTTTTCGGTCTTCCGAATGGCGTGTTTGGCGGCGTGCAGGTGGTACAGCAGACGCCCCTTGTGGAAGATCTCGCCGTCGGGCGAGTTGAGGTACTTGGGCTCGCCGTCACCGAGGACTCGGCCACCAAAGCCCACAACCCGCGCGCGCAGATCGTGAATAGGAAACAGCAATCGATCCCAGAAGCGGGCGCGGACCTTCCCGTCGCGATCGACGGCCAGGCCGGACGTGACCAGCGTTGGCAGCTCGATCCCGAGCGTGCGCATCGCGTCCAGAAACGCCTGGCCGCCCGGCGCATAGCCGAGCCCGTACGGCAGCAGCGTCTCGAGTTGGTATCCGCGACCCTCCAGGTAGGTGCGCGCGCGGGCCGCGTCCGGTGCCTCGCGCAACTGGCGTTGATACCAATCGTGCGCCACCGCCACCGCCGAGTACAACGGCTCGCGTGGGTCGGGGCCGCTCGTCGTGCGCTCCGGAATGACCACACCGACCTTCCCGGCAACCTCGCGTACCGCCGTGGGGTAGTCCATCCCGAACTGCTTCATGAAGAACGTGAACACGTCTCCCCCCTCATGACACACGAAGCAGTAGTACATCTGCTTTCGAGGGATCACCGCGAGATTCCGCTTGGTGCCGCCGTGGAAGGGACACGGACCCCGGTAGTCGGCGCCGGTGCGCTTGAGCGCGACGTGTTCGCCGATGATCTCGATCATGTCGGCCGCGTCACGCACCTGTTCGATGATCTCGTCCGGGATCCCGCTCACGACTCCAACTCCGCTATCGTGACGCCGGTGCCCCCCTCGATGGGCGGCGCCAACCGATGCGTTCCTATCCGACGGTCAGCGGCCACCAGGGCGCCGACCGCGGCGCGTAAGCGGCCGGTGCCCTTGCCGTGGATGATGCGCAGCACCGGGAGGTCCGCCAGCACCGCGGCGTCGAGCGCGCGCGTGACGGCGTCGCATGCCTCGTCGACGGTCATCCCGCGCACGTCGATCTCGGGAGACGCGTCGACCTCGATCGGCGGTCGCGCCGACGGCTGAACCAGGGGTGCCTTGTCCTTGGTCCCCGGCGCAGCGGGCCCCGCGGGTGGACGGGGCCGCGAGGCCGCGCCGGAGCGCACCGTCCATCCTTTCCGGGCCAGCACCTCCTGCAGGCGCTGGAGTTCCTCTGCCTCATCGGAAATCCCGGCTTCGACCAGACGTCGGGCCTCTTTGGCGGTTGCCTCCGTCACGGCCGCCCGCGCCATCCCCAGCGCCTCCTCGACCCGTTTGCGGGCATCGAGCAGAAACTGACGGGCGCGTTCCCGCCCCTCCCGCTCCAGTTCCTTCTCCCGCGCGTTCGCTTCGGCTTCGCGCGTGCGGAGATCGTCCCCGGCACGGACGATCTCCGCGTGGCGCTCATCGAGACGAGTCGCCATGGCGGCCGTCTCCAACTCGCGCGCCGCCAGGTCGGCGGTTCGCCGTTCGAGGTCGGCCAGGGCGGCGTCGAGTGTTCGCTCAGGGTCTGGCGCGCGCGACTCCGCGTCGTCGAGTACGGCACTTGGGAGACCCAGTCGGCGGGCGATCACCAAGCCGTACGAGCGGCCGGGCACACCCTTGAGAAACCGATAGGTCGGCGTGAGCGTGTCGGGGTCGAACTGGAGCGAGGCATTGAGCACCCCCGGGGTCTCCGCGGCGAGACGTTTCAGGGCACTCAGGTGCGTCGTGGCCAGCACGCGGCACCCGCGTCTCACGAGGGATTCAATGGCCGCACCCGCCAACGCGGCTCCCTCCGCCGGGTCGGTGCCGCTGCCGACCTCATCGAGCAACACGAGCGTGCCCGGGCCGGCCGCTTCCAGCGTGTCGCGCATCGTTGCCACGTGGGCGCTGAAGGTTGACAGGCTCGCCGCGATGGACTGGTGATCGCCAATATCGGCGAAGATGCGGCGGCACACGGGGATCACGCAGCCCGCCCCCAGCGGCGGGAGGATACCGGCCTGGATGAGCGCGCTGGCCAACCCGACCGTCTTCAATAGCACCGTCTTGCCGCCGGTGTTGGGACCACTCACGATGACGGCGGTCTCATCCTCGGCGAGCTCCAGGGTGAACGGTACCGCGTCGGGCATCTCGGCGAACAGCAGCGGGTGTCGGGCGTTGATAAGCACATGCGGACCCGGGACCGACCCGATCGTCGGGGGAGCCGCGTCTACCTCGTCGGCGTAGCGCGCCCGACCGTACACGTCATCCACCGCCACGCACATTTCCCATCCGGCCGCCGCCAACGCGACGCAGTCGCGCAGGGCGTCCGAGCAACGACGATAAACCGCGAGCACCGCCCGCGCTTCGCGCGCTTCCGCCCCCGCCAGCGCGTTGCCGAGTTCCACCGCGTTGCTCGGCTCGACAAACAGCGTGGCTCCGCTGGCCGACTCGCCATGCACGATTCCGCGCACCCGGCCCTTCGCCGTGCGCGCGACCGGGATCACGTAGCGCCCGTCTCGGACCGTGACCGACGCACCCTCGGGCGTCTCGCCGCTGTCGAGCCGCTTGAGGACGGCCTCGAGCGCGCTCACCAGCCTGGTCCGCGCGTCGCGCACCGCTGCTCGGGCCGCATCGACCGCGTGATCGGCCCCGTCCTTCACCTGGCCTTCCGAATCGAAGGACCTGGTGATGTCGTGCCCGAGCGATGCCGGCGGCAGATCGGCGACCAGCGCGGCCAGCGTGGGTGCCGTCGCCGCCACCCGATCGAGGTGGCTGCGCAGCGCGCGGGCGGCTTCGAGTGCCAAGCCAACCTGGAGGAGCTCGATGCCGTCGAGCACCGACCCGGGCACGGCCACCCGTCGGAGGGCGTCGCCGATGTCACCGACGGGATCGGGCCGAATCGGATCGGCGGCCGCGAGGAGCCGTGCCAACTCGCTGACGCGCGCCAGTTCCCGCTCCACCGTGGTCCGGTCCGCCGTGGGGCGACGCTGCCGAATGCGCGCCGCACCGAGCGGTCCGGCGGCCCGCTGCGCGACGAGATCGAGCGCGCGGGCGAACTCCAGCCGCTCGAGCGTCTGCGGGGAGGCGACCTCCCCGAAACTGGAAGGGGTGCCGGCAACTCCTGTTGCCCGCACCCCTTGGTCCTGCCCGTCCGGCCGGGACACGTCCTACGCCCCCACCGAGTCGACGATTTCAGCCCTTACCGACAGGCTCGTACCCGTTTCGTTCAGCTTCCGCGCTCCCGTCGGTTCTTGCGGCGTGCCGCGTTGAGTTTCCGTTTCCGTCGTTCGCTCGGCTTCTCGTAATGACGATGCCTGCGCAGGTCCGACAAGATCCCCGCCTTCTCGCACTTCTTCTTGAACCGCCGAAGTGCGCGCTCGAAGTTCTCATCCTCGCGGATGACGACCTCAGGCATCGATCGCTACCCCTTGAATACCGCCCACGACCGAAACGACAGATACCAAAGCTAGCCGCGCTATTTGCACCATTCAAGACCCTACCCTGGTGGCCAGGTCATCAGTCGGCCGCCGAGGATGTGCACATGCAGATGCGGCACCGTTTGTTGCGCATCGGCGTTCGTGTTCACGACGGTTCGGTAACCCGACTCGGCCACCCCCTCGGCGCGCGCCACGTCGCGGGTGAACGCGAACAAGCCGCCCAGCATGTCGGCGTCGGCCGCGTCGTCGAGCGATGCGACGTGGGCGATCGGGATGGCGAGCACATGCGCCGGGGCCTGGGGACTGACGTCGCGAAACGCGAGGAAACGCTCGTTGCGCGCGACGATCGTCGCCGGGATGTCACCAGCCGCAATCCGGCAGAAAATGCAGTCGGTTGCCGTCACGATCCGAACGCCTCCCGCATCTTGTTCCAGAACCGTCGCCCGAACCCTTCCTCACTCGGCGGGTCGCCCTCGATCTCTCCGAGCTGCTCAAACAACTCGCGCATTTCCGCCGACAGTTTCGGGGGCGTCCAGATCCGGACCCGCACGTGCAGATCGCCGCGCCGCCCGGTATCGATGTCGGGGAACCCGTGCCCCCGCACCGTCACCACGCTTCCCGGTTGCGTCCCGGCGGGCACACTGACCGACACGGTGTCGTCGGGGAGTGGTATCTCGAACTCCGCGCCCAGTGCCGCCTGGCTGAAGGAGACCGCGAGATCGTGCACGAGGTCGTTCCCCCGCCGTTCAAACCGGGGATCCTCGCCGACCTCGATGACGACGATGAGGTCGCCAGGAGGGCCGCCGCGCGGCCCGACCTGTCCCTTCCCGCGCAAGGTCAGGTAGTTGTTGGACGAGACGCCGGGCGGAATCTCGATCGTCACCGTTTCCTCACCGCGCGTCCGGCCATCGCCGCGGCACGTCTCGCACGGATGCCGGACCGTACGGCCCTCGCCGTGACAGGTTGGACACGGCGTGACCGATACGAGCTGCCCCAGCAGTGATCGCACCGCGCGGCGTACCTCGCCCGCGCCGCCGCAGGTGGAACAGACCTGCGAATCCCCGTCGCGCGCGCCGCTGCCCCCGCATGCTTCGCACCGTTTGAGCGCCCGGAGTTTTACCGTACGCGTCGTCCCGCGGATGACCTCCGCCAGGTCGAGCGTCACGGACATCCGGATGTCCTGTCCCCGGTTCTGGGCGCGGCGTGCCCGTTCACCACCGCCGAAGATGCCGTCGAAACCGCCGAGTCCACCGAAATCCCGCATGAACACGCTCAACGCTTCGGCCATGTCAGGATGGAAGCCGCCGAAGCCGGCCCCACCCCGCAGGCCGGCATGTCCAAACCGATCGTATTGGGCGCGTTTCTCGGAGTCGCGCAGGATCTCGTAGGCCTCGGTTACTTCCTTGAACCGGTCCTCCGCACCCCGCTCATCGTTGCGATCGGGGTGGTACTGCATCGCCTGTTTGCGATACGCCTTCTTGATGTCATCGAGCGACGCGTCTCGGCTGACCCCGAGCACGTCGTAGTAGTCATGGGGCATCTAGGCGTCGAGATCCTCCAGCATACGGCTCGTATGTTCCACGACCGATAGCACTTTCTGGTAGGGCATGCGGGTGGGTCCCATCACACCGATGACGCCGATCAACGGCCCGCGGCGGTACCCCGCCGTCACGAGCGTCAGGGACCGAAGTTGTGGATCGGCGTTCTCGCCGCCGATCGTGACGGTAACGCCGCGGTCGCTTCTGGCGCGCAACGCGCTGCGCAACAGGTCTCGACCCTCGGTCAGCTCGAGGAGCCGCCGCAGGTTTTCGTTCGAGCTGAACTCGGGCTGCTCCGCCAACGGTTGCGCGCTGCTCAGGTGCAGATCGGTGCCGTCGAGCGTCCCGTCGAACAACTGATCGGCCTCCTCGACGAAGATGTTCAGCAACTCGGATGCATCGGGCACCGGTACGGAATCCCGCAGACGTTCCTTGAGGGTCGAGCGGATTTCGCGGAGCGTGAGCCCACTGAGCCGTTCATTCAAGACCACCGACACGCTTGCCACCGCCTCCACCGGGAGGTGACCACGCAACTCGACGAAGATGGTGCGCGCGAGCCCTCCACGCATCACCAGGACGAGCAACAGTCGCTCCGCGGAGACGTGCATCAGTTCGAGGCGCTCGAGCACCGCGTTGTCAAACGACGGCGCAACCACCACCCCGAGTTCCTGCGTGAGCACCCCGAGAATCTGCGCCGCCTTCTGGAGGATACCCTCGATCACGCCGGAGTCGGACCCGAGCACGCGCGAGATCGCGTCCTGATCGGCGGCGGACACCGAATCGCGCAACATCAGCCGATCGACGTAGATCCGATAGGCGCGGTCGGTCGGCACCCGCCCGGCGGAGGTGTGCGGGTGATACAGATAGCCCCGATCCTCCAGGTCGCTCATCGTGTTCCGGATGGTCGCGGCCGAAATCCCCAAGGGATAGCGCTTGGCGATCGTGCGGGAACCGGCCGGTTCGGCCGTTTCCACATAGCTTTGGATTACCGCCTCGAGAACCGTCCGTTCACGGGCGCTGAGCGTCTCTGGCATGTTCCAAGTCCTGTAGTGACAGGAAATTAGCCACCTTGGCCCCTGGTGGTCAAGCGAGGAGCCAATCCGTCGAGGACCAGCCAGCCTCGGACGGTGCATCGGAGTCGGCTGCCCGAGCGCGTCAACCACCCGGCATCGATGGCCGCCGCCACCTCGCCTTCGTCGAATGGCCCGACCACCGCCGGGTCGACGCCGTCGCTGGTGCGGAGCCCGAGATACAGCCGCTCGAGTGCCTGCTGCGACCGATCGGGGATCTCGCTGCCTTCCATGGGGTCGGCCCCGTCAGTCACCGCGCGCTCGTACGCGGTCCAGTGACGCTGATTCCAGCGCCGGGTCCGGCCGTCAAACCCATGAGCCGACGGGCCGAGACCGCCGTACGGCGCGCGGACCCAGTAAGCCGAGTTGTGGCGCGCGCGCGCGTTCGGCATGGCGTAGTTAGAGATCTCGTAGTGTTCGAAGCCGGCGCCGGCGAGCGCGGAATCGACCGCCAGGAACTCCGACGCAAAGCGCGCATCGGTGGCCATCGTCACACCGTCGCGGGCGACCCAGCGGGCGAGCGGCGTTGACGGCTCGACGGTCAGCCCGTAGGCCGAAACGTGGTCCGGCTCCAATGCCAGTGTGCGATCGAGGTCGTCACCCAGGTTCCGCCCGAGGCCGTCCGGGACCCCGAAGATCAGGTCCAGCGAGATGCTCCCGAATCCGGCGTCGCGCAGGATCGCGAATGCCCTGACCGCGTCGGCCGCCCCGTGGGTGCGGTGCATCCACGCAAGGGTGGTGTCGTGGAAGGATTGCACCCCCAGCGAGACCCGGTTGACCCCCGCTTTCCTCCAGGCAGTGGCGGCGGTCTCCGTCACGTCGTCCGGGTTCGCCTCGATGGTGACTTCGGTCGCGACATCGCACGGAACGAGCGCGATGAGCGCCGCAATCGCTTCCGGGGCGAGTTGGGTCGGGGTCCCGCCGCCGATGTACAACGTGTGGAGAGGCGCGGAGACCGTGATGGACGCCACGGCCAGCCGGTGTTCGAGCTCGGCACGCACAGCCGCCACGAAGCGGGTGTGCGGAGGATCGCGCCGCACCGCAATGGCGAAGTCGCAGTAGCTGCACCGGCGGCGGCAGAACGGGACGTGGATGTAGAGGTGGCGCACCCCCGAACCTACGATGGCGCGGCCGTATACCGAAACCACACGCCGCTACCGGGAACCGATGGCGCGCCGGAACAACATGCCCCGGTCCTGCGCAACCAACCCCCGAATCTCCAGTGAGGTGAGGACGGCGAGCGTGGTGGCGGCGTCGCGTCCCACCCGCGCCGCGATCGCGTCCACGTGTTGGGTGCCTTCGCCCACCAGGGTCAGCACCTGCCGCTCGTCATCGGTCAGGTTGCTCGGCACGGCCGCATGGGCGTCGGCTTGCGGTGCAAGCCCGTACTCCTCGAGGATGTCGCGCAGTCCCAGCGCGGGTTTGGCGCCGTGTTGAATCAACCGATTGCACCCGAGGGACACCGGGCTCGTGATCGGGCCTGGCACCGCCATCACCTCCCGACCCTGCGCGAGCGCACAGTCGACGGTGATCAACGCCCCCGACCGCTCGCGGGCCTCGATGACGAGGGTGGCCCGGGCCAGTCCGCTGATGAGCCGATTCCGACGGGGGAAACTGCCGGCATTCGGGCGTTCCCCGGGAGGGAATTCGGTGATGAAGCACCCGTCGCGGCCGACATCCTGGTACAGCTCGCGATTGGCCGACGGGTAAATCACGCCGAATCCGTTGCCCAGCACACCAATCGTATCGCCCGGCACCTCGAGCGCCGCCCGGTGCGCGAGCGCATCGATGCCGCGGGCCATGCCGCTCACGATCACCAGACCGGCGCGCGCCGCACCGCCCGCGAGGTGACGGCAGGCCTCCGCGCCGTAGCGGGTATGCTCGCGACTTCCCACGACGGCCAGGGCCGGCCGGCCAAGCAGTTCGGTGCGCCCGAGCGCGAACAGCAGGACCGGGGCATCGGGGATCGCGGTCAGGATCGTGGGAAACGCCGGGTGGTCCGGCAGCAGGATCTGCCCGCCGCAGGCTTCGGTTCGAGCGAGTAGCTGCCCGGCGCCGTCCAAGGATGCGCGCCGAATGGCTGTGGCGGCCGCGCGGGAGATGCCCGGTGTAGACGCGAGCGCCTGCGGGGACGCACGAAGCACCGAGGTCGCGTCCCCGAATGCCGCGAGAAGGAGGTCGAGCCGCGCGCGTCCGATACCGGGCACGCCGGCGAGCGCGATGTACGCGAGGTCGGACACGCTACAGGGACGTTCCCGACCCGCCACCTGGCGCTTCGTCCGCGCGCATCAAGCGCCACAACGCCTCACGCAATTCGCCGAGCCCCACGTGGGCAACCGAGGAGACCGCCAGGATGCCCAATGCGTCCGGGGCGTCGACCCGAGGAAGTGGCTGATCGGGCGGGAGCAGATCCTGTTTCGTGAGGACGACGACGTGCGCCTTCCGGGCCACCATGCTGCTGTAGGCAGCCGCCTCGTGACGCAGTTGATCGTAAACCCGCTGCGGAGACTCCGCGTCGAGCGGGATGAGGTATGCAAGGACTCTGGTGCGCTCGACGTGTTGGAGGAATTGGTCGCCGAGACCCTTGCCCTCATGGGCGCCCTCGATGATGCCAGGAATGTCCGCGATCACGAACGTGCGTCCCTCCGACATCTGGACGACCCCGAGGTTGGGAGTGAGGGTCGTGAACGGATAGTCGGCGATCTTCGGTTTGGCCGCCGACATGACCGACAATAAGGTGCTCTTCCCGGCATTCGGTTCGCCGAGCAGCCCGACGTCGGCGATGAGCTTGAGGACGAGTTCGATGCGCCGTTCCTCGCCCGCTTCCCCCGGTTCCCATTCGCGGGGGGCCTGATGCGTGGGGGTGGCGAACCGCGCATTGCCCCGGCCCCCGCGGCCTCCCTTAGCCACGCACAGGGCCTGGTCGGGCTGGACCATCTCCCCGAGTACCTCGCCCGTATCGGCGTCGCGCACGACGGTCCCCGGTGGAATCGGCAGGTACACGTCTTCACCCGACCGCCCCGTCTTGTTGGCGCCCTTGCCGTGCTGCCCTCGGTCGGCTTTCCAGCGCGAGCGATACTGGTAGTCAAGCAGCGTCGCGAGGTGCGGGTCGGTACGCAGGAACACGCTCCCGCCGCGGCCTCCGTCCCCTCCATCCGGCCCACCCATCGGCACGTACGCTTCGCGACGAAATGAGCTGCAGCCGGACCCACCTGTTCCGGCGGACACGTGGATCTCGGCGCGATCGAGGAACTTCATGCCGGGTGCACGAGGCGTGTGGGGTACCGCGAGCGCCACCATGCACCATGGTGGCGTTGCGCGGGCGATCGTCCGCCATCAATCGTACGCACGTCGACTCAATCGAACGTCAAGTCGCCGTCGGCGCGCAGCACGCCGACCGCGCGCCGACGCGTGTTTTGGATTGGGAATTCGGCGAATCGCTGGATGCGCGACGTGGGCGCGGGCGCGACGCCGATCTGGTCAAGCACGCTGAGCAACGCCGCCATCGCGGCACGGGCGTCACCGTCCTCGACCTTGAGCGCTACGCCCAGTCCCTTGTGTGGCAGCGCGGCCCCGTAGACGCCGTCGGCACCAACCTTGGCGACGACCTCACCGGGATACCCCCCCATCAGTGCGGTGCACAGTCGGTCCTTCCCCGCCACGAGATCGGGGTGCCCCATCATGGCCGACCTGATCGCCTCGGCCTCCGGGGCCGCCGACGTACCGAGGCGGGCGAAGCCAAGCGCCATCGCGGCCAGCGGCAGGCGGAAACAGACCACTCCGCACCCGTCCACCGACTCGCCGATTTCGTCCTCCGGCACGCCGGTCCACATCGCGACCGCCGCGCGGCAACGATTCTGTACCGGGTGACCGGCGGACTCGTAGCCGTCAGTCGCCCAGCCGTGGTGGAGGGCGAGCGCGAGCATGCCGGCGTGTTTGCCGGAACAGTTGCTGCTCAACGGCGTGCGGGCGATCGTTTCTTCGGGTGGAGGGGTGTCCGGCGCACGAATCGCCAGGTCACGTGACAGCGGCCGGTGAGGCCCGCACGCCAGCGCGGCTTCGTCGAGGCCGAGGCGCGCCAGCACGCCCGAAACGAGTGCCACCTGCCGAGGTTCGGAGTTGTGGGAGGCGCAGGCCAACGCGAGTTCCTCCGGGGTGAGGCCAAACCGCTCGATCACGCCGTCCGCGACCAACGGGATCGCCTGAAACGGCTTGGCGGCCGAACGGAGGTGCGTCGGCCGGGCGGGGTCACCGCACCACGCCACACGGTCCCCCCGATCGTTGACGACGACCGCGGAGACCAGATGCACCGACTCGACGTCGGCGCCGCGCAGCGACACAACCCGCAGTGGTGGCACGCGCGTACAGTAGCGAGGCAAGCCCTGTGCAGGTAGGGTTCGGCGGCGGGCCGGCGGCTTCTCGCGAGGAAGAACGCAACCTGGCGGACTTGAGTGGGCGGCGACGGCCGACCAGATTGGCGACCGATGCGAAACCATGTACTGATACTGCTGGCGTCGTGCTGCGCGTGCCCGGCGCTCAGCCAGGAACTGCCCGCCGGCGCCCGGCTACCGCTACAGCACTGGTCCGTTCCCTTCCTCGAGCACCTCGCCCGGACGGGCGCCATCGTCGATCCGACGCCACTCATGCGACCGTGGCGTGTGGCGGACATCGCGACCGCGCTTGAGCGTGCGGATACCACCCGCCTCGGCCGCGCCGATCGCGGGACGCGCCGCCAGATTCTCAACGCGCTCCAGGCGCGGTCGAGCGAACGCGGTATCATCGGAGGCGGTGACGTGGGCGTGGTGGTTTCGACGCACCAACGCCGACCGGAGTTCTCCCTCCGGCACACCGGTTCGGATCGCGTATCCCCGGAGGTTTCGGGGCTCTTTGGATTCTGGTTCGGTCCGGCTCTCCTCATCCTTCAGGTACGGTACGACGAGGACCTCGAGGACGATCCCGATTGGGCGGGCGTGCTCGGTCAGGCCGAAGTGGGCACCGATTGGGGGTACGGCGCCTATCGGTCCAAGTATCTCGACATCGAACTCGGCAACCTGTCACGCAACTGGGGTCCCCCGGGATTCCCCGGTCTGTTGGTCTCGGATTGGCCGCTGAGCTACGACCACCTGTTCGTGGAACTCGGGCCGAGTCGCCTCCATCTCAATATGCTGGTCACCCAGCTCGACGATGTGCCGGACCGCAATGGCGAACTGTCGAGACGGTTCTTCCTGGCCCACCGTTTGGAGGCGCGCGTCACTTCGTGGCTCGACCTGGCACTCTGGCAGGGGACGATTCTGTCTGGCCCCAACCGGAACCTCGAGATTTGGTATCTCAACCCGTTCCAGCCGACCTACTTCGCGCGAAACAAGCAGGGTCAGCAAGGCGGCGTGAACTTCATGTTCGGCGGCGAGGGGCAAATGCGCGTCGGCCGCGTGCACCTCACCGGCGGAGCCTTCTTCGACGACTTCGACGTGCAGCTCGGCGAGCCGCCGGCGCTGGGGTTCACCGGCACCGCGACGACGCCTATCGGCGGGACGTCGCTGTGGCTCGGATACACACTCGTCTCGAACCTGGCCTATCGGACCAACGATCCCGCGGAAAAGGCGCTGGTGGCGCTCGACCCCGATCGTGGCAGGTTCGGAACCGGACTGGCCCGGAATTTCGCCGATTACGACCAAGTCAGCGCGAAGCTCACGCTCGTCCCGCTTCCCGGTGTGATCATGGCGCCGGAGGTGACCTTCCTGCGACAGGGCGAGGGCGATCAACGGCTGCCGTACCCGTCGCGCGCGGAGTTCGATACCACGCGAACGATCTTCGTCGGCGTAGTGGAACGGACGCTGCGGGCGGCGCTGGTTTCGACGATTCGCCTCCCGCTGGGCATCACAGCGAGTCTTGATGTCGCGATGCACCGTGTCGCGAACCTGCAGCATCAGATCGGCGCCAGCGAGACATCCTTCGTGGGAACGGGGGTGCTGCGGTGGGGGTTCTGGTCAGGCGGTTCGCTCGACTGACCGATCCGGTCAGCGCCGCGTGGCGGAGGTGCGGGAGGGGATGGGGGGGAGATCCGGATCCGGTGCCGCCGGGATCGGGTCCGTGCGCGGACGGAGAATGCTGTCGTAGTGTGACGCGATGCGGCGCATGACGATGCTCCACTCATAGCCGACCGCGCGTTTGCGCGCCGTCGATCCCATGGCCTGACGCAGCGGCGCGTCTTCGACCAACCGCGTGCAGTGGTCCGCGAACGCCGCAACGTCGCCGACCGGTGCGAGCAGCCCGGTCACCCCGTCTTCCACGAGGGACTTGCTTCCCGTCGCGTCCGCGCACACCGCTGGAAGCCCCGAGGCCATCGCTTCGAGCGTGACCATGCCGAACGTCTCGATGTCTCCGGGGAACAGCAGCATGTCCGACGACGCGAACGCCGCGGCCAGATCGTCGCCCGTCAGAAACCCCGTGAACACCGTGTTGGGCAATCGCGCGCGCACAGCGTCCATCGCCGGCCCCGCGCCAACCATCATGCTCCGGTGTTTGACGCCACGCGCTTCGAGGGTGCGAATCACCTGAACCAAGGTGTCCAGCCCCTTTTCCTTGGCGAGCCGGCCAACGAACGTCACGACGGTGTCCGCGGGCTCGAGCCCATGTCGCGCACGCCATGCCATCGACCGTTGGTGCGGTCCGAAACGAACCGGGTCGACGCCGCCCTCCCACATTCGGAGACGATCCCCCAGCCCAAATGTCTCGAGCACCCGGGCGATCGATTCCGATGCCACGTAGATATGCGTGCAGCGGCCGTAGAACCGACGCAGCAGGGCGTGCACCAGCGGCTCGATCATCGCCAACCGATGGAAGCGGAGGTACCACGGGAAGTGCGTGTGATAGGAGGCGACCACGGGAATACCACGCTTGCGCGCAAACCGGAGCGCGCTCCATCCGAGGAAGTCAGGCGTCGCAATGTGAATCAAATCGGGGCGGAAAGACTCGAGTCGGGCGCGCGCCCGCCGAGAAACGCCAAACGTCATGCGGTATCCCGGCCAACCGGGGGCCGGGATCGAGCCAATCGACACCAGCGTCCCAGCGTGGTCGAGCGCCGGCGTCGTTCCGGTGGGCGCGAACACCATCACCTCATAGCCGATCGACTCGAGGTGGGTGACGAGCCGATTGAGGATCAACGCGACGCCGTCAATGACGAGATCGTAGTTCCCGGTAAACACCGCGACCCGCCGTCGCGCGGCGGGACGGCCGTTGCCGCCCGGTACAACCGGGGTTGCCAGCGGTCCTCCCAACGCCCACCAATCCTCGCAAAGTGAAACGCCGCGACGTTCCCTGTTTCATCCGCCCGGTCGATCCGGCCTGGAACCCCGCAACTGCCTGACAATACCCGGGAAACCGTCCTCGTGCAAAGCGACGGACTACTCGATGCCGAGTGCAGCGTGGTAGGAGACCGGGTTCCGGGCCACGAGCAGCCGCCTTATCGTGTACCCGAGAGACGGGGCGACGATGGGATCGTCGACGTCGGGCGGGTGGATGGCGAGGCGCACGACTCGGCGCGGCGCCTCGAGGCGACGGCGCAGCGCGACGAGCAACGCGCATCCCGCCGCGAGCCACCGCGCTCGCGTATCCCACGCGAGCGGCGGCGCAACGAGCCGACGATGCGACACGATGTCGCTGATGGCCACGATGCCCTCCGTGATCCGCAGGTTCCGCTCGCGGATGACCTCGATCGTGTCACTCCCGAACAACCATGCCGGCGGTATGAAACCGACTGGCTTGAGGCGGCAGTCACGAAGGACGCGGATGCCCTCGTCGACGCGCGCGGCGGTTTCGGCGGGGTCGAGGGAGAGGAATTCCCCTTCTCCGTCCGTGCGTCCCGCCGCGATCACCCGCTGGCTCCACGTCCGCCGTAGGCCCACTTCGTCGTGCCGCAGGCCGTGCAGGAAAATCTCCGCGCCGTCACGTTGCTGTTGCCGGAGACTGTCGACGAACCCGGGATGGTCGGCCAACGGGAAGGCCCCATGGTAGTTCGGCACCACCAGGAGTGCGTAGCGCCGCACGCCCAGCGCACCGAACAAGTCGAGGATCGTCCGGATGCGCGCTTCGTGAGCCGGCGTCACATCATGAATCGACACGAGCAGTTGGCGCATCCGGTCAGACCGTCACCGAGTCCGGCTTGCTGAAGAAATCGAACACGTGCCGGGTCGGACCGCCGGCATGATATCGCCAGGTTTCCAAGCCGGGGAATTGGTACCGCTCGAAGCGGCGTAACGTGGCCGATTGTTCGGCCCAGTTCCCCGCGTACATGCCCGCCGCACCGTTGCTGCGCCGGTCGGTCTCATTCCATCCGACGATCAACAGGCCACCATCACGCAGGCACTGGAAGCTCCCCGCCAGGGCTTGGTCGACCGACTCCCGCGCATCGAGTCCCCAGCCGAACACCCCGTTGCAGATGATCGCGTCCAACGCGCCAGGATCAAAGTGATGTGCGACCTGCTCGAGCCCGTCGACGATGTGGCGTGCCCCGGCTCCATGGCGCCGTTGGGCCGGATCGACATCGATGGTCCAGTACGCCTTGCCCGCGTCCCGAAACGTGCGCGTATACGGTCGGGTGTACCAGCGACAGCCGACGAAAAGGATCGAGTGGAACTGCTGACGCGCAAGCAGAAACGGGAAGATGGTTCGCTCGAGGACGCGGCGGTCCGGCAAGAGGCCGGCGACGCTCGATATGGCGGTCGACACGCGAGACCAGATGGGCGACATGTTGGAAAAGTATGAGGGGGTGTTCGTTCGTGCGACAGCGGTTGGGCCCCGTTACCCGGCGGGCGGTTGGTCGGTCTCCTGGTCAAGCGGCGGCAATCGCCCCTCCCTCCGCGTTGGACCGCAGAGAGCGCAGAGGACGCAGACGGCTTGCGGCACCCGCGACAGGTTCCAGATCACGCGATCCGAGCATTGGACGGCGTGCGCCAGACCGTGGATGTGAAGATCTTCCGGGCCGAGGCGCGGCGGTAACGCCGGCGGTGTCCCAGCGAGAGAACCGCCCCGCGGTCTTGTGGCCGCGGGGCGGCTTGCGTAAGCGAGAGCGGGTCGCGGCCGCCGGTCAGTCGTACCGAAGCGCGACGACCGGATCGATGCGCGCCGCGCGCCGGGCCGGAATGAAGCTGGCCAGGAGGCCCACGGCGAGGAGGGTGACGGCGACCGAGATGAACATGATCGGATCCCACGGCTCGACCTGGAACAGCACGATCCTGAGTCCGCGCGACAGCAGGGCCGCAATGCCGAGTCCGACCGCGAGCCCTATGCCCAGTTGCCACAGTCCCTGTCTCATGATCATGCCGACGACGTCGCGATTCTGCGCGCCGAGCGCCATCCGGATGCCAACTTCCTGGGTTCGGCTGGTCACGGAGAACGACATCACGCCGTACAACCCCACCGCGCCGAGGAACAACGCGGCCGCCCCGAATACCATGAACAAGATGCCGAACACGTCGTAGAACCAGTTTGCCTGGCTGATCCGGTCGCCGAGCGTATCGACCCAATACAGCGGAAGATCGGTATCGATGGCGATCACTTCGTCCCGCAGGTTCGAAGCAAGGGTCATTGGTTCGCCCTGCGTGCGCAGCACAAGGCTCACGAACCGGAGATCGGTTTGCGCAATGGGTACATACATCCCTTCCGGATCCTCGTTCTGGATGCCGTCCATCAAGAGGTCCGGCACGACGCCGACAATGGTCATCCACGGCTCTTCGGTTTCCGACGTACCCGTGCGGATACGCCGGCCCAGCGGACTCTCGCCGGGAAAGAAATGCTTGACGAAGCTCTCATTCACGACGACCACGGGAAGGTTGTTTTCGGTATCCTGGACGGAGAAGTCGCGTCCCTGGGTAACCTCGGTCTCGAAGGTGCTGAAGTAGCCCGGACTTACCGCCGCCCACCGCGCGGTCGGGTAGTCCTGGTCTTTGTCGTACGCTGCTCCATCGAGTGCGAAGCGGAATCCGCCGCTGCCTAGCCCCGGCAACGCCGTGCCCAGGGCTGCCGCAGTCACCCCGGGCATTCCGTTAAGGCGCGTCTGCAGTCCGTCGAAGAACTGCACACGTCGTTCCTGATCGGGATAGCCGGTTTCGAACAGCCCGACGCGCGCGGTCAAGACCTCGGTCGGAAAGCCGTAGTCGATCGTCCGCAGCTTCACGACGCTCTTGATCATCAAGCCGGCCGCCACCAACAGGCCGCACGACAGCGCGATTTCCGCCGTGACCAGGCCCTTGCTCACCCTGCCGATCCGCATGCTGGACGAACCTCGTGACTCGTCCTTGAGAACTTCGTTGACGTTCGCGCCGGACGCGCGCAGCGCGGGCAGGACACCCGCGATGAGCGTCGCGACCAACGAGAGGGCGACGACGAACACCACGGCGACGGTGTCGATCCGGATGTCGATCCAGAAGGGTGGCTGTGTGTCGACGATGGCGTTGTTGAACAGGCGCACGCCAACCCACGCCAGCCCGATCCCCGCCGCCGCCCCCACCGCCACGATCGCGAACGTCTCCGTGAGAAACTGCATGACGACGCGAAACCGTGTGGCGCCGAGCGACGACCGGATCGCAACCTCCTTGCTGCGCTGGACGGCGCGCGCGAGCAGCAGGTTCGCCACGTTCGTGCAGGCGATCAGGAGGACCAGGAAGACGGCTGCGAGCATGGTGAACAACAGGGTGGATACGTCGTCACCGATGTACTCCTCGGTGTACGGCTTGATGTGCGCGCCGATGCCCTCGTTGGTCCCGGGGTACTCCATCTCGAGACGGTGCGCGATGGTAGCCATCGCGGCTGCCGCCTGCTCCTCACTCACCCCATCAGCCAAACGCCCGTACACTTCCAAGGTCGTTCCCTCGCCCCGGGCCATCGTGTCGGGATTGACCTGCATCGGGAGCCAGATTTCTTCGCTCAGCGGGAACGCAAATCCTTCCGGCATCACACCGATGATCGTCGCGGGCCGCGAATTGAGCCGGACCGTCCGCCCGAGGATGTCAGGGTCGCCATCGAAGTGGTGCTGCCACATCGTCCAACCGATCACGGCGACGTACGGGGCACCCGGCTGATCGTCCTCGGGCCGGAACGCGCGTCCGAGTTGCGGCTGCACCCCGAGGACCGCGAAGGCGTTGTCGGACATGAACGCGCCGTCAAACCGCTCCGGGCGTCCCTCGACGCCGCTGAGGTTCACCGTGCCATTCCAGAACGCGGCCAGGCCGTTGAACGATGCCTGTTGCGCGCGCCAATCTCGGTAGTCGTGGATCGTGACCTCCATGCTCTCGATATCCTGCGAAAGATTATTGCGCTCGAGATGCATGATCCGGCTGGATTCCGGAAACGGGAGCCCGCGGAAGAGTGCGCCGTACACGATGCTGAACATCGTGGTGGTGAGCCCGATGCCCAGCGTCAGCGCCACGACGGCAATGGCGGTCAGGCCCGGATTCTTGAACAGCATCCGGACACTGTACCGGAGGTCCTTCCCGAGCGTCATCATTGTGGGGACGCGCTCGCCGCCACGGCAAAGCCAGGGTCCTCGAGCGCTGGCGCCCGGCGACTGTGTTCCTCCCGCACGATCTGCCCGTCAAACAGGTGCACGCTGCGTTGCGCATTCTCGGCGTAGCGGGGATCGTGCGTGACCATACAGATCGTGGCGCCATCCTGGTGCAGTTCGGCCAACAGGTCCATCACCGCGCCGCCGTTTTTCGAGTCGAGGTTCCCCGTCGGCTCATCGGCAAGCAGGATGACCGGCTTGCCCGCGATCGCGCGGGCGACGGCGACGCGTTGCTGCTGGCCGCCGCTCAATTGCGAGGGGAAGTGCTTGGTGCGATGGGACATTTCGACCCGCTCGAGCGCCACGTGCACGCGCTCGCGCCGCTCGGCGGATGGGATGTTGCGATACGTCAACGGCAATTCGACGTTCTCGTACACCGTGAGGTCGCCGATGAGATTGAAGGCCTGGAAGATGAACCCGACCTGTTGATTGCGTACCGACGCCCGCTGGCTCCCGGACAACGTCGCCACCGGCTGTCCGGCAAGGGTGTAGGTACCGCCGGACGGCGTATCGAGCAGACCGAGAATCGAAAGCAGCGTGGTCTTGCCGCACCCCGATGGTCCGGAAATCGCGAGGTACTCGTTCTCGCGGATCTCGAGGTTGATGCTCGCCAACGCATGCGTCTCCAACTCGTCCGTCAGGAATATCTTCGTCACGCCGTCGAGCTTGATCAGCGCACCGTTCTCAGCCTGCATGGTCGCTCCTCGCGTACGGGCACAACGCCGCGATCGGGATGATCCGGGTTCCGCTGGCGCCCTACGGGACCGATTGGGGAAAGTTTCGGGGGAGCCTACGGCCGGACCAGCCGGGCCGGGTCGAGTCCGAGCAGATCGACGAGGCGGACAAAGCGGGGGTCGGGGCGGAGTGGGTCGAACATCGGGGTGGCCAGCCCCTCCGCGTGGAAAAAGGGATCGTGGCGTTCCGCTCCCACCGTCAGCCAATGCAAAGCGGAGTCGGTCTGGCCGAGTCCCAGGTAGACCCGCGCGATTGCGGCGGCGTAATTGGGGGCGTTGCTCCCGGCCAGCAACGGGGCCAGGACGGCTCGTGCCGAGTCCGCGCGACCGGCAAGCGCCAGGGTGTACCCCAACAGGCCGGCCGGCGCGGGGATCGCGCCGGCCAGGCTCACCGATGTGTCCAATGCCCGGATGGCCTGCTCGATCCGGCGGGCGTAGAGGAGTTGTGACCCCAGCATCATGTAGGTGACGACCGAGGGGCCCAACTCCACCGCGCGGCGACCACTGGCGATCGCCTCGTCGTATCGGCCGGTGTATGCTAGCGCGTTGCCATACGATCCGGCCATCACCGGGGAGAGCGGATCGAGTTCCGTGGCCCGCCGCAACTCCGCCACCGCGTCCTCCTGCTCCCCCAGGACGATCAAGAGTTCTCCGAGCCATTGATGCGCCGTCGCATACGAGGAATCGAGGGCGATGGCCCGCCGGAAGTCCCGCTCGGCGTCGGTCCATCGCCAGCCGGCCGCCAAAAGGTTGCCGCGCGACGCATGCGCCACCGCCAAACCGGAGTCGAGCGTGATGGCGCGGTCGACGGCCGCGAGCGCGAGCGGCAACACCGAATCGCTTGGGGTGGTCGAATACAACGGCAACAAGCCGAGCGCGTCCGCGAGACCGGTATAGGCTTCCGCAAACGTGGGGTCACGTTGTACCGACCGCTCGAAGAACGACGCGGCGCGCCGCAGCGCGTCTTCGCCGCGCTGGGCAAAGAGGAACCGGCCACGGAGGTACAGGTCGTAGGCTTCGAGGTCGTCGGTTCCCGGACGCATGTCGACATCCGCGCCGGCAACCCCACCGAACTTGCTCTGCAACGCCAGGACAATGGCATGGGCAATGCTGTCCTGCACGGCGAACACGTCCCGCATGTCCGTTTCAAACGTCTGCGACCACATGGCCAGTCCGTCGTCGACGGACACCAACTGCGCGGTGACGCGCAACCGGTCGCCGGCCCGGCGAACCGTCCCCTCCAGCAGGGTCGCGACATGCAGCGCGCTGCCAATCTCCTCGACCGACGCGTGCTTGTCCTTGAAGGCGAAGGTCGCCGTGCGGGATGCCACCCGCACCCCGGGCACGCGTTGCAGTGCCGAAGTGATTTCCTCGGTGACGCCATCGGCGAAATAGCTGTCCGCGGTATCACCACTGACGTTGACCAGCGGCAGCACCGCAATCGAGCGGGCGGCGTCCGCACCGAGGTCCGACTCGCCCCGCGCGAACCAGAAGCCGGCGAGGGCCGCCAGCAGGACGGCCGCGCTCATGGCGACGGTCCGCATCATCGACCGGCGCGGCAAAGCGCCGACCGCCCAGCCCTCGCCGCTGAACACATCGGGCCGGTCGAGCCATTGCAGGATTTCGCGAGCCGATTGCGGCCGGTCAGCGGGGTCCTTGGCGAGACAGCGCATCACGAGATCCGCCAGACCGGACGGGACGTCGGATCGGTCGATCGGCGGCGGCGGCTCGGTGATGTGCGCCGCGATGATCTTGGTGAACGACCGGTCGTGAAATGGGGGCTTCCCGGCGAGCATCTCGTAGGCGGTGATCCCGAACGCGTAGAGATCGGCGCGGTGATCGACATCGTCCTGTCCGGCGGCCTGTTCGGGCGCCATGTACGCCGGTGTCCCGAGCGACGTGCCCGACTCCGTGAGCGATGCCCCGCCCTCGTCACGTTGCCGCGCGTTGCGCAACGCCTTGGCGACGCCGAAATCGCTCAGCATGGCGGCGCCACCGGAGAGCAACACGTTGTCGGGCTTGACGTCGCGATGGACGATCTCTCGTTCATGCGCATAGGCGAGGGCCTTTGCCACGTCCTTCATCAGGTCGACCGTTTCGCGGATCGGGAGCGGCCCGGACGCCAACCGTGCCCGCAGCGAATCACCCTCGACGTAGGGCATGATGAAGTACGGGAGGCCGCCGACATCACCGGCTGACAAGACACCCACGATATGCGGATGCTGCAGCCCGGCGGCGAGCAGGATCTCTCGCTTGAACCGCTCGACATTCACTCCCGCCGCGAAGTGCCGGGGCAGGACCTTGATCACGACCTTGCGGTCGAGCGCCCTGTCGTGCGCGAGACACACGGTCGACATACCGCCTCCGCCGAGTTCTTCCTCGACGGTGTAGGCGTCACCCAGTGTCTCTTGCAGCTGATCGCGCAGGGTCACGTCAGTTCCGCCCCGAGGGTGTCGTCGATACGACCCAACCTTCCGGCCGGGCCGTCCCGCAATGTAACGGTCGCACACACGATTGCGCGCACGACGGAAGCCATCACGTTGGACCGCCGCGTCCGCAACCCGAGGTGGTCTTTGGTGGATCGGGCTACATTTGGGAAGTTCTTGATTCAGGACCTTCAGATCACCAAGTCGGACGGCTACACTGGGTTCCTCCGGGGAGGACGCTACCAGAAGCGCCGTTTCGTTGCGCCGCCATCGGACTTGCGGTACGTTAAGGTGTCGTATCGCAGGTCGTGTCGCCATGCAGCGGAAGCTCCTGGTTGTCGTTGTTGCCGCCGTACTCTCCGGATGCGGAGCCGATCGTGCCTTGGCTCCCCAGCCCGGACCTCCCGCTTCCATACGCAAGCTCCAGGGTGATTTCCAGCGGGCCGATCCCGGCGCGACGCTCGACCTCCGTCTCACGATTCAAGTCACGGATGCGGTTGGCGTCCCCGTCGCCGGTGTTCCCATCCGGTGGAGCTTCACGGAGGGGAACGGGTTGCTGGAGCCCTCGTCCGGCAAGACGGATATCGCCGGGAAGGCGAGTACTACGGTGAACTATGCGCGCATCGTTCCACCGACTCTCGGTGTTCGCGTCGAAGCCGCCGTTGAACCGCCGTTGTCGACCGACTTCCTGCTCTTTGCCGGCGCCGCCGGTCCGATCATCCCCCCCACCCCCGCGGCGAATATCAGCGTGGGGGACAACTTCTTCAGTCCCCAGTCGGTGACGATCCCCGCCGGGCGCACCGTACTGTGGACGCTGGTGGGTTCGAATCCACACTTTGTGTATGTGACGGGCGGGGAACCGCACGTCCGCATCTTGAGCGGCAACCCCAACATCACCGGCGACGGGACGTTCATCGCGCAATTCGATGAGGCGGGTGAATACCAGTACTACTGCGCTTACCACTTCTCCGAGCAGATGGGCTGGGTACACGTCAGGTAGGGCGGTTGCCGACCAGGGAGGGCGCCGATCGCGGTCGGCGACGGGCGGATGGTTGGTCGAGTAACATGGCCCGCGGTCCCCGTCGTTGTTCCGCGGTTGAAACCGCGGCTGGGCGCGCTTCGCGCGACGGGCGCTGAAGCGCATGGGGTGGGTGTCCTTCAGGACGCGTCGCCGGCGAAGCCGGCGCCGAGCGCCGGGTTGACCCGGCGAATCAAGGGGGCGGTGGGTTGGCTGGCGCGGTCTTACCCACAGAACTCAGCCGCGTGGCAAGCATAATATCAAGGCCCCGCTGGCGGCCGTCAGCGGGGCTTCCGGGTCGTTCATGGGCGATACTGGACTCGAACCAGTGACCTCCGGTATGTGAGACCGGCGCTCTAACCAACTGAGCTAATCACCCGCAAACCACGCGCACCTAACCGCTTCGCGCGCGGCAGGATAATATCATCAGGCACCACCGCATCCTCAAGCCCGAACGGTGCAACCCGCATGGATCGGCGAGCCTTCGGCACCACAGTCGCGGGTCTGATCGGCGCACATCGACTCGTGCACCCGGGAGCGCCAATGCAAACCCAGCCGCTGCGCATCGATGGCGTTCGACTGCTGCGCAACCTGTTCGACCTCGCCAGGGTCGGAAAGACGCCTGACGGGACCAACCGGATCGCGTATTCGGACGCCGACCGCGAGGGTCGCTCCCTGGCCATGGAGTTGATGGCGGCGGCGGGACTGGACATCCGCGTGGACACCGCCGCAAACATCATCGGCCGTCGGGTCGGGACCGACCCCACACTCCCGGCTATCGTGATCGGATCGCACATCGACTCGGTGCCCAACGGCGGTGATTATGACGGCCCCGTCGGTTCGCTGAGTGGCATCGAGGTCGCGCACACGCTCCACGAGCACGGGTACACGACTCGACATCCGTTCGAGGTCGTGCTCTTTCAGAACGAAGAGGGCGGGCTGTTCGGGTCGCGGCTGGTGAGCGGCGCGTTCGAGGATCGCGAACTGGACCTGGTGAGCAACAGCGGCAAGACGATTCGCGAGGGAATCACCTTCCTCCACGGCGACCCCGATCGCCTTGACGAGGCATGGCGCACGCGCGCTGACGTGTCGGCGTATCTCGAACTGCACGTCGAGCAGGGGGCCGTCCTCGAACAGGCCAACGCGTCCATCGGGATCGTGGAAGGGATCGTCGGCATCGGGTGCTGGAAGGTGGTCGTCGACGGAGCGGCCAATCACGCCGGCACCACGCCCATGACACAGCGCCGAGATGCGCTGCTGGCCGCCGCACGGTTCGTCGAGGCGGTCAACCGGATCGTCACCGCCGAGCCGGGGCACCACGTTGGGACCGTGGGCTGCCTCGAGGCCTTCCCCGGCGCGCCGAACGTGATTCCCGGCCGGGTGGAAGCCTGTCTGGAATTGCGCGACCTCGACTGGCAACACATCGTCGCGCTCTACGAACGGATCGCGCGCGAGTCCGGCAGGATCGGGAACGAAAACCAGACGTCGTTTACCTTCAAGAAAACGGTCGCCAACCAGCCGGTGCCGACCGACCCCCGCATCCGGTCGATGATCGCCGCGGCCGCCCAGGAGCTGGGCCTGACCCATCGGTCCCTGCCCAGTGGCGCCGGCCACGACGCCCAGGAGATGGCGCGGATTGCGCCGGTGGGGATGATCTTCGTTCCCAGCGCCGGCGGGATCAGCCACTCGCCTCGCGAGTTCTCGCGACCTGAGGACATCGAACGGGGCGCCAACGTGCTGCTTGGCACGCTGCTCCGACTTGATTCGTAGCCGCGACAGCGCCCGTTCGGTGCCAGGCCGTTCCGCGCCCTACCCTCCCGTCTCACAGCGCACGCGTTGGAACGCGATGTCGAACCCGCGCGTCCCATTGGGACCAGGTCCCTCGACGTGAACGGTGAGCCCGTCTGACGGCGTTCGCCGGTAGGTGAGCCGCTGAGGGAAGTCGTGTTGCAGGTTTTCGACCGTGAATCCGCTGTCACTCACCGAGACAGAGCGGAAGTCGGTCTCGGTTTGGCCTGATGGGATCGCCGTGTAGACGAGCTGATCGCCGTCCACCCTGAGCCGAAGGTGCTCGTAGGCCGGTGTCCGCCCACCGGCCACTGTTCGGCCGGCACCCAGCATGAGGCTACCGCTCGGCGGCATCCACATCTCGGTCGTCGTACGGTTCCGTCCGCTGCTTTCCCAGCACCCACCCAGCCAGGCAAGGCGATCGAGCGGGGCTTGTGCCGCGGCCGGACCGACGGCGATGAGCAGCAGAGTGATCATTCGCATGGCGTAAGGTGCAGCGACCGAGGCGGTGCCGCTATAGGACGCATAACGCAGCCTACATCTCACGCCGAGCGGCAAGCTCGAACTCACGCCGGCGGAGCTCGAGGCGCTGCGGGCGCTAGGCGGGCATTCACGACAGGGCGGCGCTCGACGAGGCCCTGGGCCACGAGGCGGTCCGCCGCCCGGACTGCGCCCGAGTGCGTCCGGTCGAGCACGCGGTCGAGGAAGGCGATGGAGCGGCCGGCGGGCGCCCTCGGCGAAACCTCCGCGCCGGCACGTCCGTAGGACGCCTATTCGCTTCCCCCAAGGACTTCCCCTATGCGCGCGTTGCTTCAGGACCTCCTGCTCGGGCTCCGCACCCTCAGGAAGGAACCCGCCTCCGCCGCCATCGCCAGCCTGACGCTGGCCCTGGGCATCGGCGCCTGCACCATCGCGTTCAGCCTGGTCTATGGCGTGTTCTTCCGCGGGCTCGACGTGCCGGAGGCGAATCGGCTGGTCCTGATCTCTCGCAGCGTTCCATCGCGAGACATCGATTTCATGGGCGTGAACAGTCACGATCTCTACGACTGGCGCGCGCAGCAGACGGCCTTCGAGGGGCTGGCGACGTTCGAGACCGGCACCGTGAACCTCAGTGGCACCGAGGGCCCGGAGCGCTACGACGGCGCGTTCGTGTCCGCGAACATCTTCGAGCTCCTGCGCGTGCGGCCCGCGCTGGGAACGGGGTTCCGTCCCGGCGACGACGCGCCGAAAGCGCCGCTCACGGTTGTCCTCGGCCATCGTGCCTGGGAAAACCGGTATGAGGCTGCCCCGGACGTCGTGGGCCGGAGCCTCACGGTGAACGGCGAGGCGGCCACGATCCTCGGTGTGATGCCGGCGGGGTTCATGTTCCCGGAGGACCAGGAATTGTGGGTGGCGAGCCGGGACAGCCGTGCGGACGAGCCGGACCGGAGGCGCGCCAACACCTTCAGGGTGTTTGGGCGGTTGAACGATGGCGTCACCCTGGACGAAGCGGCCGCCCAAATGGCCGTGATCGCGCAGCGCTTGGCGGACGAGTACCCGGCGTCCAACGAGGGCGTGACCACGCGCTTCCAGACCTTCATCGAGGATGCGACGGGCCCCGAGTTGGTGGCCGTGTTCGGTGCCATGCAGGTGGCGACGATTTTCGTGCTCCTGATTGCCTGCGCGAACGTGGCCAACCTGCTGCTGGCGCGTGCCACCCTCCGGACGCGGGAGTCGGCCGTGCGCACCGCACTGGGCGCGTCCCGCTGGCGGGTGGTCATGCCGTTCTTCGCCGAGACCCTGCTCCTGTCGGTGGCCGGAGCCGTCGCGGGCATGGTGATCGCGTACGTGGGCATCACCCTGTTCGACGGCGCCACCCAGACTGTGGGGAAGCCGTACTACATGCGATTCGCCCTGGACGTCCCCGTTCTGGCGTTCGTGATCGGCATCACGACGATGACGGCGTTGGTGGCCGGCGCGGCACCGGCGTTCCAGGTCCTGCGGACCGACGTGAACGCCACGCTGAAAGACGAAACGCGGGGATCCTCGGGGATCCTGGGCGGACGGGTCACTCGGGCCCTGGTCGTGGCGGAGATCGCGCTTTCCTGCGCGCTGCTGATCGGCGCGGGGCTCATGGTGAAGAGCATTACGAGGCTCCGCAACTTCGATTTCCCGTTCGCCACGGACCACGTCTTCACGGCGCGGCTCGGGCTGTTCGAGACCGGCTACCCCGATCGCGCGTCGCGCCAGGCCCTGTTCGCCCGGCTCGTGGAACGCCTCGAGGGCCTCCCGGGCGCGCGGTCGGTCTCGCTCTCCACCAGCCTGCCACCGAGCGCGGGAACGTGGCGGATCGGCATCGAAGGAGAAGCGTATGCGCGCGAGCAGGACCATCCGACCGCCGAGTCCATCGCGGTCACCCCGCGGTTCTTCGAGACCTTCGAGATCCTGGTCACGCGCGGGCGGACGTTCACGGATCACGACGACTGGGAGGGGGAGCCAGTCGCCATCGTGAACCAGCCGTTCGCGGACCGGTTCTTCCCGGGGACCGACCCAATCGGCCGGCGCTTCCGGGAGGGGACTTCGGACAGCGCCACCACGTGGATCACGATCGTCGGCCTGGTTCCCGACATGCGCCTGGACAACTTCGAGCCTGAAAGCCATCCCGCGGGGTTCTTTCGGCCGCTGGTCCAGCGCGATCCCAGCTTCGTGAGCATCGCGATCAACACGAGTCGTGCCAATCCCCTCGCCATGACCGGGGAGATCCGCGACGCCGTGCGGTCGCTCGATCCCGACCTCCCGATCTACGAGGTGACCACCGAGCAGGGATTCATCAACCAGCGGACGTGGTTCTACCACGTGTTCGGCACCGTGTTCATCGTGGTCGGCGCGGTGGCGCTGTTCATGGCTACGGTCGGACTCTACGGCGTGCTCTCCTTCTCGGTGAGCCGCAGGATCAAGGAGATGGGCATCCGGATGGCGCTGGGTGCCACGAGCCGTGACGTCGTGCGGCTCGTTCTGCGGCAGGGGGCTCTGCAGATCCTCGTCGGACTCTCCCTTGGTCTCGTCCTGGCGTACGGCCTGACGCGCGTGATCGGCATTTTGATGTTCGAGATGAGTCCGCAGGACCCTCCTGTGTTCACCATCGTCGTTCTGGTGATCACCGTGGTGGGGCTACTGGCGAGCTTCGTTCCCGCCCGGCGGGCGACACGGGTGGATCCGGGGGTGGCGTTGCGGTACGAGTGAGCGTGGGAGTGCAGACCGCGGATCGCAGATTGACCCCTCTGCGTCCCGCACGTTGCCGGTGATCCCGCTGCACCCTGATCGCTGCTTGCTGCACGGCCGTTATCGGATCACCTCATACACCCGCACGTGCTCCACATCCAGCTCGTCCCGCCAGCGTGGCTGGCGGCGACCTGGTGGAGTGGGCGGGCGCGGGATCGCGGGTCGGGAGTCTGGTGCAGCTCCGAAAGCCCGCGCCAGCGCCGGCTCTTCGTACAGCAGGACGAACGCGTGCGCGCACCCGAGCCCCGCGGCCGCGAGCAGCGCGATCGCCGGCGATCGGACCGCGGCCCCGAACGGCGTAAGCCACGGGGGGAGCGGCCCGCCCAGCTCGGCGTCGAACGGCCGCACGGCCACCGCCAACCATCCCCAGAGCAGGACG
The DNA here is from genome assembly GCA_036397455.1 of Gemmatimonadales bacterium. Lineage (GTDB taxonomy): Bacteria > Gemmatimonadota > Gemmatimonadetes > Gemmatimonadales > GWC2-71-9 > JADFNB01. The sequence continues at coordinate 510 of DASWIX010000007.1, read as the reverse complement.
AAGCCGCTGGCGTAGACCTCGGCCCGGACGGCAACGAACACGCGACCGCCGCGTCTACATCCCCATCCCCGGGAGCGGCTTCATGCTGTTCACCACCAAGCCGGCGATCTTCCACTGCCCGTCCACGAGCCGCCAGTGGGTGAGGTAGCTGCCGCTGTCCGGGAATAGTGCCGCCATCCCGGCCGGGGCGTTAGGGCCGGGCGTGAATTGCAACACGTAGCTCCCACGCTCCACGCCCAGCGGGCCATTCGCCGCGGCCGCGGCTGAGCGGATGTCCACGCTGGCCGTGCCGAGCGCGTAGAAGGCCGCCGCGTTGTCGCGGATTGCCTGCCGTCCGGTGACCGGCGGCTGGTTGCTGAAGGCGGCAACGGCGTCTTCGGTGTACAGGCTCGCCACCGAGTCCGCGAGCCCGGCGGCCTCGAACTGCTCGTACTTGGCCTCCACGGCCGCGAGGGCTGTACGGAACTCGGCTGTTTCACCGTCCATCCGCGCGTGCATCTGCTCGTCCGT
>DASWIX010000006.1:0-2804 GCA_036397455.1 Gemmatimonadales bacterium | reverse complement strand
CGAGGCGCGGTGGTCGCCCGATGGCGGCTCGATCGCATACGTGACGACCCGGGGTGGGCCCGCACACGTCCGCGTGTACTCAGTGGCGCGCCGCACCGCGAGACGAGTGGCCGGGTTGAGTACGGGTGTGGGGGGCGTGGTGTGGTCACCCACGGGAACCCACGTCGCGTTCGTTTCCGACGTCTTTCCGGACTGCGCCGACGATGCCTGCAACGCCGCGCGGCTGCGGACCGCGCAAGAGTCTCCCACCATCCCACGTGTGTACGACGAGCTCTTGTACCGCCATTGGAATCGCTGGGAGGACGGGCGCCGGAGTCACGTGTTCGTCGTGCCGTTGGTCGGCGGAGCGCCGGTCGACGTCAACGCGCGCTGGATGTGGGACGTGCCGGTACCGCCGAATGGCAGCGCGGCGGATTACGCGTTCAGCGCCGACGGCACGATGATCCTGTTCGCCTCGAAGATGGGGACGGACCAGGCGTGGCACACTAACGACGACCTGTTCCAGGTGCCGATCGCGGGCGGCGAACCACGGAACATCACCCCCGACATGCCGGGAGCCGAGCGGGCTCCGGCGCCCTCGCCCGACGGTGGCAGGCTGGCGTTCCTCTCCCAGCGGCGCGCCGGCTTCGAGTCGGACCAGTGGCGCCTGATGGTGCGAGATCTGGCCACCGGGCGCACGCAGGATGTGACCCGGCGGGTCTCCCTCTCGGTGGGCGAGTTCGGCTGGCTGTCGGACGGGAGTGGACTGGTGTTCACGGCTCAGCAGCGCCAGCGCACGGCGCTGTTCCGCGTGGACCTGGAGGCCCGCGTGAGCCCGGTGTCCCAGTGGGGCAACTCCACCAGCATCTCCATCGCCGCGAACGCGCAACGGACACTGGCGTTCCTCAACGACGCGATCGACCGACCCGCCCAGGTGCATGTCATGCCGCTCGAGGGGGGCGCCACCCCGCGAGCACTGACGGCCTACAACGCCGATCGTCTGGCCGACGTCGCGTTGTCTTCGGCGCAGGAGATCAGCTGGGTCGGCGCCGATGGGCAGTCGGTGTACGGTTTGCTGATGCGACCGCCACAGTATCGGCGTGGCGAACGATATCCCCTGGTCGTGCTCATTCACGGCGGGCCGCAGGGTGCGTGGCTGGATGCGTTTCACTCCCGGTGGAACGCGCAGCTGTTCGCGGCGCCGGGATATGTCACCGTGCTGCTCAATCCCCGGGGCTCCACCGGATTCGGCCAACGATTCGTCGACCAGGTCTCCAACGACTGGGGCGGGCGGGTCTACATCGATCTCATGGCCGGAGTGGAACACGCCGCGCGGTTCGCCTTCGTGGATTCCTCGCGCATCGCGGCGGCGGGCGGGTCGTTCGGCGGGTACATGGTCAACTGGATCAACGGGCATTCCGACCGCTTCGATGCGCTGATCACCCACGCGGGCGTCTACAATCTCGAATCCTTCTACGGGGCGACCGAAGAGCTGTGGTTTCCAGAGTGGGAGTTTTCGGCGCCACCGTGGGCCAACCGGACGTTTTACGAGCAATGGTCTCCCCATCGGTTCGCGCAGAACTTCCGCACCCCCACCCTGGTGCTGCACGGCGCGCTCGACTACCGGGTGCCCGATACGCAGGGGCTCGAGATGTTCACGGCGCTGCGGCGCCAGAACGTCCCCGCGCGCCTCGTCTACTTCACGGATGAGGGTCACTGGATCGGACGACCGCTCAACCAGATTCGGTGGTGGACGGAAGTGCACCGATGGCTTGGTGAGTATCTTGGTGCGGGGCGATAGGTTCGAGGGCTGGCGCCATGCCGGCGCCTCCCGGGCGCCGCATCTGCCCCTTCTCCCACCGACCGGTCTATAATTCTCGCACCCATGTCTCCGGCCAACGACGAGCCCCGAGCCCTGTACCCCTCCCGCTCCGGAGCCGGTGCGACCCTGGGCCATCACCTGTACGCGCGAACGCGCCAGCCGATCCTCATGATTGGCGTCACCCCGACCGGGGTGGAGGTGGCGGCAAGCGCCTCCAAGGCCATCGGGTGCGAGTTCGACGTGCTCGTCGCGGCCCACATCAGACTCGAGGGCCTGGGAATCGTGGGTGCATTGGCGGAGGATGGGGATGCGGTGATCGACCCGGAGTTCGAGCCGCGGTTCTCGATGCTGGACGCGATGGAAGAGTCGATCGATCGGGCGCGGCGGGCCGTGAAGCGGGAGCGGCTGCTGTTTCGGGGCCAACGCCCGCTGCGGTCAGTGACAGGGAAGACGGTCGTCATCGTTGACGGACACCTCACGTCGCCGTGGAAGGTCTTGGCCGCGGCCGCCGCGATCGCACCGGGAGAACCCGAACACCTGCTGGTCGCGGCTCCGGTCGGGACCAGAACGGTTCAGGAACGGATGCAGGCACGGCGCGTGGATTTCGTGTGCCCGTCGGTCGTCATGGATCCGGGGGGACACCCGAGGCCGTTCGGGGACCCCGGTGATCCGTCCGCCGAACGCCTCCGATCGATCGTCGTCGCGCGTGAAGCCGCGTAGGCGAGCCTCCCTCGTCGCGTTGCTGGTCTGGGCTGGTGCGGCGCCTGCCCAACTGTACGCGCAGTATGTGCTCCCGACCACGGGGGGCATCGTCCGGCTCGACGAGCTGCTGCAGCGCCTGGGAGAGCCGAGACGCGTCCTGATGATCGGGGCGCATCCGGACGATGAGGATACCGATCTCCTAACAGTGATCACGCGAGGCGTGGGAGCGGAGGTCGGGTATCTGTCCCTCTCGCGGGGGGAAGGGGGCCAGAACCTGATCGGACCGGAACTCGGCGTCGGG
>DASWIX010000005.1:0-100436 GCA_036397455.1 Gemmatimonadales bacterium | reverse complement strand
CGCCCCAACCGTCGCCGGTTTGACCGCCTGTGACCGTCCATGACCCCCGTTGGTGACGCACCGTGACCACCACGTTCCGGGCCCTCCGCCACGCCAATTTCCGCCGCTTCTACGGGGCGTTCATCGTGTCGTTGGTCGGCGTGTGGATGCATCGGGTGGCGCTGTCCTGGTTGGTGGTCGATCTCACGGGGTCCGCGTTTTACGTGGGACTCGCCGACACCCTGGGCAGCCTTCCGGTCCTGGTGTTCTCGCTTCACGCTGGAGCGATCGCCGACCGTGTGTCCAAACGCTCGATGGTGCTGGTCACGCAGACCTCCGGCATGATGATCGGATTCGCCTTTGCGGCGATCGTGTACAGCGGGCACGCGACCATCGAGTTGATTCTCGTCGTGGCGACGCTGGCCGGTGTGTCGCTCGCGTTCGACATCCCGGCTCGGCAGTCGTTTCTCGTGGACCTGGTGGGCAAGGACGACCTTACCAACGCCATTGCGCTCAATTCGTCGGCGTTCAATGCCAGCCGGGTCGTCGGCCCCGCCATCGCCGGTGTGTTGATCGGTGTGGCGGGCGTCGGCATCTGCTTCCTGCTGAACGCGATCACGTTCATCCCGGTGATTGCGGTCCTGAGCGCGATGCGATTACCGGTGACGACACCGCCTGCGGGCGGTGCAGGAGCGTGGGGAAACATCAAGGAGGGACTGCGCTACGCTGGAGGCGAACCGCGCATTCGTCGCTTGCTGGTCAACATTGCCGTCATGAGCGTGTTCGGGTTTTCGGTATTCGTGTTGCTGCCGGTGCTCGTCAAGAGCGAACTGGGACGCGGGGCCGACGTGTTCGGGTGGATGATGTCCGCCGTGGGGATCGGCGCGGTGGTCGGGGCACTGGCGGTCGCCACCTTCGCCGAGCGGATGCCCAAGGGACGCATGCTGGGATGGGCGGCGATGGGGTTCGGTCTGTTGGTGCTCGTTCTCGGGTTCGTGCGCTCCGTGCCGTGGCTCCTGGTGACGCTCACCGTCATGGGCCTGATGCTGATCGTGACTACCGCACTCACGAACACCCTGTTGCAGGCGGTCGTACCCGATCACCTGCGCGGCCGGGTGCTTGCCTTGTACACGGTGGCGTTCGTCGGGATGGCTCCGTTTGGTTCGTTGCTGGCAGGGATCGTCGCCGATCGATTCGGCGTGGGCGTGATGATGGCCCTTGGTGGGATCGTCACGGTGTTGTCTTCGGTCGTCACGGTCGTCGTGCCGGCGGCCGTGCGGGAAACGGCGTAGCGGGTTACGGTCGGGTGAGTCCCTTGGTGCCGGCGGCCGCGACGATGAGATCGGCGCTCCCCGCGTATCCGAGTTCCGCGGTGTTGAGTACCAGATCGTAGTTGGCGGGATCGTCCCAATTGCGTTTGTAATGCGTCTTGACGTACGCGCGTCGGCCACTGTCTACGTCATCGACACAATGCTGGGCGTCGGCGCGCGTCTGACCAAGGCGCTCAATCGCCGCGTCGATACGATCCCGTCGCGGCGCCACGGTGAAGACGTGGAGCACGTCCTTCCGCTCACCGAGGTAGGCCTGCGCCCCCCGTCCCACCATCACCACGTCGCCGTGCTGGGCTGCCTCCCGGATGACCCGCTCGGTGACCGCCACGATCCGTTCTTGCGGCGTGAGCGCGGCGGCGGGCTCGCCGGTCGGGATGAAGACCTCGGGAGACGAAGTGGCAAGCGTGCGCGCCAACCGCTCCATCAGCCCCGGTACCCGTTCTTCGCGCGCTTCAACTTCTTCAGGGGCCAGGCCGGCAAGTTCCGCGACGCGGTCGACGAATTCATTGTCGATCAAGGCCCAGCCCAGCCGTTCGGCGACACGCCGGGCGATGTCCGAGCCACCGGATGCGTACTGTCGGGAAACGGTAATGACCGCCATGCTCGTCCGTGTGGTTACTGGAACAGGTTGCCCGGTAAGCCGCTTGGTCCCGCGTAGCCGCCTTGTGCCCCACCGCCGCTGCTGCCACCACTTTGACGCCGTATGGCCCCGTACCCCACGTCGTCGGTACGGGAGATGCGCTTCAGGGCCACCAATCCCTCCAAGACCAACTCGCACGCCGAGGCAAGCGTGGCCGGGTCGTTTCGGCCGGCAAGGCCTGTCTGCTGCACCAGGTCGAGCAGGCCGGGGATGGCGCTGTATCCCTTGACGCATGTATCCGAACGCTCGTCATCACTCACCTTCAGCGCACCGCCTTCGTCGAACCAGGCGACGATCCCGTCGCAGTCCGCGCCGCCCGCGCGGGCCTCGAACGTCTCGCGGCACGCGCGGCGCACCAGGTCCTTGGCGATGATTTCCGCGCCCTGGAGTTCGCCCTCGTACTCCAGCTCGATCTTACCCGTGATGGACGGAAGCGCGGCGTACAGGTCGGCGATGCGGGGCACGACCTGCTTTTCGTGATTGACGATCGATCGGCGCTCCGCGTTCGACACGACGTTCTCCAGTACCGTGATCGGCAGTCGCTGGCTGACGCCCGAGCGCTGGTCGATGCGCTTGTCGCGCCGCGCCTCGAACGCGATCCGTTCGATGATTTCCCCGATGAAATCAGGAACGTGGAGCGCGCGGCCATGGCGATCGACCCAGGCCTCCTGTGAGGTGATGGCCATGCCGTGCTCGACCGTCGGGGGGTAATGCGTCACGATCTCGCTGCCGATACGATCCTTGAGCGGCGTGATGATCTTGCCGCGCGCCGTGTAATCTTCCGGGTTCGCCGAGAAGACGAGCAGGATGTCGAGCGCGAGGCGGATCGGATACCCTTTGATCTGGACATCGCCTTCCTGCATGATGTTGAACAGCCCGACCTGAATCTTGCCGGCAAGGTCGGGCAGCTCGTTCAACGCGAAGATCCCGCGGTTGCTGCGCGGCAGCAGGCCATAGTGGATGGTCAGCTCGTCGGAGAGCAGGTGCCCGCCCCGCGCCGCTTTGATGGGATCAACGTCACCAATGATGTCGGCGATGGTGACATCTGGTGTGGCGAGTTTTTCGACGTAGCGGTGATCCCGGTCGATCCACCCGATCGGCGCGTGGTCGCCTCGCTCGTCGAGCAATTGGCGCCCGTATTTCGAGATGGGTCGGAACGGATTGTCGTTGACCTCGCTTCCGGCAAGGATGGGAATCGTCTCGTCAAGCAGCGTGCTGAGTGCCCGCAGGATTCGACTCTTGGCTTGTCCGCGCAGGCCGAGCAAGATGAAATTGTGCCGGGCCAGCACGGCGTTGACGATCTGCGGAACCACGGTGTCATCGAACCCGATGATGCCGGGAAAGATCTCCTGACCCGCCTCCAGCATGCAGATCAGATTAGCGCGCATCTCGTCCTTGACCGTCCGCGCGATGCGGTGCGGCGACGCCCACTCGGTCTGCCTCAGTTCGCCCAGCGTTGCCGGCATGCGTTCCATGTGAAACCCCTCGTCCGTGCCCGTTAGGGCGTCGCATGCGCCCCTACCGCCCGTGACCGCCTTTGACCGCCGTTGACCGTCCATGACAATACCCCTCGTTCACCCCGCGGTCACCCCCAGCAGTCGGAAGGCGGTGAACCCGTACGGCTCGACCGGAATGATCGCACCGCCTTCCGGTCCGCGCGACGCCATGCCGCGATCGCGTTCGATGAGATCGGTCAGGGCAAGGGCATCGAAGCGGAGCAACCCCGGCAGGATCGCGATCCCGCGAGCCACGCCCATGAGTTCCTGCATGTACCCCACGACGCCCACGCCGTCGTCGGCCCGCTTGAGGGTCAGTACCGCCACGCCAGGGTCTTTGATGTCCACCATGCGTCCGAAACTCGGCAGCCCCGACGTGCCGGTGCCCGCGGAGGGCACCGCGAGGAACGGCTCCGTGGACCAGCCGAATCGCCACGGGTCATCCGACAGCAGGAACCCACGATAGCCGATGCGTACGCGCGTCCGGCCGCCGCCGCCATGGACGGTGAGCGTGCCGTCGTCGTCAACGCCCGCGTAGGCCGAATCCGGCGTGGCAACGAGCACGGTCCCGGCGGCCGCGTCGAGCGCGAGCCAACGCAGGTGTCGATTGACCGCGATCGGCGCATCCGCGCCCGTCGCGCCACCCGTCGCCTCCCATCTGACGCGTCCGGTGGGCTCCGCGAACGCCAGGCGGTAGTCCCCGGCGTGGCCGGGTTCGGACGGTGTGTTCTCGACGTCGACCCACGGGAGCAGGTCGTACACGGTCACGGTCGTGTTGATCGCCGCGCCTGCGACGCGGCGCCGAACCTGTAGCCTCGACCCGACGCCGGGAAGTGGTTGGAGCGTGGTGGCGACCAGACGCGCTCCCTCGATCGCGCAGATACCGCCTTCCATGCCAACCAGCTCGCGACCGGTTTCGCGCATGACGACCGACTGGAGCGCACCGGTCGCGTCGTTGATGCGCACCTGAAACAACGCGCTCTCGACCGTCCGCGCACCCGCCGCGGCGGCCACCGGCGCGCCGTCCGTCCCGCGCGTCTCCGGTATGAACGCGTAGCCCAGTGCCGGGACGTTGGTCACGACCTTCGCGGTGCCGTCGGGCAGCTCAACGACGTCCGATCGTCCGAAGGGCGCCGGATTGAAGACCATGACGCCTCCCACCGGGAAGGCGAAACGTGCCGCGATCCCGTCCAGCGTCGGATGGCCGGCGGCCACCAGGCTCGCCAGGGGCTCGAAGATCCGGGCCGCGCGATCGCGGCGGCGTTGTTCGAGGTCGTCGGCGACCGCGGTGCGCGCATCGGCGCCGAGGGGAACGGGATTCCATCCGCGGCTCGGCGGCACGCGCGCGGGTTCGACGCCGGCCGCGACCGCTCCACCCGGGGGTTCATGCAAGACAATCTGCGGGAACGCGTAGCGGGCGTTCCAGTCGCCGAGGGCCCCGTGCGACCGAAGCGCCAGCGCCGCGTCGGCGCCGACGACGATGGCGATCGGGTCAGCCGCGCCGGTTGGCGCCAGGGTCTCGAGCCATGCTTCGATCGCGCTGGTCGCGATGCGCCGATCCACGGCGAGTCCCGCGGCCCCCGGGTCCGCGGCGCGAGTACCGTCGACGAGATCGGTGATGCCGGAACCGCTGAGGACTCGCTCGATGCCGATGATATCCGGTCGCGGTGCGAGGGAGACGATTCGTGCCGCGGGAATTCCATATTCGCGTGCAACGTCGAGCGCCGGGAACGCCGCTCGCGCAAAGGCGAGGTGCTCGATGGGCGTGTTCGACTCGCTGAGCGACAACGGGTGCGCCCGGACTCCGGATGCGAACAGCATGGCCGATTCGGCGCCTCGCAGCAGCGGCGCGACCTCCTCGAGCCGGGCGCGCAACACCACGGGATCGGTCACCGTCACCCAGTAGATCGTCCAACGGGGCTTGGGGGCCAGTGCGTGCGTCGATCGCACCGGTCCACGTGTCCCCGGCATCTCGAGTTCGCTGCGGATCCGCGTGGGGGCGTCGAGCGGCAGCCACACCTCGCCCACGAGATCCGCGCCGCGCCGCACGACACCCGCGGTCGCAAGCAGGCGACTGCGCATGTCGAAGACTCGCAGGCGTCCCGCGGCCGCGGCCGCCGCGGCATCCCGTACGAAGAACCGGATCCGTGACCGCCCCGCCCCGGGCTGCTCGTAGAACACCGTTGGTACCGCCTCGACGGACACCGCACGCGGCCGCGCCCCGGCGAGCGCGGCCGCGGCCGTCACGATGAACTCGCGGCGCGTGGGCGGCAGGTCGCAACGGTCGAACGGCATCGGGGTCAGAACGCGGTCATGAGGGCGCGAACGCCGAGCGCGAGGCAGAGCAGCGCGACGATGCCGCCCGTGGTATTCGAGATCGGCCCGTTCACGTCGTCGCCCAGACGCTTCCGGTCGTTCATCGCGATCAGCAGAGCGAACGCGATGATCGGCAGCACGAGTCCGTTCAGGACCTGGGCCAGCAAGATCAGCGGGACCGGGCGGGTGCCCAGCAGGGCGATGATCGCGCCGGTCGCGAGTGTGAAGCCGAGCACGCTGCGGCCAATGGGTGATGCGATGTGCCGTCCTCGCCCCATGACGTCGAGTGTCGCATAGGCGGCGGCGAGCGGCGCGGTGATGGCGGACGAGATTCCGGCGGCGGCCAGCCCAAGCGTAAAGGCTTTGCCCGCCCACGGCCCGAGCAGCGGTTCCAATTGCGACGCCATGTCCGCCGCCGAGGTGATTTGCCGGCCATCGAGTGCGGCGGCGGCGGTCACCACGATCGCCGCCGAGACGATCCCACCCAGGCCGATCGCGATGACAAGATCGATCCGGGCGCTAATCAACGCTTCCCGGCCCGACCAGCGTTCACTCACCGCGGCCGCGTGCAGAAACAGGTTGTATGGCACGATCGTGGTGCCGACGAGACCCAACGCGGTGAACGTGGCGCCGTCAGGCAGTCGCGGGATGAACGTGCCCTGGATCAAGCCGGGAACACGGGGCACGACGAGGAGCGCGGTCGCGAGAAACACCAGCCCCATGACCGCGACGCAGCCCATGAGGACGCGCTCGAGCAGCTTGTACCGGCCTGTCCACAGGATCGCGGCGGCGATCGCGGCGCCGAGGAGGGCCCAGGTCTTGGCCGGAACGCCGGTGATGCCTTCGAGTCCCAGCCCGGCGCCGGTGAGGTTGCCGGCTTCGTACGCGGCGGCACCCACGACGACCGCTGCCACCGCCAGCCCCGCAAGCGTGAGACCGATCCACGGTGGGCCGCCTGTTTCCCGCAAGGCGCTTCCGAGGCCCGCGCGCGTGACGAGCCCGAGTCGCGCGCTCATTTCCTGGAGGACCATGGTCGCGATGGTGGCGAATGCCAGGGCCCAGAGCAGGGTCGAGCCGTGGCGCGCCCCGGCCAAGGTCGCGGTGGTGACGGTGCCGGGTCCGATGAATGCGGCCGCGACGATGACGCCCGGTCCGAGTCCCCGCCAACGGCGCTCGCTCATACGAGCGGGAACGGCAAATCCACGACTCCCGCGTTCGACCCGGCTGCCACGACCAGTCGCTGCCCATCGACCTCGCGCCGCACGACGGCGAGTCCGATGTACTGTTCCATCGGTGCCAGCCACGCCATGCTCGTCACCCGGCCGCGCTCCTGATCGTCCTGCATGACCTCCGGTTGCGACGGGTCGACCTCAGCGCCTTCCCACTGGAGCCCGACGAGGTGACGGTTGGCGTGTCCGCGAAAGTGCACGCGCGCGACGGTCTCCTGCCCGGTGTAGCATCCCTTCGTGTACGAGACGCCATCGATCTCGTCGAACCGGACTTCCTGCGGCAACGTCTTGGGACCGATCTCGGCGCCGAGGCGCGGCCAGCCGGACAGCATCCGAGCGATCTCGAGCGCGGCGGCACCCCCCTCCAGGGCTCCGGCCGTCCTCAGTTGCCCGCGAACACTGGCGGCGTCGTCGCGATGCACGGTGAATTGCACGCGAAACGGTGCGCCGTGCGCGGGATGCGCCACATCGCAGACCGCTTCGCCGGCGATCGCCGTGCCGGCCCGCCCCTCCTCGGGGAGCGCGATCCCGGCGTGTCGCGTCACGTCTTCTGACCGCGGGCCGACCAGGCGCAACACGGCGGCGTCCCGCCGTACCGCGAAGCGGGCGAGGCGCGGCGGGAGCGATCGCTGGAAGAGATCCATCAAGGCGTCGACCCCGGCGGCGGGGACGACCAGCACAACGCGACCACCGTCCCGGGCGGCCCACATGTCGGCGACGATCATCCCTTTGGGCGTCAGCACGGCGCCGAAAACGAACGCGCTCTCGCCGGGCTGCACGAGATCGTTGGTGAGCAGTCCCTGCATGCAGTCAACCGCACCGGAACCGGTAACATCGACCACCAGCGCGTCGGCGGTGGCGATGACCGCCCCGCCGAGCACCGCTTCCGCCTCGTCGTTCGGGACGGCGTCGGGTGGCAGGACGTAGGTGGGCGGGGTCACGGATTGTGGTGGTGTGGTCATGCCGGCAGTCTGCCCTCGAGGTCCGGTGTATAATAACCCGCGAGCGCGTATGACCGATCGAGCAACTCCACCGGGTGCACCGTTGGCACGCGCAGGTGCGCCGCCGCCATCCCCGCCCCGATCTGCATGGCACAACCCGGATTGCCCGTGGCGACGCAATCCGGCGCCGCTTCCCGAAGCGACGCAATCTTACCGGCGAGTACGACGCGCGACAGTTCCGGCTGAAGCAACGAGTAGATGCCCGCGCTCCCGCAGCAATGCTCAGCACCCGCGTGGACCACCACCTCGAGCGATGGGACGGCCGCCAGCACCACGAGCGGCGGATCGACGATCCCCTGCGCGTGTTGCAGGTGACACGGGGGGTCGTACGCCACGCGCAGCGGCAGCGACGCGCCACGGCGCGGACCGGCGTCCGCCAACACTTCGGTCACGTCACGCACGCGGGCCGCGAAGGCGACGGCGGAGGGGTCGTCGGGGAGTAGATCGGCATACGATCGCAACATGGCGCCGCACCCCGCCGCGTTGACCACGATGGGAGCCTCGGGGCGCGATGCGAAGGCCCGCACGTTTTCCCGCGCGAGCCGAACGGCCTCCGCGTGCAGGCCGGCGTGTGCGTGCAGGGCGCCGCAGCATCCCTGACCTTCCACCGGGACCGTTGCGATCCGGTTGGCGGCAAGGGTGCGCCGCGTCGCGTCGTGGACGTGTCCGAACAGCTCGCGCTGCACGCAGCCGAGGAACGGCGCCGCCGCTCCGCGGGCTGGTGGGAACACGCGCGAGGCCGCACTCCCGGGGTCGTGACGCGCCCAGTGTCCCGGCCGGGTTGCCGCGGTCATCCCGCATACGAAACCAAGTCGCCCACCACCGGCGAACGGGACGACGAGCCGGCGGAGCAACCGCGCTACGAACAGCAGTGGCCGTCGAAGGGCCGGCTGGGCGAACACGGCGAGCACGAGGCGCGCGGCGACCGGCACTCCGCGGCGGTCGGCGATACGCGCGCGGGCCGCCTCCAGGGAGGCACCGTACCGCACGCCGGATGGACAGACCGGCTCGCACGCACGGCATCCCAGGCAGCGGTCCAAGTGCAGGCGAAGATCCGCGTCGTCTGGTCCCAGACTGCCTCGCGCGAGACTCTGCATCAGCACGATCCGGCCGCGCGGTCCGTCGGCTTCGTCGCCGGTCGCGAGGTAGGTGGGGCAGCTCTGCAGACAGAATCCGCAGTGCACGCACGGGACGAGGCCGGGGAAGCCGGCGCTCACGTCGCACCAACCGGTGCGCGCAGCACGGCCCCCGGATCGAACACATCGCACAGGCCGCGCACGAGGCGCCCGACGCCCTCGCGATAGGCGCCGAAATGTCCGAGCCGTTCGAGCGTCTCCCAGGGCGCCCGTTCGACCGTCAGGGGTATCTCGCGCTCGGCGGCCAGGCGCCGGAGCAGGTTGAGATCCTCGATGCGTGCGTCGCCGGTCCATCGTACGGTTCCGGCCGGGACCGTCGCGCTCATCCAGTCCTCGACGGTGTCGTCGAGATGGTGCGCCACGAGGTCGAGTGTGGCGGCGAGACCCTCGGGTAGACCGCCCAAGCGAACGGTGACCTGCCCGTCGACCGCGCGTGCCGCGGCGCCTCGCCACAGCGCGGCGGATTCCATCGCCGACGTGTCGGCGAGTGCGATGCCGGCACGACGACACACGTCGTTCCGGCCGGCCTCCACGTCGCCGTCGGTGCCAAGCAATCGGACGGCGAGCCGCCACCCATCTCCTCCGGTCGCGCCAGGTGACAGGAGTTCCAGGGCGGCGGGTGGTACGCCGCCCTCCGCGATGGCGAGGGCGGCGTCCAGCAACTCGTCCCGCACGCCCCGTCCGACGAGCGTTTGATCGGCGCGGGGTACCGTCCGCAACCGGAGATGGAGCTCGGTGACGATGCCAAACGCGCCAAAACTGCCGGTCACCAGTTTGGCCAGATCGTAGCCGGCGACGTTCTTGACCACCCGCCCGCCAGTCCGAACCACCTTCCCGTCACCGGTGACGATCGTGAGGCCGAGAATGTGTTCGCGCACCTGCCCAAACCCGCTGCGCAGCGGTCCCGCGGTACCGGTGGCCGTTACGGACCCGACCGTGCGGTCCGACCCCGGCGGGTCGATGGCCAGCCACATTCCGTGGTCGCCGAGTTCCTGCTGCAGCCGTCGCCAGGTCGTACCGGCCCGTACCGTGGCGACGAGATCGGCGGGGCTCACGTCGCTGAGGCCGTCGAGACCGGTGGTCGCGATCACCAGGGCCGCGGGACGCGGCGCCGCCCATGCGCCGCTTCCCTGGACGGCGACGGTCCATCCTTCCGCGTTGGCGTGATGCAGCAACAGCGCACACTCTTCTTCATGCCGTGGCGTCGCGCGAGGTATTCCGTCCGCTGTCGCGTCCACGCGCACGGCTGAGCCGAGCATGGCGCGTATCCGTTCCGTCGTCGGCCTGGTCATGTGATGGTCCGTTTCGCCGTCGTCCACTCCCGGCAGGCATGGATCGGGATCACCTTGCCCGGATTGCATCGTTCCTCGGGGTCGAACACCCGTCGAACGGCGCGCATGGCGCCGAGCGTGTTCGCGTCGAACAGCGCGGGCATGTAGCGTAACTTGTCCCGGCCGACCCCGTGTTCGCCGGTAATGGTTCCGCCGGCGGCGATGCACGCCTCCATGATCTCGACCGACGCACGCTCGACGCGGTGTCGCTGGTCGGGATCGCTACGGTCGAAGGTGATGTTCGGATGGAGGTTCCCGTCACCGGCATGAAAGACGTTGCTGACGGTGAGCCCGTAGCGATCGCCGATGGCGGCAATGCGGTCGAGCACATCGGGCAAGGTGGAGCGGGGGACCACCGCATCCTGGACGACGAGATCCGGACTCAACCTCCCGAGTGCGCCGAACGCCTTCTTGCGGCCTTGCCACAGCCGCTGGCGGTCCGCCTCGTCGCTCGCGGTTCGAATGGTGCGCGCGCCATGGTCGGCGAGCAGCGCGGCCACCGCCCGGGCGACATCCGCCACCGCGTCATCTTCCATCCCGTCCAGCTCGACCAGCAGCACGGCGGCGGCATCCGTGGGATAGCCCGCCGCGTAGATCGAGGATTCCACCACGCCGACGCAGTTGCGGTCCATCATCTCCAACGCCGCGGGTACGACGCCGGCCGCGATGATGGCGGACACCGCTTCACCCGCGGCCCGGAGGGTGTTGAAGTCGGCCAGCAGCGTTCGGACCGCGGTCGGAAGCGGCGTCAGGCGCACCGTGATGCGGGTCGCGATCCCGAGCATCCCCTCGGAGCCGACGAACAGGCCGACGAGATCCGGACCCCACGGATCGCCGCCCGGCGACCCGAGTTGAACGACGTCGCCGTCCGGCAGCACGACCTCGAGCGCGAGAATGTGGTTCGTCGTGACGCCGTACTTGACGCAATGTGGTCCGCCGGCGTTTTCCGCGACGTTGCCGCCCAACGTGCACGCGGTTTGGCTCGATGGATCGGGCGCGTAGTGCAGGCCGAACGGCGCCGCCGCGTTCGAGAGGCGTACGTTGACCACACCCGGCTCGACCGTCGCGCGTCGATTCCGGGGATCGATCTGAAGGATGCGGGTCAGTCGTGTGAGGATGATGAGCAGCGCGTCTGCCTGGGCGAGCGCCCCCCCGGACAACCCGGTGCCGGCGCCTCGAGCGACGAACGGGACGTGGTATTGGGCCAGCGCGCGGACGATCCGGATGACCTCGTCGCGCGACCCGGGGAGAACGGCGGCGCCCGGCCGGGCGTGTAACGTCGGCAGTCCATCGCTCGAGTAGGTCTCCAACTCGGCCCGGCCCCGCCGAATCCAGCGGGATCCGACGATCGGCTCGATCGCGGACAGAACCTGCGTGAGCGCAGTCATCCCCGAATATAGGAACGCGACGCGATTAGCGGTCACGGCCTCAAGAAAAAAGCGGCCGGCATCAGGCCGACCGCTCGGACTTCGATGCGCCACCCAGGGGGTCAGGCGGCGCGCCAGAACCCCATCAGGGCTTTCCCGTCCGGGCTCTGCCGGAGCTTCTCGAATGCGCGCTCGCGAATCTGCCGAATACGCTCCCGGGTGACTCCCATCAGGGCCCCGATGCGCTCCAGCGTCATCCCTTCCGCGCCTTCATCCAGGCCGTAATAGAGATAGAGGATCTTCTGCTCGCGGGGCGTCAGGTACTTCTGGAAGATCCGGTCGATGAACTCCCGCATCAGCCGCCCGTCGGTGTGTTCCTCGATTTCTCCGCCTTCCAGCCCCGCGAACCGCTCCCCGACCGTCGCGGCATCCTTGTCGGTACGGTCAATCGGCGCGTCGAGCGAGATCTCGGCCGCCGTCATACGGCGGGCGCTCCGGACGTTCTCGATGGAGTCCTCCAGCGCACGCGCGATTTCCTTGTCGGTTGGCTCTCGGCCGAGTTCCTGGGACAGGTACGTCTCGGTGCGCGACATCCGGATCAGGTGGCTGTTTTGGTTCAGTGGGATCCGCACGCTCCGAGTCTGTTCGGCCAGTGCCTTGAGCACGGCCTGGCGGACCCACCACACCGCGTAGGAAATGAACTTCACGCCTTGCTCGGGATCGAACTTCTTGACGGCCTTGAGAAGCCCTTCGTTACCGATGGCCACCAACTCCGACAGATCGAGTCCGTGTCCCTGATACTTCTTCACGTAGGAGATCACGAACCGGAGGTTGGCCGTGACGAGCTGTTCGGCCGCCTTGGGGTCCCCGCGTTGCGCGCGGCGGGCCAGCGCGCGTTCGGCCGCTGGGTCCTTGATCAGTGGGAGCTTCTGGATGTCCTGCAAATACTGGTCGAAGGCCGATGAAGATGTCACACGAAAGAACGCCTTCGACTTGACTGTCCGGACCGCGGCCATACACGCCCCTGAGATATGGTTTGGTCGGTGGCCACGGAAGGGGACGGGAAGTGGATAACCCCGCCATTTTGGCCGGTAACGACGCCTGCGAATATAGGGAAAAGCGGAAAAACCGTCAAGAAACGGGAGTTTTCCACATCACAAAATGTTGTATTGAATCAGGTTCCGATGTTTGTCAACTTCGCATTATGAGGCGGCGACGTCGCTTGCGCGGTCATTTTGGTTAAGTCGCTGTAGAAAAAGGCACTTACGTGATGTTGAAATGTTGGTGAACACGGGAAGTCGTTACGTTGTAACCGCTTATTGCATGAGCCTCAGAACTTCGAGGATTGAAGATTCGGACGCCTCGATAGTCCAATCTTCGGGTTTTGATTGGGCCATTGTGCCGATTCGCTGCGGAAGTGCAAACCTGACAGTCCCGGCCCGGGTTTTCTTGTCCCGTTTCATCACATCGAGCAGGTCCTCGGCGGGATAGTCAGGGATGCGGGTGGGGAGGTTGAACGCCTCGGCGGCCGCAACGAGCGACACTTCGACCTCGCGATCCGTCGCGCCGAGTCGAGCGCCGAGGCGGGCCTCCGCAACCATCCCGATCGCGACCGCCTCGCCATGCAAGCTCTGGTAACCGCCGACGGTCTCGACCGCATGCCCGATCGTATGCCCGAAGTTGAGCACGGCACGCATCCCCGACTCCCGCTCGTCCTCCGACACCACGCCCGCCTTTATTTCAACGCTCCGACGAACGAGTTCCACCAGCGTGGCGGCATCGCGGGACCTGATGGCCTCCTGACGCTCACCGATCCATCGGAAGTAGTCCGCGTCCGCGATCGCCCCGTGTTTGAGCGCCTCCGCCATCCCGCTGGAAAGGTGGAGTGGGGGCAACCCTGTCAGAGTCGACACGTCGGCCAGCACGGCTTTCGGCTGGTGAAACGCGCCGACCAGGTTCTTCCCGTGCGCCGTGTCGATTCCGGTTTTCCCGCCGATCGAGCTGTCGATCATGGCGAGTAGCGTGGTGGGCACCTGCACGTACGGAATGCCTCGCAGGTACGTGGCGGCCGCAAACCCCGCGAGGTCGCCGGTCACGCCGCCTCCGAGGGCGATGACCGCCCCGTCACGGCCGATGCCCGCGGCAATCATGCGATCGATCACACCCGACCATTCCTCGATCGACTTGTTCCACTCACCGGCGGGAAACGTTATGACGTGGCACGGCCGGTAGACGGAAACGTCTCGCGCGAGTTGCTCGGCAAACAGGCCGGCGACCGTCGAGTCGGCGATCACCGCGTAGGTGGCGGCGGGACAAGCGCTGGCAAGCGCCTCGGCAATCCCGCCGAGCACGCCGTCCCCGATCGTGATGTCGTAGGAACCGGCTCCGAGTGCCACCGGGACGACGACGGCAGCTATAGCGAGACCTCACCGGTGATGACGCGGACGGCGCTACCGCCCACGCGGACGCGCGTAATGTCGCGGGGAGTTCCTTCGATCTCGACCCGAATGCGACTGGGCCGGTCGATCTCGTGACCCTGTTGGACCTGAATGGACACGGCGCCGTGCTCGATTGGGACGATGGCGTGTCGCACCAGAAAGGCGCCGAGTGCCCCGGCCGCGCTGCCGGTCGCGGGGTCCTCCGGTATTCCCAACCCCGGCGCGAACATCCGGCACGCCACCGTCAGGTCTCCGCCGCTCACCGATTCGACCGGCGCGTAGCACATCGCGCAATCGGTGCCGTAGCGGCGGAGCAAGGCACTCAACTCCGCGCCCGCGCCTCCGCTGGGTAGCGCGCGCAGGGCGGGGCGCGACTGGATCGGAATCATCATCTGCGGTAGCGCGGTGGACACGACCTGCGGCCGGGGCCCGCCGGCCACGGTCGCGCCGTCCCCACCCAGCGCCGCGTCGAGCGCGGCGACGTCATCGACGACCGGTCCGAATTCCGGCCTCGCCTGGGTCATCACCACCTCACGCGGGGTCCCGGCACGGAATGTCACGTCGACCGGCAACACGGCGCGACCCGTCTCCTGCGTCACGGTCACCGTCCCGTCGGGTGGTGCTCCGGCGAGGAGGCCCAGTTCGCCCAGCAGCCACCACGTGCCGATGGTTGGGTGTCCGGCGAGCGGGATTTCCGCGGTGGGTGTAAAGAACCTGACCCGTTTGGTGGCGATCGGCGACGGTGTGACGAACGTCGTCTCGGAGAGGTTCATCTCGCGCGCGAGGGCCTGCATCGTCGCAGGATCCAGCCCGTCGGCGTCGGGGAAGACCGCCAGCGGATTGCCCGCGAGCGGTTTGGTGGTGAACACATCGAGCTGGTGGAACGTGTAGGTCGGCATGCTACCAGGTGCGATCGGCGACACCGGCGCGATGATTCGCCAGGCGCGCGAGCGCGAATAAGAGATCCGACAAACGGTTGAGGTAGACCACGATGCGCGACGGAACCGCCTCATCCGCGGCAAGCGCGGTGACCGTGCGTTCGGCGCGTCGGCACACCGTGCGCGCCACATGCAACGCCGCCGCCTTGGCGGAGCCGCCCGGGAGTACGAACGCGGTCAAGGCCCCCGCTTCGGCGTCGATCTCGTCGATGCGATCTTCCATTTCATCGATGCGTCCGGCGTCCAGTTCCGTTTTCTCGGGCTGTTTCGGCGCGCGGCCCGGCGACGGTGCGGCCAGACGGCCCCCAATCACGAACAGATCGCGTTGGATCTTCTCCAGCAGGGATGCCTCGAAACCGTCGGGTTCGCACGCGATCGCGGCGCCGAGCGATGCATTGAGTTCATCCACGTCACCGTAGGCGCGGACCCGCAATGCGTGTTTCGGAACGCGGCCGCCACCGAATAGTCCTGTCTCGCCATCGTCCCCGGTGCGTGTATAGATCGCCATGGGGGCAAAGTAAGGTCGGGCGGCGCGCTCTCGGTAGGGTCCCGTCCCGACCACCACGCGGGGCCGCCGGTTCGTTCCATCCCTTCTCCTGTTGCGGTATCATGCGAGCATGACGGTACCAACTCCCCTCCGGGTCGCGATCGTCGGGTCGGGCCCGGCCGCGTTCTTCACCGCCGATCAGCTCTGCGCCCGCGAAGATGTCGGCGTCAGCGTCGATATGCTCGAACGGCTGCCGGCGCCGTTCGGCCTCGTTCGGTTCGGCGTGGCTCCCGACCACCAGAAGATCAAGGCGGTTACCAAACAGTTCGACAAGGCGGCCCGGCGACCCAACGTCCGGTTCTTCGGTAACGTGGAGGTGGGATTGACCGTGACGCTCGCAGAGCTGCAGGCGCACTATCACGTCGTGTGTTTCGCGACCGGAGCGCAGACCGATCGGCGGCTCGGCATCCCGGGCGAGGACTTCGCCCGCAGTCATCCGGCCACGGAGTTCGTCGCCTGGTACAACGGGCACCCGGAGTTTCGCGATCGCACGTTCGATCTCAATGTCGAGCGGGTCGCCGTGATCGGTGTGGGGAACGTCGCGGTCGACGTCGCGCGCATTCTCTGCCGCACGCCCGAAGAACTCGCCACCACGGATATTGCGGACTATGCGGAGACAGCCCTTCGTGCCAGCCGGGTGCGCGAGGTGGTGATGCTCGGCCGGCGCGGCCCGTTGCAGGCCGCGTTCACCAATCCGGAGGTCCGCGAGCTCGGCGAGATGCCCGGTGCCGACGTGCGCGCACGGGCCGATGAGGTGACACTCGATCCACTCAGCCAGCGTGCGCTCGACGACAGCGACGACCGCGCGCAGCGCAAGAAATTGGAGATCCTGACCGGCTTCACCACGCGCCAACGCCGTGGCAAGCCCCGGCTCCTCACCCTGCGGTTTCTCGCTTCGCCGGTGGAGTTGCTCGGCAACGAAGCGGGCGAGGTCGTCGGGATGAGGATCGTGCGCAATCGCCTCGAAGCGGCAGGGGACGGGACGCGACTCAAGGCGGTGCCGACCGATCAGGTCGAGAACCTGCCGCTTCAACTCGTGTTTCGATCAGTAGGGTACCACGGGGTGCCGCTCCCGGGGGTCCCGTTCGACGAGCGAAGCGGCACCGTCCCGAACGACAAGGGGCGGGTGCTCCAATCAACCGGCGAGCCGATGCGAGGGGTGTATGTGAGCGGCTGGATCAAGCGCGGACCGAGCGGCGTCATCGGTACCAACAAGGCTGATGCCGCGGAAACGGTCGACACGATTCTCGCCGACGTATCCGGCGACGCGATCCCGTCTCCCGCCCACACGTCGCCCGAGGCGGCCGAATGCCTGCTGCGCACGCGTCAACCGCGCTGCGTTTCCTACGACGACTGGCTGCGACTCGACGAACTCGAGGTCGCCCGGGGGAAGGCGACGGGCCGCCCGCGGGTCAAGTTCACCTCGGTCGCGGACATGCTCGAGGCGCTCGAGCGCCGCTAGGTGGTGCCCCACCATAGCAGGACGGCTCAGGTGTAAGGAACCCTTACAGTGCTCCCCACCCGAGCGTTCGGTGACGCGTTTGTTGACTTGATCGCCTAACTCTCTGATATTAAATAGTTTGTGAGCCTTGGAGGCCACATCCGATCGATTCGTAGCGCGGCGTTGTGGGCCGCGCTTTCCATGGTCATCGCGCCTCACGCGCCGGCGCAGGAGCTCGCCGTCGAGAGACGCGCCATCCGCGGACTGTCGTTTATCGGGAACCACGCCATCGACGATTACTCCCTGTCAATCTCGATCGCCACGTCCAATTCATCATGGTTGTCCCGGACCGGTTTGGTCCGGTGGGTCGGGCTGGGGCAGACGCGCTACTTCGATGAACGCGAGTTTCGGCGAGACGTGTTGCGCCTCAAACTGCTCTATAATCAGAGCGGCTATCTCGAGGCGCGCGTCGACACCATCGTCCGTCGCTCGGCCGACGCCGTGAGCATTCGGTTCCTCGTTCAGGAGGGGGAACCGGTGGTCGTGACCGCGCTCGACGTCTTTGGTACGGAGGAGTTCCCCGGGATCGGCGTGCTCGAGCGGGATCTGCCCCTCGCCGTGGGAGATCCGTTCAATCGCTTTCTGCTGCAGGCCTCAACCGACTCGATTCTCGGCGCGCTACGCAATCGCGGGTACCCGTTCGCCCAGGTGTTTCGCAGCTTCACCATGGACCGCGAGGCGCGCGCCGCGACGGTGACCTTCGAGGTTGATCCCGGCCCGCGGGCCACCGTGGCGGCGGTGCGCATCGAAGGTGGCGGCGCGATCTCTGAGGACGTGATCCGCCGCATGATCCCCGTGCGGGCGGGCAACGTGTTTCGACAGGTGGATCTCTACGACGCCCAGCGCGAGTTGTACGGAATGAACGCGTTCACCTACGTGAACGTGCGGCTCGAGGACTCGCTCCCGGAGACCCCGTCCGACTCGACCGTCTCGGTCGTGGTTGCGCTGACCCCCGGTAGCCTTCACCGCGTCCGGCTCGGAGGAGGGTACGGGTCGGTCGATTGTTTCCGCGGGGTGGCTGGATGGACGGCCGGCAATTTTCTCGGTGGCGCGCGCTCACTCGACCTGACCGTGCGCGTGTCGAAGATCGGCAGCGGTAGCCCGTTCGCGTGGGGACTGCAGCGGAACTTCTGTTTCGGTCTGCGCAGCGAGGAGGACAGCAGTCGGCTCGACCTCAACTACAACGTCACGGCCAGCCTGCGCGAACCATTCGTCTTCTCCCGGCGCACCAGCGCCACCTTGTCGGTGTTCGGGGAGAAACGCAGCGAGCTGAACGCCTATCTGCGGGTGGCGGTCGGAGGCGAGATCGCATTGACGCGCCAGACGCCGTGGAATGTTCCGGTGACGATGTCGTATTCGCTACAGAGCGGCCGCACGGAGGCGGAGCCCGCCATCTTCTGCGCGCTGTTGAACGTGTGTCGTCCGGACGACATTGCCTTCACGCGCCCGTTGCGCCGGGCCTGGTTGGGGCTGCGTGCCACGCGGGATCGCGCGAACTCCCTGCTCGACCCGACCCGCGGGTCCCGCATGTCGGCCGACGTGCGTTGGGCCGCGACGGCGATCGGCGCCGACACGCTCGCGCAGTTCACTCGAGCCGTGGGAGAAGTCGCCGCATACCACCGCGTCAGCCGTCGCATGGTCTTCGCGTGGCGCCTGCGCGCGGGGACCCTCGTGTCATCGCAGCTGGGACTCCAGGGCCAGAACGAGCGGTTCGTCCCGCCCGACGAGCGGTTCTACGCCGGCGGTCCGAACAGCGTGCGCGGGGTTGGCCAGAACCAGCTTGGACCGCAGGTGCGGGTGGTGGAGCCCGATCCGCGCGATACGAACGCGACCGTCACCATGGTTGACGAGGCTGGTGCGAGGCAGACGTTTGCCGGACGGCTGCGCACCTCACCCACCGGCGGGAACCAGATGTTCCTGGCCAACGCCGAGCTGCGATTCCCGTTGAAAGGACGTTTGACCGGCGCGGTGTTCGTGGATGCCGGGCAGGTATTCAATCGGGGAAACGAGTTGATCAACCTCTCGCGCATGCGCATCACGCCGGGCGCCGGCGTGCGGCTCGGGAGTCCGCTCGGTCCGGTCCGGCTCGACGTCGCGATCAATCCGTATGCCCCGACGCCGGGCCGGCTCTATCGCACCGAGGGACCCGAGCTCATCCTCGTCGCCGACAACCTCCGTCCGGTGCGCGGATCGGGACTGCTGAACCGGCTGCAACTGCATCTCTCGGTTGGGCAGGCGTATTGATGCGTACCACGCTCCTTCGTTGGCTCGCCATCGGATTCGTGACGCTCGTCGCGACGGCGGTCGCAACCGCGGGCACGGCGCTCGGCACCCGGGCCGGGCGCGAGGTCCTCATCAACGCGGCGCTCGCGTTCGGTCAGGATGCCTTGCGCGGGAGCATCGCGGTCGGGTCGATCGACGGGTCCATTTATCGCGGGCTGGATGCGCGGGGGATACGCCTGCTGGATGAAACGGGCACGGCCGTCATCGAGATCGCCCGGCTGCAAGTACGGTACCGCGTACGAGACTTCCTCTCGCGCCGCATCGTGCTCGGCCAGCTCACGCTGACGGAACCGCGCATCAGCCTCGTGCGGCGGTCGGATGGGCGGCTGAACGTCGAGTACGTTCTCAAGCTCGGCGAGGGCGAAGCGAATGCGACGCCGCGCCCGCTGGTCGCGTTCAATGACGTCCGGCTCACCGGTGGTATCGTGTCGTACCGCGCCGAAACGGATTCACTCCCCGCCCGGGAGATCGCGCAGATCGCGGCGGCTGATGCCAACTATATCCGCCTCTCCTCCCCCGCCGCGTCCGGGATGCATTTCGATCTCCGCGCCTTGCGGGCCCGGCTCGCGAGCCCGACGTTCGATATTCGGGGCGCCCGGGGCGGCGTCACGATCGATGGCGACTCGTTGATGCTCGACCTCGATGACGCGCGACTGGCGGAGACCCGGACCACCGTCCGTGGATCCGTATCGGAGTTGGGGGCCGGCGGGCGCTTTGCGTTGGATCTCGAGATGCGCGCGTTCAACACGGGCGAGCTGCGCGAGCTGTTGCCGTGGCTCCCCGCCGGCGTCACCGGGCGGGGCCGGGTCGCGATTCGCCCCGACGGCGAATCGGTCACGGTGCGTGCATCGGAGATCGAGCTGCAGGCGCCCGATGGCGGACAGCTGCGAGGGACCTTGGGATTCGTCGTCGGTCCCGGCGACGCGTGGGGCGCCCGCGGGCTGGACGTGACGACCACGAGGTTCGACATCGCGATGCTCGAGGGCATCCTGGGCGAGATGCCGGTCGACGGTTTGATCAGCGGACGGACCAGGGCTAACGGGAGCTCGGCGGATGTGCAGGCCACGATCGATTGGGAGTTTCGCGACCAGCGTGTCGGCGCGACCACCCGGATTGGTGGTTCCGGCGTTGTCGCGTTTGGTGTTCCCGGTGACATCGTCTTCCATGGTTTCCGCATCGAGGGCGCGGACCTGGCGTTGGCGACGCTTCGCGATCTGGTGCCGGCCATCGCATTGCGCGGCCGCCTCGGCGCCAGCGGCACGCTCGACGGACCGTGGCAGAACTGGGCGTTCATTGGCGAGACGCGACACCGGGATGGGACGTTGCCGCAGACGGTGACGCGCGGCATGATCCGAGTCGACTCACGTACCGATCCTGTCGGTGTGTGGGCGGATCTCACCGTCGACTCCCTGCAGTTCGACGGTCTGCGTCCGAGTTATCCCGCGGCCCCGCTGGTCGGAGCGTTCGCGGGTCGCGTTGCAGTGGACGGGTATCTCGACTCGCTCGGCGTCGCTGCCGAACTCCGCGGACCGCACGGTACCCTGGTCGGTGGCGGCATCGCCGTGTTGACCCCGTCACAACGCGGAATGCGGAATCTCGACGCGCGCTTCGACTCGCTCCGGCTGATCCCCGCGGATTCCCTCGCCCCGCGCTCTCGCTTTTCGGGCCGCGCGCGCGGGTCGTTCGTGCTGGACACCTTGAGCGGCCCGGCCATCGATGTCGAAGTGGGGTTTGGCATCACGACCCTTGCGGGGGTGGCGTTCGACAGCGCGTTGGTGGCGGTACACCGGGCCGAGACCATGCTGGTGGTGGACACCCTGCGCGCGTGGGGCCCTGGCCTCACGGTGGACGGAGGGGGGGGGTTGACGTTCGCGGCGCCGCGTCAAGGTGCGATTGTCATCAACATCACGGTCGATTCCGCACGGGCGGTCGCACCGCTTGGGCTGTTCGCGGCCGGGATGACTCCGGTTCTGGCTCGCGAGGATACGGTAGGCGGATCGGGCAGCGCGGTCATCGAGATCGTTGGCGCACTCGATGACTACGTGATACGCGGGCGCGTGGAGGGGACGGACATCCGCTGGCACGAGTACTTCCTGCCGTCCATGCGTGCGTCCGGCGAATGGTTCCGCGGCGGCACGGGCATGACGCTGGACGTCGAGGCGGAGTCCCTGGCGGTCGCCCGTCTCGGGTTCGAGGGGTTAGAGGGCCGGCTGCGCGGGTCGATCGAGCATGCCACCTGGTTTGCCCGCGCCAGCGCGGGGCGTGATGCCGCGTTTCTTGCCGGTGGCACCATCGAGCGCATCCCCGGCGCGGTGACGGTTCAGTTCGACTCCGCGGCGCTGCTGCTCGCGGCGAACATCTGGTTTCTCGAGCGCGGCGCGGCCGTCACCCTGGACGACAGCGCCGTGACGCTCGATCGCATCGCGTGGCGAACGGCAACCGGGCGATCCCAAATCGAGTTCGGCGGCATCGTTCCGCGGCGCGGACCCGGAACGCTGCGAGGGTCGATCGGCGGGTTGCAAGTGGAAGACGTCCGCGCCTTCCTGCAGTTGCCGCTTGGGGTGGTGTCCGGCGAGATGAGCGGGACGCTGACGCTCGGCGGGACCGCGCGGGCGCCGGTGATCGACGCCGCTCTCCAGGTGCGCAACGGTGTCGTCGACGAGTTTCGCGCTCCGCTCACCAACGCCCGGGTCCACTACGCTGAGCGACAGCTGGAAGGGCTCATGCAACTCGTGCGCATCGGCGAGGAAATTCTCACCGTCGAGGTCAAACTGCCGGTCGATCTCGCCCTGCGCGAGGCGATCAGACGCGAACTCCCCGGCCCGATCATGGTGCGCGCACGCGCCGACGGCGTCGACCTCGGCCTGCTCAACGCGGTCAATCCGCAGGTACGCAACATGGGTGGCCGGTTCTGGGCCGATCTTGGCATCACCGGATCGTGGGATCGCCCCCAGCTCACGGGGACGCTTACTGTCCGGGACGGTGCGGCGACGTTCCCCGGCATCGGCGTCCGGCACGAGCGGCTGAACGGCGCCCTCACGTTTGCCGGCGATACGGTGCGGGTCGATTCGCTCTCGACGTGGTCGGGCGGTGGGATGGCCACGGTCACCGGGTTCATCCAGCTCGAGGGCCTCACCCGTCCGGTGTTGGGACTCGACCTGCGTGCCCAGCGGTTCTTCGCGCTGGCGTTACCGGACTTCCTCACGATGACGGTTTCGGGCGATGTGCAATTGCGCGGGCCGGTGTTCGGCGCGGCGCTGACAGGTCGTGGAACGATCACACAGGGGGTCGTGCACTTCGCCGACATCGTCGAAAAAGACATTCTCAGCCTCGAGGACACCGCGTTCGGATTCGATTCCGCGACCGCGGCGCTGATCAAGGGTCAGGGGCTGGGCACGGCGTTTCAGAACCGATTCCTGGACAGTTTACGCGTGGACTCGTTGGCCCTGACCATGGGGAGCGACGTACGGTTGCGCTCGACCGAAGCCGACATCCAGCTGACCGGTGACGTCACCGTTGGGAAGCGCGGGCGGCAATACCGCATCGACGGAACCCTGCAAACGCCGCGCGGGACCTATCGGTTGCCGCTGCTGCCCACGATCGTGAAGGACTTCACGGTGACGCAAGGGGTCGTGCGCTATTTTGGGACGCCCGATCTCAATGCGGCGCTCGACATCGATGCCAGACACCAATTGCGCGATGTGCGCGGCGATCCCGTAGTGGTTTTCGTGCATGTCGGGGGAACGATCTTTGTGCCGACGCTGACGTTGTCCAGCGACCTGCAGCCACCGTTGTCGGAGACGGAGATCATCTCCTACCTCGTGTTTGGAGCGCCCAGCGCGCAGGCGGCCGGTGGGCGGGTGGGACAGTACGGACTCCAACAATCCGCATCGAGCATTGCGGCCCGCGTCACCGGTCAGTTCGGCGGTGCGCTCATCGCCGACCTTGGTGTGCCGCTGGACTACTTCGAGATCCGGCCCGAGTTTGGCGGACAGGGGGTCGGCTTTGCCGGCGCCGAGATCGCGCTCGGACGGCAAATCGGCGAGCGCTGGTTTCTTTCCCTCAATCCGCGCATCTGTCCCAACGAAACGTTCACCTTCGGCAACGTCGGCGGCACGCTCGATTTCAGGATGAGTCGCTCGTGGCGATTGTCCGCCAGCGCGGAACCGCTGCTGAGTTGCTTCACGTCGGTGGGCCAACCCTCTCGCTACCAGGTTGGCATGGATCTTCTCTGGGAGCGGCGCTACTGATGGCGCGCGTGCTGTTGATCATGAACCCGATGGCGGCGCGTACCGACCCCTCGGTGGTCGGCACGGTTTCAACCGTCCTCGCCCGCGAGGGGTGGGAAGTCGACGTCGT
The DNA here is from genome assembly GCA_036397455.1 of Gemmatimonadales bacterium. Classification (GTDB taxonomy): domain Bacteria; phylum Gemmatimonadota; class Gemmatimonadetes; order Gemmatimonadales; family GWC2-71-9; genus JADFNB01. The sequence goes on along the minus strand of DASWIX010000005.1, from coordinate 76,544 downwards.
CGGCACGGACCGACCCGAGCACGCCGCCGACCTGGCGCGCATGGCGGTGAACGACGGGATCGAGCGGATCGCGGTGTACGGCGGCGACGGGACCGCCATGGAAGCCGTCCGCGGCGCGATGGGCCACGATGTGTTGATCGGCCTGATCCCGGGCGGGACCGGCAACGTGCTCGCCGGCAACCTGCGGCTGCCGCGCGATCCGACCAAGGCCGCGCTCGTGGTTGCGCGCGGGAGACCCCGAGCCGTCGATCTCGGACGGCTCGCCCGTCCCGACGGGCCGCGCTATTTCGCGGTCGCCAGCGGCGCGGGGTTCGATGCCACGGTCATGGCGGGGACGACCGCCGCCGCGAAGCGCCGCTGGCGCACGGCGGCGTATCTCGCTCATGCGTGGAACAGCGCGCGCATCGTGCGGAACAACCAGTATCGCGCCACGATCGATGGGACGGTTTACGAAGGCGCGGCCGCCACCATTCTCGTCGCCAACTGTGGGGAGTTCATTCCGCCCTACTTTCGGTTCCGCAACGGCATTGCGTTCGACGACGGCCAGCTCGACGTCCTGATGTTCCGTGCCGAGGGGCTGCGGCAGAGTCTCGCCGTCGTCTGGCAGATCGCGCGCGTCGGCGACGATGCCACCGGGCGCATCCGGCATTTGCGCGGCAGGGAAATCCAGATCGCAACCGAGCCGGTGCAGCCGGTCCAGTTCGACGGTGAACAAGCAGGCGATACGCCATTCGCGGTCGACGTGTTGCCCGGTGCGTTACGCGTACTCGTTCCCTAGGCACGAACCATGTCCGAACGCGTCCTGCTAATCGACGATGATCCCGACGTGCTGCGCAGCATCGGCCAGTTTCTCGAAGCCACCGGCGCCATCGTGCTCCAGGAGGCGACCGGTGCGTCGGGGGTGACCGCGTTCGACCGCGAGTACCCGGATGTGGTGGTCCTCGATCTCCATCTGCCGGATCAATCGGGAATGGACGTGCTCGAACAGCTCCGGGAGCGCGGCGCGGCGGTCATCCTGCTCACCGGCCACGGCGACGTCCGGACGGCCGTGCAAGCCATGCAACTCGGGGCCGAAAACTTCCTGACGAAGCCGGTGGACATGCCCCACCTCACCGCGGCGATCGCGCGGGCCGCCGAGAAGGTCAGGCTGCGCCGTGAAGTGCAAATGCTCCGCTCGCGCGCGCCGGGCGCCGAACTCGAGGGAGGACTCGGGGTGTCGCCTCAAATGCGAGAACTGGAACGGCAGGTGGCGATGGTGGCGGAGAGCGAACGGACCACGCTGTTGCTGACCGGGGAGAGCGGGACCGGCAAAGGCCGGTGCGCGCGGTGGATCCACGCGCAGTCGCCGCGCGCCGCCGCGACGTTCGTCGATATCAATTGCGGTGGCCTGACGTCGACGTTTCTCGAGGATGAATTGTTCGGGCACGAACGCGGGGCGTTCACCGACGCGAAGGAGAGCAAGCGTGGCCTGTTCGAACTGGCGGACGGCGGCACGCTGTTTCTCGACGAGATCGGGGACCTGGCGCCGCCGCTGCAACCCAAACTCCTTACCGCGCTCGAATCGAAACGGTTTCGACGGCTCGGCGGGACGCGCGAGGTCGCGGTCGACGTGCGGCTCGTCACGGCGACCAACCAGGATCTCGACGAGTTGATCCGCACGAAGCAGTTTCGGGAGGATCTGTACTACCGCATCAGCGTTGCCGTGATTCATCTCCCTCCTGTGCGCGAACGAACACGGGAAGATCAGTTGCATCTGCTGAAGCGCGTGCTGGCCGAGTTGGGGACCGACGTACCGGGTACGCCCACCGATCTGTCGAACGATGCCCTGAATCGACTGCTGCGGTATCGCTGGCCCGGGAACGTGCGCGAGATGCGGAATGTGCTCGAGCGGGCTATGATCATGGCGCGCGGCGAGTCGAAGATCGAAGCCCAACATCTCGCGGCCGAGATCCGGCGGGGGACGTCGTCATCGCGGCGTTCCCGTCCCGCGTCGTTGCGCGAAACGGAGCGGATCCAGATCGAGCGGGTGCTGGCCTATCACGCCGGGAATCGGACGCGGACCGCGCGGGAACTGGGCATCTCACGGGTGACGTTGCTCAAGAAGATCAAGGACTACGGAATCGAGATTTGAGAGGAGGTCAGGATGCCCGAAACCGATGCCATGGTCTGCCGGGCGTGCGGGAACGAAGAGCGTGCGTCGGAAGGATATCCCTGTGCCGATTGCGGCACGTTTATCTGCCTCATCTGCTCGTTCCGCGGCGTGACGTTGTGCAAGGCGTGCGCGGCTAAACAGGGCGGCCAACCGGGCGTGCCGTCGCGGGCCTAGCCTTGCCTGATCCGACCGTCACCGACGCGGGTCGGCTCCTGGTTGGGCACTGGACCGATCTGGAGGCGGCCACCGGGTGTACGGTCGTCCTCGGTCCCGCCGACGGGATGCGCGCGGCCGGGTACGTGCGGGGCCGCGCGACCGGGACCCGCGAGTTCGATGCCCTTTCCCCTCGACACATCGTTCCGCGCATCCACGCCATCCTGTTGGCGGGCGGGTCCGCTTTCGGGCTTGGCGCGGCGGATGGCGTCATGCGGTGGCTGGCGGAACGCGATCGAGGCTTTCCGGTCGGCGTGGCGTCGGTGCCGATCGTCCCAAGTGCTGTCGTCTTCGATCTGGCACCACTCGGTCGGCACGATCGATGGCCGGGTCCGGACGAGGGCTACGCCGCGTGCGAGGCGGCGACCGCGACCGTCATCGAGGGTTCCGTTGGTGCCGGGACCGGCGCGACCGTGGGGAAGGCCCGGGGCCACCGGCATGCGATGAAGGGTGGTGTCGGGTCATGGTCCGTACGGGCCGGTGACGTGGTAGTGGGCGCGCTTGCCGTGGTGAACGCGTTCGGCGATGTACGGGATGCCGCTGGCCGCATTCTGGCGGGCGCCCGCGGGAACGATGGGTTCACCGACGCCCGCGCCCTTCTCGCCGCCGGTGGCGCGGTGGGGGCGCCTTTCGGCCATACGACCCTGGTGGTCGTCGCGACCAACGGCGATCTGGACCGGCCCGCCCTCGCGGAAGTCGCGCGCGCGGCCGCGGATGCGCTGTCGTGGCGGATCACGCCGGTGGGAACGGCGGTGGATGGGGATGTGGTCTTCGCGGTCGCCACGGGTGACATTCCCGTCGGGTCGCCGGTCATGGCGGAACTACTCGCGCAGGATGCGACAGCCATGGCGATCGAGCGGGCGGTGATGCGTGCCCGGGGTGCCGCGGAGGTGCCCGGGCTCGCTGACTGACCGGCCGGATCAAGCGCCGCGACCGCTATCCTCCGCGCGCAAGCCGCACGTCGACCCCTTCCACGATCGCGTCGTCCCGCGTCCGCCCGATCTCGAACGCCGCCGGCTCGAGGCGCGCGCCAAGGGCCTCCAGCACCCGGTCGTCCACGATGACCTCGTAGCGGCCAGGCCGCACGCCGAGTACGTAGAACCCGCCATCCGAGTAGGTGACCGTCTCGTAGCGATCGCCGGTGGTGAGGTTGGTGAGGACGAGTGGCACGCCGGCGAGCGCGCGCGCCCCGTTGTCGATGGTGAGCCGACCCGATACTTCCCCTGCTTGCACGAACGGGAGCGGGAGTAACGTGAACGTGTTCGGGTCGGGGCGGAACGTGAAGCGCGTGGCGAGGGGGAGCCAAAGCGGGTCGCCGATCGACAGCGTGTCGACTTCGACGATCAAGGCTTCGAAGGGCACAAGATCCCACGCCTCGAACCGGCCGGCCGCGTCGCTCGTCACGCCGGAAGGGCCGATGCGCAGGCGAATATCCGGCACCGGCGGTTCGCCGGGATCGGCGGCGCCGTTACCGTTGAGGTCGAGGAATACGATGCCGGTCATCCCGGCACGACCGAGTGCCCGCCCGTCGCCGAACCCGATGCGGCCGGTGCGACGCTCCCAGAGCACGGATCCTTCGACCACCTGCGTCCCACGAACGTTCTCCGCGGTCGAGAACCGATTGCGGCTCACCGCCCGCACAAAGGAGAATGACGCCGTGAGCCCGATCTCCAGCGCGACCCCGGGTAGACCACGGCGCCAGTTGGTGCCGATCTCGACTTGCAGGGAGTTCTGGATGACGCGGCTGAGTCCGAATTCGACGTGGGTGAAACCGGAATCCACGTCCAATCCAAGGCTCCCCCGCAGCAGCGTGCGACGCAGCCACCGGTACGATCCGGTGTACACGTGAAAGAACCGCGCCTCAAATGCGGTGGACGTTGCCCGTGGTTGTGGCGGCATGTCGATTCGTTGGATGCGCATGCCCCCATCGAGGCGCGAGCCGAAAACCCGGGTGGTTCCGATGAGGCTCACGGACTCGCGGGTTCGACTGTCGCCGACGGCGCGGGACGCGACCGCGCGCGCGAATATTTCCTTCCCGAGGAAGCCCGGTCGGTAGAAGAAGCTCAGGTCGGTGCGGTGCCGATCGAATGCCGATCCAAGGAGTGGCACGTCGACGTCACCGACGAACCGGGTATGTGCAGCTGCCGTTTGGAGGTTGGGCGTGGGTGCGAACCCGGCGCGGGCGGCCCAGAAGGCATTGCCGACCACCTCAGCCGAGACGGAGACGGCGCGTGTCACCTGCGCCGCCGCGGACCCGTACGGATGAAACAGATCGGGCAGCGTATCGCGCCAGAACCTGTCCGCGCCGGTCCGAATCGTCACCCAGTCGGTGATCCCGTACCGCAGGTCGGCGTTCGCGAGCGCGCGACAGGGATCGATCGCACAGCGTCCCGCCCCGACCCCATACTCGAATTGGCCGCCCGGAATGCGCTCCTGCGCGATCTCGAACGTCCGCTCGAGGCGGCGGATCTCGCCGCGCGGCCCGTATCCGATGACCTCGACCGGATTGGGGCCGTAGCGAACCGGTACGCGAAACTGATACAGGCCGTCAGGCTCGGACGTCGTGACGCCGATCAACCGCTGGTTGCTGTACAACTCGACTTCCCAACCGGGCGGAAGTGACCCATCGAGCGACGCGGCCCCGAACTCCGCCGGGCGCAGGAAGGGCGAGTTGGTCATGGATGCGCCTTGGATGAGCCGCGCCTCACGTCCCGTGCCGAGGACGTCACCGACCCGGACCTGCCGGACGTAGGGGGTCGTATGCCACACGCGAATCCACGAGGCGTCGGTCTCGCGGGTGCCACCAGTGGCCGTGCGGCGTTCGGCGTGCTCGACGACGGCGCTGCCGCCGAGCAGCTGGGCACCCAGCCCGAGTTGCAGGCTCGTACCATCGAGCGGGTCTTCAGTCAGGGACGTGACCGACCAGTCGAGCACCGCCCCGTCGAACAGGCGGTCCGGTTTGGCAACCGGTACGGCGGGCGGCACCACGATACGTGTCCGATCGTAGCGATCGCGGCGGCGCACGCGCTGGATCCGCCGCAGCACGGGGAGGTGAGGTGCCTGCGTCACGAGGGCGGACAGGTCGGCCCGGTTCACCCGGATGGACACGCCGAACACCCATTCGAGCACGGTCGTCGCCGCGTACAGCTCGTTGTCGCGCCAGAAGACGGCGGCTGAGTCGAGTGGACGGGTTGCAACGCCGCGGTGGATGAGCGCACTGTCGCCGTCGAACCAGAACCCGAGGTTCTCCGGGTCCACGACGCCGCGCAGGTGGCGCGGTGGGAAGAAGTCCGTCATGCGGATCTCGGCAAGCTCCAGAAACCCGCGCACGCCGAGGTACAAGGCCGTATCGCCGGCGAGCGCCAGGACGATCTGGTTGGGTCCGCCGGCGATGTTCAGGTCGATCAGGAGTTCGACGTAGTCGGCCTCTTGTTGAGCCGTGCTGAGGGTGGGGGTGACGGGGAGGGCGAGGACCGCGAGCGCCGCGAGGTATCGAGCCGGTCGGAGTACGGCTCCGCGAGGCACTAGTTGCCGGTGTAGGCGACCGACGCCGAAATCACGCCCGTATAGACACCCGGGAACTGGGTCGGTGAAGGGGACACCGTGCCGCCGATCCACACGAAGTAGGTGTTATTCGGAAATGGGGGGGCACGGAGGTTCGCGACCAGGGTGCTGGATGGATCGTAGTAGGTGCAGTTCGCCTGCTGGTCCTGGTTCCGGTGGCAGCCGCCGTTGGGTCCGAAACTGATCGGCATGGTATGCGGCCCGCCGCCGGTCGTCAGCTGAGTGGGCAGCGCCATCGTCAGCGTGAACTCCGCGCGCCGCGCGCCGCGGATCTCGAAGATGCCCGCGGTGCCGGACTTGGGATCGATCAGCGTGGCCGCGCCCGGGATCACCGCGCCGAAATCGAGAGGCTGACTCCCGAAAATGCTGATGGCGATGGTGGACACCTCGGCCGATGCGGTCATGAGCGCCGACTGCGCCGCCGCGGACCCACCGGCGCTCGTCAGCAGAACGAGCGTCGCAACCATCAGGCGAAGCCGCGCGGTGACGGACATGTCACCCGATCTCCACGCCAACGCTGCGTTCGACCGGGGCGGCAGGAAGCACATTGTTCATCGGGATGTCGTCCCGTTCGGTCGTCAGGCGCAGGCGCACGCGGTACGTGCCCGCCGGCAACGAATCGACCGGCAACACGAAACGCCGGTTGAGGTCGTAGTACACCGCGATGGGGGTCCGCCATTCGAGGGCTACCCGCTCGTTCGCGTCCAGGACCTCGAAGATGACCTGACCGAGATAGGCCGCGTTGCCTTCACGCCCGAACGCGACCCAGGCCACCAGGCTATCGTTTTCGGCACTGACGCGGAAATCGTCGAGCCGCACGCCGGTCGTCACCGCGCCCTTGCGAAACGTGACCGAGGTGATCGTGCGAAGTTCCAGCGTGATGCCTGCCTGGACGCCGGAATCGCTCGTCGCGAGGGCAGAGGGCTGGGCGGCGCGCGACGTGACCACGAGGCGCGACCAGTATTCGCCGTCGGGGAGGTCAGCGGGCGGCCGCGCGAGGATCCGGACGAGTTGGCGCTGTCCGGGTTCAACCCGCACGCGGCGGGGAAACGCGCGCAACCACGCCGCCGCGGACGGATGCTCGGGTGTCACCTCGGGAAACGCGATGGTCATGCCGCCGGTCGAATCCGTCGTGGGATACCCGAACCGGAGCTCGACGCGGACCTCTTCGGGTGCGTCGCCCTGGTTGACCAGGAACACCTCGCCGGTCGGGGCCCGTTGGGAGATGAACAGGGCGTGTGGCGCCACGAGCACGGCGTCGAGCAACACCGGCGAACTCGCGAGCGCCCCGGCCGCGAGAGCGGCCGGCCGACGCATCCGAATCATCATTCGCCGGATCCTCATCAAACCCCCGTATACGAGAAGGTCACCGTGATCGTGGCGCTATAGGTACCTGCTCGCTGCTGCCCGCCCGGCACGGCGGTGCCTCCCAGGAAAATGTAGCATCGCCCGTTGTTCGACAGCGTGGTGATCAGCGGTACGCGCGGATCGAACGACTGGGCCGACGCGATATCGGGATCGGTGGAATATCCACCGTCGCCCGCGCTAAACAATAACGGAAGTGAGGCTCCACCAGTCTCGACCAGGGCGGCGGGCAGTGTCAACTCAAGCTGCACCTCCGCGAACCTCGTGCCGCGCAATTCGAACTGCCCGGCGTTGGCCGCGTCGAGTCGACTCACCGTCGTCGCGATCCCCGGAATCAGCGGGCCGAATGTCAGGTCCTGCCGCCCGAAGCCGCTGAGCGGGCGTCCCTGCGCGAGCCCGGTGCCGGCGCTCAGGGCGACGGCGAGCGCCACTCCGAACAAACCACCTATCGCGCGCCGCATGGCATCACTCCGGTCCTGGTAGCGGCAACGCTGGCGACCGGAAGCCCGACCGCCAGCGCACCGAAGAGGGATGTGACTCCCTATGCCTCCGCTACCAGGTTAGTTCCCGGTGTACGCGGCGTCCAGAGTGATGGTGCCGCTGTACAGCCCGGCAACCTGGCCGGCCGGTACGATCAGTGTGCCACCCATGTACACATGGAGTTCGCCAGTGGAGGTGTCCAGGCGTGTGGTCACACCACCTGCCGGCACGAATCCCGTGCCGACGCCGGCGGCGTCCGTGACGTTGTGGTTCGCGGTCAGGCTGAGTGCGAGGTCGGCGCCAGGACCGGTCAGCACGCCAGGCAGGGACGAGAACGACACCGCCACCTCGGCGTTCGCTCCACCCACGATCTGGAAGTGACCCGACGTCGCGTCGGTCGCGAGGATGGTCCGGTTGAAGCCCGGGATCACCGTCCCGAAGCCAAGGTCCCGAACATTGTTGACGTTCAACGCCGTCGCCACCGTGGCGGTCGCGCTGATCGATGCGGACTGCGCCTCGGCCTTCGCCGGGGCCAGCGCCAGGGCCGCGAGCATCGTTCCCGCGGTGACCGAGCTAAGGGTGATCTTCTTCATGATGCGCTCCTCTTCGGTAATGTGAACTGTGTCACGTTTCCAACAAGGCCCTCGAAACATCCTGCGGCCTTAGTGCCGCGGATTCGGGGCCCTCAAAAGGCAATGGGTGTGCCAAGCTCGAACGCGCTTGTCCGGAATCGTCAAGTTTCTGTACGATTTCGAAGTGATTATGGTGGAAGGAGTTACCTGATTCTTGTCGCGGAAACTGTAAAGATATTTGTCGGTGTGGTTGTAAACTTGCCATACGTCGGCGAGGCTCCAAACCGTTGCCGTATACGTGCTTGGACGACATCAATGGTTGGCACCAGTGTTGCCCTCCTAGGGAGCCCGTGGAGACCGCGCGTGGGATCGGGGAGAACGAATCGGTGTGTCATTCGGTGGCACGACCGGCCAGGTGGGCGCGTGTGACCGCAGTCACAGGGGCCTTGATTGGCGCTCTCGCGACTCCCGCGTCCGCACAGCAAACTGCAAGCTTGCAGGTGACCGCTAGTGTGATCCAAGTTCCATTGCAACAGCAGGTTACCGACAGCGTTGTCACCACGATGCTCGGTGACGTGGCACACATTCACAACGGCGTCGTCCTGCCGGGCGGCGTCCGTGTTGACTTGAGTGCTGGATCGGGGTCCCCAGGGTCTTTCGCGGCTTTATCACCCCGGCGCCGATCTGCGCCCGTGGTCGAGGTGTCCTACACCGCGAGCTAGCCGGCGTGGGGTCGGTTTCGGCTACCAGCACGGGACCGGCGCCCATATCTTCCACTCGCATGCGGAAGCTCATTCTCTTCGATATCGATGGGACCATTCTCCTCACTCGTGGTGCGGGGCGCCGAGCCATCCACGCGGCGATGCTTCAGGAGATGGGTGTCGAGGACGCGATCGCACACATCCGTTTCGACGGAAAGACCGATCCCCAGATCGTTCGTGAATTGTTGGACGCTGCCGGCAGTCCCAACCGTACCGATGATCGCGTCGCGGCGATCTGCGATCGATACGTGGCGATCTTGGCCGACGAACTGGTCGGCCAGGACGATCCGCCGAAGGTGTTTCCCGGGGTGGTGGAATTGTTGGCGAGGATCGAAGGGCGTGACGATGCCGTTCTGGGACTCGTGACGGGCAATCTGGCCGGAGGGGCACGGCTCAAGCTCGAGTCTGCCGGCATCGCCTTCGCCCGGTTCCGCGTCGGGGCGTTCGGTTCCGACCACGCGGATCGCTCGGAACTGCCTGCCATCGCCGCGGAGCGCGCGGCGCCGATCATGGGGCGTATCCCGCACGGCGCCGAGATTGTCATCATCGGGGACACGCCCGCCGACATGACCTGCGGGCGCGCGGTAGGGGCCAGGGCGCTCGGCGTCGCCACCGGCGCGTACACGGCGGACGAACTTCGGTCCGCTGGTGGCTACGCCGCGTTTGACGACCTGTCGGACGCCGAGGCACTTCTCGAAACCATTTATGACTGATGGGAGCGTCGCTGCTGGCACCGCTGCGCGTGCCTGAACTCGGACCCTCGTTTGGCAAACTGATCACCGGCTCCGGGTATCGTCCGGCCGGGGTTCCGCTTGACGAGGCGCGGCTCGCCCTGGTGACACGGCTCATGGATGCGGCCGGCGAGGCCCGCCGGCTGGCCGATCACGGCGAGCGCGCGGCGGCGCTGGCGGCGCTCGGCCCCGGCGTGTGGCAGGACGCGTGGGAAGAGGCGGTGGCGACCGTCACGCAAGGAGTGGTCGAGCGGGTCAACCGCCGCCTGGCGGCGGAAGCGCTCGCGGTACGAATGCCCAAGCGGTCCCGCGCGGACCTTCCGTTCGGGGCGGCGGAGCGGCGGGGCCTCTCCGGGCGCTTGGGTGCCGCCGGGGCCGCTCTGGTGCCGACGCTCGACGTGCTGGGCGCACGGGCCACCGCGCTCGAACGAGCGCGTACCCGAGGCGGAGAATCGCTTGACGACTGGCAACTCGCCTTGGCAACGGCCGCACGGCGGCTCGAAGCGGCTTGGCTGACGCTCGAAGAGACGATCGCCCGCGAGTTGATGCAGTGGGATGCGGTGGCGGATCGGGTGGCTCGCTGGCGCCGTCCGCTGTGGCCCGTCTGGGTCGTTGGTGGCGTGCTGGTGAGCTTCGTGACCTGGTTGGGGCTCGTACTCGGTGGGTATGCCCCCGCGCCCGTGTGGCTCCAAGGCCTGTGGGACCTTCTTACCTAGCGAGAGCCGTTCCGGCACTGATCGCGTTCGGCGTGTCGAGCGCCTCCGCGGTCGCCGCACAACAACTCGCGGCGACGCGGGTGCGTGTCGATTCAGCCGGCACGTTCACGGTGCTGGCCCGCGCCGGATTCGAGGTGGCCGGGGTCACGCGGGATGCGGGCGGGGCATTCGCGCTGATTGTGACCACGTCGCGCCAACGCGCGGAGTTGATCGGACTCGGTCTGACCGTTCTCGCGCCGCCGCCGCCGGCGTTGCGTGCTCCTCCCACGTCATTTCGCGACTTCGCGGCCATCGCGCAGCGGCTGGAGAACCTCGCGAACGCCCACGCGTTCGTCACGCTCGATACCCTGGGGTTTTCCGTTGAAGCGCGACCGATCCTGGGGGTCAAGATCGGGCCGGCGGCGGACGTGGCGAGCCGCGCCAATGTGCTGTTCGTGGGGGCGCACCACGCACGGGAGTGGATCTCAGCCGAGCTGATGCTGCGGTTCGCGGACTACCTCGTCGACTCCGTGAGCAACGACCCGGGCCGCTCGGAACTCGTATCCCAGCGAGACGTGTGGGTTGTGCCGGTCCTCAATCCCGACGGGTATCAATACTCGTTCGATGTCGAGCGGCTCTGGCGAAAAAACCGCCGCCCCAATGGTGACGGCTCGGTCGGGGTCGACCTCAATCGCAACTACCCGGCATTCTGGGGGCGAGACGACATCGGGTCTTCGGGCAGTGCGACCGCGGAAACGTATCGCGGACCCGGGCCCGGGTCGGAGCCGGAGGTGGCCGCGATGATCGCGTTTCACGCAGTGCATCCACCGGATGCGGCGGTATCGTATCACTCGTACACCAACCTCGTGCTCTATCCGTATTCCCACCAGTCCGGCCGCGTCGCGGCGGACCAATCCGTGTTCGAGGCGTTCGCCGGTACGCCGCTCGCCCCGGCGATTCGCGATGGGCTGACCGAGTCCGCCCGACCACTGTACCACCCCGGTCCGGGATGGCGACTGTATCCGACCAACGGCGACTATACCGAATGGGCGTATCGTGCCCACGGCACCATCGCCTTTACGGTCGAGCTCACGGCAGGGTGTTGCCTCGGTGCCGAATTCTACGGGTTTGAGTTTCCGGATGACTCCGCCTCGGTCGCCCGCGTGTTCGAGGACAATCTGCCCTTTGCGCTCGCGGTCCTCGATGGGGCGGCGACCGTCGGTCGGTCGGCGACGGCGTCCTTGGAGTCATTGTGGCCCTCGATACGGGTCGTGGGGCCTGCCGGCGCTGGGGCCACGCTGCCGGTTTCGACGGTGACGTCGTCGGGGTCGGCGCTGGCGAACCTCGTGGCTGATTCGCTGTCGCGCGGGACGGTCTTTTGGCGGTGGGAGGGGCCCGCGGCGGACGTGAGACCCGGGAGCGCCGTCGCGGTGCCGGCGTTCGCGCTGAACGCCACGGTGTTGGGCGTGTCGGGACAAGCCGCAGACTCGCTCGACAGCTGGACCGGCTGGCGACAGGACACCTCGAGCGCGCTCGTCGGTCACTGGGCGTGGCGCGGATTTCGGGACACGTTGCGCTCGCCGGCCTTCGACCTGCGCGAGGTCGGCGCACCGACGCTCACGTTTTCGACCCGACACGCCGGATCCCTGTTTTCTCCCGGACCGCGCGGTCGCGCACAGATATCCATTGACGACGGCGCGTCGTGGCTCGACCTGGCGGTCGTCGAAGGCGCGGCGCCCGCCTGGTACGTCATCAGCCTCCGTCTGCCGGCGGTATCGGATCGCGTGCGGTTGCGACTCATCGCCGATAGCCTCGACTGGTGGGTGGATGCGATCCACCTGTTTGGTGAAACGCGCGCGCCGGTCGTGGCCTCGTCTGAACATCAGTTGACAGTTTCACAGAATCCTGTGCGAACGGACCAGCTGTTCTTCGCCTGGGCGCCCGTCGCCGGCCGGGCCACGTTGCGGGTGTTCACCTTTGCCGGCGACCTGGTGTTCCGCTCATCGGTCTCGGCGGAGATCGGCGTGCTCGAATGGGATCTGCGAAACCGCCAGGACGCGCGCGTCGAGAATGGGGCATACGTGGCCGTGCTCGAATTGCCAACGGAGCAACTGAGGCGTCGGGTCTTCGTCGCGCGGTCGCCATGATGCCGATCGCCGTCGGACTCGACATCGTGCCCGTCCGGCGCATGGAGCGCATGCTGTCGCGCAAGGGCTCCCGGGCGCTTTCACGCCTGCTCACCGCCACCGAACAGGAGTATTGTCGCGGACAGGCCGTCCCCGCCCGCCACGTCGCGGCCCGCGTCGCCGCGAAGGAAGCCGTCTACAAGGCGCTGCAAGGGTCCGAGGATGCTCGCGGCATCGGATGGAAAGAGATCGAAGTCGTCCGGGATCCCGATGGACGTCCCACCATCGTCCTGTCTGGTCGTGCCGCGAGGCGTCTCGCCGCCGTGGGCGGCCGCCACGTGCTGATATCGCTCACGCATACCGACGACCTCGCCGCCGCGATCGCGCTCGTAGGGTAGCGGTGCGATTCCCTCCCCTATAGACTTCCTCGCTAATCCCAGATCAGTTGAGAATGAATCTCATTTTCCGCGCCGTCGCGGTTTCCTGTTGCCTCACCAGTCTGGTTCCCGTCACCCTTCCTGCTCAGCAGCAGGATCGGGAAGCGGTGGCGCGCCGCATCGCGACGATCATTTCGATCGCGGTTGACGAGTACGCGCTCGGCGTCGCCGCAGGTGGCGTCACCGCCGAAGCCGAGCTGGCGGAAGCACGTTTGTTCTTGACTGAAGCGCGTGAACTCGCCGCCCGTCTCCCGGACGGGGCCCGCGAGCGGGCGACGTCCGCCGTGATTCGTCTCATCGCCGCGCTCGACCGCTTGGAAGACCCCGCCGTATTGCGCCGAGAGGTCGAGGCCTTGAGAAGCGACCTCGCCGCGCGACTCCAGATCGCGCTCGACCCCTTGCCGCGCAGCCCTCCATCACGTGCCGAGGCGGCCGGCCTATACCACGCCAACTGCGCGAAATGTCACGGCCTCGCCGGAGCGGGCGACGGGCCTCGAGCGCGTGAGCTGGAGTTGCCTCCGGCCGACCTCACCGATCGAGCGGCGCGTGGCGGCAGCAGTCCACTCGACTTCTTTCGGAAGATCAGTGTGGGGATTGCTGGCACCGACATGCCCGCGTTCGAGGAAGGTCTCACCGCCGACCAGCGCTGGGCGCTCGCGCTATACGCGTCCGGCTTCCGGTTCGCCGACGTGCAGACCGCTGGAGCGGACCGATGGCTCGTTCACTCATGCCCGGAGTGTCGCATTCTCATCTCGGGGATGGTCGAAACCGCCGCCCTCTCCGACGACTCACTGCGGGCGGTCCTCTCGCAGGCCGCCGGGACGGACTTGCCACCGGGTGTACTCGCCTTTGCGCGGACCGCGGCCAGCCGAGAAGTCCTCGGGCGGGATCGACGGCTCGAGGCGCTCCGGGTGACCCGGCGGGTCGAAGCGCATGTCGCGGTCGCCGCGCAGCTCGGCGCCGCCGGGGACGTGCGGCGCGCCGGCGAAGAGGCATTCGCCGCGTACCTGGTCTTCGAGGAGATCGAGCGGGCGGTCGCGGCGCGCAATGGGAGGGCCGCTCGCGCGGTCGAGCAGGCCTTTGCGCAATTCCGTGGTGCCCTGCAGGTGGGCGCGCGGGACGCCATCGACATCGGCCAAGTCGACATCCGTGATGCGCTGGGTCGGGCGGTGGACGTGATGACCGGCGACGCCTCGCCGCTGATCCTGTTCTGGCAGTCGCTGCTCATTCTCGTACGCGAGGGACTCGAGGCGATCCTGATCGTCGGGGCGCTCATGACGTTTCTCACTCGCGCCGGCGCATCAGAACGGAACCGGGACCTCGCGCTCGGCGTGGTCCTCGCGATCGTGGCGAGCCTGCTGACTGCCGCCGCTTTCGCGACGCTGCTCGGCGGATCGACTGCACAGCGCGAGGCGATCGAGGGCATCACGATGCTGGTTGCGTCCGCCGTGCTGTTCTCCGTCGCGTCGTGGATGGTCTCCAAGGTCGAGGCCGACAGATGGAAGTCCTTCGTGGGTCAGACCATGCGGCGAGCGCTGGCGAGCAAACGGTCTATCGCGCTCGTCGGGGTAGCGTTTCTGGCGGTCTACCGCGAAGGGTTCGAAACGGTGCTGTTCTACGGCGCCCTCTTCAGCACGGCGGAAAGCGCAGGCGGGGGGATGGCGATATCGATCGGGCTGGTTGTCGGCGCGTCGGTCCTGGCGGTGGCGTTCTTCTCCATTCACCGGTTCGGCGTGCGCGTGCCGCTCAAGATGTTCTTCGCCACTACGGGGGTATTGCTCACCATCATGTCGGTGAGCTTCGCCGGTCAGGGCGTGGCGGAACTCCAGACGGTCGGTTGGGTGCCCCTGACGCCCTTGAACCTGCCGTCGCTGCCCGCCCTCGGCGTGTTCCCGACCGTCCAAACGCTTGCCGCTCAGCTTGCGGTGACCGCTGCCTTTGCTGGCGGATTGGCGTGGATCTTCCTCGTCAGGCCTCGGCCGGCGGCTTCAGCGCTCCCACAGCGGTGACCGTGACACCATCATTTCGCCACCATTGCCACATCAACAGAGCACCAAGCGCCACTAGCCCGATACTCATGGCTTGGGCGAGCGTAAACGGTCCGAGAAGTCGGTCGTCTTTGGCGCGGATAAGCTCGATTAGGAATCGCTCCACTCCGATCAGGACGAGATAGCCGGCAAAGAGCCAGCCGACCGCGTGAGCGTGCCGCCGCGCCCGCCAGAGGATGGTGAAGGCGAGGATGAGCGCCGCGACCTCATAGAGTTGCGTCGGATGAACGGCCAGCACCTCAAATGGTTGTGTCCCGGCGGGTGGCGTGATTCCGAGGCTGGCCAGGCCCTGTCCGGTGGTGGGGGGTATCCCCTCGGGGAATCGCATCCCCCACGGCAAGTCCGTCGGCAAACCGTAGTCGTCCTGCACGAGGAAACACCCCAGGCGGCCGAGACCGTGACCCAATGCCAAGGCCGGTGCCGACAGTTCGAGCGTGAACCGCATCGGTACGCGCTTCCACCAACTCTGTGCCAACACGGCCGCGGCGCCTCCGAGAAAACCACCGTACCACACGAGACCGCCTCGCGACAGCAACGGTCCGCCATTGAGCGCGATGTACCACAACCGCGCTCCGAGGATGCCGCCGACCACGCCGGCCACGATGATGTCCGCCGCGTACTCGACGTTGAGCCGTCGCCGGGTGAGTTCGCGATGCATGACCCACCCCGCGGCCAGGAACCCGGTCATCATCATGATCCCGAATCCGGTGATTTCGAGCCCGAGGATGGTGAATGTCAGCGGATAGACCGTCATAGGCGGGTCAATGCCTCGCTGGGGTCGTGGGAGAGTGATCGCGCACCAACCCCGGCCAGGGGAGAGACGGATCCGCGTCGAGGTTCGGGTCCGGCGTGGCGCCGCGCCGGAGATGGAACCAGCCGGCGCGCGCGATCATGCCGGCGTTATCGACATTGAGCCGAGGGCTCGCCGTGACGACGCGCGCCCGGTCCCCGAGCGTGTCGATCATGCAACGCGTAAGCAATGCATTGCACGCGACACCGCCGCCGAGGACGACCGTGTCGCGGCCGGTGCAGTCGAGTGCCGCCACCGCCTTGGCGGTAAGGACGTCGACCACCGCCGCCTGGAACGACGCGGCGAGATCGGCCCGGTCGGCATCGAGGTCGGCCGATGCTTTCACGGCGTGACGGACCGCCGTCTTGAGACCGCTGAACGACAGGTCAAGTCCATCACCCAGCATCGGTCTCGGAAAAGCAAACCGATCCGTGCCCCGCTGGGCCAGTGCCTCGATTGCCGGCCCGCCGGGATACGCCAAACCGAGCAGCGTGGCGACTTTGTCAAAGGCCTCGCCGGCGGCGTCGTCGCGGGTCTGGCCCAGCAGGCGGTACGTACCCCACTCCGGGACATCGAGTAACGCCGTATGCCCGCCGGACACGAGGAGTGCGACGAACGGCGGCTGGACGTCCTGTTCGAGCGTCGGCGCGAAGAGGTGACCTTCCAGATGGTGGACACCCAGCACGGGTCGATTGAGTGCCATCCCGAGACCCTTCGCAAAGCTGACCCCGACGAGCAGCGCTCCGACGAGGCCGGGTCCCGCCGTGACGGCGATGGCATCGATCGCCCCGAACGTCGTGCCCGCCTCGCTGACGGCGGACTGAATCACCGGGTCGATCGCGCGCAGATGGGCCCGGCTGGCCAATTCGGGTACGACGCCGCCGAAGACCCGGTGAATATCCTGGGTCAGGATGACGAGGCTGGCGAGGCGTGGGTGATCGGTTTCACCGACGAGGATGGCCGCCGACGTTTCGTCGCAGGACGTCTCGATACCGAGAACGACGTCAGCCACCGATGCGCTTCGTGAGAACGACGGTGTCTGGTGTGGCGACGGCCGTGATCCCCGCGGGTGCCGCAACCTGTACGACGACGGTGTCCGCGCCCTCGACGCCGGGAGTCGGGACGGCGAGTACGCTCACCGAATCGCGGGTGAACCGGACGAGACGCGGTCCGGACCCGCGAATCGTGACGATGACCGCCAGCGGTGCCACCACCCAGTCCGCGGCGCGATCGCCTACGACGAGCACGGGGACGCCCATGAGGACGCGTTCCGAGATGAATGCGACGTTCGCCGACACCTCCACTTCCGTCGGCGATACCCGCGCCACTCCGAGCGCATCGGTATCGAGCGGAACGGTCCGACGGACCGATGTGGTCACTCCGGTCAGTCGCATGGGCATCGTCGGCACCGAGCCGATCGTCCGGACGATGTTCTCGGGTCCCCTGATCGTGACGGTGCTTGGCGCGACGGCGACGCCCCCCGTAAGCGTGTAGCCCGAATCGGGTATCACGGTAATGCGGGGCCGGACCGGCACGGTTCGGCGTGTCACCTTGTCGAGCGCAATCACGATGCGTCGCGGTTGGATCTCCTGGGGTCGTGCCGCAATGTTGCCGGCGATGGCCAGGTCCTCGGTGCTCAACTCGATGGTGTACTCCGTCCCGGTCAGGGTGTCGGGGATGACCTTGCGGGCCACCGGGGGTGAACTGAACAGCTTGAGCAGCTCCCGGGTCGTGCCGGCGTACATCGCCTGCACCTGGGGGATGGGTCCAATGACCGTGCGCCCCGGCGGCGGCTGCACCACGATGTCGACGGGGACCCGTTGCGTTGTGGGCTCGCGGGCGGCGACGGCGGCCCACAGCACGGCGGAGAGCACCAGCGCCGTGACTTTGATGGGCCAGTTCGTCGTGACGAGCGTCCGAAGACGCGTCGCGATGGGGCTACTCGCCGGCAAGCAGCCTCCGGAAGAGCGCCTTCTGGGTCGGGTGATCCCATTCGGTCGGCCCAATCAGCTTCTTCACGATCACCCCGCGACGATCGATAACGAACGTCTCCGGCACGCCGGTTGCCTGATAGACTTGCTCGATCCGCCCGGTCCGGTCGTGCAGGACCGTGAACGTCAATCGACGCTCGTTGATCCAGTCGACGACCTTCGGCGTATCGCCGACGTCGACACTGACGGCCACGATCCGCAGTCCTTCGGCGGCCATTTCCTCGTGCAGTCGCTGCAGCGACGGCATCTCAGCTTCGCACGGGGCGCACCAGGTTGCCCAGATGTTCAGCAGCACGACTTCGCCCTTGAGATCGGCGAAATTCACGGTGTCGCCGCTCGCGATATCGATGGCGAGGAACTCCGGCGCCTCGGATCCGGGATCCACGCGACGCATCTCCGGCGAGAGGGCGACCGCGGCCAGCAGGGCGAACGTGAGGGTGGCCAGGATGACGCCAACGGCGATCCACTGTGCTTTGTTTGTCATGGCTATACCGATACCGCGCAGCGGCGTCGAAGTTCGCGAATGGCTTCCCGTGGGTTTGCCGAACCGTAGACCGCCGTGCCGGCGACGAAGGTATCGGCCCCCGCCGCGTACGCCCGGCCAATGGTGTCGACGGAGATGCCCCCGTCCACTTCCAGGCGTATGGCGCTGTTGGTCGCGTTCAACAGCGCGCGGGCACGTGCGATCTTCCCGTTCGACGCCGGCAGATACCGTTGCGCGCCGTAGCCGGGATTCACGGTCATGACGAGCAGCAACGCCAGGTCGTCGATGACCTCCTCCGCAAACGCCAACGGCGTTCCCGGATTCAGCGCCAGGCCCGGCCGCATCCCGGCCTCTCGCACCAGGTCAAGCTGCCGTTGCACGTGGGTGGTGGCCTCCGGGTGAAAGGTGAAGGTCGTCGCTCCCGCCTCAGCAAACGCCTCGATGTACCGCTCGGGTTCCACCACCATCAGGTGGACGTCCAACGGGAGATCGGTCGCGCGACGCGCGGCCCCGACCACGTTGGCCCCGAAGGTGAGGTTCGGCACGAAGCGGCCGTCCATGACGTCGATGTGAATCATGTCGGCGCCGCCCTCCACCGCGACCGCGATGTCGTCGGCCAGATGGCCAATGTCGGCACTCAGGAGCGACGGGGCGATCTGCACGGTCATGGGTCGTTTCCGGATGCGAGTATAACGCTGACGGACGTCCCCGGGGCGCTGAGGGTTCCGGCTTCCGGGCGTTGGAAGAAGACCTGTCCTTCCTCGACCGTCGCGTTGCTGCGCGCGTAGTTCGTGCCGAGGGTGAGGCCGGCACTATCGAGTGCGGCGCGCACCTCATCGAGCGTCAGTCCGATCAGATACGGGACGCGGATCGTTGCCGCGCCGACGCTCACCACCACGGTGACGGATGCGCCTGGTGGGAGCGTCGCCCCCGCCGGTGGGCGCGTATTGACCACCACGCTCGCCGGCGTCGGCGCCTGCGCCGATACGATACCGCCGATCACGAGCCCCGATGCCTCGATCAGCAGCCGCGCGTCAGCGGAATCGTAGCCCGCCACATCGGGAACCGGAACCAGTTGCGCTCCGGCGCTGATCGTCAGCCGCACGTGCGACCCCTCCGGAGCCACCACGCCGGCCGGTGGGTCCTGCCACACGACGGCGCCGTTCGCGATCGTCGGGTGGGTCACGCGGTCCCGGTCGACCGGAACCAGCTGCAGCGCAGACAGCTGATTGTGCGCGGCTTCCGCCGGCAGGCCAATGACGGACGGAATGGGCCGGCTCGAAGCGAAAATCGGCGCCGGGAACAACCAGAGCGCGGCGACAAGGTAGCCCGCGATGAGGGTACCGGCGAACGTGGCGCCCGCCAGCCACGCAAAGGACCGTCCCCGCGGCAGCTGAATCCGGCCGATCAGGCCGCGCAGCGCGGCGCCGAGCCGCGAAGGCCCGCCGCCCGTGGAGAAGCGCCGCCGGATCCTCATCGGTTCCGCCGCAACCGGGCGGCGAACGCGCCGTCGCTGCCGGTGTCCGGGGGAAAGACGTGCAGGTCGGCGCCGTCGCGTTCGAAGCTGGTGTGGCGATCGAGGAACGCCTCGATCCGCTCCTCGTTTTCCTCCGGCTCCAGCGAGCAGGTCATGTAGATCAGATGCCCGCCCGGCCGCACGGTCGTCGCCACCGCCCCGAGCAGACGTGCCTGCTGCAGCGCGAGGCGGTCGATATCCGACGGCTCGATCCGCCAACGGGCGTCCGGATGCTTGGCGAAGGTGCCGGTCGCGCTGCACGGCGCGTCGAGCAGCACGACGTCCACACTCGCTTCGGGCAAGGGCGGGTGTCGCGCGTCGGCCAGCAGGACAAGGGCCGCCGGCGCGGCGCGGCGCGTGTTCTCGAGGAGCCGTTGCAGCCGCTGGCGGGACACGTCGGAGGCGATCACCCGACATCGCTGCGCGAGCGAAACGGTCTTCCCGCCGGGTGCGGCGCAGGCATCCCACACCAGCCTGTCATCGGGCACCGCGGCATGGGCGAGCGCCCAGACCTGCGCCGGGTCCTGGATCACGAATCCTCCCTCCGCGTATCCGGGGAGATCGGCGACCCGACCGCCGCGTACCGCGAATCCACCCTCGCGTGGCACCTCGCGGAACGAACAGCCTCCGGCCTGCAGCGCTTCGCGGAGTCGCCCGGCAGTCCATCGTGCCGGCTGCAGATGCATGGCCGGCCGGGTGTTGTTGTGCTCCAGCAGGTCCCGGGTGCGTTGCGCGCCGTGCCGCTCCAGCCATCGGGCGACGAGCCACGCGGGGTGTGAGTACTTCGCGGCGAGCGACGTCGCGTCATCCGCGTCGGCTGTGGGCGACGAGACCGGTCGATCGGCGGCCACCCCGCGCAGGAGCGCGTTGACGAACCCGGCGGGCTTCGGTCCGACCTCGCGCTTCGCCAGGTCAACGGCGGTCGTGACCGCGGCGTGCGCCGGCACGCGGTGCAGGTTGAGCAATTGATACGCGCCGATGCGGAGAATGTCCTTGACGTCCGCTGCCACGCCCGGCCATCCGTGCCGCGCGCGAGCAGCCAGGTGTCCGTCCAGTTGGGTACGGGACCGCAGCACGCCCGCCGCGATCTCGTGGGCAAGCCGTCGATCGGGATCGTTCAAACCCGTCGCCGCCGCCAGCGCGGCGTCGAACGGTGCGCCAGCGCGTACCGCGCGCAGAATCTCGAACGCTGCCTGCCGCGCCGGTTCCCCCGCCTTCAGCGTGCCTGTCCGTTCCACGGGGGTGGTTCCGCTCACCGCGAGTCGAGCATCCCATGCATGGGCGTCGACGGTACCGCGACCTCGCGGCGCGGCATGCGGCCCGCGAGATAGGCCCGACGACCGGCCTCGACGGCCATTCGCATCGCCGCCGCCATCTCAACGGGGTTGGCGGCTTCGGCGATGGCCGTGTTCATCAGGATGCCGTCAACACCTTGTTCCATCGTGACGCATGCATCCGATGCCGTCCCCACGCCGGCGTCGACGACCACCGGGACCGAGAGCCGGCTCTTGATCGTGCGGATCGCGTAGGGATTCAGCAGGCCGAGCCCGCTTCCGATCGGCGAGGCGAGCGGCATGACGGCCACCGCCCCGGCATCCTCGAGCCGGAGCGCCGTGATGAGGTCATCGTTCGTGTAGGCCATCACGCGGAAACCCTCCGCCACCAGGGTGGCCGTGGCGGCCAGCAGTCCCTGGACGTCGGGCAGCAGCGTTTGCTGATCGCCGATGACTTCGAGTTTGACGAAGTCGTTGAAGCCGGCTTCGCGACCAAGTCGCGCGTACCGCACCGCCTCATCGGCGCTGTAGCACCCGGCGGTGTTGGCAAGCAGGAAGAACCGCTCGGGGTCCAGGTGGTGCAGCATGCTCTCGTCGTGGGACCGATCGAGATCGACCCGCCGCACCGCGACGGTCACGACCTCGGCTCCCGAGGCGTCCAGTGCCCGGGTCATGATCGGGTTGTCCGCGTACTTCCCCGTCCCCACGAACAACCGCGACCGGAACGTACGGTCCCCGATGGCAAGCGCCTCGGTCTGCGAGAGGGCGGTGGTCACACTATCCTCCCCCAACGAAATGCACGAGTTCCACCTGGTCGCCGTCATGTACGGTCGTCCCAGCCAGCTTCGGGCGCCGGACGATGGTCCGGTTGTGCTCGACCACGACCGCCCCTGGGTCGAGGTCGAAGCGCGCGAGCAGGTCGAGCAGCGATCCGTGGGCGGGAAGCTGTGTCGGTTTGCCGTTGATGACGACCTGAACGTGTGGCGACGACATCATACGAAAGATAGCAGGAACCGCTCGGCGGCCGCACCCGGATCGGCGGCGTCCCACAGCGCGGTGATCGCGGCCACGCCGGTCGCCCCGGCGGCGCGGCACGCGGACGCCAGCTCGGGTGTGATGCCTCCAATCCCGACGACCGGGCCTCGGCCCACTGCCCGGATCCCTGCGATGCCCACTGCCGCGCGATCCGCATGAGACGCGGTGGCGAAGATCGGACCCAGGAAGCAGTAATCCGCTCCGTCGCGCAACGCGTCACGGGTCTCTTCGACGGAATGCGCCGACCGACCGATCAACGTGGTCTCGGGGAGCAGGCGTCGCGCGGCCGCGGTAGGCAATCCCCCGGCTGGGAGATGCACGCCGTCGGCGTGAACGAGGCGGGCGATGTCGACCCGATCGTTGATGAACAGTTTTGCCTCGCCCAGCAGCGGGCGCAGGCGATCGGCGACCGCGATCATTTCGCGGGCCGAAATCCGGCCGCGCAGATGGACCGCCACCGCGGCACCGATGGACAGTGCACGCGCCACGTCGAAGAACCACGGGGAACGAAGGACGCGGTCGTCGGTGATGGCGTGGAGCGTGGGAACAGGAGGCGTCACGCGAATCGCATACCGGTGCTCGCCCCACGCCCGCGCACCCAATCACCGGCGCCCATGCGCGGCTTGCCGGCCGGCTGGACATCCACGAATTGCAGGGCACCGTCGCCGGTTGCGATCACCAACGCGGGATCGGTCGCCGTGATCTCGCCCGGCCGGGCACTCGGAGGCGGCCGATCGGCGCGGCGCGGCCCGAACAGTTTGACGCGTTGGGTGTGCAATGCCGACCACCCTCCCGGGTGCGGGTCGAGTGCCCGCACGAGACGCGCGATCCGGTGTGAGGGTTCCTCCCACCGGATGCGCGCCAGCTCCTGCGTGATCTTTGGAGCGTAGGTTGCCTTGGCGGCGTCCTGGGTTTCCGGGCTGATCGCGTCGGCGCTCATCAGGGCAAGTGTCTCCACGAGCGCCAACGCGCCGAATTCGGCCAGCCGTTCCTCCAGTTCTCCCGCCGTCTCGTCCGGCGCAATCGGGGTGGCGACTCGGTGGAGGACGGGACCCGTATCCATTCCCTCGTCGAGTTGCATGATCGAGACGCCGGTCTCCTCGATTCCCTGCATAATGGCGTGTCGGATGGGTGCGGCGCCGCGCAACGCGGGCAGCAGCGAGGCGTGCACATTGATCATCCCGCGCCGGGGCATGGCGAGCAGCGCGGGCCTGAAAATGTGCCCGTAGGCGACCACGATCCCGAGGTCGGGCTCCAGGGACCGGAAGGCCGTGAGGAAATCGGGGTCGTCGGGGCTGGCGGGCTGAAAGACGTCGAGTCCTTCGGCGATCGCGACGTGCTTCACGGGCGGCGGGTGGAGGGTCGTGCGTGACCGGCCCTTGGGACGGTCGGGTTGCGTGACCACGCCCACGACCTCGAATCCCTCGCCGAGCAGGGCTCGGAGCGACGGGACCGCAAACTCCGGTGTCCCGAAGAATGCCAGACGCATCGTCAGACCTCCGCCCCCGGGGGCGCAACCTCCTTCAGGTACCCGTGCTCACCCGCGCGCGCCTTGCGCCACTTCTTCAGCAGCATCCGCCGCCGCAGCAGGCTCAGGTGGTCGATGAACAGGATGCCGTCGAGATGATCGATCTCGTGTTGCACGGCACGCGCGGTCAGCGCGTTGGCGGGCACGGTGATCCGCCCACCGTCCGGCGTCGTCGTTTCGACCACGATCTTGGTCGCCCGGTCGACGTCCCCGTAGAGGTCAGGGATCGACAGACACCCCTCCTCGGCGCGTTCAGTCCCCTCCCGTTCAACGATCACCGGGTTGATCAGGACGATCGGCTCGCCCTCCCCCGAATCGACTACGGCGACCCGCTCGGTGGCGCCGACCTGATTCGCAGCGAGGCCGATGCCCTGTGCCGCGCGCATGGTGTCGAACAGGTCGTCCACCAGGCGCCGCACCGCATCGGTGACCGTGCCAATCTCGGCGGCTCGCGTGCGCAGCATCGGTGACCCGAGGAGGTGCAGGGGGCGCAACGCCATGCTATTTCGCCGAGTCGGTCCCGACATCGCTCGTCACGTCGCTCACGCGGTCACGATGAACGATCAGGCGGGATTCGCCGCTCTTGATGGTCAACTCGTTCTCCTTCACATGCACCACCGTCCCCATGATGCCGCCCGCCGTCACGACCGCGTCACCGCGCTTGATCTGCGCGATGCGCTCCCGGTGCCGCTTCTCCTGCTGCACCTTGGGTCGAATCATGAGGAAATAGATGATGGCCGCGAAAGCCGCCATCTGGAAGAAGAGAATGCCGAATCCGCCCCCGCCGGTTCCGCCGGAGGGCGCAAACAACACGAACAACAGCGTCGGTCCAATCACGCAGTACTCCGTCTCGTGTAACGGGTGAGCCAGTCACGTTGCCACGCGTCGAACGTCCCATCGAGCACGCGAGCACGGGCGTGCTCTCCCAGCCGAATCAAGAATCGTACGTTGTGCAACGACAGCAACCGCAATCCGAGCAACTCATCGGCCGCGAAGAGGTGCCGGAGGTACCCGCGACTGTAGGTCGTGCAGGTCTCGCAGTCGCACGTCGGGTCCAGCGGGGATGGGTCGTGCCGGTGCGCCGCGTTCCGGATGTTGACGGTTCCCGTCGGCGTGTAGGCCGATCCGTTCCGCCCGTTGCGCGTCGGCGCGACACAATCGAACAGGTCGACGCCCCTCGACACCGCCGCCACCAGGTCCTCGGGGAACCCGACTCCCATAAGATAACGCGGCGTCGACGCGGGCAGCCCCGGCATCATCATGTCGAGGACGTCGTACATGACCTCACGTGGCTCCCCGACCGCGAGCCCGCCAATGGCGACGCCGGTCCACGGTCCCCTCGCCAGGACGTCCTCCAGCGCGCGACGCCGCAAGTCCGCGTACGTCGCCCCCTGGAGAATCGGCCACAGGGTCTGCTTGTCCGGGTCCGCGGCTGTGATCTCCCGATGGTGCGTCCGGCAGCGAGCCAGCCACGCCGACGTGCGCGTCAGGGCTTCGCCGGCCTCCGCCAGCGTCGCCGTTCCGGGGACGACGTGATCCAGCGCCATCGCCACGTCGGGTGCCAGGGTCCATTGGATTTCGACAGCGCGCTCGGGTGACAGGAACCGCGTCCCGCCGTCCACGTGCGAGCGAAATTCCACGCCGTCGTCGGTCACCCGCCGCAGCCCGTCGAGCGAAAAGACCTGGAACCCTCCGGAGTCGGTGAGAATCGGCCCGGGCCATGCCATGAACTGATTGAGCCCGCCGAGTGCCGCGACGGTGTCCTCGCCCGGGCGGACGTGCAGGTGGTACGTGTTGGCCAGCACGATTTGCGTCCCGATCGCGCGGAGGTCGGCCGGCGAGAGCGCGCGCACCGTGCCCTGCGTCCCCACCGGCATGAAGGCCGGCGTGGCGATGGCCCCGCGGGGCAGTTGCAACGTGCCGGCGCGCGCGGCCCCGGCCGTTCCATCGATCCGGAATTCGAACACGCGTGGAATCTAGACCCTAGATCACCGCCATGGCGTCACCATAGCTATACAGCCGGTACGCGTGAGCGACCGCTTCGGCATACGCGCCCATGATCGCGTCCCGGCCCGCGAAGGCGGCGACAAGCATCAACAACGTCGAGCGCGGGAGATGGAAGTTGGTGAGGAGATGGTCCACCGCCCGGAAGCGGTAGGGCGGGTAGATGAACAGGTCCGCCCAGCCGGTCCCAGGGTGGATCATCCCGTCCGGGGTTGTCACGGTCTCGAGCGTCCGGGCAGCGGTGGTCCCGACCGCCCAGATCTTCCCGCCATGGCCCTTGACGCGATTGAGCGTCTCGGCCGAAGCGACCGGGACGTCATACCACTCGGCGTGCATCGCGTGGCGAGCCGGGTCGTCGACCTCGACCGGCTTGAATGTGCCGGGCCCCACGTGCAAGACCAGCTCGACCAGCGCCACGTCTCGCGCCCGGATCCGATCGAGGATCGCCGGCGTGAAGTGGAGGCCCGCCGTCGGTGCCGCCACACTGCCGTCGACCTTCGCGTAGACCGTCTGATATCGCTCGCCATCGGTCGCGTCGGGTGCACGGTGGATGTAGGGAGGCAACGGCACCGCGCCGTGCGCTCGCATGATACCGGCCGCGTCCAGCGGACCAGTAAACCGCACGCGCCGCAGGCCCCCTCCCACCACGCCGACGATCTCGGCGGTCGTGTCGGCACCAAGTCGCACGAGACGCCCAGCCCTGAGCTTGCCGCCGGGATGCACCATCGCGAGCCAGGTTCCGTCCGGTTCAGGGTGCACCAGCAGGATCTCGGCGGGGCGCCCGTTGTCCCGCGCGCCGTGCAGCCGCGCCGCGATCACCTTGCTCGTGTTCACGACCAGCGCATCACCGGGGTTGATCAAGTCCGGGAAGGCTTCGAACTGCGCATGGGTACGCGCGCCGGTTGCACGATCGAGCACCAGCATGCGGTCGGCTCCGCGCGGCACGGCGGGATGTTGTGCGATGAGGTCGGGCGGACAGTGGTAGTCGACATCCGCGGCGGAAAAGGCCGGCGGCGGTTCCTTCACCGGCCCAGCGGGGTGTCGGTGACCTCGATCCGGCGGTACGTCTCGACCGCGCGTTCGGTCGCCCGATCGGTGACGCGGATGGTGATGTCATAGCTCGCCTGCTGCGTACTGGCGAGATCGACCACGAGGTACTCGACCTGCGTCTGATCGGCGTTCGCCTCGACGTCGCGGTGGTAGCGCAGCGCCACGCGATCGGTTCCTTCCGCCGTGACGCCCATCGCGTCGAGCACCCCACCAATGATGCGCGCGGCCACGGTCGGCCGCTCGATTTCGCGCACGGTCAACTGGACTTCCACGGTGTACCGGGCTACGCCCAGGCTGTCGGGCGCGAGGTTGTAAACCTCCCACAACAACGCGATCGGAGCGCCGGGCGCGAAGCGGCCGGCGGCGGGCGACACCAGGAAATCGGTCCAGCGCCGGTAGGTCGAGTCCCGCGGTGCCACCCGGTCCGCCACCACGACGTCTGACAGCATCAGCCCCTCGCCGGTATAGGGGCGAACGCGCAGAGCGGCGGTACTGCGTGCCGCGCGCTCCACCGCCGGCAACGCGGCCTCGACCCGCAGGAGGTACTGCTGCGGTGGGAGTTCGAACCTCCAGCTCGGGCGATCGAGATGGAGCGAATCCGTCGGGTGCACGAGGTCGGTGTGCGTGTCCCGATGCCGGTCGTCCATGTGCGCGTCCCGCACGATCAGCGTCGTCGTCATCGGCACGTCGTGCAGCGACACCCCCTGCGTCATCCGACCAACCGGCACCGTGCCGAAGACGGCAATCTGCGTCCCGTTGGCCGACGCCGAGCGGAACTGCGCCACCTGGAGCGCAAGCGTATCGAGTGTCGCGACGACGGGCACATTGTCATATCGCACCGGGTAGACATTGCGCACTTCCTCATAGAACGCGCGGAAGTCCGCGCCAAACTTGACCCGGCTCATCCCTGGGGTCAGGGCGAAGAGGAATCGGAGTTTCGGTGCATCGTACGCCCACAGCATCATGTTGCGTTCGTGTTCGAGGCTCTGGACGGCGTTGATCTGGCTTACCCGATTCCGGCCGAGGGTCGCCCAGACGTCGGGCGGGCCGTACCGTACGTAGACCAGTCCTCGGTCGGTCTCGAAGCCGCGCACACGCCGATATGGATCCGACCAGCGGTGATCGACGTAGGTGAGCCGCGCATAGAACTCGACGAGCGGTTCGTTGACCGCCGATGCGAACAGTGGTTGCGCCACGGCCCAGTAGACCCTCCGCTGCGCGGCGCGTTGGACCGGCGACAATTCCGCCAGGCGCGCTTCGTCTCCCGATTTCAGCAGGGGAGCGAGGTTGTCGTACGGCGCGCGTTGGTCCGGCGTCATCCGCTGCAGTGCCGTATCGAACGCGCGTTGGGCCTCACGCCAACGCGACAGTCGTGTGAGGGCGAGCCCCCGCAACGCCCACGCCCGACCGCTGTCGGGCGCCGCACGTACCAGCCGTCGCGCCAGGTCGTACGCCTCCGCCCACCGTCCCTGTTCGCCAAGCGATACCATGAGCAATCCCGCGGCGTCGACGTGGCTGGGCTGCACCTCGAGGGCGGCGGTGAGTTTCTCCTCGGTTTCGAAGCGGTCGAGCGCGCCGGGATCACCCGAATCAGGTTTGACGGCGAGGTCGAGGAAGGTCTGGAGGTATTGCCAGCTATCCATCAGTGCCAACGGGTCGATCGCAATCTGGTCGCCGATGAACAGGTACCGGTGTGCGGAATGCTCGTAGTTCTCAAACGCGGTGCGAGCGGTCCGATACTGGACCTCGGCAACCACGGGGTCGCCGTGCTCGCGCGCGACGCGCAAGGCGGAGTCCAGATACGGACGCACCTGAGCGCGGGCGAAGGCGCCGCCCTTGGTCCGGAGGAGCTCCGCCAGTGCCATCCAGTACTTGGCGCTATCCGGTTGAACGGCGGTGGCCTGTCGCAAGTATCCTTCGGCGCGGTCGCGGTCCCATTCCGCCCGCCGTCGCAAGCTCAACGTCGAATCCGGTGTCGCGGCGGCCAGCAGCATGTGGATCCGGGCCGCCCGGTATCGTGCTTCGACGTCGCGCTCGTCAGCGGCGATCAGCGCTTCGCACACGCGCAGCGCTCCGACCGTGTCGCCGATGGCGAGCAGGCTGTCGACCCCGTCGAGGGTCTGGGCCGGGAGCGCGTGGGCGGCGAGGAGCGCGAAGGCGGCGGGGCCCAGCCGGCGCGCGACGAACCGAAGGGACGAATGCGCACGGCATTCCATAACGTCTCCCAGCCGGATGTCCCCGCAGAGCGCTCAGTGCGTGAGCGGCGTGTCCGTGACCACGAACTGCCGGCGGGCGTTGGCCGTCCGGCCGGTGATCTTGTCCGTCACGGTGATGAAGATCCCGTAGAGGCCTTTGGGCGCGTCCTCCAGATCGACCGTGAGATACTCGGTGTGCAGTCCACCGGCCACCGCTCTCGCTTCCCGATCGTAGCTGAGCGTCACCTCGTCGTCGCCACGGGCCGACAGCCCGACGGCGTCGGCGATGCCGCCCAGAATGCGGGCGGCAAACCCCGCGCGCTCGACGTCGCGGACCGTGATGCGGACGTCGACCGTGTACCGGGCGAGGCCGGTCGCATCGGGCGTGAGGTTGTAGACCTCCCACAACAGCGCGACGGGCGCCGCCGGGGTGAATCGCCCCGCGCTCGGACTGATGAAGAAGTCGCGCCACCGGGTCGCGGTGGAATCGCGCGGTTCCACCCGGTCGGCGACGAGCACGTCCGACAAGGCCAGCGAATCGGTGCCGTAGGCGCGGATGTCGAGGACCGACGTGCTGCGGGCCGCGCGTTCGGCCTCGGCGATCATCGCTTCCACGCGCAGCAAGTATGGTGACGGCACCAGCTCGAATCGGAAGCTGCGCCGTTCCACCTGCTCGGGATCGCCACCCCGAATCGTCTCGTCGCGCCGGTCGCGCTGCACATCCCGCATCTGGCCGTCGCGAATGATGGCCGCGGTCGTGAGTTGCAGCGTTCCGGTCTCCACCCCGCGGGCCATGCGCCCGATCGGCATGAACGTGTAGACGCCCAGCTCGGTACTGCGCGCGCCTTCCCCGCGGAACTGGACGAACTGCACGAGGATCGTGTCCATCTCCGCTACCGCGGGGACGTTATCGAACCGGACCGGAAAGAGATTGCGCGCCTCATTGTAGAAGCTGCGAAAGTCGCCCGCGAACGTGACACGGCTGAACCCGGGCGTCATCGAGAACAGGAAACGGAGCTCGGAGCCGGTGTAGACCCAGGCGACCTGGTTCCGCTCACTCTCGAGGCTTCCCAGCGGGTTCCCGCCGCCGGTGATGGGGTCGATCTGCCCACCGCGCCCGCGCCCGAACGTCGCCCAGATATCGGGTGGCCCGTAGCGCAGATAGACGGCGCCGCGGTCGGACTGGTATCCGTGGAACCCGCGTAACAGATCGCTCCACCGGTGCTGCACGTACGTCATCCGCGCGAAAAACTCCGTGCGCGGTTCGTTCAGCTCGTTGAGAAACAACGGCTGCGTCACCGTCCAGTAGAGCGATTCGAGCGTGTGGCGCTGTGCGTCCGACATCTCCTCGAACCGCACTTCGTCGATGGCTTTGAGGATGAGCCCGAGATTCGCATATGGTGCCCGTTCGGCCGGGGTCATGCGCTGCAGCGCGGTATCGTACGCGGCCTGCGCGTCGGTCCAGCGTCCCAGGCGCGCGAGGGTCATCCCGAGAACGGCCCACGCGCCACCGCTATCCGGTACCGCGCGCGCGACGCCGCGCGCCACTTCGTACGCCTCGTCCCAGCGGTCATCCTCACCCAACGCGACCGCCAGCAGCCCCGCGCTGCGCACGCTGGCCCGATTCGCGGCAACGGCACGCCGCAGATGGTCCTCGGCGTTCCGGAGATCGTTGCGGCCCGGGTCGCCCGGGTCGGGTTTCACCTGGCTGGCGAAGAACGTCTCGAGGTCGCGCCACTGTCCCATGAGGACCCCCTGGTCCACCGCGATCGCGTCCCCGATGAACAGGTATCGGTGTGCCAACTGCTCGTAGCGGTCCCAGTCGACCCCGGCCGCGCGATACTCGATGTCCGCGAGTTCGGCGCTCCCGTGTTCGCGGGCGGCCTCGAGCGCGCGTTCGAGGAGCCCCGGCACCTGAATGCGGATGGTCACGTCGCCCGCGGCTCGGAAATGCTCGGCGAGTGCCAGCCAGTACTTCGCGCTATCCGGCGCGAACCGGGTCGCGTACCGGAAGTGTTCTTCTGCCTTGCGGCGCGCCGCGCTCACGGCCAGCGACGTGTCGGTACGCGCCCGGTACAGCAGGCCGGCGCGGTAGTGGGCTTCGGCGTTATCGAGGTGCTCCGCGACGGCGCGTTCGAATGCCGCGAGGGCTCCGACGGTGTCGCCGGCGGCGAGCAGCCGATCGCCGTCCGCCGAACCCTGGGCCACAGCAGGAGGCGCGGCGGCCGCCGCCCAGGCGGCAATACAGAGTCCCATGGTGAAGCGTCGCGTGAGCATGATGCCAATCTACACCGGAGTAGTCCCAGTGTTTGCGTGGTCAGGGTTGGGGGCCGAGGGGCGTCTTGCTGACGGTAATCGTGCGCTCACGTGTCGAGGATTGTCCGGACACCAGGTCGGTGATGATCACGGTAATGCCGTACTCACCTTCGGGTGCATCGCGCAGGTCGATCGACAGGTACTCCACCGACACCCCCGCCGGCTCGACCGCCACATCGCGATCGTATTGCAACTCCACCCGGTCGTCGCCGAGCGCGGATAGTCCGGTGGCGTCGCCGATCCCGCCGGTCAGAGAGCAGGCCAGCATGTCTGGGTAGGTATGATTGACGTGCGGTGGGTGGCTGCAAGAGCAGCCGGAAAGGTTCAACGGTTCTCCGGGTCGACCATTCTGAACACCCTCTCCACGGTGACCTCCGCCTCGTTCGCGCGGTCGACGATTCGGATGCGAACGGTGTAGTCGCCAGCCCGCACGTCCGGCAGCTCTAGCGCAACGAACTCGACGGCCTGGTCGGCGGTCACGGGAGTGGCCCGCTGCCAAGCGACCGTCGTCCCGGTAGGCGCGCGGCGAACCACCCCCGCCACTGCACGTGCGATGCGCGCGATCCGCCCCCGGCGGGTCGCGTCCGCAACGGAGATCTCCACCTCGTATTCGGCGACGCCATCGTCACCAAGCTCGAGGCCGTAGACCTCGAAATACAGCTGGATCGGCGCTCCGACCGGGACCTCCAACCTGCCGTTGGGCCAGACCTGAAGCTGGTCACGACGCACCGGAGTATCAATCAACGGACGGAGGCTGTCAGCGAGAAGGATATCCGAAATCGAGAGATGACCTGGGGGAAACGGTGTTAGGCTCACCGACTCGCGGGCCCGCGCCGCCGGTCGGGTCACGGATTCGGTTCCTGCGCGCCGCACCTCGATCCCGTAGCGGTAGTCGCCACCGAGTAGGTCAGCGGCATACGTCAGGCCCATGCCTGCATCCTCGACGGAAACGACGCGGCGGCTGGTTGCCACCTCCTGGTAGGAGTCGTCAAAGACAAACAGACCAGTCTCCACTCGTGCACCTGGGATCACCCCGAGGGAGTCCCACGGCGGCACGGCGTAGAGCTCCAGCCGGATGTGGTCGCGCTCACGCCCGCGGAAGCGAGCGAGCTGGTGGGGAAAACCAAGTAGCCGCTCCACGGTAACCGCGGAATACGTCTGGGGGTTGGAGCGGGCAAGTTCGTCCGCGAGGCCCTTGGAGAGTTCCGTCAGCCTGGCGTAACGGTAGGTCAGCGCCCGTGTGAAGGCGAAGACGGGGCCGCGTGGCCCGTATGACCACCACACGTATCGGATCCCCCTATCACCAAAGCAGCACTGCATTTGGCGCCACGGTGCACCGTATCGCACCCAAATACGGCCGCGCTCGCTCTCCCACCCACGCTGCCCCGAGGCCGGCGAGCTGAACTTCAACTCGGCCCACGCGAGCCGGGCATAGTGCTCGAGACGACGCTCCTCAACTTGGGTCAAGAACAGTGGATCGGCGGCTACGAAAAAGCGGCGTGCCGTTTCCCGACGCCCGGCGGAATCGAGGGCAGCATACGACGCGCGGACACCCTGCGGGAGCAGGAGACCAACATCGTCGAACACGCGACGATCCGCCGCGTCGAGCCGGGCCAGGGCTAGCGTGAACGCGCTGTCCGCGGCCGCATCGTGACCCTCGCTGTGGAGCCCCAACCCCAGGAACAGGTACCCGCGGGCGTCGGCAGGACTGGCGCGTGCAAGCCGCCTCGCAACTTGGCCGAACTCCTCCCAGAGGCCGGCGTCCGCCAGGTGTCCGAGCAAGCGCGCCCCGACCGCTGCGCTCTCCGGCTGGAGATCGATCACGCGCCGGTAGTGGTCGAGCATCGCCCCCCAATCGTCGTCTTTCAGGTCGGCGATCGGCACGACGTAGTCGAGCAGTTTGGCGAACTGCACCGGACACTGCACGGCGAGATCTGCGTACCTCGCGGCCAAGCTGCCACTTGGCGGGTAGACAACCGCCGAGCAAAGCATCCCTCCTTGGGCAGTCGGCGGGATCATGACCAGATTCTGCCAGTCCTCCCACCAGGTCTCATAGATACGCCCGAGCGTAGTGTGCAACAGCGCCTGTTCTTTCGGGGCGAGGAGTGCCGCCTCGTCGTGTGCGGCGCGCCGGGCGCGGCTGAGCAAGCGGCGCGCGTCTACGCGCTTGCCCTGCTTGTAGAGCAGCAAGCCGTACGCAAGCAAGATCTCCGGATCGTCACCTTCCAGCCGCATGGCCCGATCGAGCGTGCGTTGGGCGTCCAGGCGAATGCGAAAGTCCCCCTCCCGCTCGTTCGCGCACAGCGCGAGCAGAATACCCAGTTGACGAAGAGCCGGTCCGTAGTTGGACGATGTTCTGATGGTCTCTCGCAGCAATACGATGGCAGCGGTCGTGTCTCCTTCCGCGAGTTGGTGGATGGCCTGGGAAAACGCGGCGGCGACGGCGTGCTCCTGGGCATCCGCAAGTGAAACGGACACCAGGAGCGCTACGCAGGCGAGCAACCTAGAGCCACTCCTCACCGCCGGGAGGTTCCAACGCGTCCGGCTATCGCCGGGACGCCGCGACGGACGACGCCGTCAGCACCGGCCAATGTCGGCGTCCCACGGATCCCTGCAGCAATGACGGCTTGCCGCGCCAGCGCAATCAGCCGTTCGCTCGCTGCGCTGCGCATGCAGGCTTCGAGGCTTTCAGGGGCTATGCGCCACCGCGTTGCCATTTCGCGCCGACTCAGGGGAATTCGACCCCGGGTCCCGAAATCCACGAGGTCAGGGTGTGCACGCGGGAGAGCGGCTGACGACCCGGCACACCACGCCAGCAAGCTCAATTGGTATGCAAGGCTGTCCGACTCCGTCCGCGGGATCACGATGGAGAAGAGCGTATCGATCCCGAGAGCATCCATGCTCGTCTCCAGCGATTGATACAGTTCCCGGCAGGCTACGCAGGTGTAGTCGTGAACCAGGATTGCGGAGATGCGGCCTGATGATTCGACCGCCGTGTCGGCTGGCAGAAGTACCTGAGGGCTGGCGAGCATCAGTGCATCCCAGACCGTTTCATCCACGTTTTCACTTTGGACCAATCCAGACCGCCACCCTCCGGATCTCGCCAGCTTCCCGAGGGCAAAGACGCCGAGCGCCGCCAGCGCTACGTAGACAACGAATCGAGCGAACTCACGCACAGCTCGAGGACTCCCACCAATGGGTCCCGGATACGCCATACTACCCAGCGGCAACGGCCCACCCTTCGGAGCACTTCCCAGTGCTCAGTTCGCACTGCACCGGGGGGCGCTGTCAATCTGAAGGCCCGGATCGCGCTGCCCGGATCGACCGGAACTTCAATAAGAAGGGGACTACTGTCCGGGCGTCGCGGGTAGATGCTCCACCACACGACGGAATCCGACGTCGAAACTGCCCCGGTCAGAATCCCTCGGAGGATACCGCGTGTTCTTGCCCTGCCAACTACGGGGAGCGCCCAGGCAGGGCAAGGTTGGTAGAGAAGCCGGATAGCACCGGACGCCTCGTACGCGAGAAGCAGCGGCTCGTGCCTGTCGGTCAGCACGACCCACCCGTTTCCCAACACCTCGACTAGCGGTCGCCACTGGTTGCTAGCGTCCGCATTCTGCAACAGGCGGGCTCCGCGCCACTCATCCGCAAGCGAGATTTCGTTCTCCCCCCATGAGAGGCGCGGTCCAGCCTCAGATGAGGGCAGCTTCGGGAACTCGTACGCGAGCACAAGTCGCCCGGCGCGATCGTAAGCCAAGCCGACTACCCCCCTCGCCGGTCTCTCTACAAGGGCCTCCCATGTTGCCTGTCGCAGCCCGTATGTCGCCACTCGGCGATTCGCAACGTCAAGGACAGCTATTCGCTGACTTCCACCGGTCGCGAGAGCGGCCGGGTTTCGGAATTCCCATGGACCTGCCCCTTCCCGACCCAGCACAGCTGGCGGCCCGCGATCCTCAAGTGGCACGACATGTACGACCCGGGTCATCGGATCTGCCACGAGAAGGTCCGAACCGACAAGCGCAACATCTCGAACGGATCCGAATCCGAAAGCGCCGGAGTCGACTGGGCCCCAGGTCAGGTGCCCGCCCGAGAGCGGCACCTCCTGCGGTGCTGGGCAACTCCCCAACGTGGTTGACGCCCTACCGTCCTGCCAGTCCCGACGCAGGTAGGCATCTGGATCGTGCCCAGGGCATGCCGAGAGAACCGCTGGCACAGCAACGAGCAAGACGCCCAGTCTCACGGCGTGACGCCCGACGGAACAGCAACATGCGCATGCGTGCACCGTGTCGTTTTGCGGTAGGAGCCCTTGCAGATCACACCAAGAATATGCATGGGCATGTGACCAAGCCACACGGTATTCTCAGGGAAACGCTAACAGAGGATGCCTCCGGGGTACCTACTCCTCGAGGGTGTGGGGTTCACATTCCACGCAGACCTCGCATTCGCCAACGTACGTAGTGTCGCCTGTAGGACCGATGACGTAACAGTTATAGCTCGCCTGACATGTCTCGAGATCTGGGAACGAGCAGTCGGCGGCTGCCGGGGGCGGCACCGCAACGTTCAACATGATCAGACCAATCACGGTTCCGGTACAGACACCCAACACTCGTTTCAACTTGTGTTCTAACATGGTCTCCTCCACTTGTCGGCTGGTCACATGCCCTGTAGTCCTCGCGCGACTTGCTGAAACTATCTCCGCAACCGGGAGAGGGTCCCAGTGTTCGGCCTCAGTCCGAAAACATGCGAACTAGGATGCACGAATCGCCAGTGTAGGTGGCCGGAAGCACATTTGTCAACCCTGTACCTGGTTCATCAGAATACCGATGACCATAGTGCTCGAAAGTGCTCGAACCGCTCCTACGCCGTCCGGGCCGCGCGAACTCGAGCGCCGCGAGTTCGCCTTCCGACCCAGCCCGGCGGGCCGCCTCGAGCGCCTTCTCTAGCAGCCCGTTTACCTGAATCCGGGTAAACGTGTTGTCCTCACCGCGGAACAGCTCGGCGAGCGCGAGCCAGTATTTCGCGCTATCTCCCTGAAACCGGCTGGCGTATCGGAAGTGCTCTTCCGCTTTGCGGCGGTTGGGACTGAGTTCGGTGCCGGCTTGGTGACGCGACATGTACAGCAGCCCGGCCAGGTAGTGCGCCTCGGCGTTCTTGAGGTCGGCCTTGACCAGGGCCTCATACACTTCGATGGCGCCCGACGTATCCTGCGCGGCGAGGAGGCGTGCGGCCTCCTCGAACGTCTGCGCGGCCACAGGGGCGGAGGCCGCCACCGTTACGCTCGCGATGCCGAGGATACCCGACCCGAGCCTTGCCATAGTGATTCCTACACGCCTGGTCGCCCGCCGTTCGGGCCGCCGGGCCGCCGATCCCTGGCGGTCATCCGAAGATGCTTCCCTGATCGGTCGCGGGCGGGCTAAACCCGAAATGCTTGTACGCCGCAGGTGTGGCTGCCCTTCCTCTTGGCGTGCGGTGCAGGAAGCCGCGTTGGATCAGGAACGGTTCGTATACTTCCTCGATGGTCCCGGCGTCCTCCCCGACGGCCACCGCGATCGTGCTCAAGCCAACCGGTCCTCCGTTGAACTTCTCGATGATCAGCTTGAGGATCCGGCCGTCCATGTCGTCGAGGCCGTACTCGTCCACGTTGAGTCGCGCCAGGGCGGCGTCGGCCACCGCTTTCGTGATCGTGCCGTCGGCCTTGACCTGGGCGTAGTCGCGCACGCGCCGCAGCAGGCGGTTGGCCACGCGCGGCGTTCCTCGGCTCCGCTGCGCAATCTCCTCGGCGCCCGCGGATTCGATCGGCACATCGAGAATGCCGGCGGACCGTATCACGATGGTCGTGAGATCGGCCGTCGGGTAGTAGCCGAGACGCTCGACCACGCCGAACCGCGCGCGCATCGGCGGCGTGAGCATCCCGTAACGCGTCGAGGCGCCGATCAACGTGAACGGTTCCAAACCCATCGGAATCGTCTGGGCGTTCGGGCCGTCGGCGATGCGCACGTCCACCCGGAAGTCTTCCATGGCCGGATAGAGGAATTCCTCCAATACCGGGCGCAAGCGATGGATCTCATCGATGAACAGCACATCCCCGCGTTGCAAGGTCGTCAGCAGGCCGACCAGGTCGCCCGCCTTTTCCAACACGGGGCCACTGCTCGTGCGGATGTTCACCCCCATCTCGCGCGCGATGAGCATCGCCAGGGTGGTCTTGCCGAGCCCCGGCGGGCCGAAGAACAACGTGTGGTCCAGTGGTTCATCCCGCTGCTTTGCCGCGTCGATCGCGATCTGCAGGCTCTCGCGCACGTCGTGCTGTCCGACGAACTCGTCCAACCGCGACGGGCGCAGCGTCGTCTCCGCCGAGCTTTCCTCGGGGAGGGCCGCGGGCGTCGTGATCTCTCGTCCGGTCACGCGGGCTTTCGGGTTGCCGACCAGAAGACCGGCCGCTCACCGGCCTCGACCAGGTGCCGTGTCCGACAGGTGACGCAGCGATCTTCGACTCTGGACATGCCGGGCGCGACCAGTTTGCGATTGGTTACGCCGCATTGCGTGCACTTCCACTCGGCGGTCGTCATCGTCCCTTCGACAGGATTTGCAGCGCCGCCCGGATGAGGTCGGGGGGCTCTGAGGTTCCATCGGTTGCCAGCGCCGCGCGGACCGCACGGTCGGCGTCTAATGCGCCGTACCCGAGGTTGGTCAACGCGTGCACGGCCTGATCCGTGGCCGGGAGCCTAACCGGCTCCGCGCCGGGTGGTGTCACATCATCGAGCTTGTCTTTCAGTTCCAGGATCATCCGTTCGGCGGTCTTCTTGCCGACGCCGGGCACGGTGCACAGCGCGGCGATGTCCGAACCCGTGAGCGCCCGCACCACGCGCGGACCGCCGAGTGCGGACAACAGGGCCAGCGCCAGGCGCGGACCGACCCCGCTCGTGCCCAACAAGCGCTGGAAGATCTGGCGTTCGTGTTCCCCGTCGAACCCATAAAGCGACCAGGCGTCATCCCGCACCACCAGCACGGTTCGGAGAGCGACGTCCTCCCCGACGCGCGGGAGCCGCTCCAGGACGCCGAGTGGTACCGACAATTCGTAGCGGACGCCCGACGCCGTATCGACGGCGATGCGATCCCCGCTCGACGACGCCAGCCGGCCGCGAACGCCGGCGATCACCGCGAGCCTCGGGTGAGCAGGTAGGTCAGCGCCAGCGCGACACCATCGGCGGCGTCGCTCGGGGACGGTGGACGTTCCAATCGCAGCAACTGTTGCACCATGTACCCGACCTGTCCTTTGGTGGCTCGTCCCTCGCCGACGACGGTCTTCTTGACGACGGCAGGCGAAAACTCGGCGACCTCGACCCCCGCGTGCGCCGCCGCGAGCAAGATCACGCCACGTGCGTGGCTCAACGTAATCGTCGTGCGAACGTTCTTGGCGTAAAACACGCCCTCCACGGCCAGGACCCGTGGGCGATGCGTCGCGAGGAGTTCGCCGACCCCGTCGTACAACGTCGCGAGCCGCGTGCCAAGCGGTGACGTGGGCCGCGTCCGGATCACCCCGCACTCCACAAGTCGTCCGACGCGTCCCTTTGTCGCTTCCAGCACCCCGTATCCCGTGACCGCCGTGCCGGGGTCGACACCCAGCACCACCTCGCTCACCCGCCAACCGCCGCCAGGGTGTCGGCGTCGAGATCGAAGTTGCTGAACACCGTCGACACGTCGTCGTGATCCTCGATCGCGTCCATAAGCCGCAGGAGCTTCTCGGCGTCGTGGCCTGCGACCATGACCGTCGTCGTCGGGATCAACGCGATTTCCGCCGGCTCGGGATCGAGTCCGGCGGCGCGCAAGGCGTCGGCCACGGCGTGGACAACGGTGGGG
Organism: Gemmatimonadales bacterium; assembly: GCA_036397455.1. Lineage (GTDB taxonomy): Bacteria > Gemmatimonadota > Gemmatimonadetes > Gemmatimonadales > GWC2-71-9 > JADFNB01. Next base: position 37,360 of record DASWIX010000005.1, on the reverse strand, counting down.
TCGGTCGTGATCACGAACTGATCGCCGTCCCGCGTCATATCGTCGGCTCCGGCTTCCAACGCGGCCTCGAGCACGCGATCCTCGCCGAGAGTGGATGCGTCAAGCGACACCTGACCCTTCTTGTCGAACATCCACGCCACCGATCCGGTGGTGCCCAGGTTGCCGCCGTGCTTGGTGAAGAGGTGCCGTAGATCCGCCACCGTACGATTCAAGTTGTCGGTCGTGACCTCGATCATGATGGCGGCACCGCCCGGGCCGTAGCCCTCGTACGTGGCCTCCTCGTAGTGTACGCCTTCGAGTTCGCCGGTCCCCTTCTTGATGGCCCGCTCGATGTTGTCGGCGGGCATGTTCCCGGCCTTCGCCGCGTCGATCGCGGTGCGCAGGCGTGCGTTCCCGGCGGGGTCGCCACCGCCGTGCCTGGCGGCGATGGTGATTTCCTTGATGAGCTTGGTGAACTTCGCGCCGCGCTTGGCGTCGGTCACCGCCTTCTTGCGCTTGATCTGCTTCCACTTGCTATGGCCGGCCATAGGCGACCCGACGGAAGAGGTTAGGGGTGGGGAGCGCACGCCCCTCAGCGTCACGGCGTCTCCGGGCAAGTGGCACGTCCACCGCGGACCAACCGGCGCCTTGCCGTTGAATATACGAGTCGAAGGGGGAGGGCGGGGAGGGCCGGGAGGGCCGTCAGTCCGGATCCAGCATGTCCTCGAAGCGCATCCACTGATGGTGGAAGTACAGGTCGATGAAGCCGGTCGGGCCCGAGCGGTTCTTGGCGATACGGAGTTCGGTCGCGCCCTCGACACCGCGGCCGGGATCGTACATCTCCTCGCGGTACAGACTCATGACCACGTCGGCGTGCTGTTTCACCGCCCCGAGGGCGCCATAGTCGTCGAGGGTCGGACGCAGGTCGTCGCGCGCGTGGGCGAGCTTGGGGAGTTGGGCAATGGTCAGGCATGTGATGTCGCGTTCGAGCGCGACCGCCTTGAGCGACCGAAGGGTGACGGCCGCGTCCTCGTCCTGGGTGAGCCGCGCCTGCGGGGGCGGGAGCAGCTGCAGGTAGTCCAGCACGACCAGGGCCGGCAGTTGATCCCATGCCGGGGCCAACACGTCGTCAAAGGTCCGGGCCGTAATCGGGTAGATCGTCAGCGGCACGTCGCGCAGGCGGACCGCCGCCGCACCCACCGCCGCCCGTTTCTGGTCGGACAGCTTGGCGTTGCGGATGTCGTTGACTTGCAGGCGCCCTTCGATGGCGAGTGCCCGTTCCAACGTACGATCCTCGTCCATTTCTCCGGAGAAGAACACCACCGGATATCCGGCGGTGGCCGCCCGTATCCCCAGGGCGAGCGCAAAGGCGGACTTGCCCGCGCCGATATCGCCGCCCAGGACGACGAGGTCGCGGCGCCGGAAGCCTCCGCCCAGCGCCAGATCGAGCGACGGGAACCCGGTCGGCACGGTGTCTGGCCGCGGCTGTCCCGGCTCGGCTCCGTCGACCGCCTTGATCAGGTTGGCGAGGGAGTCGCGTGATATTCTCCGTGGAACGCTCATCCATCCTCACGTTGTCTGGCGCCGGCGAGGGCCTCCCGGGCAGCGGCGCCGATCGCCTCGGCGACCGCTGCGCCGACGGTTTCGCGGGCTGGCGCCGTCAATTGCTGCAACGCGATCGCCGCGGCCTGCGGTGTGCCGTCCGCGACGCGCTTGATCCCGGCGGTGAGGGCGCGGCGCAACGGCGGGGGGACCGAGAGACTGCTCAATCGATGTTGCAACAGCTCGAGCCGCCGCCGGTGCGCTCGGGCACTCACGGGGTGTGGCCCCACGAGGCCGCGCGCCACCCGCGTGAACAACCACATCGCATAGATGCCGTTCCGGCGAGGGCCCCGTGCTTCACGCGCCAGAGCGTCGACCAGCCGGTCCTCCGGGGACAAGGTCGGGGCGGTCATGCTGCCGGCAACCGCGCCACGACGTCGGCGGGCGTAATGTCAATCATGCATCGATGGTGCCGCACAGGGCAGTGGGCGCTCCCGAACGGTGAGCACGGGCGGCACGGCAGCGCCCGCTCGAGTCGCGTCACCGTGTCGCCGCCGGGTGCGAATCCGAATGACGCGACCGTCGGGCCGAACAGCGCGATCAACGGCGTCCCAACGGCCGCGGCGACGTGCATGAGCCCGGAGTCGTTCGTGATCGCGACCTGGGCGCGGCGCAGCAGCGCCGCGGTCGGCCCCAGGCCGATCCCGCACGCATCGATCGCCCGCGTGCCGCCGAACGCGCCGCGTTCCGCCGCCGTTCCGAGCACGACCACCGATCGCCCGGCTGCGTCGAGCCGGTCGGCCAGTTCTCGCCAGTGGCGTGCCGGCCACCGCTTCGTGGCGTGCGCGGCCCCGGGCGCGATCGCGACAAAGGCGCGATGCACCACCCCGTCGGCGACCTGCTCGTCGTTCGGGCTCGGGTAGACCTCCGGCGGATCCGAATCGGGCGTCAGGTCGAGTCCGCGAGCCGCGCGGAAATGCCGCCTTGCGACCGGCTCCCCCCCTCCCGGTGGCTCGATGCCAAACCAGATATGCAGGGTGCGTTGGGTGCGAGGCGGCCGGTCGACGCTCCAAGGTCCCCCAACCAGGCGTCGCAGCATGAATGATCGAACGCTCCCGTGCAGGTCGATCCGGTGATCCCAGCGCGTGCGCCGCAGTCGCGCGGCCAGCGACCCCAAGGATGCCCCGGGCTCGTGCGGCTCGACGGCATACAGGTGGGGGTTGCCAGTAAGCAGCGGCGCGTACGCCTCCTTCGTGACGAACGTGATCGCCGCGTGGGGATGGGTGCGGTGGATCGCACGCACGAGCGGGGTCGTCAGTACCACGTTGCCCAGTGCCCCGAACCGGACGACGAGCACGTTGAGGCCGTCCATCATCGCGGCGAGAATGTACCGGGCGGTCCAAACCGGGGCCAGATCGCGTTGCTGCCGTCCCCGGTCGCCGGTACCTTCCACGCATGGCCCGACCAAAGACCATCCTGTGGGTGGACGACGAGGTGGAGTCCCTCGAAGCGCATTCCCGGTTTCTGGAAGACGAAGGGTATACGGTCGAACGGGCGGCTCACGGCGATGACGCGCTGACGCTGCTGCAGCGGCAAGTGTACGGCGTGGTGCTGCTCGATGAACAGATGCCCGGCCGTCGCGGGCTCGAATTGGTGCACGATATCCGTGCGATCGATCCCGCGGTGCCGCTCGTGATGGTCACGAAGAGCGAAGAAGCCGAGACCATGCGCGAGGCCATTGGCATCGAGATGGACGACTATCTCGTGAAGCCGGTCAACCCGCGTCAGATCCTGAGCGTCATCACGCGCCTCATCGAGGGTGACCGGATCCGCGAGCAGCGACTGGCGCGTGATTTTGTCACGCGGTTTCGCGAATTCGAAGAACGCCGCGGCGCGCGCATGGGTTGGCGCGAGTGGACCGACATGGTGGCCGAGTTGGCGCAGTGGGAGGTGCGGCTTGCGTCGGGCGAACAGGGCGGCTTGCGCGAGGCGCTCAGCAACCTGCAAGCGAGTCTGTTGGAGGATTTCGCGTCGTTCGTGAAAGCGCAGTATCCTGGCTGGCTCGCCAATCCTGAGGGGGATCGGCCCCCGCTATCGGTCGACGTGGTTGGCGAGTTCCTGTCCCCGCTACTGCGGCAACACGGCTCGGTCCTGTTCATTGTGGTCGATTGCCTCCGCATGGACCAATGGGAGATGCTGAAGCCCTTGATCGGGGAGCGGTTCGACATCGAATCATCCTACCACTTTTCCATCCTTCCGACGGCCACCCCGTTCTCGCGCAACGCCATTTTCAGCGGGCTGTTTCCGATCGAGATCGCGGCGCGCCATCCCGAATGGTGGGGTGAGCGCGACGACGAGAGCCTGAACGCGCACGAAGCGGAACTGCTGACCGAGCAGCTCAAGGAAGTGCAGGGCGAAGAGGTCCCCGTCAGGTACGTGAAACTGACGGGCGCCTCCGACGGCGAAGAAATGGTGCGGCAACTGCCGGGGTTCCTGGCCGAGCCGGGCGTTACGGCGTTGGTGTTCAATTTCGTCGATCAGTTGACGCACGGGCGGGCCGAGAATGCGATTCTGTTCGAGGTGGCGCGCGACGCGGCGGCCCTCCGCGGTCTGACCAGGACCTGGTTCGTCGACTCGGCGTTGATGAAGGCCCTGCGGGAGGCTGAACGGCGCAATGTCCCGGTCCTGCTGACCACCGATCACGGCTCGATTCACTGTCACACGCCGGCGACCGTGTTTGCCAAACGCGATGCCACCCAGAACCTGCGATACAAGTTTGGCGAGGATCTCCGCGCGGAGGTCGGCACCAGCGCGATCGAGGTGCAGGATCTCCCGTCGTGGGGCCTCCCCAAACGCAAGCTCGGGGTGCGGCTGCTGCTGGCCACCGGCGATCGGTTCTTCGTGTACCCGACCAAGTTGCGCGAGTACCAGGCGCGGTACCGCGGGGCCTTCCTCCATGGCGGCGTCACGCCCGAGGAGATGATTCTACCGGTTGCGCTGCTGACGCCCCGCAGGTCGAGCTAGCGTGCGCCGCTTTCGGCGGCTGCTCGGCTATCTCAGGCCGTACCGCAAGCTGTTCTGGGCCAGCCTCATTGCCGCGGTCGTCGCGTCCGTCCTCGATGGGCTGACCCTTTCTCTGCTGATTCCGTTTCTCCGGCTGCTGTTCGGTGCCGGCGGCGCATTGCCCGAGGCGCCGACCGCGGTGGAGCGCATCCTGTTCACCCTCGTCGGGCCCCTGCTGTCGCCTGAGACCGGAGGGACCGCGCTGGTCGCCATCACGACGGTGATCGTGATCGCCGTCGCGGCGAAGAACGCGTGCGGGTACGCGGCGAGTTACCTGGGGGTCTCGATCCAGGAGCGGGTGGCGCGCGACCTGCGTGTCAACCTCTACGCGCACGTGCAGCGCCTCGGGCTGCCGTTCTATCAGGAGACGAGGGGCGGCCAGCTGCTGACCCGGTTCCTCAGCGACACCGAACAAACGCGGCAGGCGGTCAGCGGATCGCTGGTGTCGGTCGTACGCAACGGCGCGCTGGTGGTGGTGTACGTCGCCATCCTGTTCGCGCTCGTGTGGCGCCTCGCATTGGTGACGCTCGTGCTCGCTCCGGCGCTTGCGATCGGGCTCCGTCCGCTGCTCCGGCGCGTGCGCGCGCGGGCGCGTGCCGCAGCCGATGCCCGCGGGGACGTCGCCGCGGTTCTGGTCGAAGCGACCACCGGCGTGCGGCTGGTGAAAGCCCACGCCGCCGAGGGGTACGAGCGCGAGCGGTTCGCCGCGTCCACCGAGGAACACCTCCGGCAACTCCTGCGGACCCAGCGTCTGGCCATGCTCGCGAGTCCGTTGAGCGAAACGCTCGGCGCGGTGGTCCTGGTGCTGTTACTGTCGATCGGCATTCCGGTCGCTGGCGGCGGGGCGCTGCGGCCGGAGGTGTTCGTCGCGTTCGTCGCCATCGCGCTCCGCCTGATGTCGCCGGTGAAGGCGCTGTCCCAATTCCCCGCGTTCGCGTCGGAAGCGGTGGCGGCCGCCGACCGGGTGTTCGAAGTGCTCGACCGCGAACCGGATGACGTGGATGCGCCGAGCGCCGCGTCGTGTCCCGGGCTCGTCGACGAGATCGCGTTCCGTGACGTCTGGTATCGCTATGGGCCGGAACGGTGGGTCCTCCGCGGGATCGACATGACGGTGCGCAAGGGGGAAGTCGTGGCGATCGTCGGCCCGTCTGGCGCCGGCAAGTCCACGCTGGTCGACCTGCTGCCGCGGTTCATCGATCCTGAGCGGGGTGCCGTGCTGATGGATGGCGTGCCCCTGACCAACTACAGCCGGTGTTCGCTGCGCCGGAGCCTCGGTATCGTGAGCCAGGAGACGGTCATCTTCAACGACACGGTGCGCGCCAATATCGCATACGGTGACCCGGCCGCCGATCCGGAGGTCGTGGAAACGGCGGCCCGAGCGGCGAATGCCCATGACTTCATCATGCGGTTGCCTGACGGATATGAGACCAAACTGGGTGAGCGAGGCACCCGGCTCTCGGGCGGCGAACGCCAGCGGATCGCGATCGCGCGGGTGCTGTTGCGCGACGCGCCGTTGTTGATCTTCGATGAAGCGACGTCGGCGCTCGACGCGGGGTCCGAACGGCTGGTGCAACAAGCGATCGACCGGCTGCTGCGCGACCGTACCGTCCTGGTCATTGCGCACCGATTCTCGACTGTCGTGCGGGCTGATAGGATCGTCGTGCTCGACCGGGGTCGCATTGCCGAGACGGGAAGCCACGCGGAGCTGGCCGCCGCGGGCGGGCTCTATCAGCGTCTCCACGAGCACGAACTCGACGGTCGTGGGCTCGACCTCACTCCGGCCGGCGCACCGCGCTGATCGCCCGAGTCGGGCACTGCGCCACGCAGAACCCATCGATCGGTGACCACGACGGCGTGGGGTTGACCACCACCGCCTTGCCGTTGGTGTCCATGCGGAACTGCCCCGGCGGGGCCAGGTGGACACATGCGCCGCACCCCACGCAGCGCGCCTCGTCGATGTTCACGTCGAACGCGTGACGCGGGAACACGCCGGTCTGATCGGGCTCCGGCAAGGCCCCCGATGTGGTCAGCTCGTGCGCGGCCAGGAATCCGGCGCGCAGCAGTTCGGCGCTGTGGTCGAACGACAACAACGGGATGTGCCACACCGCTGGGCGGATCAATACCAACGGCGGCCTCGTCCACTGACGCAGCACCGTTTCGTCCATGCGCTGTATGGCGATTTCGGTGGCGCGCGCGTACACCGCCGCGAACCCGCCACGTTGCGTGTTCGATCCGGGACGCCCGCGCGTCCCCACGTCGACCGCGATCACGAGGTCGCGACCCGCCGTTGCCCCGGGATGCACGGGGAGGTTCGCCGCCGCCGCCCCGTCGGCGTAGTAGCGTCCGTTGATCGGGTGCGGCGGGAAGAACCCCGGCAACGCGCACGACGCGATCACCGCATCGGCGACGCGCAGGTCCCGCAGCCCCGGCTGGCCCCAGAACACCTGCGTCCCCACGTCGATGTCGACGGTGTTGACAAGCAACGGATGTTCCAGCTCGTCGAACGTCAGATCACCCAACAGCCCGGACACGAAGTCGTGGAGCGGCTCCGGCCGGTACAGACCCGGTGACTGCATCCGCTTGAGCGCCATCTCGCGGTGCGCGATCTGAAACAGATCGCGGCGGCGGAGCTCAAAGGCCAGATCGGTCATCTCGCGCGTCGACATGCCGGTGCACCACGCCGCCGCCACCAGCGCACCGACGCTGGAGCCAACCACCTCGGCCGGAAGGAACGTCGCCTGCGTGAGGGCTTCCAGGACGCCGACGTGCGCGAGCCCGCGCATGCCGCCGCCACCAAGCACCAGGGTGAAGCTCCGCTCCGTGCCCATCCGCCGCCGTGTGGAAAAGGTGGACGATGACGATAACGTAGTCGAGGACGCGACGCCGCCGCTACCGTGCTAGGTTTCCCCTATGACCTCGCCTGCAACAGCCGCCGCGCGCCGGTTCCAGGAGGTTCGCGAAACCGAATTTCCGTGGACGGCGACGACCACCTATTTCAACAACGCGTCGATCGGACCCATCCCGGCCAGCACGCGGCGCCTGCTGGACGATTTCGACGTCAAGCGCGCGCAGCCGTACCTGCTCAACGATGCCGACCTGATGCGCCTGCTGCACGACGGCCGCGCGGCGGCCGCGCGGTTGATCAATGCCGATGCCGCTGAGATCGGGCTCGCGACCAATACCAGCTATGGACTCAACCAGGCCGCCACCCTCCTGCCGTTGGCGGCCGGCGACGTCGTCCTCCTGCCGGAGGGCGAGTTTCCCGCCAACGTGTATCCGTGGCTGCTGCTGGCGCCACGCGGGGTCCAGGTCGAGTTCGTGCCGCGGACGAGCGCGGGCTGGCCGGACGAAGAGCGCCTGCTGGAGCGCGTGACGGATCCGCGCGTACGCGCCCTGGCGATTTCGTTGGTCCAGTTCGCCTCCGGGTATCGTGCCGACGTGGCGCGACTCAGCGCGGCGTGCCGGGCACACGACACGTTCCTGGTGATCGATGCGATTCAGGGGCTGGGGCACGTCCCGTTCGACGTGCGCGAAACCCCCGTCGATATCCTGTCGTGCGGCGCGCAGAAATGGCTCCTCGCCCCGTGGGGCGCGGGGTTCTTCTACGTTCGCCGCGAGTTGCTGAACGAGTGGCGACCCGTGTTCAACGGGTGGATGGCCTTCGAAGGCACCGACGACTTCAGCCGGCTTACGGCGTACGATCCCACCCCCCGCGCCGATGCGCGACGGTTCGAGATGGTCACGCTGCCGTTTCAGGACGTGCTCGGCATGACGGCGAGCGTGTCGATGCTGATCGAACTCGGGATCGACCGCATCCTCGATCACGTGCGGATGCTACGGGGGCCGCTGGAAGGGCTGGTCGAGGATGGGCGGATCGCGATGGCGTCACCCACCGACGCCGCGCATGATTCCGCGATCATCGCCGTGCGGATCGACCGACCCGCCGCCGTGCACCAGGCGCTACGAGACGCGGGCGTCGTGTGCGCGTTGCGGGAGGGCGTCATCCGGTTCTCGCCCCATTGCTACAATTCGCTCGACGAAATGGAGAAGGTGGCGGTCCTGCTCGCGAGGCCCAACTGACCGCCTGCCTGTTCTGCGGGATTCTCCGGCGCGAGGTTTCCGCGAGTTTCGTGTATGACGACGAGCGGATCGCGGCCTTTCTCGATCTGTATCCGATACACCCCGGCCATACGCTCGTCGTGCCCAAGCTGCATGCCACTGACCTGCTCGATTGTCCTGCGGAAACGGTCGGGCGGTTGCTGGCGGTGAGCCGGGAACTTGCTCCGGCTGTCGTGGCCGCCACCGGGGCCGCAGGATTCAACGTGTGGACCGCCACCGGGGCGGCGGCGGGCCAGGAGGTCTTTCATCTTCACCTCCATCTCCTGCCGCGGTTTGCCGACGATACGTTTGGGCTCCGATTCCCGACGGGCTACCCTGCCGAGGCGTCGCGCGCCGATCTCGACGTGATGGCGGAGCGTATCAGCGCCCGCTTGTAACCACCAGCGCGTCGGTCTTCTTGCCCCGACGCAGCCAGATGTAGCCGCCGGCGAGCGCATCAGCGGGCCCCGTTTCCTGGTCGAGGGTGAGCGGCACGCCATTGCGGGTCACGCCGTTCTGATCGACGAGTCGTCGCGCTTCACCGCGAGATTTCGCCAGCCCCGCACCGGTCACGAGATCGACGGCCGAGACCGGTTCGGTCAGATCCAGCTCCGCGCACGGCAGTTCGGCGGCGAGCATCCGCCAGGTGCCGGCGTCAGCGTCCCGCGGGTCCAGTTCACCGAACAGCACCCGCGCCGCCTGTTCGGCGCTCTGCGCCGCCTCCGCCCCGTGCACGCGCGCCGTCACGTCGTCGGCGAGCGCGCGATGCGGGATCCGCGCGCCACGATCGGCATCGTGCCGTTCCATCAGCCCGTCGATCGCGTCGCGCGGAAGAAACGTGAACATCCGGAGGTAGGCGCCGACGTCGTGATCGTCGGTGTTGATCCAGAATTGGTGAAAGGCGTAGGGCGAGGTGAGGTCGGGATCGAGCCACACCGCCTCCCCTTCGGACTTGCCGAACTTCATGCCGCTGGATGTTGTGACCAGTGGCGCGGTGAGCCCATGCGCATCAGCGGCATCGAGCCGCCGGATGAGTTCGATGCCGGCCGTAATGTTGCCCCATTGGTCGCTTCCCCCCATTTGCAGCGCGCACTCGTATCGGCGGCGCACCTGCAGGAAGTCATACGCCTGCAACAGCATGTAGCTGAATTCCGTGAAGGAAATACCGGATTCCAACCGGCCCTTCACGGACTCCTTCTGGAGCATGTACGACAACGTGAAGTGCTTGCCGATATCACGCAGGAAGGTGACCAGATTCAAGTCCACCAGCCATTCGGCGTTGTCGACCATGATGGCGTCGGTGGGCCCATCCCCAAAACGGAAGAATCGGCCGAATTGCCGGCGTTGGCGCTCGAGGTTTCGCGCCAGAGCCACGTCTTCGAGCAGAGGCCGTTCGGCGCGTTTGCCGCTGGGATCGCCGATCCGTCCGGTGCCCCCGCCCACGACCACGATCGGTCGCCCGCCCGCCCGTTGCAGGTGGGCCAGCAACATGATCGGCACCAGGTTCCCCACCTGCAGACTGACGGCGGTCGGATCAAACCCGACGTAACCGGAAATCGGTCCGGCGGCCAGGCGATCCGTCAGCCCGGGTGTCTGATCCGCAATCAGTCCCCGCCAGGCCAGATCAGCGAGAAACGATTTCATGCTCATGGCATATCATGAAGGGTGGGCGAAGGTTACGACGCCCCTATCGCGCTGGCAAGCACAACCGGGGAGTACTAGGTTACGGCCACAATGCAATTGCGACGATGGCTCTGGCGCGCGCCACGACGTGCATGGATCGCGTTCCGGGGATCGGTCACGGCCCAGAAGGCGGCCGGGATTGGCGTGCTCGCGGCTGCCGGATTCGGCCTGGGGCTTGGGTGGGGTGCGTGGTCGCGCGCCTGTGCCGGGGCGCAGTGCCCCTCGATCGGCGAGTTCGAGACGTTCCGGCCAAGTCAGGCGACAAAAGTGTATGCCGCCGACGGGCGCCGCATCACCGACCTGGGAGCGGAGCGCCGAACCGTGATCCGGTTGGGTGAGCTCCCGCCGGCCCTTCCCGCGGCGTTCCTGTCGGTCGAGGACAAACGGTTCTTCGAACACGGCGGGATCGACTTCATTCGGGCCATCGGAGCCGCGAAGGCGGTCTTTCTGGCGTTCGACTACGTGCAGGGATTCTCGACGATCACGATGCAGCTCGCCCGGATCGTCTTCCCGGAGCGGTTGCCAAGCACCAAGACCCCACAACGCAAGGTGCGTGAGATTCAGGTGGCGCTCGAACTGGAGCGCACCTATTCCAAGGACCGTATCCTCGAGCTGTACCTGAACCAGATCTACTTGGGTGGTTCGGCGTACGGGGTCGAAGCGGGTGCGCAGCGGTACTTCTCCAAGCACGCGAACGAACTGAACGTCGCGGAGGCGGCGCTCCTGGCCGCCATCGTCAATCGCCCCGGCGACTATGATCCGCGGCGCCACCCGGATCGAGCCCTGCGCCGCCGCAACCTCGTGCTGAACCTGATGCGCAACGCGGGGTTTGTGACCCCGGAAGCCGCCGAGCGCTGGAAGGCGTTCCCGATGACGCTCAGCTCGCGACAGGACTACGGCGAAGTCGCGCCGTACTTCGTCGAGTGGGTTCGACAGCAGGTGTATGCGCGGTTCGGCCGCGCCATCTACGATCGTGGATACCGCATCTACACGACGCTGGACCTCGACATGCAAATCGCGGCCGAACGCGCTCTCGAAGATCAGCTGCGTGCCATCGAGAATGAGGCGTATGGCGCGTATAAGCATGTGACGTATCAGCAGCTCATGGACTCCGTGGGAGGCCTGAGCGATAACCAGGAGACACCCTACCTGCAGGGCACCCTGGTGACGATGGAGGCGGAAACCGGGTATGTGCGTGCGATGGTCGGCGGTCGGGACTTCTCACAGTCCAAGTTCAACCGCGCTACCCAAGCGGAGCGCCAGGCAGGCTCGACCTTCAAACCCTTCGTGTATTCCGCCGCCATCAGAGCGGGCATCCCGCTGAGCCACATTATCGATGACGCGCCCATTAGTCAGGTCCTCCCGGGTGATTCCGTGCCGTGGGAGCCGCAAAACTACGAAGGAGACTTCCGCGGTCCGATGACGCTCCGGCGCGGGCTCGCCGTGTCGCGCAACCTGGTGGCCATCCGGCTCGGCATGGAATTGGGTGTCCAACCGGTCCGCGGCGAGGCGTTGCTGTTCGGCATCTCCACCCCGATCCCCTCGGTCAACTCCATGTTCATCGGTGCCGCGTCGGTGATCCCGCTCGAAATGGTCTCGGCCTATACCGCGTTCGCGACCCTTGGCGTGCGCGCCGCGCCGATCGGCATCGACCGAGTCGAGGACGAGAGTGGGAACATCGTGTGGGCGCCCCAGATGAAACGCGAACGAGTCATGTCGGTGGAGCACGCGTGGCTCGTGAACAGCGTGTTGCGCGATGTCGTGGACCGTGGCACCGCGACCCTCGCCGTGCGCTCAACCGGCCAGTTCTATCTGCCGGCGGGCGGCAAGACCGGCACGACCAACGGGGGGACCGACGTCTGGTTCATCGGGTTCACGCCCCAGCTCGTCACGGCGGTGTGGCTGGGACTCGATCGACCGCAACGCGTCAAGGCGCGTTCCGCCGGCGGCGTGCTGGCGGCACCCCCATGGGTCGCCTTCATGAAGGAAGTGTACGAACGGCTCCCGGCTCCCCGTGAGTGGCAGCGCCCGGACGGCCTGACGAACGTGGCGGTCGATCAGGCGACCGGATACCGCTGGACGGCGTTTTGCCCCGTGCAGCTACGCTCGTTCGAGTGGTTTCTCCCGGGCACGGAGCCCGTAGAGTTCTGTCCGGTGCACAATCCGCTCCTTCGATCCGGTATCTCGATGCGTGCGCCTCCGACGGACCCGGGCGACCGGATTCCTCTGCGATCTTCGCGGTCTCTGCGGTGAATACCGTTTCGGGAGTTGCGAACGGATGGACTAGTTCACAAACAGCGGATACGCCGGGTATACCGCCGGGTCGTCGAACAACAACTGAACACGACCGACCCCCTCGGTCACGAGATAGAGCGCCTGGCGCAGGGTGACCTCACCCGACGCCGTCCCGGGATCGGCCGCGAGGACGATCGCCCGTCCGTCCGCTGACAAGGCATAGGTCGCGTTGTCTCCCATGATCAGCCCCGGCCGTTCATCGCTCACCGGTGCCATGACCGCGCGCAGGCGCTCCACCATGGGCGCATTGGGGTCATCAGGATCTACCAGCGCCACCACCAGCGTGTCCGGATCGTCAAATCCCAAATGGAGCAGGGCGATCATCAGGCCGTCATCCGTCCATTGCGGCCAGCCGAAGACCGGCGGGCGGATCGCGGTGCCGACGGACAGCTTGTCGGTCACCGCGCGGGTGCGGTCGCCAACGGTCCACAACGTGACGAGTACCGAAAGACCATTGAACGCGAGCGTCGCGACGCGGGTGCCGTCGGGGCTGTACACCGGTGGCAGCGCCGGCGTGGGCGCATCGCCGAGCGGTAGCGTGTCGATCCGATCGCTGGCCCGATCGTAGGTGAGAAGGCTCCGTGTTGGTTGGAGAGACACCATCCCGACAAGCCGCTCGTCCGCTGAGAAAGACGCGAGGACGTAGGTCGTGGGCCTCGGTGCGATGATGGTGTCGAGGCGCGTCGGCTGCGACAGGGAGCCGACGACGATCGCGTTCCCATGCTCGAACGCGAAGGTCTGTCCCCGCGACGCACTCGCGATCGGAATGAGATTGGCGCCTCCCGGAAGGGTGAAGGCGCCGCCGGGCTCGCCGTCTGAGCGCAGCAACATGTTCCCGCCCGATTGGAATCGATGGACCAGTATCGTGCGAACGGGTACCTCGTCGGGCGGGTCGGGCGCAGCCGGATCGCCACAGGCGACGATAGCCGCGACCGCGATCAACCCGATGAGACTCTGGCGCCGATCCATGATTGAGTAGACTATCCAGGTCATGAATCCTCGTCAACCAACATGAAGACCCAACGTCACGCCGCCATCGTCGAACTGGTTCGCACGACGCCAATCAAGAGTCAGGAGCAACTCAGGGCGTCCCTGGCGGACCGCGGCATCGAGGTCACCCAGGCGACGCTGTCACGCGACATACGCGAACTCGGCCTCGTCAAAGTCACCGACCCCGGCGGCGGAGCCGTCTATTCCGCGCCGCCCGCGGAAGAGGTCGTGCACGCCCCCCTCGCCCAACTGGTCGGTGCCCTGCTCATTGCGGTCGACGGCGCCGGCGTGCTGCTCGTGGTCCGCACCACGGCGGGCAGTGCCAACGCGCTGGCCCGGGTCATCGACCACGCGGCGTGGCCCGAAATCGTCGGGACGATCGCCGGAGACGACACGATCCTGATCGTGGCGCGGTCTGACCGAGCCCGCCGGGTCGTTGCCGCGCGGCTGGGGAATCTCGCCCGCCCCGACGGTTGACCATTACCGGCAGCGTATTATTATGCGTCTTCATGCATGATAATACAGAGACTGCCATGACGTCCCTCATCACGCTCGCGTATTCGGGTGGACTCGATACGTCCGCCATCGTCCCCTGGCTGCGCGAGCAGTACGGGACCCGCGTCCTCTGCTACACCGCCAATATCGGCCAGGGTCACGCCGACCTCGACGGCTTGGAGGAAAAGGCCGTCCGATCGGGGGCGGTGGGCTGCATCGTGGATGACCTGCGCGAGGAGTTTGTGACCGACTTTGTCTATCCAACCCTCCGGGCGGGCGCGGTCTATGCGCGAGGCTACCTCTTGGGTACGGCCATGGCACGGCCGCTCGTCGCGGCCGGTCAGGTCGCCGCGGCGCGCCGCGCCGGTTCATCGGCCCTGGCACATGGGTGCACCGGGAAGGGAAACGATCAGGTCCGGTTTGAGCTCACCTATCAAGCCAAGGCCCCGGAACTCAGGGTGGTCGCCCCATGGCGAGAATGGCCGTTTCGTGGTCGGGAAGACCTCATCGCGTACCTCGCGCAAAAGCAGATCCCCGTCGATGTGACGGCCGCCAAGCCGTACAGCCGGGACCGGAATCTGTGGCACTGTTCTCATGAGGGCGGCGAGTTGGAGGATCCGGCGGTTGCGCCTCCGGACGATTTGTTCCTGCTGACGGCAAACCTGCCTGACACGCCGGTCCGGCCGGACGAGCTTGCCATCGGCTTCGACGCCGGCGTGCCGGTGAGCATCGATGGGGTGCCCCTGTCTCCGGTCCCGTTCCTGGAACGCCTGAACCAGCTCGCCGGGGCCCACGGGGTGGGCCGGGTGGACGTGGTCGAGGACCGGCTGGTCGGAATGAAGTCGCGCGGGGTGTACGAAACGCCCGGCGGGACGGTGTTGCGCGCCGCCCACCGGGCACTCGAACAGCTGGTGCTGGATCGGCGCACGCTGGCGCTGAAGGAAGCCGTTGCGCCGCGGTACGCGGATCTCGTGTATGACGGTCGCTGGTGGACGCCCGAACGTGAAGCGATCGACGCGCTCGTGGACGTCACCCAGCAGGTCGTGACAGGCTCGGTGCGGGTGCGCCTCCATCGCGGTACGGCCACGGTCATCGGACGGGAGAGTCCGTTTTCCTTGTATTCGGCGCAGTACGCTACGTTCGGCGCGGATGGCGTGTACGATCACGCGGATGCCACGGGATTCGTGAAGCTGATTGGCCTGCCGGTTCGGATCAGTGCGGAACTGGCCGCCCGGTCCCAATCGAGCTCCGGCGCGGCGGTGGCGTGATGGCCGGCTCCGGTACGGGCATGGCGACGGGGCCGGCACCCGCGGATGCATCGCATGGACTGTGGGGCGGCCGGTTTGGGGCCGATCCGGCGGCGAGCTTCGCCGAGTTGAACCGCAGCCTTCCTGTGGATTACCGGTTGTGGCCCCATGACATTCGAGCCGCTCTGGCCTGGGTACGCGCGCTGGCAGGCGTTGGGGTGATTGACAGGGCGGAAGAGCAGAAGATGATCGCAGGTCTCGATCGCGTCGCCGAACGCATCGCCGATGGAGCCGGTGTCGGGGCTGCCGATGAGGACGTGCACACGCTGGTTGAGCGGTTGTTGGGGGAGGAAATCGGTCCACTGGCGGGGAAGCTCAACACGGGTCGCTCTCGCAACGACCAGGTAGCGACCGACCTTCGGCTCTGGACCCTCGAGGCGTTGGCCGCGGTGGACGCGGAGATCTGCGCACTCGGGCGGTGCTTGGCGGCCCAGGCGACCGCGGGTTCGGACATGTTCATGCCCGGCTATACACACGGGCAGCGCGCACAGCCGGTCCGCTGGGGCTACGTCTTGGCCGCACACGCCTGGCCATTGGCCCGTGACCGCGATCGGTTGCGCGAGGCGACACGACGGATGTCGGACCTGCCGCTGGGCTCGGGTGCGGTGGCGGGTTCCGGCCTGGACGTCGATCGCGTGCTGCTCAAGGAGGAACTGGGATTCCAATCGTTGTCCGCCAACGCGCTCGACGCGACGGGGGATCGCGATTTCGTCGTCGATGCGGTCTACGTGCTCTCGATGCTCGGGATGCATGCGGCACGGCTGGCCGGCGAGTTGATGACGTACTGCACCGCCGAGTTCGGCTTTGTCAAACTGTCGGATGCGTTCGCGACCGGGTCGAGTCTGCTGCCGCAAAAGAAAAACCCGGACGTCCTCGAACTGGTGAGGGCGAAGGGGTCACGACTCCTGGCGAACCTGACGGGGTTGCTGGCAACCCTGAAAGGACTCCCGGCCGGCTACAGCAAGGACCTGCAAGAGGACAAGACCTACCTGTTCGATGCGGTCGATACGATCCTGCTCACACTTCCGGCGTTGCGCGGAGCGGTCGAGACGTTGACCCCCGATCCGACGCGCATGGCGGCCGCGCTCGACCCGAGCCTCCTCGCCACGGATATGGCGGACCTCCTGGTCCACCGGGGCGTGCCGTTTCGCGAGGCTCACGCCCTGGTGGGGCGCGCCGTTCGTGCGGCGGAGGAATTGCAGTGCCCGGTCACGTCGTTGCCCCTGGATGTTGCGGAGGCCATTCATCGCGCCCTGCCCGATATCGTGGGACAACTCGGCGATTGGGAGGCCTCTGTGGAGCGGAGACCGACCGTCGGTGGGTCGTCGATGGCTTCGCTGCGCGACCAACTCTCGGCGCTGCACGACGCGTTCACCGAGCGTGCCTAGCTGCCCCCCCATTTCAAGCCAGGACCGGGACACCCCGAGGCACCCGCACGGCGGCAACCGGCGCAAGCCAGCCGCTTGCAAGGGATTAGGGTGCGAGCTACACTTACAGCACAGTAACGCTCCCGCCCTCTCCCATGGAGCGGGCGGGTTTTGTGTATCTGCGACCTATGCACGTACGCTGTCTCGCATTGAACGCCTCCTTCGAACCTCTCACCATGGTCCCGGTGCGGAGGGCGCTCCGACTCGTGATCGAGGGAAAGGCGGAGATCGTCGAAGCCGATGGGCGTCGCGTCGTGCGGAGCGCACGGTTGGCGGTGCCGCGTCCGGCGGTCATTCGTCTCGTACGCTTCATTCATGTACCCCGCAAGTTCAGGCGGCAGGTGACCAACACGTTCTTGTTTGCCCGTGACGCGTACCGCTGCCAGTTCTGTGGCCGCGCGACCGCGGCGCTCCGCAACCGGGAGTGCCTGACGCGCGACCACCTGGTACCCCTTTCCCGTGGCGGGACGAACGACTGGGACAACGTGGTGACGGCTTGCTCGACCTGTAACACCCGCAAGGGAAACCACCTCCCCGCCGAGTGCGGCATGCGACCGATCACCCCACCGCACGAGCCCCATTTCGTCCACCTGGCGTGGGCGGTCCGTCGACTCACGCCGGTGCAGAGCAAGTACATCCGGATGTTCTATGGCGAGGAAACCCTCGCCGAGCTGCGCGCCTTGTAACCCGCGGGGCGGGCCGGGACGGCATCACCCGCGCTCCCACCGAGATGACGTCGCATACCCACTTTCGCTGGTTCAACACGAGCGAGCGCCAGGCAATCATCGATGTCACGGCTGATATGACCGTTCAGGTGACCGCAAGCGGGATGCGCGAGGGCATCCCGCCCCAGGATCCGGGCTGATATCACCAGAACCAAACCGGCGGAGGCAATGCCGTCGGCCCACCCGCGCCGCCTGACCATCGGGCGGGAGGAGGAGGTGCCGGTGACCGCTGGCGCATTCGACCTCGGTTGAAACCCCTCTCGGCGTGCACTATCTTCAATAGTTATCGGTATTTAGGAAGGAGGGTAGTCGTTGGCGAACCACCTGGCGGAGCTTCTGGCCATGCAGGCCACGCAATACGGTGAGCGCGATTGCGTCGTCACGGCGCAGCGACGGCTGACGTACGCACAGGTGGAGAAAGATGCGGGCGCTCTGGCGGCCGCGTTGCGCGATCTCGGGGTCGAACCGGGCGACCGGCTGGCGGTGGCCCTTCCCAATCGACCGGAGTGGGTCGTCACGCTGTTTGCCGCGGCGCGCCTTGGCGCGGTCATCGTGCCGGTCAACACCGCTCTCGGGCTTCACGAACTGAAATACCTGCTCCGTCACGCGGAAGTGCGGATCGCGGTCGTCGCCCAGACCGGCGAGGAGACCGAACATCTCGAGCTGTTCGAGGAGTTGTTTGCTGACCTTCCTGACCTCCGCACCCTGGTGACGGTCGGGCCCGACGAGATGTGGTACGACGACCGGCTGTACCAGTTTGATGACCTGCTTGGCCGCGGAAGGCGACGCGACGCGCCACGGCACACAGGTGACGCGACGGATCCGGCGGCGTTGGTGTACACGTCGGGCACCATGGGAAAGCCGAAAGGGGTCGTGCTGACGCACGCCAACCTGGCTGTGGCGGCGGCCGCCGCCGCGGATATCCTGCGGTTGGTGCCCGCAGATCGGGTACTCGCGGCGGTGCCGCTGTTTACGATCTTCGGCGTGCATGTCGTCCTCAGCGCGTTGATAGGCGGCGCCACGATCGTGCTGCAGGAGCGCTTCGAGCCCGCGCGCGTGCTCGACGTGGTGGAACGTGAGCGCATTACCGTCCTGCACGGCGTGCCGACCATGTTCCAGCTGCTCATGCGCGACGAGACCTTTCCTCGCCGAGACCTCTCGTCCGTCCGGACCGGAATTGTGGCGGGCAGCCCGGTGTCGCCAGACTTGATACACCGGATTCGGCAGTGGAACGACGCCGAGGTGGCATATGGCCTGACCGAGACGGGACCGACCATCACCATGACGCGTCGTGACGATGCCCCGGAGGCACGCGCGCAGACCGTTGGTCGGCCGATCGCCGGCGTCGAAGTGAAGGTGCTCGATGTCACGAGCGGCGAGCTGCATGGCCCAGAGGCCGTCGGCGAACTCGCCGTACGAGGGCCCAACGTGATGACGGGCTATCACCGTATGCCCAAGGAGACCGAGCGGTCGTTCACCGCCGATGGGTTCTTCCTGACCGGCGATCTCGCGGTGGTGGACGAAGCCGGGTACATCGCGATTGTCGGGCGCCGCAAGGAGATGATCATCCGGGGCGGCTTCAACATCTTTCCGCGCGAGCTGGAGGATATCCTCCGCACGCATCCCGCGGTCGACGACGTCTGCGCGGTTGGCGTCCCCAACGAGATACTCGGGGAGCTGGTCTGCGCGTGCGTCGTACCCGTGGAAGGTGCCATGATCACAGGCGAGGAACTCAAGAACTTCGCTCGCGATCACATGGCTGACTACAAAATCCCGGACCTGGTCCGCTTCTTCGATGCGTTCCCCCTCACTGGGAGCGGGAAAGTGAAGCGAAAGGAGCTGGCACAGGTGGTCGGGGTGGAATTGAGTACAACGTGAAGGATCAACTTTCTCAACGCGGCGCCGCGATAGCGTATTCGGCGCCTCCGCAGCACGCGCCCAACGCGGCGCTTCTGATCGATTTCGACAACGTGACGATGGGGATCCGGTCCGATCTCCAGAACCAGCTTCGTCGATTGCTCAACTCGGAACTCCTCAAAGGGAAAATATCGGTGCAACGGGCGTATGCCGACTGGCGTCGGTATCCGCAGTACATCGTCCCGTTGTCGGAAGCGTCGATCGATCTGATTTTCGCACCCGCGTTCGGATCCAACAAGAAGAACGCTACCGATATTCGACTGGCCATTGACGCGCTCGAACTCGTGTTCACCAGACCCGAGATTGGCACGTTCATTCTCCTGTCCGGTGACAGCGACTTCTCGGCCCTCGTCCTCAAACTCAAGGAATACGCCAAGTACGTCATCGGTGTCGGGATCCGCGAGTCGTCAAGTGACCTGCTGATTCAGAACTGCGACGAGTATTTCAGCTATTCCGAACTGACCGGCCTGCTGAAGGAGGGTGAAATCGAGCATCGGCGGCGCGATCCGTGGGAGCTGGTGGTCGAAGCGACGACGCAGATGCATCGCCACGGCGACGTGATGCGGTCGGATCGGCTCAAACAGGTCATGCAGGAACTCGACCCCAACTTCGACGAGAAGGACACGGGGTTCAACAAGTACTCGAAGTTCCTTTCCGAAGCCGGCCGGCGCGGACTGCTTCGGCTGAACAAGATGGAGAACGGGCAATACGAGATCGCTATCGGGACCAACGCCAACGTACCGGTGGAAACGGACCAATCGCGGGCCGAGGCGACGGCGGCACGCGGCGCGCGGCGGCACCGCGGGGAGCGGGACCGATCTCGCGACCGCGGAGGCCGCGCTCGGGCTGGAGGAGGAGACGGCGTGACGCTCGCCGCGGCGTTCGACCTGCTCCGAGACGCCCTCATGGCCATCGGTGCGGTCGGCGACGAGGCCACCGACGGCGAACAAGTCCGCGAACACATGCTCGACCTCCGCAACGGTGAGGACGATCCCATTTTGGAGCCGGGTCGATTTCAGCGGTTCCTCCGCCAGGCTCACGACGCTGGTGTGGTGGACCTGGCCAAGAACGACGACGGCTATCTCGTGAGAATGCGTCCACCGCAGGATGCCGCGGAATCGACGCCGGACGACAAGGCGGCGTCGGCCGAGGGAAGCCGTCGCGGGCGTGGCGGGACGCGCGGTCGTCGCCGAACGGGAAGCGGGACGCGTGCGGATGGCGAAGCCAAAGTCTCATCGTCGGAAAGGGACGAACCGGTGTCGTCCGGTGACGCGGCGAAACCGGCGGGCCCGTCGGGTACCACGGAGGCGAAGCGCGGAATCCGGTCACGCCGGGGACCGCGTGGCGGGCCGGCCGCCCGCAAGCCGGCTGAGGACACGCCCGCCGCCGCGGCAAAGGCTCCCGATCAGGTGGTCGCCGACGTCAAGCCGAGCGGAAGCGGCCGCCGATCCGTACGTGGCCGCCGAGGGTCGAAGTCCGCCAAACCCCGTCCGCCGGCCGGAGCCGGCGAGTCGCGTGACGTCGTGCCGCGAGCGCCTGAACGCCGGGAGCCGTCGGCGGTGTCCGTGCCGGTCACTCGGAGTCAGGAGCCCGCGCCCACAGTCGAGCCAGCGCCAAAGGGCGTACCCGCCACGGCGCCCCTCGCGTCGCAGGATGATGGTGGCGGCTTGCTCAAGCGCATGAGTGCCGCGCTGCAACGCGCGGTGCGCGGCCTACCGGACGGGGACGGCGCGGACAAGTAAACAGGTGGCGGTGGCACTGGGTCCGGCATTCTACGCGCGCGACACAATCCGTGTCGCGCGCGCGCTGTTGGGATGTGTGTTGGAGAGTCGCGCCGGCGGGCGGATGACGTCAGGTCGTATCGTCGAGGTCGAGGCGTACGTTGGGCCCCACGACCCGGCCGCACACGGTTATGGTGGAACGCGCCGAACGCGTAATGCCTCGATGTTCGGCCCCCCTGGAACTGCCTACGTCTACCGAAGCTACGGACTGCACTGGTGCTTCAACGTCGTTACCGAAAAGGAGGGATATCCGGCGGCCGTGCTGGTTCGCGCACTCGAACCGCTGCGCGGCCGTCGCGTGATGGCAGTACGTCGAGGCACGCTCGATCCGCACGGATGGTGCGCCGGACCGGGACGGCTCGCTCAGGCGCTGGACATCACCGGGGCGTGCGACGGGACCTCGCTCCAAGGTTCGCCACTCCGGATCATTCCGCCCCGGGAGGCAACCAGGCGCGTGGTGTATTCGAGCCCCCGCATCGGCGTGTCGAAGGCGGCTGACTGGCCGCTCCGGTTCGTCATTGCGGGATCCGAATGGACGTCGCGCCCGGGACGCGATCGAACGGCGTCCCGGACGCGACGGACGTGATCGGTGAGGCGACGGGCTACCGTTCCGTCGTCACCTCTTCGTGCGAACTGGACAGTGCCACCCGTAACCCTGCGGTGATCGCGTGCTGTTCGCTGGTGATCAGGAAGCTGCCGCTCGACGGCATGTACTGGTAGTTGCCGTAGAACGCCCACCGTGTTCCCATCCGCCACTGAAAACCACCCGTAAAGACCACGAACGCCTTCGTATCGACGTCGGAAAGGCGCCGTTGCGCCGCGGCCTGATCATCGGGTGTCGCGAAGGACCCGGTCGCCGTCGCGTCGGTGATGTTGTGGATCGCGAACCCGACCCCGACATAGGGCTGCAAGTTGGCGTTGCTGGGGACGGCGACCAGAGAACCCTGAATGCGGCGACCGGAATTGAACCGCACGGTCGAGCCATCGGTCAGCGCCGCGTTTGTCGTGCCGAAGAAGATCTGGTCGACGGACATGATCAGGGCGGATCGGCGAGCCGTGATGAACCAATGGCCGCCGGCCGTGACGGCCGTGCGGGTCGCCGACGAAGCCGTCGAATAGATGTACGCCCCGGTCTGGGCGCCCCAGTACCATTTCCGTTGCCATGCCTCGGCCTGGGCAAACGCCGACCCGGCCGTCACGGTCAACAGCAGCCCACCAAGCAACACTCCGGACAGTCTGCGCATCAGCTTCTCCTCCGCATCGGCTTACGGAGCCGGAGGCACAGCCGGCTCACGGTTCGGTCCGCAGCAGGACCGCATTGAACAACAGCTTGAACGTGCCATGGGTCTGACCGCGGTGTTGCGGTCGGAACCCGAAAAGCACCACTCGACCCCGCCCAGCAGGTACCTCGAGCAACGCCGCTCGTCCGGTCAACCTGCCGGGGTTCTGCACATATCCCGAGAGCAGTGGGTCCGCAGTGTAGGACCCGACCGGCTCCGCTGGTCCGGTAACCTCGAACGCCCGCCCATCGTCGAAGAACACCGCCACGGTGTCTCCAACCCCGGAGGCCAAAACCGACCCCCGGCTGATCGCCACCCCGAAAATAGAGCCTGGCGCGTAAAAACGCGAGCCCCGATCTTCCGACTCCCCGGCCTGTAGGCTGTTGCGAACAGGCAGGTTAAGGGCTGAGATCGCGAAATCACTTGAAGCGCCGAGCGTCACTAAGGTACCGCCTCGCGCCACGAATTCAGTGACCTCACGCACTCCAGAGACGTCCAGCCCGCCCGAGAATCGGTCGGGCACCTCCTCGTGTGAGCGCCCACTCACAATGTCCTGTTCCTCGACGTCCGGGATAACCAGGACGTCGAAACGCGCCAGGTCCCCCGTTCGGATCATCGAGTCGCTTAGGGTCATATAAGGAATGGCGAACCGTTCGAATACCCACCGGGTCCATCCCTCGTCGATGTTGGCGGTCCACGATCGATAGAGCCCGATCCGTGGCAGCCGCCGAACCTCCGGTCCGGCGACGCGGGCGTCGGTCGCCCACACATCGAACCCGAACACGCGTGCCCCCCGCTCGACGGCGTTTCTCACCGCGGCATCGCCTTCCACCACGAGCGCGCCCACGGGGAATCGGGCCTCGCCGCTGCCAAACGCCTCGGAGGCAACGCGAACCCTTCCACCGGCCGCGAGCACTTCCGCCACGACCCCACTCTCGCTGTTCGATGTATTGCGCAGCACGAGACGGCTCCCGCGCCCGTGTACCGTTCCGGCCTCGACCACCACCGTATCCACCATGTCGCCTCGAAACGGAAACGGCATCGCAATCTCGTCGACCCGAACGCCCATCTGCGCTCCGAGCGTCCAACCCGAGACGTCGTACGGCGGGATGGGCGGGCCACCCGGATAGGCTCGCCGGTCGGGATACCGCTGGACTTCGAGCAGGTCCTTCACGTGCGCCCTGAACGGTTGCGCCATGCGTATGATCAGCGTCCCAACGGAATACTCGCGTGCGTCCGCGCGAAACGGCGCGTCGGCCCGATGGATTTCCACACCGCCGGCGATGATCGTATTCGCAAGCAATGCGGCGGCGCCACGGTCCGCCTGATCCGGCGGGATGAGGAAGGCCCAAGGCGATCCCGCCTCGCCGGCGGCCACCGCTCGGCGGCCGAGGGTCGCGAACCGCCGTACGAACGACGCGCGCTGCGTCGCCAGGAGTCGTAACAAACCGTCGGCGGCCAGCAACTCGTACTCGACGATGTCGCCCAGACGCCACCAACCCCCTTCCCAGGTCGCCGGGTAATCGCTTCCGCGCTCCGGCTGGCGTAACGACTCGGCGGGCTGGTTGACGGGCGACGCCAAACGCGCGCTGGCCGCCTCGGAGAGAATGCCGATCATGTTGTGGCGCGCCGGCACGGTGCGGAACCCGCCGTGCCACCAGAGATCGAACCGTGCGCCGTGGACGACGCCGGTTTTTCCGGCGTCGAGGACGGCCCCTCCCATCGCGAGGCCAACCAGGTTGGTGCCCTCGATGAGAATCGGGTCGAGGTTGGGGTTGACCGGATCATCGAACGGCGGCACGAACAACCGCGCCCCCCGATTACCCATTTGGTGGACGTCCCACACGACTTCCGGAAACCACTTCTGATACAGCACGCGGTTGATGGCGCGCGTTTCCACCTGGGTCAACATGTACCAGTCGCGATTATTGTCGTGCCCGGCGTAGGGATGGTAGAGCCACGGCAGCGGCCCGCCCTCGTACGGCGTTCCCTTGTGGTCGCGGTACCAGCTCACCACGGTATCCAACCCATCCGGATTGGTGGATGGCACCATCAGGACGATGACGCTGTCGAGGTACGTGCTGTACCGGGGGTCGGTCGCGAGGCGGTGGGCCAGGGTCATCTGCATCTGACTCGACGCGATTTCGGTCGAGTGGATGTTGTTGTTGATCAGCACGACCGCCGGTTGGACATTCACCAGTGAGTCCTCGACCGCGTGGGACATGCGCCGCGGATCGGCCAGGAGTGACTGCCCAGCTCGAATGGCGTCGAGTCGCCGCAGGCGTTCCGGCGTACCGAAGGTGAGGAGGAGCAGCGGCTTGCCGAGGGTCGAGCGACCGACCGTATCGAGCCGGACGCGCGGTGACGCGGTGCTGAGCGCCGACAGGTACGTCCCGATCTGCGACCAGTCCGCCAGCAACGAGTCGGTTCCGGGGACGAAACCAATGATGTCGGCGGGAGCGGGGACCTGTTGTGCCCGGACGAACGTGGCTGGTGTGATCGCGAGAGTGAGCGCGAGCATTGCCCGCCGCCCAAGGCGGCCCAGTCGATCGCTGGCTGCCACGGGGTCGCTGGAAGTCATGGACTGTTCCTTCAGATGAGTTTCAGCTTCTTGCCGACCGTTGCGAACGCGGCGATAGCGGCGTCCAGGTCCGCTCTGCTGTGTGCGGCGGATATCTGGCAGCGAACCCGTGCCTCCCCCTTCGGGACCACCGGGTACCCGAAGCCGGTGACGAATACGCCTTCGTCCAGCAGCATCTGGCTCACGCGGATCGCCGCCGCTGTCTCGCCAAGGATGACCGGAATGATGGGTGTTGGGCCCGCGAGCGGTTTGAAGCCGAGGCCCAGGAGTTGGTCGCGGAAATAGCGGGCGTTCTCGTGCAGCCTGGTCACCAGGTCCGGGTGGCTCCGCAGTTGGCGTACGGCGGCGCGCGCACTGGCAGCCACGGTGCAGGGGAGCGCGTTGGAGAACAGCTGGGGCCGGGACCGCTGGATGAGGTAGTCGCACAGCGCGTCCGAGGATGCGGTGAACCCGCCGGCCGCTCCGCCCAGTGCCTTGCCGAGCGTCGAGGTGATGATGTCCACATCCCCGAGCACGCCGGCGTGCTCCGCGGTGCCGCGGCCCGTCTGGCCGAGGACCCCGGTGGCGTGCGAGTCGTCAACGACGACGAGCGCGTCGTGTTCGTGCGCGATCTCGACGATCTCGGCCAGGCGGGCGACGTCCCCTTCCATGGAAAACACGCCGTCGGTCACGACGAGTCGCGTGCGGGCGTCCCGGGCCGCCAGGAGTGTGGCCCGGAGGTCATCCATGTCGGAGTGCTCGTAGACGGTGGTCGAACATTTCACGATCGCCTTGGCCAGGCGAATGCCATCGATGATCGACGCGTGGTTCAGTCGATCGGAAATGACGACATCGTCGGGTCCGAGCAACGTGGCGAACAGGCCTTCGTTCGCGTTCCAGCAGGACACGTAGCTCATCGACGCCTCGGTTCCGACCAGCTCCGCGAGGTCGTGCTCTAACGTGCGGTGGATGGTGAACGTCCCGCAGATGAACCGGACACTGGCGGTGCCGGCGCCGTAGGTATCGAGTGCGTCCTTGCCGGCTTGCACCACGACCGGATCGGCGGCGAGTCCCAGATAGTTGTTGCTCGAGAGAATGAGGATTTCGCCGCGGCCCTCCATCTGGACGCGTGGTGCTTGGGCCGTTTCGAGGTGATTGAGTCGCTTGTAGACGCCGTCCTGCTTGAACTGATCGAGCTCGGCGCGAAGCCGCTGTTCGACGGCCGTGTTCATCGCGGCTAGCCTCCGATTTCGAGAATCACTTTTCCGGCCTCGCCCGACTTGATGGCTTCCAGCGCGTCGTGGATCTGCTCCAGGGGGAAGCGATGGGTCACCACCGGCGTGG
The DNA here is from genome assembly GCA_036397455.1 of Gemmatimonadales bacterium. Classification (GTDB taxonomy): domain Bacteria; phylum Gemmatimonadota; class Gemmatimonadetes; order Gemmatimonadales; family GWC2-71-9; genus JADFNB01. The sequence goes on along the minus strand of DASWIX010000005.1, from coordinate 10,874 downwards.
GATCGAGGCGTCCGGACGACAGGAAGGTCCGCATCTGGTGCCACGTCTCGTACATCTTCCGGCCGATGACGCCGTAGACGGTCACGCCCTTGAAGATGACATCGTTGGCGAGGTTCAACGGGACCTCGCCATGTGGCAGGCCAAGCAGGTTGACGCGACCGCCCAGGCGTACCGATTGGAACGCCTGGCGTAACGCCGCCGGATGTCCGGACATCTCGCACACCAGATCGGCTCCCTCGCCGCTGGTCGCCTCGAGCACCTGCGCGGGCACGTCGTCCCGGCTTGGGTTGAGCAGCCGGTGCGCCCCCATCCGTTCGGCGAGCGCCAATCGGGTCGGGTTGAGGTCGGATGCGATGACCTGCACCGCGCCTGCCGCTCGGGCAATCCCCACAGCGAAACACCCGATGGGCCCGCAACCAAGCACCAGCACGGTGCTGCCCGGCACCTCGCCGGTCAGCACCGTGTGAAAGGCGTTGCCCAGGGGATCCATGATGGCGCCCGTCGTCGTCGGGATGCCGTCGAGCGTCATCACGTTGGTCGACGGCATCGCGATGTAATCGGCAAACGCGCCGTCCCGATCCACCCCGATGATCGACGTGCGTTGGCAGATGTGTCCGTTCCCGGTGCGGCACTGGCGGCAGTGCCCGCAGATGATGTGGCCCTCGGCCGTGACGAGCTGCCCCACGGTGAACTCGCCACCCACGCCCTTGCCGACCTCCACGATCGCACCGGCAAATTCGTGTCCCACAGTCACCGGGGGCTTGAGTCGCCCACGGGCCCACTCGTCCCATTCCGCGATGTGCAGGTCGGTTCCGCATACACCGGCATGGTGCACGCGAATCAGCACATCGGCGGGACCACAGATGGGTTTGGGGGCCTCACACACGTCGAGTCCGGGTCCGGGGGTGGTCTTCCTGATGGCACGCATGAGGACCTCGACCGCATTGCCGTGGATTGTCTGGGGCGGCTGACCGTGCTAGATGATACTCCGAATGAAGCCGCCGTCGACTTGCAGTGCGGCGCCGGTAATATAACGCGCCGGCTCTGACGCCAGGAACGCGAACGCGGCGGCCAATTCCTCCGGCGCGCCCATCCGTCCGATCGGGACGTCAGCGACCATCGCCGCGAGGATGTCGGCGGGATCGCGCTGGTCCATCCGCGCGCGCTGTGCCACCAATTCGTCGATCCGATCCGTGCGCATGTACCCCGGACACACGACGTTGACGGTGATCCCGTCGCCGGCGACCTCGTCCGCCAGCGACTTGGCGAATCCCAGCACGCCGGCGCGCGCGGTGGACGACAGGATCAGGCCCGCGAGCGGTTGCTTGGCGGCGATGCTCGTCAGGCACAGGATGCGTCCCCACTGGCGTGCTCGCATGATCGGAACGGCGGTCCGACTCAGGTGCACCGTCGAGAGGAGGTTCAGGTCGATCGCCGCCGCCCAGCTCTCCGCTGGCGTGTCGTGAAACGGCGCCGCCGCCGGGCCGGCCGCGTTGCACACCAGGATATCGACCGAGCCGAATGCACGTCGCACGGAATCCACCAAACCTTCCGCTTCGGCGCGGAGACTGACGTCCGCAACGAACCCGGCTACCTCGGCGCGGGCATGTCGCCGCACCGCGCCGGTAGCCTCGTCGAGCCGGTCCCGCGACCGGCCGTTCAGTGCGACGCGGCATCCCTCTTCGGCGAACGCGATGGCGATTGCTCGTCCGAGTCCCGCGGATGAACCGGTGACCAGTGCCACTTTGCCTGCGATGTGGAGATCCACGACCGCTACGACGGGACGGCGACGGTGGCCGGTTCCAGGCGCACCGCGCACACCTTGAGTCCAGCCATCTTCGCGTGCGGTTCAAGCACGGGATTCGTCAGGAGGTTCGCCGCCGCCTCACGGAAGTGGAATGGGACGAACACTTGTCTGCGGGCCACCCGGTCCGAGATGCGCACGGAGATCACCATCGCGTTGCGCCGGCTCGTAATCCGCACCGGATCACCATCGGTGACTCCCAACTCCATGGCGTCATCCGGGTGCAGTTCGACGATCGCGGTCGGCTCGCGGGCGTCGAGCCCCTTCGAGCGCCGCGACATGGTGCCGGTATGCCAGTGGTACAGCTGGCGTCCAGTGTTCATGACGAACGGGTACTCGTCGTCCGGCAGTTCCCCTTTGGCGCTGAACTCCACCGCGTGGAAGGTCGCGCGGCCATCGAGGGTGGGGAACCGGTGCTCGAACAGAAACGCGGTGCCGGGATGGTCGTCCGCCGGGACAGGGTATTGCAGCCCGCCACCCCGCAAACGGTCGTAGGTCACCCCTGCCCATGACGGGGCGACCTGACGGATTTCCTCCATGACGTCCGCCGGGGACGTAAACGACGTATCGAGTCCGAGCCGCTGCGACAGGTCAACCAGGATTTCCCAGTCGGCACGCGCTTGTCCCGGCGGCTCGATCGCCTTCTCACTCAGCTGGATCCGGCGTTCCGTATTCACGAATGTACCGGTCTTCTCCGCGAACGACCCGCCCGGGAGGATGACATCGGCATACCGGGCCGTCTCGGTGAGAAACAGGTCTTGCACCGCGAGAAACTCGATGGTGCTGAACCAGGCCTCGGCGTGCGCGATGTCCGGGTCCGAGATGATCGGGTTCTCCCCCATGATGAAAAGCCCCCGGACCGGTGAGCCCTCGCGGGCCATCTCCGTGACCATCAGTCCCGGTTCGAGTGACATCGTGGTGGGATCGACCCCCCAGGCTGCGGCAAACTTGTCACGCTGTGCCGGGTCCGAAACCGATTGGTAGTCAGGGTACACGAACGGGATGGCGCCCATATCCGAGGCGCCCTGGACGTTGTTCTGTCCGCGCACCGGCATCATGGCCGCTCCCCAACGCCCGATCATTCCGGTGGCGAGAATCAGATTGAGCATCGCCATGACCATGTCGTGGCCGGCCAGGTGCTGCGTGAGTCCCATCGCCCACAGGGTCGTCGTGTTCGGACCCCGGGCGTACCGCTCCGCGGCCGCGCGGATGACCTCCACCGCGATGCCGGTGATGGCCGCGGTCCGTTCGAGCGTGTACGGCTCGATCGCCGCGCGCACGCGGTCGAAGTCGTGCGTTCGCGTCGCGATGAACGCGCGGTCCTCCAGCCCCTCCGCGACGATGTGGCGGAGCATCCCGTTGTACAGGGCGACGTCGGTCCCCGGCTGCATCTGTAAGTGCACGTCGGCCCGGGCGGCGAGTTCCGTCCGGCGAGGATCCGCGACGATCAGGAACGCGCCGCGCACATGCGCCCGCTTCAGCGAGGCGCCGAACACGGGGTGCGTCTCGGTCGTGTTGGTGCCGGCGATGAAGATCACATCGCACGCCTCTTCGACTTCGCGCATCGACCCGGACGCGGCCGCGGTATTGAGCGCGGCCGACATGGCCGACACGCTTGTCGAATGACACAGCCGCGTACAGTGGTCCACATTGTTCGTGCCGAGCGCGCCACGAAACAGGCGCTGGAGAAGGTAGTTCTCTTCGTTGGAACACTTGGCGCTTTGGAACACCGCGGTGGCCCGCGAACCGGAGTCATCGCGGATCCGCCTCAATTCCTGTGCCGTGAGCTCGAGCGCTTCGTCCCAGGTCGCTTCGCGGAACGGCGCGAACCAGGACACGGGGGTGGCGGCACGGTCGCGGATATCGGAAGTGACGCGATCCAGCAGGGGGAGATCCCGCAGGCGCTTGCCGACCGCGCGCGGGGGCGCCGGCGACTTCGCCGCGTGGCCCTCTTGCGAAATGGTCGTCCACGGTCCCGCGCGCCGTTCGCTCCCGCGCGGACCGTCCCACACCCAGCGGCCGTCCCGCTTGGCCCAGCCGCGGCGGATGAGGGGGGTGCCGAGCCGATCCCGATGCTGCGTGAAGTCATACCCGAATCGGCCTTTCACGCAGGTCGATCCGTCGTTCGGCGTGACCTCCGCGAAGGACGGAGACGTCACGCGCGCAATCTCGTTGTCCTTGACGTGGAGATCCAGCTGACACCCGACGCCGCAGTACGGACAGACCGATCGGACGACCCGGTCGGCGGCGACCCGCGCCGTGCCGAACCGGTCCCTTGGCATCACCTCGAAAATGGCGCCGGTCGGGCAGACCCGCACGCACTCGCCGCACCACGTGCAGGCGGCCTTGTCCGGGTCCCCATCCCCCCCCACCACGATCTGCGCCCCGGCGCCGCGAAAGGCGACATCGAGCACGCCCACGACCTGGATATCCTCGCACGCACGCACGCAGCGCGTACACAAGATGCACGTGCTCATGTCATGGGAGATCATCGGATCGCCGGGGCGCTCGTCGCCGGCACGCAGCGGGAGCGCATGCGACGCGACGGTCCGTGGTGTCACCTCGTAGCGGGTCACGTATTCTTCGAATTCGTTGCGCGGTCCGGTGGCGCCGTTGAGCAGGTGGTCGGCCGGATACCGCTCGAGCAGCATCTGCAGCACCCCGCGTCGGGCCCGAACCACGTCCGCCGACGCGGTTTCGATCCGCATCCCCTCGGTAACGGTCGTCGCACACGCCGGGAGCAGCTTCTCCGATCCCTCCACCGCGACCACACAGATCCGGCAGTTGCCGACGACCGGGAGTTTGGGATACCAACAGAGCGTTGGAATAGCGATCTGCGCGGCCTGCGCCGCCGCGAGAATGGTCGCGTCGTCGCGGGTATCCACGCGCCGTCCGTCGATGTGGATGATCGTCATGTCTTGCAATATCCCGCGTCGCATCGTCTGCTGCAAGACACGTCGCGTTCTCCAAGCCGTTGGCGGAATGTCGGTTGGCTGGAAAAAAGTATTGCGTGTTTTCCTTTCATTCACAATATTGGGCGCGGCTCACCACACCGGTGTGTCCGGGCAGTTCGAGGAACACTCTTGCAGGAGGAGTGACACATGGCGGCGAAGAAGAAGGCCCGCAAGGCGGCGAAGCGGAAACCCGCGAAGAAAGCGGCGAAGAAGAAAGCTGCGAAGCGGAAGACGGCCAAGAAGAAGACGGCCAAGCGGGCCAAGAAGCGCTAGACCCGCGGTACGCTGTACGTTGCACGGGGGCCGGCCTGCTGCCGGCCCCGCGACGTTCTAGGGATTGACCGTCGGCTTGCGAGCCTGGAACCAGCGGCCGAGCCGATCTCCCGATACCACCGGCAGGACCCACCCGCGATAGCTGCTCTGGAGCGCTTCAGGGGCCAGCGCGTGAATGTCGACGCGGCGCTCGACGGGCGGAATGAGATGCCAGCCTCCCTGTGCGGTCCGGGCCTTCGCGGTCTCGATCAGCGGGACTCGCAAAGCGGGATCGAGGTCCGTGAGCCTGCCGGCGTCAAACACGACTACCGTTGGCGTCACGTCCGGGAACCACCGCCCCAGCGTCACCACCATGGCCTGGACCCGATGCCCGAGCGCCTCGGTCGTGGCGCGCGTCTCGACCGCCTCGATTCCCTGCAACGTCTCATCGATAACCAACACGCTCGTGTCGTGGGCCGCGAGGAAGAACGCGTAAGGCGCCGCGCCGCTCCCGATGACGAGGACATGGTCGGCGGGCTCCAGCAGTGGCGCCAGGTCGACCAGAGGTCCGTCGGTCGGGACGCCCCAGTGTGTTGGCGCGCGCTGCGCGCGACGCAGGCGGATGTGTCGCTGGCGCCACCGACGGAAGGTCGGAAGCTTGAGCCGGCGCATGATGAGCCGATCGACATGCTCCAGGACCAAAACCTCCGTCAGCAGCAACTGCCCTTCCGGCCCGGCGTCCAGTTCGCGGACCGCGTCGTCGGCGATGGCGAGCAGTTCGCCGCGGGACAGTTGGTTCTTGAAGTCCTCGATCCGTTGCTCGATGAACTCCCCATACTCCTGCCGGAGCGACAGGGGATGCGACGCGCGCCGGTGCTCCGGGACGGGTTGGGTCAGCATGGCTCGACATGCACGACGACCTGCGTCAGCTGAAGGTCGTCGCGCAAGCGGCCCTCGACCTCATCCGCAATCTCATGCGCGGCTTCGACGCTGGCTTCCCGATCGACCGCAATCGTCAGTTCCGCGAAGGTCTCTTCGGGAGATCGCCGCGAACGGATGTGATAGGCGCGGTGCACGCCGTCCACCCGCTCGGCCGACGCCCGAATGTCCTGGGCGGGCGCGCCCTCCTCGTCGACGAGCACCGGGATCGATCGGCGCACGATCGACATCGCCAGCGCCACGATGACCCCGGATACCATCAGCGCCACGATGGGATCCGCCATGCCAACCCCGGCCCTGGAGAGCAGTACCCCGACCAGGACCCCGATGGTAATGACCACATCCGCCTTGGTGTGGGTCGCGTCGGCGAGCAGAAGGTCGCTGTGCAGCTGGTGACCGCGAGAGGATTCGTAGGCCGCCACGACCGTGTTCACGAGGAGCGTTGCCACCAGCAGCCCCAGCTCGACCGGTCCCACGACCAGCGGCTCGGCGCCGGCGGCGAGCCGCTGCACCGCCCCCTTGACCAATTCGAATCCGCTGATAGAGAGGAATGCGACGATGCCCAGCGCCCCGAGCGTCTCGAACTTCCCGTGACCGTATGGGTGGTCGTCATCGGGCTCCTTGGTGGCGATGGCGATCACCGCCAGCGCGAGCACGTTGTTCATCGCATCGACCGCGGAGTGCACGCCGTCGCCGAGGACCGCGAGGGAGCCCGTGCTGAAGCCGATGACGAACTTGGCCCCCACGACGATCAGATTGGCGACGAGGAGGCCGGCGAGTACCCGCGTAATTCGTTTCTTGCGATCGGGTACGCCCGTTCGACCGTTGGGCATCCCACAACGTTATGAAGGCCGGCGGCAGTGTCAACAGCGGCCGGGCCGCCCTGCACACCCCACGGTCGTTCGGGTCGCGCCGCGCAGTGCGACGCGGGGCATCACACCCGGTCCGACCGGTGCTCAACGGTCGGGCCGCAGCCGCCTCGCGTCGTGCAGGTAGATATGTTTGATGTCGCGAGCCGCGCAGGTCGTATTGACGTGCAGCAGGACACGAATGCATCGCGGGAGGCCACCGGCGACGTCGATTTCGGCGGCACCGAGCAGTGCCACGTCCGTCCAACCAAGCGTACGGGCGGCCCGCGCGGGATACTCGCTGGTCAGGTCCGGCGTGACGGTGAAGATGACGCTCGCAATGTCGTCAGTCGACAGCGCGTTCGCCGAGACGATCGCCTCGAGGAGTTCCCGCGTGGCGTCAATGACCACGTGAGGGTCGTTGCGCGCTACACTGGTGGCCCCGCGTATTCCGCGCACTGGCATAGGAGTCTAGCTCGTGTCCGTTGATGTCCGACTCATCGCGATCGTGGATCCGGCCTCCGTACGGGACCCCCTCGGCATGGTATGCGCCGCAGAAGCAGGAGGAGCGACGGCGGTACAGATTCGCATGAAGAATAATAGCGCTTCCGTGATGCTCGACTGGGCGCGTCGCTTCATCACGGCCCTTGCCGTCCCCGTGTACGTGAACGACCGAGCTGATGTGGCCTGGGCGGCGGGTGCGGTGGGCGTGCATGTCGGGGCGGATGACCCCTCGGCCGTGGCGCTGCGCGACGCGTCGCCGCCGCACTTCCGTATCGGGGTGTCCGTCGGTGACGAACACGAGGCCGATGCGGTTCGTCATGCCGCCGCGGACTACTGGAGCGTCGGGGCGATGTACCACACGCGAACCAAATCCGATGCCGGGCCGCCGATCGGGCCGACCGGACTCTCCCGGCTGGCTCGCCTGGCGCCACAGGGGATCCCGATCGTGGGGATCGGCGGGATCACGCTCGAAACCGCCAGCGCCGTGATGGCCGCCGGGGCGAGCGGCATCGCGGTGTCCTCAGCGATCTTCGGAGGACCGGATCCGGAAACGGCCGCCCGGCGTCTGCGCGACGCGGTGGACGCCGCCGGGCGGGTGGCCTAGCGCTCCGACGCTCCCCGGATCCGCGCGATGGCCGCGTTGTGTTCGCGCAACGTGCGCGAGAACACATGATGCCCGTCGGCCCGCGCCACGAAGTAGAAGAAGTTCGTGCGTGCCGGATAGAGCGCGGCTGCAAGACTCGCCGCCGAGGCTGCGCCGATCGGGCCGGGAGGCAACCCGTCGATCTGGTAGGTGTTGTACGGAGATGCCAGGGCGTAGTCCTTCTGGAACAACCGCCGGCGACGCCCGAGTGCGTAGATGACCGTCGGATCGGCTTGCAACCGCCAGCCCGCCCGCAGGCGGTTGTGGTACACCGAAGACACGAACGGCCGGTCTCGATCATGCAGGACCTCTCCCTCGATGATCGACGCGAGGATCACGATGTCGTGTCGCGTGAGGCCAAGCGTGTCCGCCCGCGCGTCCCACGCCGGTCGCCAGCGAGCTTCGAACTCGGCCAGCATCTGCCGCACGACCTCGGTGGCCGAGACGCCGACGCGCACGTGATACGTCGATGGATAGAGATACCCTTCGAGCGTGGCCGCACCGGCCCCCACCCGATCCAAGAGGGCCGCATCCCGCGCGGCGACGAGCACCGAGTCCGCTGGGATACCGAGCTGCGTCTCCACGGCCCCCGCGAGTTCCGTGAGCATGCTGCCCTCGGGAATGACCAGCCGCTCGAGCGCGGTGCTGCCCGACGCGAGCATGCGGAACACGTCGGGGGTGGCGAGGCCGCGAGGGAGATCGTACACCCCCGCCTGAATGCTGCGATCGAGTCCGCGCAGCCGCGCGTACAGCCGGAACCAGCGGGTCGATCCGATCACACCGTGTACCTGGAGCGACTCGGACACGGCGGTGAATCCCGCACCGCGCGGCACGGTCACCCGGACCGACTCCCGTGTGGCCGGCTTGCCGCACGCCGCGAGCACCAGGAGTGCCCCCACGGTGCGGCGCATCAGGCCGGTCTGGTGTCCAGGTAGGACTGCAACAAGACCGTGGCCGCCAGCTGGTCGACGTCCCCGCGGCGGCCGCGCGTGCCGCCACCCAGATCGCGCACCGCGCTCAACGCCCGTGCCGTGCTCATGCGCTCGTCGAGCAAGGTCACCGGGAGTCCCGTCTTCTGACCAAGCAACGCGGCCAGCTCCCGCGCGGCGCGCGCCGCCGGTCCGTCGGATCCGTCGCCCTCCAGCGGCAGTCCAACCACCAGGTGGCTCGGACGGTGCGCGTCGATATGGCTCTTGAGTTGTTGCAGGGGGAACCGCTTGCCGCTGCGGCGGGTCAGCGTCGCGAGCGGTTGCGCGATGGTCCGGCTGGGATCGGAAAGTGCGAGACCGATCCGTTTCTCGCCCCAATCAATGGCCAGCACCCGATTCGAGGGCGGTGACGGGTCGTTCATCCCTGCTGCATGGTGGCGAAGAACTCTTTGTTGTTCTTGGTGCGCTTCATCCGCTCGAGCAGGAACTCGATCGCCTCGACCGTCGGCATGTCTGCCAGGAAATTGCGCAGCAGGTACACCTTCATGAGTTCCTCCTTGTCGAGCAGGAGCTCCTCCTTACGAGTCGAGGTCCGCTGCACGTCGATGGCCGGGTAGATGCGACGGTCGGCGATGCCTCGGTGCAGCACCAATTCCATGTTACCCGTGCCCTTGAACTCCTCGAAGATGACCTCATCCATCCGGCTTCCGGTCTCGATCAGAGCCGTCGCAATGATCGTCAGGGACCCGCCGCCTTCAATATTTCGCGCGGCGCCAAAGAACCGCTTGGGTTTCTGCAACGCGTTCGCATCCACGCCGCCGGACAGGATCTTGCCCGAATGGGGAATGACAACGTTGTGCGCGCGGGCGAGGCGCGTAATGGAGTCGAGCAAGATGATGACGTCACGACCGTGTTCCACCAGGCGCTTGGCCTTCTCGATCACCATGTCAGCCACCTGGACGTGCCGATCCGCTGGCTCGTCGAACGTCGACGAAATCACCTCCGCCCGCACGTTCTCCTCCATGTCGGTGACTTCCTCGGGACGCTCATCGATCAACAGGACAATCAGTGTCACTTCCGGATGGTTCTCGGTGATCGAGTTGGCGAGCTTCTGGAGCAGGATGGTCTTGCCGGCCTTGGGTGGCGCGACGATGAGCCCGCGCTGCCCGCACCCGATGGGTGAGAGGATGTCGACGACGCGCGTCGAGAGATCGGCGTCGGCGCGCTCCAACCGCAGCCGTCGATCCGGGTAACGCGGCCGCAAGTTGTCGAACGCGATCCGATGCTTGGCCTTCTCCGGATCTTCGAAGTTCACCTGCTCGACCTTCAGTAGAGCGAGGTAGCGCTCGCCTTCTTTCGGTGGCCGCACCTGGCCAAGGACCGTATCGCCGGTGCGCAGGTCGAACCGCTTGATCTGGCTTGGACTCACGTAGATGTCGTCAGGCCCATAGAGATAATTCCAGTCCTGACTCCGCAGGAAGCCGTACCCCTCGGGGAGAATCTCGAGTACGCCTTCGCCGCGCAGGACGGTATCCGAATCGAGCAGTTGTTGCTCGATACGGAAGATCAGATCCTGCTTGCGCATGCCCGAGTAGTTCGAGATGTTCAGTTCTTCGGCCATCGCATGCAGTTCGGCGACCGACTTCTTCTTCAGTTCCGCGATATCCACGGCGGGGACTCCGTTCGAGAGGCAGATTCGGGGGGTGTGCGCCGTCCAGGCTTCGGCGTGCAGCGGCTCCCCTCGCGGGGTACCGGGTATGTTTCGTGGGGGATGCAGGTGTTGGTGCGCAAAGAGGATAGGATGCCTCGCGTCGAACGTCAAGGGGGCAGGTGAAGGCACTCGCCCAGTTTCTGTCATATTGGCGGACCACGGTGGCCCGGGACCGGGAGCTCGTGGAGGCCATCGTACGTCCCGAGCACCGCGGTCCGAGCGCCGAGCTCGCCGCGTCACTCGAGGCCTGGCCGGGCGTCCATTACTGGGCGACCGGGGCCGACCAGGGC
>DASWIX010000004.1:0-83580 GCA_036397455.1 Gemmatimonadales bacterium | reverse complement strand
CGCCACCGTCACCTCGCCCAGCTGGGTCCACGGCACCTCGATCGTGTCCGCCTCGGCCAGGAACGTCCCGTCGTTCTGGAACAGCTTGCCCGCCGGCGTCGCGCCCCACGTGAGCCGCCGCCCGCCCACCGCGTCGAGCGTAGCCCCCACCTCGTTGACCACCACGGTCGGGTTGCCGCCGTTCAGCTGCCACCAGCCGCCGTCCCACGTGACCAGCCCCGCGTTCCGGAACGTCCTCGTGTCCAGCCCCTTGGTCCCACTGCCGGTGAGGGTGGCTGCGCCCTGCGACGAGATCGCCGTTTCGCCCGTGCCGACCATCTGTCCGCCCGACCACAGCAGCGTACCCTCGATCAGCACCGTGCCCGCGCCCGCGAGCGTCCCCGACGACACCGCCAGGGTGGCGTCCACGTCGATGGTGGCCGCGCCGTCGATCGTGAGCGTGCCCCCTTCGATGCTCAGCGTCGCCGTGCTGCTCACTTCGAGCGCCAGGGCCGCGGCGCTCACGCCCGAGCCGACCGTGACGACATACGCGCCGGGCACCGTGATCAGCACCGTGTCGGCGCTGGTGGGCACCGCACCCGTGCTCCACGCGGTGGGGTCGTTCCAGCTGCCGCTGATGGCCGCGATCCAGTACGCCGCGCCGGGCTGTGCCACGATGTCGAACGCGAGGCCGGTGGCCGGTGTGAGGCCCGCGACAGTGGCCGCGTGCAGCTGGTACCCGGTGCCCGCGCGGTCAATCGTCAGGTCATCAAACGTCACCGCGCCGGCCGCGATGGTGCGCGTCAGCGTTCCGCCGAGGATCGCGCTCGCGGTCCCCGAGCCGCTCTCGATGGACACCGTGACGGCCGTGCTGTTGTCGCTGGCCACGACGTTGCCGAACTGGTCGTGGACCTCGACGACCGCGTCGTCGAGCACCGCAGCAGGGAACGCGTCCGTCGGGCTGGCGGTGAAGGCGAGCTGGGTCGCCGTCGCAGGCGTTACCGTCGCGCTGAAGGTCGCGCTATCGGCACCGCCCACGATCTCCGCCACGAGTTCCTGCGCGGCGCCCGCGACCGTCCCGACCGTCCAGTGCACCCGGGCCAGGCCGTTCACGTCGGTGAGCGTGGTGTCGGCACTCAGGGCGCCGCCGCCGGCCGTCACGGCCCAGGCGATGGCCACGCCGGGCACCGGGTTGCCGCCGGCGTCCGTTGCCTCGACCGTGGAGGAATCGGCGAGCGTGGCTCCCGCCGTGTCGGTCTGGGCGTCGCCCGCGACGATCGTGAGCGTGGTCGGGAGGCCGGCGAGCCCGGTGGCGGTAAACGTGACGGTGAGGGTGTCGCCGTCTCCGCCGGGACCGAGCAGCCAGGCGCGCAGCGTGTTGGTCCCGAGCAGCGAGCCCAGCGTCCAGCTGCCCACGGTGGCGACGCCTGAGGCGTTGCTGCCAGGCGTGGCGCCGGTCACGGCGCCGCCGCCGCTCAGGATCTCGAACGTGACGGCGGCGCCGGGCACGGGATTGCCGTTGGCGTCGGTCACCAGAACGGCGGGTGCCACGGTTACCGCCGCGCCCGCCAACGCGGTCTGGCCCTCGCCCGCCTCAATGGCGATGAGCGTCGGGGCGCCTGCCGCACCGGTGGCTGAGAAAGGGGCCGTTTGGCCGGCCAGGCGTGGGGTGGATGCAGTGAGGGTCTGCGTGCCTGCCGCACCCCCCAGGCGCCAGAAGGACTGCGCGTCACCGCTGTCGTTGGTCAGCGCCGAGTCGGGAGACACCGAGCCGCCACCGCCCGTAACCCCAAACCGTACCCAGATACCGGCGACGCCGAGTCCGTCGGCGGCTGTGATCCGTGCTATCAACGGTTGCGCCAGCAGGCTGTCCACCGTGGCCGTCTGGCCGTCACCCGCCTGCGCCGCGATCGAGGTTGGGCTCGGCTGGACGGCTATCGCGCCCGTGTCGGCCGGGCCGGTCAGCAGTGTCGCGATGAACTGTACCGAACCCCGTAGCTCGCGTGCTCGGATCAGCCCCCGACCTGCCGACGGAAAGTGGGCCCGCGCGGTGTCGAGCGACTCCCACGCCACAGGCGTTGCGGGTATGGGCTCGCCCGCAGCGTCCAGCGCCTCGGCCACAAGCAGCAGGGAGTCGCCGGCCAGCAGTGTTGCGAGGTCGGGTGGGATTATCCGCACCGAAATGGCGTTGCTGCCTGGACCCACGTATTGGATCGGTACCGTGATCTGTGGCGTCGGCGCACCGCCGGTGGCCGGGGTGACGGAAATCGGTCCCCCGCGGAAGACCACCACGCCGGCCGTGTCCCGCAGCTCGACGTCCAGAACAAACGTCTCACCGACCGTGAACGTGGGCACGGTGAGCTCGAGCACAACGGAATCTTGCCCCGCGCCGATCTGGACTGTCGTGTCCCGCGCGGGAACCGAATCGGTGGCGCGCGTCAGGATGAAGCGCACCGAACTCAGCGGGATAATCCCTGCTGCGTGGCTGGCGAAGAGGGGGCTGACGCCAAGACGTCCTTCGAGCCGAGGCGCGGGTGCCAACGAATCCGAACAACTGGCGACGAGAAGACCCGCCGACACGGCAGCGAACAGGAGGGTCAGTAGTCGGGTCCGGCGCGGTGCCATTCGAATCCATCAGTCAGGAGGTCAGCAAGTTTGCACCTGTGGACCGTTGGTCGGCAAGGAAGTGGAGCATATCGGGGGTGTGCCCCCTGTCACGGGTCAGGGGACCGGGATGCCGACCCGTACCTCGGTGGCCAGGTACTGGATGGTGAAGCCCGGCGGCAGGTTGACCGCGTCGAACGTGCCATTGCAGCCGGCGGTGCACGTTCTGACGATGAACGTGTCATCGATCACGGGGGGTGAATCCGCGGAGGGGAAGACATTGGTTGACCGAGAACTGATCGTACTGGGTGACGACGTTGAGACCGCCCACCTCGATGTCCAGGTTCGCGGCCGAACCGAACGAGTACGGGCCGGTCACGGTCAGCCGAGGCGCGGTCTCACTGATCCGCGCCTTCAGGCGCGGAATACGATAGCCGCGATCACCCTCAGACGTACCGCGCCACTGCCATCGTCGCCACGGCAATGAACAGCAGCGCCGCCACCACCTGATTCAGGCGCATGCCGCGCATCCGCAGTGGTTGTGCTTCGGCGGGTGGGAGTGTCGCGGCCTTGAGCAACAGCGGTCGCATCCAGAAGAACCCGATCACGAACGCGAGCATGGTGGCCGCCATTCCGATCGAGTACGTCATGCCTGTGCCCGACCCAAACCACGCCGACTGAAAGTTGGAAGACACCCGGCGCAACAGGTCAATGCCTGTCAGGATTACGAGAATCGCCGCGATTGGCGTGAACTTCATGAACCCACGCTGTTGAATCCCCTGTTGCACCTTGGCCGCGTCCGGTCCAGCCGCCACCAAGGCCGGCATCAGGAAGAGCGCGGTGAAGAAAATGGCGCCCACCCAGTAGGCGCCGAGCACGATATGGAGAAATCGGGTGATGATCAGGCCGATATCCATCATTGGACTCCTGGCGAAAGTGCGAGGACTTCGGTCATCGACGCACCAAGGATGGCCGCCTGCCGGCGGCCGCGAACAAACACAAACGAGCGTCCAACCGGCAACCACGGTACTCCGCAGTCGAAGACCCGCGGCGTCTTGGTCACGCGGCGCCACTCCCCGACTGGCCATGTCGCCAACGCCAGATCCACGCTCGACGACGGATAGTCGTACTCCTCGACGACCAATCCCGACCCGTCCGGCTGCTACTGCGGCCCGCTTTGGTACACTTCGCTGGTCTCCACGGTCAGGCGCCGTGGCGTCCCACCCTGCGTCGCAATCACCTCGCTGAACGCCCACCCGTCGACGAACGCCACGACCCGAGGCGATTCGCCCTCGACGAAGGGCACGGCGCGGGTGCTGCAACTGGGCGACGATGCGGATCTCGCGCCGGCAAAGGCAGTCCGAAGCCGTTCGACGGGGGGTAGACACCGGGACGGAATGTATGGGCGGTACCCCCCGTTGGCGAGGTTCGCGGCGGTGCCGGCGGCGTTCTCTGGCCTCTTCGAGCTTTCTATCGCGGGCTTCCCAGAACTCCGTTTGTCTTCCTGCGAGCTTGCCGGCGGGCGTGACGTAACCCAATCACGCTGCGAAGCCGCTTGGTATTGTAGTGCTCCCGTGGCGGGACACGGGGTGTAGCGGCATTGCTACACTTGTCGCCCACTCAACGCTATTGACAGGCCTATCCAGCGGCGGTAAATGATGCTCAGCCGGAACCTCGAGGACCCTATGAAGAACAGTCCCTCCGTGGCATTGCCGTTTGCGCTCGTGTTGATGCTCGCCTCCTGTCACGACACACCGTCCCAACCCAACTCTACTCCTCTCTTCCAGGTCAGCGGTGCCCCCACAGTTGTGCGCACGCTCGCGGAATGGCAGTCTGCCATCGCGAATGCCGAGATTGGCGGCAAGATCATCGTGCATGGGACCATCGAACTTTCCCGCGGTGAAGAAGCCTTTTTGGGGGTCGCCGACGTCACGATCCTGGCCGCCACAACCGGTTCGGGTTTACGCGGTGTGCTCGACGGAGACGGCGTTGGACCGTTCTGCCTTATCTGCCTGGGCCCAACAGCCGACGGGGCCACCGTGCAGGGTCTTACCCTTGACGGAACCCTCTCGGGGCGGAGCTCCAGCTCCACATCGGACGCTGCGCCACTGCGGGCCGCCGTCTCTGGAGGTCCCCTCACGGGCGTCACTTTCAGAGACAACCTTATAGTCTGTGACGTCGGCTGCGGCGTGCATGTGTTCTTCAACAATGCACCCGACGGGACGTTCCAAGACAACGTACTGATGGGGCACCCGGAATTCAGCGCGATCCAACTCCAGGGGTCGTCGCACCGCATGCGAGTCATCCATAACTGGGTCGAGAATGCCGGCCCAAATGGTGGTATCCGTATACGAGGGGGAAACGACCAACTGGTCGTTGACAACACCATTGCATCGGCCGACCGAAACGGAATCTTCACCACCGCCTTTCGCGGGACGATACGAGACAACAAGATTCTCGCGATCACGGGCGCGGCCACTCCGTCTTGCTTTGATGGGACCACAGGGAGTGAGACTGCGGGCACAGCGAACACGTGGATCGACAACCAGGCCCCGGTTCCCAGCAATCCAGTTGGCATTTGCGGGCCCATCACCCCATAGGGAAACTCTGATCAAGTAAAGTTGTTTTGTTTTCCCGGGGGATGAACAGGAGCGGCGCTGAGTTTTGCCTTGGTGGCCTCTCGCACCGGAGCGATCAATGGCAGACCAGTTGAGTTTTGCCGGACGTGGTTTGGCATGGGAAGGGGAAGAGCACGCGGCGCGAGGCATTCCTGAGGGAGATGGACCGGGTGATCCCATGGCGCAGACTCACGCTTTGATCGCTATCCGGTTCATGTCCAGGTAGGGCACCGCCGAATTCCAGGCGCCACGACGCCGTCAGGCCCGTGGCGCGAATCACCTGCGCGTCCTTACAGCGCGCCGCCGGTCCGGAGATAGTCCGCGAACTCATCCGGCAGCTCACTCTCCCTGATCCCCCGCATCGCGCGTTCGAGGTCGTACTCGACGCGGACGACCTCGGGCCGCGGCTCGCCGGCGTCGACGTCGAGCAGCACGTACCCGGCGCGCCAGTCACCATCTTTGGGACGTCCGACCGAGCCGGTGTTCACGAAGTGGATCCCCTCGATCACACGGTGCCACGGCGTGTGCGTATGTCCGAACGCGATCACGTCCCCCGCCCTGGCACCCGCGATGCCCGCCATTTTCTTGCAGAAGCTGTCGGGACGGTCCTCGGTCCAGTAGACGGTGTTGAGCGTGGGCGTGCCGTGCACCAGGATCAGCGTGGAACCCGTCTGATGGCCGCCCGGTATCCGGACATCCAACCGGAACGGGAGTGCCCCCAGGAAGCGCTTCGTCTCCAGGCTCACGTGGCGGCGCGTCCACTCATAGCTGATATGTGACAGCTCCTCTTGCCGCGGATCCTCGTACTTGCAGCCGCAGTGCTGGTAGTCCGTGGCGACCGTCGAGTCGTAGTTACCGGCGATGCCCGAGATCTCCGCGTCACGCAGCAGCGCCACCGTCTCGTCGGGCCACGGGGCGTAGCCGACCAGGTCGCCCAGGTGATACGTGGCGGTGAGGCCGTCCCTTCCGGCGATGTCGGCCAGCACCGCCTCGAGCGCGGGGAGATTGGCGTGCACGTCCGAGAGCAGGGCGATGCTCACCGTGGGCTCCATGGGGTGCCGTGGCGGTTGCCGACCTCCGACGTCACGCGGCCCCCCGCGGTTCCGCCTCGGCGAACCAGTGCTTCGTCGCGACACAGACACGGCACACTGAGAGCATGACCGGCACCTCGACCAGCACGCCCACCACCGTAGCCAGCGCCGCGCCCGAGTCGGCGCCATAGAGCGCGATCGCCGTGGCCACCGCCAGCTCGAAGAAATTCGATGCCCCGATCAATGCGCCCGGCGCCGCGACCGCATATGGCACCTTGAACAGCCGCATGAGTCCATACGCGAGCGACGAGTTGAAGTAGACCTGAATGAGAATCGGAATCGCGATCAACACCACGTGGAACCAGCGCGCGGTGATGTTCTCGGCCTGAAAGGCGAAGATCATGACCAGCGTGGCCAGCAGCGCGAGCACGGTGACCGGATGGAAGAAGGCCACGTACCGGGTCTCGAACCACTCCGCGCCGTTGCGCCGGATCAGGGCGGCGCGGCTGATCGAGCCCGCCGCGAGCGGGATCACGACGAAGATGAGCACTGAATACAGCAGGACCGCGAAGGGCACGTGCAGGCCGGACGCGCCCGTGACGAGCAGCTTCACAACCGGGGCAAAGGCCACGAGCATGATGAGATCGTTCAGCGAGACCTGCACGAGCGTGTAGGCCGGATCGCCGTCAGACAGATAGGACCAGACGAACACCATCGCCGTGCACGGCGCCGCCGCCAAAATGATCACGCCCGCGATGTACTGGCTCGCGAGTTCCTCGCCGATCAACGGCAGGAAGAGGTGGCGGAAGAACAGCCAGCCGAAAAACGCCATCGAGAAGGGCTTCACGAACCAGTTCACGAACACGGTCACGAACAGCCCCGTGGGTCGCTTCCCCACGTTCCGGATCGACGCGAAGTCGATCTTGAGCATCATCGGGTAGATCATGAGCCAGATGAGCACGGCGATCGGCCCGTTGATGTGGCTGCCCTCGCCGAACTCGAGGCCCCGCAGGAACCCCACGAACCCGGGGAGCAGCTTCCCGATCGCGACCCCCAGGATCATGCAGAGTGCCACGCAAAGGCTCAGGTACCGCTCGAAGACGTTCATCTGCTTGGTGGCATGGGCGGTCATTTCGTGACCGCCGTGGTCCGTGGAACGGGCCTGGCAATGCCCAGTTGGGAAAGGTCGAGATCCAGGCGGCACAGCTCTGACACGTCCACCGCCCGAAGTTGGCGCGCCACCGCCGCGTCACCCCGCACCGCCGGATCGGTGCCCAGCCTGGACCACACCTGCTGGAGCAGCCGGCCGGTCTCAGGCCGGTCGCTCAAGCGGTAGTGCACCCACCGCCCTTCCCTCCGCTCCTCGATCAGGCCGCCGCGCCGTAACTCCGCCAGGTGCGCCGACACGGTTGAGGGCGACAGCGCGAGCAGCGCGGCCACCTGACAGCCGCACAATTCTCCGGGCCGCAGCATCGCGAGAATCCGGAGCCGCGCGGGATGCGCCAGGGCCTTGAACGTCTGAACGAGATCCGGGAGCGGCGTGGTCATCCTGGTGCGGTCCTGTCCTGCCAGTCGGCATCGGTCCTGTAGTGGTCATTTCGTCAATTGGCAAACTGACGCTGTATCATCCCTGGTTCCTGCCCGCCTGTCAACGGGTCGCGTCGCGAATGACCCGAGGACCTCGGGCTGGTCGAGAGGCGCGCTCGATCGGTGCGCAAGGCTTTGATTCACCCCGGCCAGTGCGATACTTGATGTCATAAGTAGCATTTGGCGGCGATGGAGAGAGCGACGGCAGGCGGTTTGAAAGTCCGGAACCTTGACGATGACCTGTTCGTCCGCCTGAAGTTACGCTCGGTCAGGTTCGTCATGATGTCGGCGACCGCTCGCGTACGCTGCTGAAGCTGCCGTCAAGATGGAACGCCGGGCCGAGGGATAACACTCTCGGCCCAGCGCACATTTGTTACGGTTGAACCGGGCCACCACCCGGATAGCGACTGGGCTTGCGCCCACCAGGCACAGTGGTCACGTTGACCTCGAACGCAATCCGTGGAGGCTCGCCGTGCGACATCTGCCGTGCTTCACGCTGGCTGCGATCTCCGTGGTAACACTTGGCTGTGGGGTGGAGTCGCGCACGCCGTCGGTCGAGTGGATTCGAGACACGCTGCCGGACGGAACGGTTGCCGCGCGATACGGGCGGCTCGCCGAGCCGCAACTGCCACCATTCCAGACCGATCTGTCGATCGGCGTCACGGAGGGCGACCCCAACCTGATCTTCGGCGACGTGCGTGGAATCGAGGCCGGCGGCGACGGCACCATCTACATTCTCGACTATCAGGCGTCCGAGGTGCGTGCGTTCGATGCGAATGGCCGGTTCCTTCGCCGACTAACATCAAAGGGCGCGGGACCCGGCGAGCTCACTGAAGCGAACGGCATGGTTCTCATCGGCGACTCGGCGCTCTGGATACAGGACCACGGGCAGGGGATGATGATCGCCGTGGACCTGAATGGTGAGGAGCTGACGCGAGTCCCCATGCACGTCCGCTCCTACGGATACATGTGGAATGGGACCATTGATGACCGGGGACGCTTCTGGAAGCCCACGACGCACTCGGATGAGCCCCGTCAGTATCCACCGAAGGAAGGGTTGAACGAAGGCCACGCCCGCGTGTACCTGAAGAGCTACGATGCCCGCGCGGAGATCACGGACTCGGTGTTCGTCGGGGAGGATACCTACCGCTCGTTCGTCGCGCGCAACAACCAGGGCGGACACACGTACCGCACCATCCCATACTACCCCAGGATAATCACGATCGTCGATCCCGCGGGCGGCTTCTGGCACACGTCGGGCACCGCCTACCGGATCGCGCGGCTCGACGAGCGCGGCGATACCACGCTGGTCATCGAGGTGGCGGCCGAACCTCTTCCCGTCACGGATCAGGACCGCCAACGCTATGTCAGCGACGAGGTCCAATCGTCGCCCGACGACCGGCGCGTCGCTGAACAGGTTGCGGCGCTGATGCCCGCCTTCAAGCCAGCCATCGCTGCGTTGGTCATGGACGATACCGGGCGCCTGTGGGTGCGAAGGACGGCGGCGGCAGGCGAGACCCCGACGTATGACGTGTTCAAGCCGAACGGAGACTATGATGGGTCCGTCACCCTCGCGTTCGCCGCCTCGGAGTATCTCCCACTCCGCATCCGGCGCGGCCGAGTGTATGGGTTGGTTCGCGATACGCTCGACGTGCCATCAGTGGTGCGTGCGGCGCCACTGCCAGCCTATCTGCGCTAGCCTCGCAAGCCGCGCCGTGATCCGCGTTTCTCCGGCCAACCTCGCGTCATCCTTCCTACCACCCGCAAGGCCGAGCCCGTCATCGTGAGGGATGCATGGCGCCCCTCGGCCGGGGAGGCTCACATTGTGGGTATGCCAGCCCTGCACGGCATCACGACCATCGAAGCGGCGATGGTCTGCTGTACGCTGGCCTCGTCGAACCGGTCCACGAGCCCCGCGGGGTTGGTCGCGTCGGTGAGCTTCTTCGAGACGCCGCCGATCATCACGCGCATCGGCTCGGCACCAGGAACGGACCTTCAGGAACGGCGGCTTCACGCCGCCGATCATCCACCACCAAACGCTCCGACCAACGGACCCGTGCCACCGATCATCAGCGACAAGACCTTCCGACCAACACCCGCTGTCCCGTGATTCGCCGGGTCAACCCGGCGCTCGGCGCCGGCTCCGCCGGCGGCACGTCCTGAAGGACGTCGACTTCGCGTGGCGCTTCCGCGCCCGTCGCGCGAAGCGCGCCCAGCCGCGGTTTCAACCGCGGAACAACGACCGGGGACGCCGGGCTACTTTCCTCGACCAATCATCCGCGGGTCGTCGACCGGCGCTCACCCGCTGTCCCGCGATTCGCCGGGTCAACCCGGCGCTCGGCGCCGGCTTCGCCGGCGGCACGTCCTGAAGGACGTCGACTTGGCGTGGCGCTTCAGCGCCCGTCGCGCGAAGCGCGCCCAGCCGCGGTTTCAACCGCGGAACAACTACGGGGGACGCCAGGCCACCTTCCTCGACCAATCATCCGCGTGTCGTCGACCGGCGATCGGCGCGACGCTCCGACCAACGAACCCGTGCCACCGATCATCAGCGACAAGACCTTCCGACCAACACCCGCTGTCCCGCGATTCGCCGGGTCAACCCGGCGCTCGGCGCCGGCTCCGCCGGCGGCACGTCCTGAAGGACGTCGACTTCGCATGGCGCTTCAGCGCCCGTCGCGCGAAGCGCGCCCAGCCGCGGTTTCAACCGCGGAACGGCTACGGGGGACGCCGGGCCACCTTCCTCGACCAATCATCCGCGTGTCGCCGACCGGCGCTCGGCGCGAAGATCCGGGGGGGGGGTGGGATCCGGCCTGCCCTGGTCCCTATCTTAGGTGGTGGCGTACCGTTCGCCGGCAGCGATACCTATTGGGGCGTCGAGAGCCGGGTGACGAGCCCGCACTGGCAGGCCCAGCGTGAGATCCTGCACGCCGGTGATGCTCGACGGCCGCGCAATGCGAGGCCCGCGGACGAACTGGTCGGTCAGCGCGCAGTTCCAGTTGTTCTTCCACTGAGGTATCGGTAGATGACACGAATACATGAATCGCCCCGCTGGCATCGCTGGCTCGCATACCGTCGCTCGGTTCCGTCGGAGAGAACCATGATCGCGACGCTGCTGTCGACCGTGTTGGCCGCCGCTTCCGTCTCCGCGCAAGTGCCGGGCGCGGAGCCCACCGACTCGACGCTACGAGCCGCGCCGCCGAGCAGCGACGTGACCGAGGCCAACAAGCTGCTCGGGACCCTCATGAGCCCGTTCTGTCCGGGGCTCACGCTCGCCAACTGTCCGAGCGCCTACGCCGAGACGCTCCGGGTCTCGGTGCGGGGGCGCCTCGACGCCGGTGAGGAGCCGGATTCGATCGTGGAGTCGCTGGTTGCCGCGTTCGGGGAAGGCATGCGGGGCGCACCGCGCGCCGCGGGACTGGGTCTGGTGCTGTGAATGCTCCCCGCCATCGTGCTCGGGGCCGGCGGAATCGCCGTGCTGTGGTGGTTGCGAACCCGGGGCGTGCATGCGGCCACGGTCCCGTCGCAGGGACACGGCGGTGCCGTGAGTCCCCCGGTCACCCCTGGCAACCTCGCCCGGCTGCAGGGCGAACTCCGGGACTTGGAATGAGCGACGCCGGCTGTTCGCGAGGACTGCTTCGTAAGTCACGTCGATGATCGCCTAGTCGCCGCCGGCCTCGAACATCCGAACGGTTGCTCACGAGTGGTGATCCATGCTCATCTCTCCTGACGCGGGTAACCGCGTGACGATGATGCCCGGCTCCCGACCAAGGTCGCCGGCTCCGGGCGTGAGACACGCGTCGGCCCTCGCCGTTCGGCGCGCGAGTCCGATCGCGGCCGCAGCGCGCGCGCCATCGCCGCAGGCGTGAATCGTCGACCGGACCCACCGGCGCCGTTGACGGTGGAGGGCGCCTCGCGGAATTCGACTACGACATCCCTTGTGCCAGCGAGATTCAGGTCGCCCGCTGTCGCGTCTCAGCCGCCGAACTGGCGAAAGTGATGGTCGAGGTGTTTTGCCTGAAGCTTGCTCGTGAACTTCCCGGTCACCTTCCCGAAGACCGGATCGACCGGCCACGGCCCGTCGATCGGCCGGCTCACGAACCGGTCGATCAACGCCTTGCAGCGCGCGCGCTCCGCCTCGAAATCGTATTCGGCGTTCGCGACGGCGGACCGATGCGTCGGCGCGCCCTTTGGCCAGGGTAGGTAGAGGAGGGCAAACCGGAGAATGGGAAGCGGCATGGGACTCTTCTGCGGCTCGAACGTCCCTTCACCAAGCGCGAAGGTGAGGAACTGGTTCACGTGCCACAGCATCTGGTCCGAGGTCATCCTCCCCCATTGGCGCGGCGCATCCGGGCGGAGCGCCTCGATGCGCGATTCGATTCGGCGGCGCACGACCGGGTCGTGAAGTATCGGCATGAGCATGATTCTGTGCGCCGAGGGTTGGTCTGTCAACTCCGTTGGAATCGTGGCACGCTCGTGATTCACCACTGTGAACGAGAGACGGATTCCCGCCCGCGCCGGGAGCGGAATTGACATGGCGCGCCTTCGTTGGGTGCAACTCGGTATGGTCAGGCCCACTATGCTTTCCGGGCGCATGCGATGCCTCGCTTGTTGGGCAGCACGTCCGGATCACCGCACAGAGTCCATCCGCCAGACATCGCTTGCGTATCCGCTCTCTCCGTCCTCTTCCTTGCCTTTGCCACCGAAGAGCCACAGCGCGCCACGATATACCACCGAACGGTTACCGGCCCGGCGTGTCCAGGGTGCAGCCGCGGTCGCTTGCCGCCACACGCGCCCGTCAACGGAACGCCAAACATCATTGAGGCGCGTTCCGTTGGGCCGGACCCCGCCAACAATCCACAGGTGGTCGCGGAAGGCCACGGCGCCCGCGTAAACGCGGGGCCCCCAGGCCGCGGCCTCCAACACGCGCACCCACCGTCCACGGTCACCCAGTACCCAGAGGTCCGCTCGTTGCGCACGCCACGAGCTTCCTCCAACGAGCCAGAGTGAGTCGCGCAACGCCACCGGTACCGGTTGGGATTCAGGCGGCCAGGGCGCCTCGGCGGTTACGCGCTCCCACGCCGTGCCGTCGCGCGTTCTCCATATGTCACGGAGTTGCGCTGCGTTTTCCCCGCCGAAGAGCCACAGCCATCCACGAAACGAGACGAGCGCCGCGCCCCGGCGGCCTGCCCACGGAGCATCGTCATGCCGTTGCCAGTTGCGTCCGTCCGCGGACGACCAGACGTCGGCGGTGTACTCCTCGCCGCGCTGGCCGCCGAGGTGCCAGACCCGGTCCGCATGCAGGATCGAGCTAGCGCCTGGTCGCGCCGGGCCGGGAAGGTGGCTTGCGATTTCCCAACCCAGCCCGTCAGGTGATTGCCACACCGTGGTAATACCTACCATGAGCAGCGAGCCGTCTGGTCGCGCAATCGGGTGCGCGCCCATCGGCCAACGGTCGGGTTGCCACGCATCCTCAAAGGCCCCACGGCCCGGGGGCAACAGCATCGTCCACCGCAGATCATCCTGTTGCGCCCCGGCAAGGCAGGCGGCAGTGGTGATGGCGAGTGCGCCCACGACCCGCAACCGAGCGATTTGCATATCGCCTCCTTCGGCGTGGCTGCCCAACGTCCCTGCGCTCAGCTCACAAAACTATCTCTGCCGCCCGCATCAGGCCGTCTGCCCGCACGAACAGCACCGATCTTTTCCACTGCACGTTGCGAGCGAATGTTCTCGATACCCACCAGGAAGATGACAGATTGGACGAATCGGAACGCGTGCTGCACCATCAGGCGCTTCATCTCTCCGTTGTAGCGGCCGCCCCAGTGGGACCGCGCCAAGAAGGTCCAGCCGATTTCCGCCACGCTCAGTTTCTCGTCATATCCGTGGAACCTTGAGGATCCGATGATCGCTTGAGCGCTGACATCGACAGCAACCAATGCACCTCCCGATGCCAAGGACTCGTTGAACAACTCTCTGAATCGCGCTTCTTCATGGCGGTCTCGTACAGGATGTTGCTCCCAGATGAGCGGGTCGGCGGCTACGGCGAACAGATCATCGTAATCTTCGGGCCGCAGCGGCCTCAGTTTGACGAGCTCGCCTTCCAGAATCGGTTGATAGTCGAACACGTCCGCTCACGTTGCCCGGTTGGTGTGTGTGCAAGTGCCGTTTGAAACCCTGCGCGAGGAGGCATACCCGACCTCACACGATATGTGCCGGCAGCTCGTGCGGCACTTCGAGATGGCCACCTGCCACGCGTCTCCGCCCACCCGCGCGCGACCTCACGACGGCTTCCGTCCGACGACACACCATACGCGGTGCGGGACCTTCATGGGATCGGGGTACTTGCGTGCCAGCAGGCGACTCAACGCCTCGTCGAACCGCCGCACGTCGGCGGGTGCGAGGCCGCCCGAGCCCACGCCGTTGCAGGTGCGCATTCTGCCGCGCCAGCGCGCGTGCGAGAACTCCTCCTCGTGGTCGTAACAGAACGCCTCGATCGACCCGAGCCCGCCGCGCCGCACCTCGTCGATCTCCGCGGGAAGCACGCCCGTCGATCCGGCCATCGTCCAGGCCGGATTGAACTCCAGCACCAGGGCCTCGGTGTCGCCCGCAACCGGAGAATGCTCCGCCAGATACGAGTAGTGCACGATGGCCAGGATCCCGCCGGGCCGAAGCACGCGGCGCACCTCCGCGATGACCGCGGGACGCTCGAACCAGTGCCAGCATTGGCCGGCGGTCACCAGATCGAACGCGTCCGCACCCGCGCCGGTCCGCTCCGCCCGGGCGACCGTGAAGCGCGCTTTCTCTTCCAGGCCGCGCTCCCGCGCCATGCGTTGTGCCGCAGCGACCTGTCCGGCCGCGATGTCGATGCCGAGGACGGAGCTGCCGCGTGCGGCCAACTCCAGGGCGAGCGTTCCCGGGCCGGTGGCGAGATCGAGCGCGCGGGTTCCGTCGATGGACATGATCGCGTCGAGCCGTCGATAGCACGACGCGGGCGGTCCCGGGCGGTGGGCCGCGTAGTCGTCGCTGTGTCTACCGAAATCGATCTTGTTCACGCCGTGAGCGAGTTCCTTCCAACTCCACACCGGACTCCCCGAACCGCTTCTTCGCATTTCCGCGCGATGAGGGGTGCGTTCAACCTGTCATCCAACTCGATCGTGTTCATGGGTGCTCCGTGATGGTGCTATGGGCTGTCCGCACGGGCGCGCGTGAGCAGCCGTTTCGCAAAGTCCCGTTCGCGCCCTTCAAGACAGCCCCTCCGCGAACTTCGTCACACCGGTCATGACCATCTGCACGGCGGCAGCCACGAGCACCATCCCCATCAACCGTTCCAGTGCGACGAGTCCCCGGTCTCCAAGCAAGCGACGCAGACCGCCCGACAGGTACAGCACGGTGGCACAGATCAGCCAGGCCAGCACGACCGCCAGCAACCACTCGCGCCGGCGATCCGGTTCCTGGGTCGTGATGAGCAGCAGTACGGCCAACGCCGACGGCCCGGCGACGAATGGGATGGCGAGCGGCACGATGAACGGCTCGCCCTCGAACGTCGGCTCGGTGGAGCCGCGCGGCGGGGGAAATACCATGCGCAACGCGATGAGAAACAGGACCACGCCGCCGGCGACCGTCAGGGACGATTCGGAGATCTGCACGAGGTCCAACAACAGCGGCCCGGCGAACAGGAACACCACGAGCGCCACCAACGCGATGAGCAGCTCCCGCACGATCACGATGCGGTGGCGCTCGGGTGCGACGCCGTTCAGGGCTCCCAGGAAAAACGGGATATTCCCGAACGGATCGAGCACGAGGAGCAGCAGCAGAGTGGCGGACAGGATGGTCATGGCCGTGCCGTGAATCTATCCAGGCGGCAGGCGCATGCGGAGTATGCGCAGCCCGGTGGATTCTTCGAGCCGTTGCCCGACGACGCCGAACCCATACGCGTCGTAGAACGCGCGCCCGATGGCATTGTCCGCGTACACGTCCAGCTCGAGCGGCGTGCGAGTCGTGCGCGCCAGGTCCATCAGCGCTCGGCCGATTCCCTGCCCGTGATACCGCGGGTCGACGAACAGGCCCCCGACCTCGTTGTCCAGCAGTGAGATGAACCCGACGACCGTGCCCGCCCGCTCGAAGACATGTGTCTCCGCAAGTGGGAGGAATCGCTCCGCGATGCTCTTCCGCTCGACTCCAAACCGCTCGGCCGGCCAAAACGGATGCGCGACCCTGGCGCTTTCGTACCACGCGGCCAGCACTGCATCCCGATCCTCCGGCTGGTATTGGCGGATCAGTGTGCGTCCTCCGGCAATGCGTTCCGCTTCAGCGTCCCTCCTGTCACGGGCAGTCGCACGCGAAGCACGGTCCGGCCCGGTTGAGATACGACATCCACGTTCCCCAGGTGTCGGTGAACGAGCCGTCGAACGATGTCGAGTCCGAGCCCGGTTCCCTGTCCGACCGGCTTGGTGGTGAAAAACGGCTCGAAGATTCGGGCGCGAGTCTCGTCGGGGATGCCCGGGCCGTCGTCCGCCACCCGCACGTCGACCGAGCGCGCGCGCACCTTGCTCTCCAGCACGGCGATCGTATCGACGAGGCCCCGCGCCACGTCGATCTCTTCCGGCACGCCCTCGCGGTCCATGAACGTGAATCCCTTGACCGCTCCGACCAGGTCGTGGACGCGGCCGGTCGCCGACACGATCTGGGCTGCGACCTCGCGCGCCGCGGTGGTGCTCGCCGCCCATCGCAGGGCGACGGCGAGTGCCTCCGCGGGAACGGCGCCGGCAAGTTGCTCCAGAACAGCGAGGCTCACCTCGCACGCGGCGAGCGGTTCCGCGACTATCGGATCGATGTCGTGCCGCCCGAGCCACTCGGCGATGTCGTCCTCGCGATCGGCCGCCTCGAGCGCCGCTCTCGGCTGGGGGGGACGCGTGCACATCGTGAATACCGCGTCGACGGCGTCGAGTTGGCGGTCGCTCAACCGTGCCGCGGCAAGAGCCCGCGACGCATCGTGCGCCTCGTCGAGTAACCGGGAGAGGGACTGTGCGTTGCGCGTCGCCGCCGATGCGGCGTTGTTCAACTCGTGTGCCAGTCCCGAAGCCAGCCGGCCGAGCGCCTGCGATCGGTCGTCCTGGAGCTGAACCGTTCGATAGTCGCGCGCCCGATCGAGCATATGGTGCACGAACGCTGCGGTCAGGCCGGGGCAATCGCGCACCATATCCGTGAAGTGGTCGCGGTGGAGCACGAAGGCCTCAGCGTCGTCTTCGACCACGGTCGAACATCTCCTCGATCGACTCTTGCGCCCCGCGCAGGATTGATCCCGCGGCGTAGTCGGGATGGCGCCACGTGCCGTCACCCACTCGAGTTGCGGGCGAGGCACGGATTCGAACAGGGTGAGCGATGCGAGACGATCGACGAGGTCGTTGTTAGGCATGGCGGTGCCGAGGCTGCACGCAATGCCGCGCGCTCAGCGCGCGGCGTTGCCGTCCTTCAACAGGATGAGCAGCATCTTGAACGGCTCGACGGCCTTCACCCGGTGCGGAACGCTCGGCGGCAGCCGGAGGAGATCACCGCCGGTCAGCCGGTGATGCGCGCCGCCAATGCCGATCTCGCCGGTCCCCTCCACGCCGAGGATCAGCGCCTCGAACGGGCTCGTGTGTTCGCTCAATTCCTGTCCGGCCGCGAATGCGAACAGCGTCACGTTCCCGCCCTTCGATTTCGCGAGCACCTTGCTCACGATGGCGTCTGGCTGATAGTCGATGTCGTCCGCGAGTCGCGTCATGGTGGTTGCCGGGGAACGATGTCCGGTGCGGCCGCGCCACGATCGCGCGCTGGCGGATCCAGGATGCGCGGGCGGTGCGACCTGGTAACGATGGGAATTTGTCCGAGTCCTCGAGTCAGCGCCAGACGCCGAATGATCCCTGGGCCGACGGACCCATCCTGCCGTCGCCGCCGTGGGTTTGCCGTGCGTCACACCATCACCCCGTCCAGACGCTGTTCCCGAGCGACTCGTCCTCGATCAGGTACCGGCTCGCCTCCCGGGCTTCACTGCTGAATCGAGAATACCACCAGTCGTTGCACACCGACTTCGTCCGTGTCGACCGCACCCGCGCGCCCGCCTGGCAACAGAATCACCGGTGAGAGCGGTGCTTGTCCAAGCGTACCGACATATTCCCCACGCGTGTCGAACACGTCTAGGGGGGCGGTTGGGCCACTTTCCAGCGTGAAGCGCCGAATCCAGAGTTCGCCGGATGGGCCCAGGAGCATCGCACCGATCAGTGGGATTGTCTTGCCGTACCCCCTGTCGTCGACCACGTCATCCGGATCGGCATGACACGAGCTCTCTCGAACGGTCAACGTGAACCCTTCTCCAACCTGCGACATCGCCAGATCGCGTGACGCGGGCGCGGGGTCGATCTGTCGTCGGACGATGCGGCTGAGGGTGCCCGCCTCGGCGATGGAAACGGAATACTCCAGCGACGAGCCGAACGCCACGATCCCGTGTTGCGCGGTCCAGGCGAGTTCGGGGGCAAAGATGGGCAGTTGCGGCAGGCTGACGCCGGGACATTCTCGGAACGTTAGCGGCTCGACCGGTGGGAGCAGAAGCTCCGCAAGCGTCGAGGTGTCGGCATCCACGATTCGCCGCAGTCGTTGAATGAGGTTGCCCGGTTCCCAAGGAGCGGTGCTTGTGGAAACCAGGGTGGTATCGTGCGACTGGCTGAAATGGCGCTGTTGCCAGGGTGTGGGGAATAACGGGAACGGTTGTTCATCGAGTACTTCGCCGTTGGTATCGAACCGAACCAGGCTGCCTTTTCCGTAGTCGAATACGGCAACGCTCCCGTCTCCCGCGACCGAGATCGATCCAGGCGCGCGGAACTCGCCCGGTCCGCCGCCGCTCCCACCCATCGAACGGACGAACTGTCCATCTGGATCGAACACGACGATTCGCGCGTTCGGGGGATCCAGCACAAAGAGATTTCCGCGACGGTCCGCTCCAATGAGCCCGGCCGATAGCCGGTAGAACGACTCCGGGCCGTCGTCGGATCCGCCCAATGCGAACAGGCGATGGAACCGCCAATCGAGCGTCCGATCGGTGGCGCTTGAAAGAACGATTTCCACGCCCGCTGAGTCGGTGCGCCGCACGACGGTGGCATCCGAAGGGCCGGCACACGCGGAGAGGTAGGAGAGTTCCGCGCAGGCGCACAGCACCACGCTCGATCGATGAACCAACGTGCCGAACATGCCGCCATGCTCCCCCGCGCCGCGCGACGAGTGCGCCCGGCTCCTGTCTGTGTCGCCATAGCCCCGAACCAGCGACCATGCAATCGCGGCCACGCCGCCGCCGCCGCACACCAACCCCGCGAGCCAACCGAATCCGCGAGTGCCGAAATACGCAACGACGATCGTGACAACGAGGTTGGCCCGCAGTTCCGGGGATTTGGCGCGTACGATGCGGACGACGGATCTCACGGCGACTCCTGGATGTCGCGACCGAACAGTCGTCCGAACCTACCACCTCACGACGCGGCAGACCAGTCGCCCGAGTCGCTCCGAGCGAGTACGCGGTGACGAACCGTCAGGTCAGGTCTCCCCCACGCGCGTCGGGAGGCCGGTGGTCGTCACGCTGCGATCGCGACCTAGGCGATCGGGACCTGATCCTTGTGCGCCTCCAGCCACTGCTCGAACGTCTGCAGGTCCGGGTTCACTGACCGCGAGAACTCGACGCTGCGCGCGCCGCAATAGTACTCGCTGAAGTCGCGCTTGAACTGGAACATGTTCCCCACGTCCGCGGCGCCTGGAAAGTCGAAGCTGCGGTAGACTTCCGGCGGGACGTCGTTGTACGTCACCGGTTGCCCGAGCGCCTGCGTGAACGCCGCGGCCAGCTCGGTGCCGGTGAGATGTTCGCCTGCGATCCCGACCTTCTTACCGATGAACTCCGACCCGCGCTTGAAAATACCGCAGGCGCACTTCCCGATGTCGTCCACCGCGATCGCCGGTAACTTGCGGTCGCCCATTGGGAAGCCGAGCGCGAGCGCGCCGTCCGGGCCGCGTTGCGGTCCCCAGCCGAAGTGGATGAAGTTGTCCCAGTAGGCGCTCGTGAGCAGCCACGTGGTCGGCACGCCGGCGTCACGGAACAGCCGGTCGGACTGTCCTTTGGCGTCGAAATGGGGGACCTTGTACTTGTCCATCAAGGTAGGCATGCGGTCGTCGTCGAGCGGCACCCATTCGCGCGTGTCCTCCAGCGTGGACCAGATCGTGTGCGCCACCCCCGCCGCCTTCGCCGCCCTGGCGATGTTGCCGGCCTGTGCCATCTCCTTATCCGGTGAGAAGTGTTCCCAGTAGTTGGTGACGCCGTACACCCCGTCCGCGCCGGCGAAGGCCCGCTCGAGACTCGCGGCATCGTCGAGATCGGCCGCGACCACCTCGACCCCATCCGCCGCCAGCGCCTTGGCCTTGTCCGACTCGATGTTGCGCGTGATGGCCCGGGGGATGAACTCTCCTCCCTGGCCGGCTACAAGGGCCCGTACCAGTCCCCCGCCCTGCGCGCCGGTCGCGCCGATTACTGCGATAATGCCTCGCTCCGCCATCGGGATCCTCCGTGTATACGTTCGCATGACTCGGGGACGGGCGGTCGCGCTGTCCCGCCGCTAAGTATAACTGTTGAATGACGTGGCAAGTTCCGGCCCGTATGTCGGGGTCGGCCGATCCGAATGCGCTCACGCCTGTGATCCGCCTCGAGGATTTGAACCGCGCGAAACCCCTCGCCATCTTCCTCGTACATACCTGCAACCGTCGGAGCCCGCCGATTGGTTCACAGAGCGTGAGAGGAGTTTTGACCGTGATCCGCCGAGCACCGTTGCTGGTCCTGTTCTCCGTACTCTGAGCCTGACCCGGTTTGGTGGACACCTCAATAGCCCCGTTATGTTGGGGCGGGAGGTGGTCCATGACGAGGGAGAAGAAAGCTAGATCGAGACGGACGCGGCGGACGTTCAGCGCGGAGTACAAGCTGGAAGCCGTCCGGTTGCTGGAGGAGCGGCGGGCGGCGGGGGCGAGCCTGGCGCAGGTAGCCGCAGTCCCGCCCTGAAGGGCGGGCTCGGCCAAGAACTCCGTGCTGAAGCACGGCGTGCGCTCACGTGCACTGCGCGCCTGACGTGCACGCTGCACCCCACGTCCTTCAGGACGCCGTGCTCGGCCGAGCCCGGGCTCTTAGCCGGGACCTCGCGAGGCTGGACGACGCGGGTTACGTCTCGAGGGCGTAGAGCCGGACATGCTCCACGTCGAGGTCGTCCTTCCACATCCCCAGGACGTATTCGTCGCCGATCTCGAAGACCTTCAGGTCCGCGGGCATGGTGGCGACGCCAATGTAGGCGCCGTCGGTCGAGAACCGGCGCCACACCGCCTCCCGGTCGCGCGGGCCCGGATAGTCCTGGATCCACAACGTCTCCGCCTCGTCGACCAGGAACGCGGCGTAAGGAGGCAGGCGATCCGGTAACTCCATGTCGCGATAGTAGCGTCGCGTTCGTGCGCGGGCGTCGTCGTCGTCGATGCCATCCAGTTGCCTCTCGATGAACGCTTCGAGGTCGGCGGCGGCGACCGGGCGTTTGGCAGCGTCGAGGCGTATCAGCATCTCGAGTGTGCCGTCGAGGCGATAGGCGGCGATCTCATAGGCGTTGCCGGTGCCGATGAACACCCGGTCGCCGACGATCGTCTGCAGCAGATCCCGTCCCAGCGGCAACGGGCTGCTTCCGCGAAGCTGTCCCTCGAACACGATTCCCCAGCGATCGACTCCGGGGAACGTGCCGATCATGGCCAATGGTTCCCCATCGAGCGTCGCAAGCCCCACTGGCATGGGGTTTCGGTGGAGGCCCGGGCTCGGCATGTCCGACGACCAACCGGCGGAGACGAAAGGCCCGCCGTGCTGGCACCGCGAGACCCCGTATGGCGCCGTGTTATGCGGCAGCATCAACCGCGTGGCCCGAATCGTCTCACCGTGATCGTTGAGTACCGTTAACCGTCGCGTCGCGATGTCGTACACGTACAACGTGTCGGTTCCGCATCGCGCCGTCCACGCGATGTAGCCGTACTCGCCCGGCCCCTCCCCGCTCCGGCCGACGGCGTCCAGGAACCCGCCTTCGGCGTCGTAGAAGCGAATCTGATCGGTCCCGCGATTCGCGATCACGATGCGACCGTCGCTGAGGCGATGCGCCCCTTCGACGTGAAACAGCGACGTGAGCGTGTCGCGCTCGCTCCCGATGTCGAGCAGTGGCGCCGATGACAGGCGCAGTCGGGGCATGGAATCATCGTGGTTCTCGACGATCCGCAGGCCCAGGCTGTCGCGGACCACGAGACGGCGGGGGACGTCCTCACTCGCAGTGCACGCGACGATGCAGCTCAACCAGAACACCGACCATGCCCTCATAGCGCCTCACTCCCAGCGAAACACCTTGGTGGACGCGGTGATGCACACCAGGCTTACCGCGATCAGGGCCACAGATTCAGCCATGGCGTGCCCCAAGCCGACCCGTCCAGGCACCCTACATGAGCCCGACCACGTTCGTCGTTGGCAACGCGCACGTCACGCCCGTCGCGGCTGCGGCAGCGCGACGACGGGAAAGAACAGCCCGATCCACCATCACTCGGCCCTTAACGCCTCTACCGGGTTCACGCGCCCCGCCCGCCAAGCCGGCACCACCGCCGCAACGATTCCTGTTCCAAACAATACCGCGGCCGCCACCACGAGACTGCCCGGATCGCGCGGCGCCACGCCATACAAGAACCGCGAAATCACGTTGCCAAGCGCCAGCGAGACAACTGCGCCCGCAATCACGCCGACACCAACCGGCACCACCCCTCGGCGCACCACGTCGGTCAGGATCGCCCCGGCGGTGGCGCCGAGTGCCATGCGAATGCCGAATTCCGACCGGCGACGCGTAACCGCGTACGACACCACGCCGTACACACCCACCGCGCTCAACACGAGTCCCAACCCCGCGAACAACATCAGGTAGAACCGGAGCCGGAGTGGCTCGGCCATGGCCGCGGCGACGACGTCCTCCATCGGGCCGGCGCGCGAGACCGCGATGCGATCGTCCAACCCGCCGATCATGGCACGCACTCCGGGAATCAGCGACGTCGCGTTGCGTTCGCCTTGCAACACCAACACCTGGCTGATGCCGGCGGTCGGTGCCTGCGCGAACGGTGCGTACATCGCGAACGGGTTTTCTCCCGTGAGATCGAACATGCGCGTCTCCGCCGCCACGCCGACCACCGTGCGCCACTGGCCCTCCTGCTCAAAGGTGCCCGAAACGAGCTTCCCGATCGGATCGTCTCCCGGCCAGGCAAACCGCGCGAACGATTCGCTCACAATCGCCACGTCGACCGCGCCGGCGCGGTCCGTGTCGGTGAATGCTCTGCCCTGCACGATCGTCATGCCCATGACGTCGAAGTAGTGCGGCGTCGCCGAGCGCCATACCGCATTGGGCCGCTCGGAGCGGTCGATGTCGGGCCGGCTCCGAATATTCGCTGGACCCTGCCAGCCGCCGTCACGGATCGGCAGTCGGTTCACGAGCGCGGCCGCACGCACGCCGGGCAACGCCTCCGCCTGCTGCACCGCCTCCGCGAAGAACCCGCGCCGCGCGGTCTCGTCCATCTCCGCTTCCCCGGCCACCAGGTTGAGCGTGACGACGTTCTCCGGGTCCAACCCGATCTCGATCGCCTGCATGCGTGCGACCGACCGCACCAGCAACGCGGCACCGGTGGCCAAGGTCAACGCGAGTACCACCTCGGCGGTGACAAGAATGCCCTGCATCCTGCCGGTGCGTCGCTGGAGTCCGGCGTCCGAACGTGATCCGCGTAGCGACCCGAGCCGACCTCTGAAGAGGCTGGTCATTGGCGCGAGGGCCACGACGAACGCGACCACCAACGCCAGCAGGAACGCCGCCGCGAACCCGGTCCATGGGAACGCCACCGCGGACGCATAGCCCCCCGTCAAGGGGAGGCTGGCGACGAGTATGCCGAACACGCTCTGCGCGAGCACCGCTCCCAGCGTCCCCGCCACCAGCGCCAACACGATCGACTCGGCGAGCACCTGCCGCGCCACGCGTCCACGTCCCGCGCCGAGCGCGGTGCGCACCGCGATCTCGCTGGTGCGGTCGGAGGTGCGCGCCAGAATCAGTGCGGCGGCGTTGGTGCACGTCATGACGAGAATCAGGCCGACGGCGCCGAGCAGGAGGAGTAACGCCGGTTCCACGTCTCCCAGGACGTACTCCCGGAACGGAATCACGTGTGCGCCCCTGGTCTTGTCCCACGCCGCGGGATAGGTGAACCGCTCGCCGAGTGCGACGGCGAGCGTGCCCAGGTCGGCTTGCACGCCGGCATCGGTGATCCCGTCCCGCAAGCGACCCACGAGGGTGAGATATCCGTTGCCGCGGTAGTTCTGACTGTCGCGGTCCAGGACCAGCGGCCGCCAGGCGCGACACTCGGGGGTTGGGAAGTAGAAGTCCGGGCCCATGACACCGATGACCGTCGTCGGCTCGCCGCCGAGTGGGATCCGGCGGCCCACCACATTCGGGTCGGCGCCGAAGTCCCCCTGCCACATGCCGTAGCCGATGACGACCACGGGCTCGGCACCAGGTCGGTCCTCGCCCGGTTGCAGCGTCCGGCCCAGGATCGGACGCGCCTCGAGCACGTCGAACATATCCGCCGAGACGAGCGCATTCTGCAAAAGCGAGGTGCCGGATCCCGAATGGTACGTGACGGCGTTGGTCGTGTACGCGGCGATCCCCTCATACGCGCCGGCTCGCTCGGCTACGAAATCGAACTCCACGCCGCGCCAATCGAACTGGCTCCAGAACACGACCAGGCGGTCTTCATCCGGAAACGGCAGTGGCCGCAGCATGAGTCCCTGCACCACGCTTGCCAGCGCGACGGTCGCCCCGATCCCCAGCGCGAGCGTGAGAATCGACACGCCGGCGAATCCGGGATGGCGCCGCAGCTGGCGCAACGCGTGCCAGCCGTCGGCCCAGAGATCGGTGACGACGCCAATGCCCCACGCTTCGCGAACGCCCTCCCTGTGCGCGACCTCGGCGCCAAACCGCCGTCGCGCCTCGCGGAGCGCCGCTTCGGGAGACAACGCCCGCAGCCTGAATACCAGATCGCTGAGTACACGCATGTCGTGTCCCTAGGTTGTCGCGAGAACGCGCATCACACCCTTGGCGAGCGCGTGCCAATGATCGAGTTCGACGCCGAGTTGCATGGTGCCTGCCCGCGTGAGCGCGTAGTACCGCGCCCGCCGGTTGTGCTCCGTTACCTGCCAGTACGAGCGTATCCATCCCTCGCGCGTGAGCCGATGGAGCGACGCGTATAGCGATCCTTGCTGCACCCGGAGCAAATCCCCCGACATTTGTTGAATCCGCTCCTGAATCCCCCACCCGTGCTGCGGCTCCAACGCCAGCGTCTTGAGGATCAGCATGTCCAGGGTGCCCTTGATGATATCCGACTTCGCCCTGCCCATCGATAGTGCCTCCGTCACGGTTGAGTGGGAGTCTACTCTCGGTAAGCGAGAGGTGCAAGTGATTGGACGGAGCGAGATGCGACAAGGTTGCAAACGGATGGTCAAAGCTGGTCGAAGGATGCCGGTCTCGGGTCCGTGGGTCGTCACCGGTACGAACGACAAGGGCCCCTGCCATCGGCAGAGGCCCTTCATGCATGGAGGCGCGGGGATTCGAACCCCGGTCCGAGACTCGATCCAGCTCCATCTCTACGTGCGTAGGTTGCGCTTGAAGTCTCCGCCGTAAGGAGCGCAACCGCCCAGACGACGAACAATCTCCCTAAAGTCTCACGTTACGCGCGAGAGCGACGCGCACCGCCAGCTCGATTTTGCGTTACCCGCGCGCCGCTTCGAGCGGGCTGCGACGCGGGCAGGTGCAGTAAGCCGAAGCCTACGCAGCCATGGCCAAGTCAGTATTGGCAGTTGTGAAGTTTTCCAGTGGTTTTACCAGGGAACCGGAAACCTGGGCACGCAACGAAACCTTCACCAACCCCGTCGAAACCAGTCGCCCCCTTTCGCGAGCTTCCGGAATATAGCCGATTCCGGGTCTAAAAGGCGGGCAAAGTGCGTCACGGACGGTCGGGGTCACAGGCGGTCACGGACGGTCGCAGGTCGCGGGCTGTCTTGACGACGCCGTTTCCGGCGGTTCAGAGGATCAGGAAGGTACATTCGTCGCGATTCGCGGGTAAACCCGCGGCTCGGCTCTGTCGGTGAACCGACGAGCGCGTGGCCTTGCCGCTTCATGCCGCCGAACATCGGGCGGCCCGTGGCCTAGCCCGTTTCACGCCGGCGATCATCGCGAGAACTCGGCGGCGTCCGCCCCGTTTACCCAGCGACCTGCTGATCAAACATCCGTGGCTCTGGGCTGGCGCGGGCCTCTCGCCAGCTCCACCTTGTTGCGGCCGCCCTCTTTTGCACGATACAACGCGGCGTCCGCCGCCGCGTACAGGTTGGCCGCGGCGGTCGTTGTCTCCGGCATCGTGGCGACGCCGATCGAACAAGTGAACGGTATCGCCTTGCCGTTCCAATTGACTGGCGCACCTTCGACGGTGGCCCGCACACGTTCGGCGACGTCGATGGCTTCCGCGCGCGCGATGTCGGGCAGCCACAGCGCGAACTCTTCGCCGCCCATGCGTGCGGCAACGTCACGTTCGCGCAGTCCGCGGCGCAACAGTCTCGCCAGGTGCTGCAACGCGGCGTCGCCCGCGATGTGGCCGTGCGTGTCGTTCAACAGCTTGAACCGATCCAAATCGAGGTAGAGCAACGCCGCGGTGTCACCCCTGAACGTGCTCAGGGCGCTCTCGAACCCGCGGCGGTTGGGCAGCCCGGTCAGTTCATCGGTCATGGCGCGCAGTTCATGTTTCCGGATCGAGACCAGCCGCGCCATGAACGGGCCCGCCTGGATCGCCAGCCGCTGCAGCGCCGCCTGCGTCTCGTCGTCCACCGCCTTTGGCTGACGGAACACGACGAGCGCCCCGACGCCCTCCTTGCCGTCGTTCAGGGGAAACGCGATCCCGGCGTCTTCCCGCCGCCGACGGTCCGACCGGAAATGCCCAAACAATTCCTCGGCTGAGAATCCAGCCAGCGGTGTCTCGCCGTCGACCGCGCGGCCGACGGTGGAATTGGGTGCGACCGCGGTGCCGAGCAGACGACGATCCGCGCCACCGGAGACGGCGAGGATGTGCGGCGTCCCGCTCAATCCGTCGCGCAGGGCCACCGCAGCGGGCGCGTCGACCATGCGTGTCGCTGCGTCGCTCAATGCCGCAGAGGCGCTCTCGATGCTGTCGTGCTGCTCGAGCTTCGCCAGCCGGGTCGCCGAACGCCGCCCTTCACGTTCGATGCGCCGCTGAGCATCGAGTCCGGCGGCCAGCGCGCGCAGTTCGTCGAGCACCCGTTCGCCCGACGCCTCGATCGGCGCGCCGGCGCTGAGCACGACCGCAAACGCCACGTCCCCGTCAGCCGTGGCCAGAGTGGGCGCGCTGTCGTTGATGACGTGATTGCGGCCGTCCGACAACGCGAGTCGCGCGAGGGCCTCAGCTCGTTCGGCGATGTCGCGGTCTACCCCTCGCGGGTGCAGGGCCGTAATGGGAGGATCGCCGAGCGTCACCGACGTGGCCACGAGCGCCCGATGTGCCCGGCGCACCAGATCGACCAGATGGCTGCGTTCAGCAGGGAGGTACCCGACCGCCGACTCAGCGTTGGCGTGCACGTGCCGTCCCACCAGGTATCCCACGACACCCGCGGCCAACGCGACGCCGCCGATCAGGAACCACGTCATGAGAGATGGTTGATGCGGGAAGCCGCCGCGGCCGCGCCGAACCCGTTGTCGATGTTCACCACCAGCACGCCCGAGGCGCACGAGTTGAGCATCGCCAGTAGTGCCGACAACCCCCCGAACGCGCTGCCGTACCCCACACTGGTCGGTACGGCCACGACCGGCACGGAGACCAATCCGCCCACTACGCTCGCCAACGCGCCGTCCATCCCCGCCGCCACGATCACGACCGCCGCCGTGCGCAACAGGTCGCTCTGTCTGAGAACGCGGTGGATCCCCGCCACGCCGACGTCGGTCAACCGGGCCACCCTGTTGCCCAACGCCCGCGCGACCACCGCCGCTTCTTCCGCCACCGGCAGGTCGCTGGTGCCGGCGGTGACGACCAGCACGGTGCCGCGGCCGGTCGGCTCGGGTTCGGGGCTCGGTGCCAGATAGACGGTCCTGCCAAGTACGTTGATCTCTGCCCGTGGGAACCGCCGCACGAGCAGTGCGCGCGCTGCCTCGTTGGCACGCGTGGCGAGAAAAGCGCCGTTCGAGGCAGCCAGCGCGGCGCAGATGCCTTCGATCTGGTCGGTGGTCTTGCCCTCGCACAACACCACTTCCTGCTGGCCTTGCACGAGCTCGCGTGCATGATCGACCGATGCGTAGGACAGGTCTTCGACGGGGAAACGGCCGAGCCGTTCAAGCGCGGCGTCCGACGTCAGGGTGCCGGCCGCGACCTCCTCGAACAGGGCACGCAGCCGTTCCGGCGTCACCCGACGGCGCGTTCCGGCGCGAGATAAGCGCGGAAGATACGCTCGACGTCCGCCATCGATTCGATGGTGTGAAGTTCCCGCCGCAACTCGGCGGCGCCGTGCAATCCTCGCACGTACCAGCCGAGGTGTTTGCGGAACTCGATCGCCGTCCGCCGCGCGTCGCCCTGGATGTCGAGCTGGAGCTGCGCGTGACGTAGCGCGACCGCAAAACGCTCCGCCGCGTTGGGTTCCGGCCGTGCCGGGATGCGGTCCAACAACGCCCGGGCCCGTTGGAAGATCCACGGGTTGCCGAACGAACCGCGCGCGATCATCACGCCCGCACAACCGGTTGCCGCGTGCATCCGAACGACGTCATCCGCGACCCTGATGTCGCCGTTCCCCACCACCGGGATGTCGAGCGCATCGACCACCGCGGCGATCTCATCCCACCGGGCTGCCCCGCTATAGAGCTGCGCGCGTGAGCGTGGATGCAACGTGAGCACCTGGGCGCCGGCGTCCTGACACCGCAACCCGATCTCGACCGGATTGCGGGTCGCTTCGTCCCAGCCGCTGCGGATCTTCACCGTGACCGGCAACGATGTGGCGCCCCGCACCGCCCGGATGATCTGCTGCACCACCGAGAGGTCCTTGAGGCAACCAGACCCGCCGTTGCGCTTCACGACTTTCTTGACGGGACAGCCAAAATTGATGTCGATGAAATCGGGCCGGTAGTGCGCGTGTACCAGCTCCGCCGCCTCGGCCATCGCCGCCGGATCGGCCCCATATAACTGAATACCAATTGGACGCTCGGCGGACGTGAAGAACGCGCCGTCGTGCACGGTCTTGATCCCGCGCCGCAATCCATCGCTGGAGAGGAACTCGGACACGACCACGTCCGCACCGAACGAGCGGCACAAGAGCCGGAACGGGGGCTCCGAGACCCCGGCCATGGGCGCCAGAAACAGCGGGACGCGATGCGCCACGGGATACGGGAACGACATAGAGACCAATGTACCAACCGCCCTCGATGCGGAGCAACCAACGGCGCACGCGCCGTTTGACCCCCGGTACCCAACCCCGTTACGTTTCGCCCAACCCTTCAACCCAGCGGACTGTTTCCCTGATGGACCTCACGGAGTTCTTTTCGATCGATGCCATCTCCCTCGACCTCGAGGGAAACACCAAAGACGAGATCCTCGCGGAGCTGATCGTATTGCTCCGGCTCGACGACCAGGATAATGCCACCCTGTTCAAGATGCTCAATCGGCGCGAAAACCTCGGATCGACGGGTATCGGGCGGGGGATCGCGATTCCCCACTGCCGTTGCGCCGTGGTCGACACGCTGCGGGTTGCCTTTGGACGCAAGCTGGAAGGGATCGACTTCAGCGCCATCGACAACAAACCGGTTCACTACGTCTTCCTGATCGTCGCGCCGCCCATCGAGATCTCCAACCAATACCTGCCGGTCCTCGGCAAGATCGCCCAGTTCGCGAAGGAAGCGGATGTGCCAGGCCGGCTGGAAGCCATTGCGACACCGGCGGAGTTCATGGCGTTGTTGAA
This sequence comes from Gemmatimonadales bacterium, assembly GCA_036397455.1. Taxonomy (GTDB): domain Bacteria; phylum Gemmatimonadota; class Gemmatimonadetes; order Gemmatimonadales; family GWC2-71-9; genus JADFNB01. The sequence continues at coordinate 53,665 of DASWIX010000004.1, read as the reverse complement.
GGAAAAGAAACTGTAGGCGCCGCGACTATTCCCACTCGATCGTCGCCGGCGGTTTCGAACTCACGTCGTATACCACCCGATTCACCCCATCGACCTCGTTGATGATCCGGTTGGCAACCTGGCCCAACACGTCCGGCGGAAACGCGAACCAATCGGCGGTCATGCCGTCGGTGCTGGTGACCGCGCGCAACGCGACCACGTTCTCGTAGGTCCGCGCGTCACCCATCACGCCCACGGCGCGTACCGGCAGCAACACCGCGAACGCCTGCCAGATCTGATCGTATAACCCTGCCTCGCGGATTTCCTCGAGATAGATCGCGTCGGCGCGGCGGAGTGTCTCGAGCTCGTCGGACGACACGGCGCTGAGCACCCGAATCGCCAGGCCGGGTCCGGGAAACGGATGCCGGCCGACGATCTCCTCCGGCAATCCCAGTTCGCGACCGACCTGGCGCACCTCGTCCTTGAACAGCTCACGCAGTGGCTCGATCAACTCGAACGGCAGATCGGGCCGGAGCCCGCCCACGTTGTGGTGCGTCTTGATGGTGACCGATGGGCCGCCACGCGGCGAGAACGATTCGATGACGTCGGGATACAGCGTTCCCTGCACCAGGTAGCCGACGTCCCCGCCGACCTCGCGCGCGGCTTGCTCGAAGACATCGATGAACGTGTGCCCGATGATGCGACGCTTCTCTTCCGGATCTTCCACCCCTTCCAGCCGCGCGAGAAACGTGGCGGCGGCGTCCACCACCCTGAGGTCGATACCCAGATGGGCGCGGAACAGTCGCTCGACCTGCTCGCGTTCGTGCAACCGCAGCAGTCCGTGATCGACGAAGATACACGTCAATCGGTCGCCCAATGCCTCGTGGACCAGCACCGCCGCCACCGACGAGTCGACGCCGCCCGACAAGCCGCAGATGGCCCGCCTGGACGGGCCGACCAGCGCCGTGATCCGACTGACCTGCTCGGCGATGAAGTGGCCGGCGGTCCAGTTGGGCGCGCACCCGCATATCTCGAACAGGAAGTTGCGGAGGATCTCCCCACCGCGCGGGGTATGCGCCACTTCGGGATGGAACTGCACCCCGTAGAGACGCCGCGTGCCGTCCTCGAACCCCGCGATGGGGCTGTTGGCGCTCGCCGCCGACAGGACGAAGCCGTCGGGCAAGTCGGTGACGCGGTCGCCGTGACTCATCCACGCGGTCGTGCGTTCGCCCGCCACGAACCCGTTGAACAGGCCGCGCGTGTCGCGCACCTCGATGTCGGCGCGACCGTATTCCCGTTTGCCGGATTTTTCGACCGTGCCGCCCGCCGCCTGGGCGACCAGATACATGCCGTAACAGACACCAAGCACCGGAATACCAAGGTCGGCGACCCCGGCGGGCAGTGCGGGCGCGCCGTCGTCGTAGACTGAATTGGGGCCGCCGGACAGGACGATGCCCATCGGCGCGCGCTCCCTGATCCACGCGGCGTCCACGCTGGGCGGATGGATTTCGCAGTACACCCGCGCCTCGCGCATGCGCCGCGCGATGAGCTGCGTGTACTGCGATCCGAAATCGATGATCAGCACGCCGTGTGCGAGCGACGCCATCAATAGGCCTTGGCCCACACCGCTTCGGCGGTGGCCGGCTGGTTGCACCATACGCACGTGGCCGGCGCGTCGGGCGAACGAAACTCGGCGTCGGGCAGCACGCGGATGGTCGCCTTCGTCGCCTCCTTGATGGCCGCCTCGCATGCCTCGTTCCCGCAGTACCCGGCGAACGCAAACCCACCGGTGGTGGCCATCAGGTCGATCAGTTGGTCCTTGGTGACGCCGCGCACCGACTGCGCCTCGCGCCGGGCCAGGGCCGCCGAGTACAGGGCCTCCTGTATCTCCAGCAACACCGCCTCGATGGTGGCCGCGAGTCCGGCGAGCGAGACCGGCGACTTGCCGCCGGTGCGGCGCACGAGCATCGTCTGGTTCTGCGCGATGTCGCGCGGTCCGATTTCCAGGCGCACGGGCACGCCGCGCCCTTCCCACTCGTAGTACTTGGCCCCCGGTTTCATCCCTTCGCGCGCGTCGAGGCCGCAGCGGACGCCGGCCTGGATCAGCTCCCGCTGCATCCGCTCGGCGACCTGGACCACGGCGCCGCGTTCGTCGTCGCCGCGCCAGATGGGAACGATCATGACCTGCTTCGGCGCAAGCCGGGGCGGGCACACCAGCCCGGTATCGTCGCTGTGCGCCATGATGAGCGCGCCGACCAGCCGCGTCGACACGCCCCAGGAGGTGCTCCACACGTAGTCCATGCCGCCCTCGGCGGTCTGGAACTGGGTGCCGAAGGCCCTGGCGAAGTTCTGGCCGAGGAAGTGGGACGTCCCCGCCTGCAGCGACTTGTTGTCCTGCATCAACCCTTCGAGCGCGTAGGTCCGCACCGCGCCGGCGAATCGCTCCGACTCGGTTTTGACGCCCGTGATCACCGGCAACGCCATCCACTCTTCCATGAACCGGCGGTACACCGCCAGCATGCGCAACGCTTCTTCGTCGGCCTCCCCAGCCGTGGCGTGTGCCGTATGCCCCTCCTGCCAGAGGAACTCGGTCGTGCGCAGGAACAGCCGGGTACGCATCTCCCATCGCACGACGTTGGCCCACTGGTTGAGCAGCACCGGCAGGTCACGGTAGCTCTGGATCCATTTGGAAAGCATCTCGTAGATGATCGTCTCCGACGTCGGCCGCACGACCAGCGGTTCGTCCAGTACCTTGCCTCCCGCGTGGGTGACGACCGCCGTTTCCGGTGCGAAGCCTTCGACATGCTCCGCTTCGCGCTCCATGAAGCTCTGCGGGATAAACAGCGGGAAATACGCGTTCTCGTGTCCGGTTTCCTTGAACAGGCCATCGAGTGCGCGCTGCATCAGCTCCCAGATGCCGTACCCGGCCGGGCGAATGACCATGCAACCGCGCACCGGCGAGTAGTCCGCCAGCTCCGCGCGCATGATGACGTCGTTGTACCATGCCGAAAAATCGTCGGCACGCGTCGTGATGCCCTTCCCCTGACTCATTGCTTGATCGCGCCCGGCGTCTGGAATTCCTTGATGACCGTGAAACTGGTGCGAAACCGCGCGGTACGGCGGCTGCCGGTGATCCCGAGCGAGTCGGTGGGTGACCAGAACGCCGACAACGCCGGCTGCAATTCGGCCTGCCCGCTGGCGGCGTTGAATTCGCCCAGCAGGAATCCGACGACGCGCACGGCCGCCGCCAGCGTGTCGGCGACGCCGACGCTGTCAATGAGGTGTTGCAGCGTGGCCCGCGCGTCCGCCTCGGTGATGCCGACCGGAAGGAACACGTGCAGTTCGGCCACGCGATATCCGCGCGGCGTGGTGGTCGAGTCCCGCTTGAGGATCGCCACCGGGACCGCCTGTCCCTCCTCCGCGAACTCGAAGTCGACGATTGGGGTGCGCTCGTCGGAGCAGCCGGCCAGCACCAGGCCGATGAACAGCAGGCTACGTGTCAAAGAAACCGTCTTGGAGTTGTGCAAGGGTCACCCGGTCTTCCGTTCCGTTGTCGAGATCCTTCACCACCGCGGTGCCGGCGGCCCGTTCGTCCGGTCCGACGATCACCGCGCGGCGCGCGCCGCGCGCCGCTGCCAGTTTGAGTTGCTTTCCCACCCCCTGCGCGCGCAGGGAGAACTCGACCGCCGCGCCGCGATCGCGCAGCGCATGCGTGAGGGCGAGCACTACGTCGAGATCCTCCGGCGTCACCGCCACCACAAAGGCATCGAGCCGTTGCTCGGGCGCGCCGACCGCACCACCTGCTTTGACGAGTTCGCTCAGCACGACGTCGCCCATCCCGAACCCCACCGCCGGAAGGTCGACCGCGCCGAGCGTGCCGAGCAAGCCGTCGTAACGGCCGCCGCCGCAGATGGCCCGCAGGGTCCGCGCGGAGTCGAACAGCTCGAATACGACCCCGGTGTAATATGCCAGCCCGCGTACGATCGAGAGGTCGATCACCGCCCGGTCGCCAAAACCCATCGCCTCGAGCGCATGCATGCACGCCAACAGGTCCACGGCCGCGGCGGTGCCGTCCGGCACGGCCGTCAGCGCCTGCTGGAGCTCGGCGGGACCGCGGATGGCGCCGATCCGGAGTACCGCCTCGGCGACGCCCGCCGAGCAGCCCGCCTCGATCAACCGTCCCGCCAGCACATCCCGTGGGTCACGCTCGATCTTGTCGATCGCGGCGAATGCCGCCGGCCGCGTGACCTCGTCGATGCCGGCGTGACGCAGCAGCGCGGTGAGGACTCGCCGGTCGGACACGCGTGCCTGTACGGCGCCCGGCGCGAGTCCCAACACCCCCATGACGTCAAGCGCCGCGGCGATGATCTCCGCGTCGGCCAGCGGCCCCGGCTCGCCGATCAGGTCCATGTTGAGCTGGAAATGCTCGCGCAACCGGCCGCGCTGTTGCCGCTCGTAGCGAAACAGCTGCGGGATGGAGAACCAGCGGATCGGCTTCTTGAGTCCCGCGGCCCGGGCCGCCACCATACGGGCCAGCGTTGGGGTCATCTCGGGCCGCAACGTAATCGCCCGGCCGCCCTTGTCGTTAAACGCGTAGAGCTGACCGACGATCTCGTCACCGCTCTTTGCCGTATACAGGTCCAACGGTTCCAGCGGCGGCCCGTCGTACTCTTCGAAGCCGTATCGGGCGGCTACCGAGCGCCAAACGTTGAAAATGTGATTACGGAGTGCGGCGTCTTCCGGGTAGAACTCCCGAAACCCGGGGAGTGCTTGTGCCTGCATCACAGAATCTAGCCGCGCGGCGCGAATGCGGGCAAGCGCGCCATCGCGTCGCCGACGGTGTGGAACGAACCGCAGACGAGCACCGTGCCCGCGCCGTCGTGCACCTCGGTGAGTGCGCTGTCGAAGTCCGGTTGGTAATGCAGCCGGTCGCCGTACGCGTGCGCGACCGCGGCCAGATCCCAGCGCCGGTCCGCCGGCGCCGACACGGGCATGGTGGCCCAGATGTCGTCCGCCACGCCCAGCAGGAGATCCAGCATCTCGCGCCATGCCTTGTCGCCCAACACACCGACGAGCACGTGCAGCGGCCGCGGCGGCGGATCGGCGGCGAGCGCGCCCGCGAGCACGCGCATCCCGTCGGGATTGTGGGCCACATCGAACAGCCACCGGCCGCGCCGGTCGTACCGCCCGGGCACGCGCGCGGCGCAGAATCCCCGACGCATCGCGTCGTCGTCCGGCCGGTGGGCCGGCGGAAGGGCGCACAGCACCGCCCGCGCGATCGCCGCGTTCCGGCGCTGAAACGGTCCCGCCGGTCCCAGCGCGCCGTCGTATAGGGCATCGCGCGGCACGCGGACCGGTGTGGCGCCCACCGCCAGTGCCGCGGTCTCCAACTCGGCGGCGAGCGCGGAATCGGGCTCGCCGATCACGAAGGGCGTGCCCGGCTTGGCGATGCCCGCTTTCTCCCGCGCGATGCCCAGGAGATCGTTGCCGAGGTAGTCGGCGTGCTCCAGCGCCACGTGAGTCACCGCACTCACCAACGGCACCACGACGTTGGTGCTGTCGAGCCGCCCGCCCAACCCGACCTCGACGACCGCGATGTCCGCGTGCCGTGCCGCAAAATCGGCGAACGCGATCGCGGTGGTCGCCTCGAAGAAGCTGGCACCGGTCTCGTCGATGGCGTGGCGCAGCGTGTTCGTCCACATGGCGAAGGCGGCGCGGGAGATGGGCCGGTCATCCACGACCATCCGCTCGCGCACGTCCACCAGGTGGGGTGAGGTGTAGCGCGCTACGCGAAACCCCGCCGCGCGCAGCGCCGCATACACGAGGTGGACTACCGATCCCTTGCCATTGGTCCCCCCTACGTGAATGACGGGCATGTGCCCGTGGGGATTCCCGACGAGATCGAGCAGTGCGGCGGTGGGGCCCAGCGACCACGCGGTGGCGCCGCCGGTACGGGGGAACAGGAAGCCACAGGCTTCCGCGAACGTGAGCGTCAGTCGGCGACGGCGGCCGGATCGAGCCGCAGCATCATGCGCAACAACCGCGCGGTCCAGTCGGCCAAATCGTGACGCGACACGACGGCGTCGAGCATGCCGCGATCCAGCAGGAACTCCGCGGTCTGAAACCCCTCGGGCAGGTCCTGGCCGATGGTCTGCTTGATGACCCGCGGCCCGGCGAATCCGATCACCGTACCGGGTTCGGCAATGTTCACGTCACCCTGCATCGCGTACGATGCCGAGACCCCGCCGGTGGTCGGATCGGTGAGAATCGAGATGAACGGGATGGCCTTCGCGCGCAGTTGCGCGATCATCACCGCGGTTTTCGCCATCTGCATCAGGCTTAACGCCCCCTCCTGCATGCGCGCGCCGCCGGAAGTCGACACGATGATCAACGGCACCCGCTTCTCGAGCGACCGCTTGGCGAGCAAGGCGATCTTCTCCCCCACCACCGACCCCATCGATCCGCCCATGAATGCGAAGTTCATCACGCCGAGGTTGATCGGGAGGCCCCGGAGGGTGGCGTGTCCGGTGATGATCGCCTCGCTCCTGCCCGCCTTGCTCATGGCCTTGTCGATGCGGGCGGGATACCCCTCGAAGCCGAGTGCGTCGGTCGAGCGCAGGTTGTCGAACAGCTCGACGAATGAGCCCTTGTCCGTGAGGATGGCAATGTATCTCCGCGCCGGGATCCGCCGATGGTGGTCGCACGCGGCGCAGACTTGGAGATTCCGTTCGAACTTCTCGCGAATGTCGGTATGCCCGCATTCCTCGCACTTGTCCCAGGCGTCCGCCGGGATTTCCAGGCGTTCGCGGGTCGACTTGCGGGTTTTGCGCTCCTTGCGAAACCATGACATGCGTCTGGATTCTCCCCCGGGAGGACGAAATCTGCGGTGGTCAGAGGGTGGGCGCTAGATGGCAACGTTGCCGATTGCCGGTCCACGTGTATCGGCCGTCTACAGATCGATATACCCCGCCCGCTGTGAGTCCCGGGCGATGCGGAATGCGATCCCGATGCAGGTGAGGCACACGAGCATGAACGAGCCGCCGTACGAGAAAAACGGCAGCGGAATGCCGGTGATGGGCATGAGACCGATTGTCATGCCGACGTTTTCGATCATGTGGATGAAGAACAGGCTCGCGATGCCGAACACGAGCAGGCAGGCGTACGGATCGGATGCGCGGCGCGCGATGCGGACGAGGACCGTCACGAACCACGCGAACAGCGCCAGGGTGACGAGGACGCCGAGAAATCCGAATTCTTCGCCGATGACTGAGTAGATGAAATCGGTCGCTTGCTCCGGGATGAACGCGAGGCGTTTCTGCGTTCCCTCCGTAAAGCCCTTCCCAAACAGCCCGCCCGATCCGATCGCGACCTTGGACTGAATGATGTGCCATCCGGTGGCGCGCGGGTCGATCTCCGGATTCAGAAACGACAGCAACCGGTTTTGCTGATAAGGCGCCAGGCGATTCCACAACGACAGCGCCATCACCCCCATCCCCACGTTGGCCAGCCAGACACCGACGCCTTCGAGGACGTAGGGCCTGAGCCAGATCAACACGAGAGTGATGGCGACGATCCAGATGCCCCAGGACAGAGTCGAGAACGCGAGCAACAGGCTCAGAATCGGCGATGCCAATAAGAGGAGCAGCCAGGGATTGACACCGGCCCAGAAGAGCATCGCGAACAGCATGGCGAGAAACACGATCGCGCTGCCGAGATCGGGTTGGAGAGCGACCAGGGCAAACGGCACGCCGATGATGGCACACGACGGCCAAAGGTCCCACAGGGAAGTCGGGGCGTCACGTCGGCCGGCGAGGTGGCGTGCCAGCATCAGGATCGTCGCGAGCTTGGCGAGTTCGGAGGGTTGCCCAATCCGCACGCCGCCGAGCGCGAGCCACGACTTGGTTCCGGCAGCCGTCCCCGCGCCGGTACCCGTCACGAGGGTGAGCGCGAGCGCTCCAAGCGCCACCGCGTAGGTGAACGGCGTCGCCCACTCCAGAAACCGCGGCGAAAACCGGAAGATGATGGCGGCACCGAGCGCGCCGACGGCCACGAAGATGAGCTGCCGCTCCCACAACCGCGCCGCGAAGGTCGGTACATCGGTCTGTCCCGCCGAGTAGAGCGTGGCGATCCCGAGCGCCAGCAGCACGGTCACGGCAGCGACCAACGGCCGATCGATCCCGCGCGCGCTCATCGAGTCGGCCCGGCGCGCGCCGTATCGACCGGGAGGATCGGCACCGGCTCCGGTGCGGAATCGGCGGGAACGATGAGATGAATCTCACTGGCGTCCGGCACCGCGCCCGGCCCCAGCAGATGCCGCGCGATAATGCTCGTGACCATCGGTGCCACCAGAGAGCCGTGTTCGGCGAACTCCACGATCGCGGCCACGACCACGCGCGGGTTGTCCGCCGGCGCGAAGGCGACGAACCACCCGTGCGCGGCGCCATGGGCGTTCTGCGCGGTCCCGGTCTTCCCCGCGATGTTGAGCGCCTGGATGCGGGAGCCGACCGCGGTGCCTGACTCGACGACCGACACCAGCGCGCGCCGCAGGTCGCTCAGGTCGGACGGGCGCATGCCGAGATCGCGGCCGGAATCGCCGGTCGGATCCACGAGATACGGCACCGGCGCCCGCCCGTTCGGATTGGCGAGCATCGCGTAGAAGTGCGCGACGTTGATCGGCGTCTGCGTATTCTCGCCCTGCCCGATCGCGAGGTTCAGCGTGACCGCGTTGGTCCACCCGCGCGGGCCGTACCGCCGGTTGAAGTACTCCGCCGACGCCGGGAAGAACGACGAGCGCTCACCGGGGAGGTCGACCCCGATGGTGTCGTGCATGCCGAGCGCGCCGGCCTCCTGCAAGAGCGCGTTGAGTCCCAACAATCGGCCCAGTTGATAGAAATAGACGTCGCACGAGTACGCGATGGCCTCCTCGAGCGTGAGGTCACCATGTCCATCGAGCTTCCAGCATCGGAAGAATCGGTTGAAGTACTGCAGCCCCCCGCGACACGGTACCGGCATGCGCGCATTCATCGTCACCACGCCGCGTTTCAGCGCGATCGCGGCGACGAGGAGTTTCCACGGTGACGCCGGCGGGTAGCCGGCCTGGATCGCTCGGTTGAGCAGGGGGTGATCTTCCGCGGTCGAGAGCTGCGCCCAGAACGCCGGTTCCACGCCGCCGATGAAGACGTTCGGGTCGAAGGAGGGCGCCGAGTGCATCGCCAGGATCTCGCCGGAACGGGGATCGAGGACGACGACCGCGCCACGTCTGCCGGTCGGGAAGGCGTCGGCAACGTAGCGCTGGAGATCGACGTCGATCGTGGTCCGTATGGTCTCGCCCTGTTCGGCATCGAGCGTGGGGGCGACGCCGGCGTCCCGCACGGTGCGGCCGCGCGCGTCGACCTCGACGAACCGGAGTCCGTCGCGGCCGCGCAACCGCGTGTCGTATTGTCGCTCGAGGCCCTCGCGGCCCACCTGCGTGCTTAGCCTCGCGTTGTCGAACGCACCCGATGCCAGTTCTTCCTCGGTGATTTCCGAGACGTAGCCCAGGACGTGTGCCAGCGTGGCCCCATCGGGATAGTGACGTTTGGGTTCAATCTGGATGACGAGTCCCGGCGTCGTGACCCGGCGCTCTTCGATAGCGGAAATCGTCTCGAATGGCACATCGCGTTTGATGGTGACGGGATCGAACGGGCGGCGTTCGTAGCGGCGCACCGCCGATGCGCGGGCGGCCGAGTCGATCGGCATCAGCAGGGTGATGCGGTCCATCACCGCGCGAAGGGAATCCACCGAGCTTGCCAACAGCGCGACGGCGTACCCCGGCACGTTCTCCACCAGCACGCGGCCCTGTCGGTCCAGGATCTCGCCCCGTGGCGCGGAAATGGGGACCGCGCGCAGGCGGTTCTGTTCGGACTGCAGGCTGTACCGATTGGTAGCGAGGACCTGCGCGCGGAAGAACGCGGCCAGGAGTACGGCGATCACCGCGACGACGAGGACCTGCGCGACCTGCTCCCGCCGTGCCACCGCATGAGGATGGTTCCAGGTCACTCGCGCAACCTCACGTGCAACCAGTTACGGAACACGAGCAGCGCGCCGACCCCCACCACCGCGGTGGTGAGCCCCTTGAGCAGGGTCCATACGCCGAGTTGCCAGAGCAAGGCGCCGCCCGTCACCTGGCCGCCCCACAACAGGACCAACACGTCCCGGACGACGGTTCCGGCAAAGAAGAACCCCGCCATCACCACCAGGTTCTCGGCAAAGAAGATCGCTTTACCCCACGCGGCGAGATAGCCGACAACGGTGTAGGCAAGCATCCCCGAGCCGAAGGCGACCGGCGTCAGCGCATCGCTCAGGATTCCCACGACGAACCCGGCGATCGCGGCCGCACCGGGCCGCGCCTGGATGGCGTACACCAACAACGCGAGCAACAGGAAATCGGGCGCCGCGCGCGGACTTCCCAGCCAGGGACGCAGCGCAAAGTGCAGGACGATGAGCAACGCGACGACCGTGAGCAGGCCGTAGTCGATCGACCGTCTCACGAGCCGGGCTCCACGAACGCGTCGGCAAGGTCCCCACGCGGTCGAAGCAGGATGATGACGTGCGCGACCGACGCCGGGTGCGCCGCGGGCTCGACGAGATAGCTCCGCGCCAGTCCTACGGTCTCGTCGGCGATCGCCAGCACGCGGCCAATCGGGATACCCCGCGGGTACACCTCGCCGAACCCGGCGGTGTAGAGCCGGGTCCCGGGCTGGAGGACCTTCAGGTACGGCACGCCGTGCAATTCGAGTAACAGGCGTCCCCGCCCGCCGGCGTTGGACGGCGCGACAATGCCGAACGCCTCCCCGTCCTCCGTCATCGCGCCCGCCCGGAAGTCGGGGTGCGGCCAGATGACCGCTACCGCGTGATCGCGATCGACGCTACGCACGACGCCGAGCAGCCCGTCGGGCGTGAGGATGGGTGACATCGGTCGTACACCCGCGTCCGATCCCGCCGCCAGGAGCAGCGTCAGCCCGTCGACCGGGCTGGACTGGTGCAGGACCTCCGCCGACACGTGTGGTACCGACAACCGCTCGTGTAGTCCGAGCAGACGCCGGAGACGGAGGTTCTCCTCGCGGACGGATTCGATGTCGAGGGCCGAACGCGCGGCGTCGTCACGCTGCGTCACCAGCGCCGCCGATCGTGCGCGTGAGGTCTTGAACAACTCGGCCTGCCGTTGCACCGCGAGGAGGGGGGCGAGCAGCGATCCCCGAACCGCGGACGCGACGCGCGTCTGGATCGGTTCGGGCGTGACGCGGGCAATCATGGAAACCAGCAGGCACCCGACAAACGCGAGCGTATCCCAACGCGACGTGAACCGGTCGGGCACCGCGTGCCCCCGCTACGTCGAGAGCACGGTGCGGTACTTCTCGGGGTCGTCGAGGATGCGACCCGTACCGCGTACGACGCACGTCAGCGGATCTTCGTCGACGCGAATGGGCAACGAGGTCTCCTGTGACAGCAGAACATCGAGCCCGCGGATCAGCGAGCCGCCGCCCGCCATCACGATCCCGCGGTCCACGATGTCACTCGCCAACTCCGGTGGCGTGATCTCCAGCGCGCGGCGTACCGCATCGACGATCTGCTGAATCGGTTCCTGAATCGCCTCGCGGATTTCACTCGAATGCACGCGGACCACCTTGGGGATGCCGGAAACGAGGTCGCGCCCCTTGGCCTCCATTTCGCTCTCGTCGCCGACCGGTGCGGCCGTCCCGATCTGGATCTTGATTCCCTCGGCGGTCGGCTCGCCGATGAGCAGGTTGTAGTTCTTGCGCATGAACTGGACGATCGCCTGGTCCATTTCGTCGCCGCCCGTCCGAATCGACGTGTCGCTCACGATGCCGGACAGCGCGATGACGGCGATCTCGGTCGTCCCGCCCCCGATATCGATCACCATGTTGCCGGTCGGTGTCTCGACCGGTAGCCCGACCCCGATCGCCGCCGCCATCGGTTCGGCCACCATGTATACCTCTTTGGCCCCGGCCGATTGGGCGCTGTCGCGCACCGCCCGCTTCTCGACCTCGGTGATGCCGCTGGGGACGCATACCACCACCTTGGGCTTGACCCGAAACACGTGCTTGTTGATGATCGACGACAGGAAGTAGCGCAGCATCTTCTCCGTGACGTCGAAGTCGGCGATCACCCCGTCCTTCAACGGACGCACGGCGAGTATGCCGTCCGGCGTGCGGCCGAGCATGCGCTTCGCTTCGAGCCCGATGCCGAGGACCTTGCCGGAGCCCTTTTCCATCGCGACCACCGACGGCTCATTGAGCACAATGCCCTCGCCCCGCACGTAGATCAGCGTGTTGGACGTGCCGAGATCCACCGCGATCTCATTGGCGGGCAGGAATGTGCCGAACTTGAGCTTGGGCCAGCGCATGCGCACTCGGTTGTGGTGAGGAATCAGGGAGACGGAGTCGCCTCGCCGCGCCGATCGTTGCAAAAGCGCATCAACTATAACGGATGCTGTAAGTTATGACAAGATGCGGAGATACGCCTTTCTCGTTACAGGACCGAGGACACCTCGGTCAGGTCCATCGCGAACGCTTCCGCCACCCCCGGATAAACCACCTTCCCCCGCACGATGTTGAGGCCGAGGGCGAGGGCGCGGTCCTCACGACAGGCCGTCTGCCACCCGTGCTTCGCCAACCGCAGGGCGTACGGGAACGTGGCGTTCGTGAGCGCGAGCGTCGACGTGCGCGGTACCCCGCCGGGCATGTTGGCCACCGCGTAATGCACGACGCCGTCGACTACATAGGTCGGCTCCTCATGCGTGGTCGGCTTGATCGTTTCGATGCAGCCGCCCTGGTCGACGGCGACGTCCACGATCACCGCGCCGTTTTTCATCAATGCCAGGTCGTCGCGCCGCACCAGTTTCGGCGCTTTCGCGCCCGGCACTAACACCGCGCCGATCACCAGGTCGGCCTTCTGGAGCTGCTCGAGCAGGTTGTGCCGGTTCGAATAGATCACGTCGACGTTGGCCGGCATCACATCGGCCAAATACCGCAGCCGGTCGAGTGACAGATCGAGGATGGTGACGTGCGCCCCCATCCCGGCCGCGATCTTGGCGGCGTTCGCGCCCACCACGCCGCCGCCGATGATCAGCACCTCGGCCGGCATGACCCCGGGGACGCCTCCCAACAGGATGCCACGCCCCCCCATCAGCCGCTCCAGGTACTTGGCGCCCTCCTGCACCGCCATCCGGCCCGCCACCTCGCTCATCGGCGTCAGCAGCGGCAGCTCGCCGGAAGCGAGCTGCACCGTCTCGTAGGCGATCGCGATGCAACCCGACGTGATGACCGCCCGGGTGACATCGTCCGCCGCGGCGAAATGAAAGTACGTGAAGATGACCTGGTCGGGCCGCATGCGCGGCCATTCCGGCTCGATGGGCTCCTTGACCTTGATGATCATCTCCGCCCGCGCCCAGACATCCTCCACATTCGGCACGAGCGTGGCACCGACCGCGGCATACTCGTGATCGGAAAACCCGCTGCCGTCCCCGGCGCTCTGCTCGACGAGCACCGTGTGTCCCATCCCGACCAGTGTTTCCGCACCGGCCGGCACGAGCGCTACCCGGTTCTCGTTGGTCTTGATCTCCTTCGGCACGCCTACGATCATCGGACTCTCGCGCGTCTAGATGTTGGTTAGTTCGGGCCCAGCCACACGACGGCCTGGCGCTCGGGATCGAGAAATTCCGCCGCGACCGCGGCGACCTCGTCCCGTTCCACGGCCTCGACCGCCCGCAGCATGTCCTCGATACTCCGGAACGGTTGGTCGTGCAACGGAAAACCCGCCAGCCGATGCATCCGCGTCCCGGGGCTCTCGAGCGACAGGGTCACCTGTCCCTTCACCTGCTGCTTCGCTTCCGCCAATCCTGAGGGGCTCAGTCCGTCACGCGCCATCACCTGCAACTCATGGCGGATCGCGTCCATCGCGCGCTCCGCCTGGGACGGATGCGTGCCCACGTAGATGCCGGTCACGCCGCCCTGCCGGTAGAACGACTGAAATGTGTACACGGAATACGCCAATCCCAACTGCTCGCGAACCGTCTGGAACAACCGGCTCGACATCCCGCCCCCGAGCACCGTGTTCAACAGGACCAGCGCATAGCGGCGCTCGTCGCCGTAGGGCATCGTATCGGTCCCCAACACGATGTGGGTCTGCGCCGTCTCACGGTCCACTCGGCGGACAACGCGCTGGGCTGGCGGCACCGGGAGGACCGGCCACGGTTCGGGCCCCGCCTCGTCGGTGAACCAGCCATTCTTGGTGAGCAGCTTGAGCAGGATCTCGTGGTCGATGCTCCCGGCCGCCGCGATCACCACGTGCCGCGGGTGGTACGCCCGCCCGTGGAGGGCCCGCAGATCGTCACCCGCGAGGGCGCCAACCGTCTCTCGGGTCCCCAGGATCGGGTACCCGTACGGATGGTCCGGCCACAGCGTCCCGGCGTGGAGGTCGAAGACCAGGTCGTCGGGCGTGTCATCGACGGTGCTGATCTCTTCCAGCACCACTTTCCGTTCCAACTCCAGATCGCTGTCGGTCAGCGTCGGGTGCCGGACGATGTCGGTCAGAACATCGAGTGCCCGCCCAAGGTCCTCATCGAGCACCCGGGCCTGGTAGGATGTGTGATCGCGTGACGTGAAGGCGTCGAGCGAGCCGCCGCGCACTTCGAGCTCCAGCGCGATATCGCGCGCGCTGCGCCGTGCCGTCCCTTTGAAGACCATGTGCTCGAGGAGATGGGACACGCCCATCTTCGCACGGTCCTCATGCGCCGAAGCCGCCCGGACCCAGATGCCAACGGCAACGGACCGGACGGCCGGAAGCGCTTCGGACAGGACGGTCACGCCGTTTTCGGCGTCGGTGCGGGACAGCCCCGGACCGAGCGTGATGGTGCGCACCGGGATCAGTCCTGCTCGATCAAGGCCTTTCGGGACAGGCGCATCTTGCCGCGGCCATCGACCTCGAGGAGCTTCACCTTCACGTGGTCACCCTTCTTGACCACGTCTTCGGTGCGTTCCGTGCGGCCGTGGGCCAACTCCGAGATGTGCAGCAGTCCTTCGGTTCCGGGCAGGATCTCCACGAACGCGCCAAACGCCGTCGTGCTCTTGACGATGCCTTCGTAGACCTGACCCACCTCGGGCTCCTGCACCAACCCGGCGATCATGTCGCGGGCGCGTTCCCCGGCTTGGCCGTCCACGGCGGAGATCGTGATCAGGCCGGTATCGTCGACATTGAGCTCGGCGCCAGTCTCTTCCTGAATGCCACGGATGACCTTGCCCTTGGGCCCGATCACATCGCCGATCTTGTCCGGACGGATCTGGATCGTGATGATCCGCGGCGCGTACCGGGACATCGCGGGCCGCGGCTCCGCCAGCGTCTCGGCCATGACGTCGAGAATGTGCAGACGGCCGCGCTTGGCCTGCTGCAAGGCGTCGCGCAGGATCTTCGGGTCGAGGCCCTGGACCTTGATATCCATCTGGATCGACGTGATGCCGTCACGCGTGCCGGCTACCTTGAAGTCCATGTCGCCGAGGTGATCTTCGCTCCCGAGAATGTCGGTGAGCACGGCGACCTTGTCGCCTTCCTTGATCAAGCCCATCGCCACCCCGGCACATGGTGCCTTCATCGGCACGCCCGCGTCCATCAACGCCATCGAGCCGCCGCACACCGACGCCATCGAGGACGATCCGTTGGACTCCAGGATCTCGGACACGACGCGGATCGTATAGGGGAACGCCTCGTACTCGGGCAGCAGGGCCTGTAACGCGCGCTCGGCCAGCGTCCCGTGCCCGATTTCGCGTCGGGACGTTCCCCGCACCATCTTCACTTCCCCCGTGCAGAACGGCGGGAAGTTGTAATGCAGCATGAAACTCTTGGTGGTTTCCTGGGCGAGATCGATGTTGTCGATCCGTTGCTCGTCCCGCACGCTGCCGAGCGTGACGCTCACCAACGCCTGTGTCTGACCGCGCGTAAACAGCGCCGAGCCGTGCGCCCGGGGCAGGAGCCCCACCTCGCAGCTAATCGGCCGGACCGTTGCGAGGTCACGCCCGTCCACGCGTTCGCCGCGCTCGAGGACCTGCGAGCGCATCGTGCTGGCTTCCATGTCGTCCACGATGGAACGGACGTGCTTGAGATCGTCCGGAAACTCTTCGGTCAGCTCCTCGACGACCGAGGCGCGTAACGCCGACAGGGCTTCGGCGCGTTGGCCCTTTTCCGGTGTGTCGAGCGCCTCGGCCATGCGGTCGCCCACCATCGCCTCGATGCGCTCCTGCAGTCCCTCCGGTCCCTCGTCCACCGACCACGCCATCTTGCTGATAGGGCTGGGCCCGATGATCTCCTGCTGCATCGCGACCAGCTCGGCGATTCCTTCCTGAGCGGCCGCCAGCGCGTCCACGATGTCTTCCTCCGACAGTTCCAGCGCCCCGCCCTCGACCATCATCAGGGAGTCGGCCGATCCGGCCACGACCATGTCGATGTCGCTCTCTTCCAGGTCACGGAAGGTCGGATTCAACACCCACGACCCGTTCACCCGTCCCACGCGGACCCCCGCAATGGGACCGGACCATGGGATGGTCGAGAGCGAAAGGGCCAGCGAGGCGGCCGTCAGGCCGAGGACGTCGGCGTCGTTTTCCTGGTCGGCCGACACGACGTAGACGAAGACCTGGACCTCGTTCTGGAAGCCCTTGGGGAACAGCGGCCGGATGGATCGGTCGATCATGCGACACGCGAGCGTCTCGTCGTCGCTCAGACGACCCTCGCGTTTGATGAATCCCCCCGGAAACTTCCCGGCGGCGTACGTCTTTTCGCGAAACTCGACCGTCAGGGGAAAGAAGGGGAGATGCGACTGTCGGTTGGAAACGGTGACGGCGGCGATGACCATCGTGTCGCCGTGCTGAATGACCGCGCTGCCTGCCGCCTGTTTCGCCATACGCCCGGTCTCCATACGGTACGGACGGTCGGCGAATGGTCGTTCGATGTGTCTCAACATGCCTATTCTTTCGGAGCACCGGCACAAACGCGAAAGCGCCCGAGGTGCTCAGCCCGGACGCGATCGGCCTCAATGGCGGCTCCTAATGTCGGAGCCCGAGATCCTGAATCAGAGATCGGTATCCCTCGAGGTCCGTTTGGCGCATGTACCCCAGGAGACGGCGGCGTTTGCTCACCATCATGAGCAGCCCGCGGCGCGAGTGATGATCCTTGGGGTGGTCGCGAAAATGGTCGGCGAGGGAGTTGATGCGCTCGGTGAGAACGGCGATCTGAACGCGGGTCGATCCGGTATCCTGGTCGGTGGCCCGATGCTTCTCGATCACTGCCTGCTTGTCAAAGCTCATGAAACGCGTATCCTCATGAGAGCGCCCACCGCGCTCCGTCTCGATTGTCATAACGTATGCAATCACTCAACTTAGCTCCTGTCTGAGGACCTGTAAAGGCCAGCCGTGACCCTGAATCCCGACGACCTGATCGGCCGCGACGTCGGCCCCTACACCCTCGACCGCTTGCTCGGCCAGGGCGGGTTCGCCTGGGTGTTCGCGGCCAAGCGGCGGGATGACGGGACGTCCGTGGCCGTGAAGGTGCTGAAACCGAGGTACGCGGGTGACCGGCAGTTCGAGACCCGGTTTCGCAACGAGTTCGAGGTCGCCTCCAAGCTTGTCCATCCCCACATCGTGCGCATCGAAGCGGTCGGCGCCGAGAACGGCATCACGTTCTTCGGGATGCCGCTCTATCCGGATTCCCTCGGGTCGCTCATCGAGCGCGAAGGCCCCCTCGCCGAGCCGCGCCTGCTGTCGATCGCCATCGGCGTCACCAGCGCGCTCGCCTACGCGCACGAGGCGGGGATCGTCCACCGCGACATCAAGGTGGACAACATCCTGCTGCAGGCCGATGGGCAGGCCGTCATCGCCGACTTCGGCATCGCGCGGGCCGTCTCCGGATACGAGTCCGCCACCGGGGTGAACATGACCATCGGCACCCCGCACTACGTGTCACCCGAACAGGCCCAGGGCCGACCGCTCGACGGCCGCAGCGACCTGTATGCGGTCGGCGTGACGCTGTACAAGGCCATGACCGGGGATCTGCCCTTCCGGTCGTCCGACTGGTTCGAGCTGGCGCGCATGCACGTCGAGGATACGCCCGCCGCGCCCACCGCGAAGCGGCCCGACATGTCGCGCCGGTTCGAGCGCATCATCCTCCGGTGCATGGCGAAGCACCCGGACGACCGCTATCCGTCGGCTAAAGAGCTGGAGCAGGACCTGCGGATGCTGGAGGCGGGTACCAAGGCGACCGCGGAGTTCACGTTGCCGCTGGGTGGCGACTTCCGCCCCCCAAAGAAGCCGCAGCGGCGCTGGCTCACGCTGCTCGGTGCCGTCGCGTTGATCGTCCTGGTGGCGTTGGCGGTGGTGATGCTGATCGATCGCTGAGCGGTCCCCTACCCGGTCACGATCCGGGCCACGTCATTGAACACCACCAGCGCGACCAGCGCCATCAGCATGGCAAACCCCACCTGGGTGAAGCGTAACCGTACCGTCATCGACACCGGCCGGCCCAGCAGGCCTTCGAGGAGCAGGAACATCAGGTGCCCGCCGTCGAGCACGGGTATGGGAAGCAGGTTGAAGATGGCCAGGTTGATCGAGATAAACGCCATGAACATCAGAAACGCGCTCGGGCCGATCCGCGCCGCCTGACCGGACAACTGACCGATGACGATGGGGCCACCCAGCTCCTTCGGCGAGACCCGAAAGGTCAGCAGCCCCCGCACGGTATACAGCACCTGGGCGGTGCTGCCGATCGCCATGCGCGCGCCCTGAAGGGCCGCCCCAACCGGCCCGTACCGCACCCGCCGGATGTCGATCTGCTGCCCGACGCCGATATACCCCACCTTGCGATCGCCTGTGGCGGTGGGATCCCGCAACACCTCGTCCACCTCGTCGGGCACGATCGTCAGGTCGACCGGAACACCGGCCCGCAGCACCGTGACGGCCAACGTGTCGCCCGCTGCCGGTTCCACCGCGGCCAGCAGATCGCCCCAGTACCTGACCGTATCGGCCCCGACCCGGATCACGAGATCGTCCGTCTCCACGCCGGCGCGGGCCGCGGGCCGTCCGGGGGATACCTGCGCGATGCGTGCGGGGTGCAGCGGGCGTAGCGCCTGGTAGATGGCCACGCGATCGCTGCCGGAGGTCCCGGGAATCGGCAGGACGATCGGTTCGACCTCTCCGGCGAAATCGAATCGCAGTCGCGGGCTTCCCACGTCGAGCAGGGCGCTGCGGATATCGTCCCACGACGCGACCGTGTCCCCATTGATCTGCAGCAACGGCGTGCCGAACGGAAGCGAGGCCAAGGCCTCGGCCCCCCCGGGCAAGGCCGCCGCGTCAACCTCGGCGATCGTCGTCGTGGGATCTTCGGCGCCGCCCAATGTCAACACGACCCCGACGTAGATGGCCCAGGCGAGCACGACGTTCATCACGACCCCGGCCGACAACACCAGGACGCGGGCCCACAGCGGCTTGTTTTCAAACAATTTCTCGGGAGGGAATCCCTCCGCCGGTCCGCCCTCGATCGAGGACACACCCGCTGCCTCGTCCTCGCGCGTGGCAAGCTTCACGTACCCCCCGAGCGGAACCCACGCGATCACGTACTCGGTTTCCCCGATGGTGATCGCGAGCGGCGTGGGGCTGCCGAAACCGATCGAGAAGCGCGGGACGCCAACGCCCACCGCTTTCGCGGCGAGGAAGTGACCCAATTCATGCACGAAGATGACCGCGCCGAGCAGCACGATCGCCGCAAACACTGTCAGGAACATCGAGCCTCCGCCCGGTCACGGGCCCATCGGTCAGCCGTTCGAATCATCGCCAGGTCGGCGGCCGGTTGCGGTTCGTGTTCGTCCAGCACGGACGCGACGACGTCCGACACCCGACCGAACGGGATACGTCCCGCGAGAAACGCGTGCACCGCGACTTCGTTGGCGGCGTTGAACACCGCGGGCGCGATCCCCGCGGCTCGCCCGGCGTCGACTCCCAGCCGCAGCGCGGGAAAAACGTCGTGACGCGGCTCCTCGAAGGTCAGCGATCCGTTCCGGACCGGGTGATACCGCGGCATCTCGCTGTCCGCCCGCCGCTCCGGGTGCGTGAGCGCGTACAGGATCGGCAACTCCATGGAGGGGACGCCGACCTGTGCCAGGATCGATCCGTCGATGAACTCCACGAACGCGTGCACGATCGACTGCGGATGCACGACGACCTCGATCTGATCGTACGGCACGCCGAACAGATAGTGTGCCTCGATGACCTCGAGGGCCTTGTTGGCGAGCGTGGCGCTGTCCACCGTGATCTTGCGTCCCATCTTCCAGGTTGGGTGGGTCAACGCCTCCGCCACCGTGGCCGCGCGCACGCGTTCGGCCGGCCACTCCCTGAACGGCCCACCGGACGCCGTCAACATCAGGCGCGCCGCCGCACCGGGATGGCCGCTGATACACTGCAGCACCCCGCTGTGTTCGGAATCCACCGGGACCAGCTCCCCTCCGCCTTCGCACGCGGCGCGCAGCATGAGTTCACCGGCCATCACGAGCGATTCCTTGTTGGCCAGGGCGACGCGCTTCCCCGCCGCCAGGGCGGCGAGCGTCGCGTCCAGTCCGGCGGCTCCGACCACGGCGTTGATCACGATCTGGGCGTCCGGATGCGTCGCCGCTTCGATCAGCACGTCTGGACCGGTCCCGGCGACCAGTTTGGCCGAGCGGACGTCGAAGCGCTTCGCCTGCGTCGCGAGCAGATCGCGAGACGTGTGCGCGGTCAAGGCCACGACGTTGAACGCGTCACGCTGGCGCGCGAGCACGTTGAGCGCGCTGGTACCGATCGACCCGGTCGAGCCCAGGATAGCGACCCCAATGGTCATAGCACGCCGAACACGGTAAGCATCAGCGCGCTGATCGGAAGCACCCAATAGAGCGAGTCGAGTCGATCGAGCACGCCGCCGTGGCCCGGAAACACCGTACCGGAGTCCTTGACACCGGCCGCGCGCTTGAACAGCGACTCGGCGAGATCACCGAGCTGTCCTACCACCGACAACACGAGGCCCATCGTTGCCAACTGCCACCACGGGAGGTGCGTGCCGACTCGATCGAGTACCAGCATGCCGTACAGTATGGCTGCCACCACCGCTGACAGCGAGCCGGTGACGGTCCCGGCCCAGGTCTTGTTGGGACTGATCACCGGCGCGCATTGCGCCCCGCCGATCAGGGCCCCGCCCGCCATCGCCATCGAGTCACAGATCCACGTGATGGCCAGCGGCAGAAACACGAGCCAGGTGGCGGGCCACGGCGGCGCATCCGGGACGGTGTGCCGGAGGACCACGACGAACGAGGGAAGCAGCGCGGCATAGAGCACGCCGAGCACGGTGATGGCAGCGGCATCCAGCGGCCGTTCGTCGGGCGCGCGGCGCCACACCGCCGCGGCCAGTGTGGCCAGCAGCCACAGGATCGCCGCGTAGCCCCCCCAGGTGGTCACGAGGCCGTTTCCCTCCACGAGCCCCCACAGCACAACGGGTGCGAGCACCGCACCGAGCAATCCGGATACCGCGAGGGCCCGCACCCCGAGGGGTGCCGCCAATCGGTACAGTTCGGCCGTCCCGAGCAGGGCGAGCCCCTGTAGGGCGATGACCAGCGGCCATTCCCCGAGATAGACCAACCCGAATGCGAGCGGGATGCCGACCGCCGCAACGCCGACGCGGCGCGGGAGGGAGGAGGCCATGAGCGCGATGAGGCTCAGACCTCCATGATCTCTGCTTCTTTGCTCTTCACCAGCGTGTCGATCTGCTCCATGGCCTCGTCGTGCATCTTCTGCACTTCCTTCTCCGAGCGCCGTTTGTCGTCCTCCGACACGTGCTCCACCTTCTTGACCTCGTGGAGTGCTTCGGTCCGGGCGTGCCGCACGCCGACTCGTCCCTCTTCGGCGAGCTTGTGGACGACGCGCACCAACTCCTTGCGTCGTTCCTCGGTGAGCGGCGGAAGCGGCACGTGGATGACCGTACCGTCATTGGAAGGATTGAGTCCCAGATCGGCCGACTGCAACGCCTTCTCGATGGCGCCCATGAGGCCTTTGTCCCATGGTTGCACGATCAGCAGGCGCGCTTCCGGCGCGCTGACGCTCGCCACCTGGTTCAGGGGCATGTGCTGATCGTAGGCGTCCACCCGAACCGTGTCGAGTAGGCTGGTGGTCGCCTTGCCACTGCGGATGGTCGACAACTCCCGATGGGTGTTGTCGACGGACTTCCGCATGTGCTCTCGCGCTGCCTTTTCGACGGTTTTGAGGTCGCTCATCGGACAAGGGTCCCGACCCGCTCGCCCTGCAGCACTCGGGCGACCGCGCCGGTCTGGTTGACGTTCATGACGACGATCGGCAGGTTGTTTTCCTTGCAGAGCCCGAACGCGTTGGCGTCCATGACGCGTACCCCCCGCACAATCGCGTCCTGGAACGTCAGCTCGGACAGGAACTCGGCGTTGGGGTCCTGCTTGGGATCCGCGGTAAACACCCCGTCGACGCTGGTAGCTTTGATCAGCACCTCGGACTCGATCTCGAGCGCGCGCAAGACCGCTGCGGTATCGGTCGAGAAGTACGGATTTCCGGTGCCGGCCGCAAACAGCACCACCCGCCCCTTCTCGAGGTGTCGTTGCGCCCGGCGGCGGATGTAGGGCTCGGCGATCTCCTCCATCCGGATCGCGGTCATTACCCGCGTCTCGATGCCCTTGCGTTCGAGCACGTCCTGCACCGCCAAGGCGTTGACCACGGTGGCCAGCATCCCCATGTAGTCGGCGGATACGCGGTCCATCCCTTGATGGCTGGCCACGGTGCCCCGCACGATGTTGCCGCCTCCCACCACCAACCCGAGACTGGCGCCGAGTTCGTGCACCGTCTTGATCTCTTCGGCCAGGCGATCGATCACCGCGAAATCGAGCCCGAATCCGCGCTCGCCCGCCAGCGCCTCCCCGGAAAGCTTCAGTAGCGCCCGCCGATACGCCAGCGCCGGCATCAGTCGGTGCCGATCTCGAGGCGCGCGAACCGCCGCACGACGATGTTTTCGCCGAGCTTGCCGGACGCCGCTTTGACCAGATCCCCGACCGTCTGCTTGTCGTCCTTCACGAACGGTTGCTCCATCAGCGCGCGCTCCGAGAAGAACTTCTTCAGCTTCCCCTCGACGATCTTCGCCCTGACGTTTTCCGGCTTGCCCGATTCGGCGACCTGGCCCTCGTAGATGGCGCGCTCGCGCCGGACGACGTCGGCCGGCACGTCCGCGGCCGTCACGGCGATGGGGTTGGCCGACGCCACGTGGAGGGCAATATCCCGCGCGAGTTCTTTGAAGTCGTCCGTGCGAGCGACGAAGTCGGTTTCGCAGTTCAGCTCGACCAGCACGCCGACCTTGCCGTTGAAGTGGACGTAGCTGCCGATGAGCCCCTCGGAGGCGCCGCGGCCGGCGCGCTTCTCCGCCTGCGCGATCCCCTTCTTTCGCAACACGTCGATCGCCTGCTCGATGTCGCCGCCGGTCTCCTGTAACACCTTCTTGCAGTCCATCAATCCCGCGCCCGTCCGGGCGCGGAGGGCCGCCACGTCTTTTGCCGCAATGAGCGTTGCCATCGATCGCTATCCTTCCAAGTGCCTTTATGTCCCTTGTAGAAACCGCCGCCTCGGAGCGTGCTGTCGTCCGGAAGAGCGGCGGCTCGACCCGAGTGACCGACCGGAAGGCGGTCTACCCTTGTTCGCTGCCTGACTCGGGCGTGGCGCCACCACCCGTCCCCTGACCCGCCCCGGCGGGCTCACCGTCGGTTGCCGTGTCGCCGGCCGGCGCTTCCCCACCCTTGAGGCGCGCGGCGATCGCTTCCGGCTTGGGCCGGCGCTTCCGTCGCGGGCGGCGCCGACGCGGCCGATCGTCGCTTTCGCCTTCTGATTCGGCGTCGGTGCTGTACGTGAAGGAGTCCCCCTCCTCCGACGAATCCTTGAGCGGCACCTGCGTGCGCGCTTCCGCGATCACATCGACGAGCGCCCGCGTGATCAATGACACCGACCGGATGGCGTCGTCGTTCCCGGGGATCGGCACCGTGATCAGGTCCGGATCCGCGTTGGTGTCGACGATGGCCAGCACCGGGATGCCGAGCTTGTTGGCTTCGGCGATCGCGATCCGCTCTTTCTTGGCATCGACGACGAAGATGGCGCCCGGCAGCCGCGCCATGAGCTTGATGCCCTCGAGATTCCGATTGAGTTTTTCGCGTTCACGCTGGAAGAGCAGCTGTTCCTTCTTGGTGAAGAACTCGTAGGCTCCCTCGTCCTGTGCCTGCTCGATCTCGCGCAACCGGCGGATCTGTTTCTTGATCGTCTGGAAATTGGTCAGCATGCCGCCCAACCAACGCTCGGTGACGAAGAACGCGTCGCAGCGCTCCGCCTCGGTCCGCACGATCTGTTTGAGTTGCCGCTTGGTACACACGAACAGGACGCCGTCCCCGGCCATCACCACCTGACGCAGGAGATCCTGCGCGGCGCGCAGTTGGCGAAGCGTCTTTTGAAGGTCGATCAGGTAGATGCCCGAGCGCTCGGCGAAAATGAACCGGCGCATCTTGGGATTCCACCGGCGGGTCTGATGCCCGAAATGGACTCCGGCTTCGAGCAGATCCTGCAGCAACGGCTGTGTCATGTGCTCCGTTTCATGGGTTGGTTCGTCCACCGCCTTCAACTCCCGTCCTGATTCGCCGCGTGGCGAACACCCGGGACGCGATCCGGCGGTGTGCGTCGTTGGTAATGCCGCGCGTCTCTTACCGTTTCGAGAACTGGAACCGTTTGCGCGCGCCCGGCTGGCCCGGCTTCTTCCGCTCCACGGCGCGCGGATCGCGGGTCAGCAATCCGTGGGCCCGCAGTTTCTGTCGGTGCGTCTCGTCGGCCAGAACCAGCGCGCGCGCGATGCCGAGGCGCAACGCCCCCGACTGCCCGGTGAGGCCGCCGCCGTTGACCCGGGCCTTCACGTCGAACGCGCCGAGCGTATCGGTGGCCTGGAACGACTGCTGGATGTGCTGCACGTGCGAATGGCGCGGGAAGTAGTCGCCGAGCGTGCGACCATTGATGCTCCACTTCCCTGAACCGGGGGTCAAATACACGCGCGCGACGCTGGTCTTGCGGCGTCCCACGGCGTGCCAGCGAAGTTCCGGGTGTTCGGTCATGCCTTGTCCTTGTGGAGACGCATCGGCACCGGGCTTTGCGCCGCGTGCGGATGGTCCGCCCCGGCGTAGACTTTGAGCTTCTTGCGCAGCGACTGCCGTCCGAGGGTTCCTTTGGGAAGCATTCCGAACACCGCCTTTTCGATCACCCGCTCGGGATGTTTCTCGAGCATGGCGCGCACCGGCGTGAATCGCTCGTGCCCCATGAAGCCCGTGTGATGGAAGTAGCGCTTTTGCTCGAGCTTGCGCCCGGTGAGCCGCACCTTCTCGGCGTTGACGACCACGACGAAATCCCCGCAATCCATGTGCGGAGTGAACGTCGGCTTATGCTTGCCGCGAATGAGCTGGGCCACCTGGCTGGCCAACCGGCCCAAAACCACGCCGTCGGCATCCACGAGGTGCCAGCGATGTTCGATCTCGGCGAGTTTGAGTGTAAAGGTCTTCATGAAAATCCCGTAAATACAGACAGACACGCAAGCTAGCGGCACGCCAACAACCGGTCAAGGCTCCTGTGAGACCTCCACCAGCAAGGCTCCCTTGTCGACCGGGGCGCCCGCTTCCACGTGAATCGCGGTCACTACGCCATCGATCGGTGCGGTGAGTTCGTTTTCCATCTTCATCGCCTCCAACACCATCAGACCCGACCCGCGTTTGACGCTGGTCCCCACCTCGACCTCGATGCGCAGCACCAGGCCGGGCATCGGCGCCTTGACGATCTGGTGCCCGCCCGCGGCGGCACCCCCTGCGGTCATCTCTTCGAGCTGGCGAGTGCGCTCGTCACGTACCTGGGCCGTGACGGTCTCACCGCCGCGAAGGAGCGCCCAGCCGTCGTCGCTCCGGCTCATGGCGAGCGTCTGCGACACGCCATCGACAATGAGATGTCGCAGCGGCGTGCCGGGCATCCGACGGAGTTCAGCGTGAAACGGGCGGCCGTCCAGCACGACCCTGTCGCCCGTGAGGTCGACCTCGCACACGCGCGAACCGATCGTGACAGTGTACTTCACCCGGCCCTCAGGGAAACCAGCGTCTCGACATGGCTCGTATGAGGGAACAGGTCGTAGGCGGTCACGCCTTCGATCGAAAGGGACGGCATCCGGCCCAGATCGCGTGCCAGGGTCGCCGGATCGCACGACACGTAGCTCAGACGGGCGCCGCGCCGCGCCGCGGCCCAGCGTTCGAGTGCCGACGCGACCAGCCCATGCAGCCCGCCGCGCGGCGGGTTGACCACGACGGCGGCCGGCGGCGGCAGCCGCGCCAGGCTCTCTTCGGTACGGCTGCGCAGGTAGCGAATGGGCGACCGCGACGCCTGCTGGCCGGCCCACTCGATCGCGCTGCGGTCGGAGTCGACCGCCCACACGGTCGCGCCGCGCGCCGCCAGGTCGCGGGCGGTGTCTCCCACGCCACAATAGAGGTCCCACACGGTGCGGCCCTCGAGGGCGCCCAGGGTGTGGACCGCATCGGCCCGCACCCGATCGGCCATGTCCGGATGAATCTGCGCGAACGCGAGCGCCGGGAATCCGGCGTTGGGTCCGGCGACCGCCCGGGCGGCGCCCCCCATCGGTCGCCACCACACGGTCAGGTGCGGCTGGGCCACCGCCTCGAGGAATCGGCGGGCATCGAACGGGGGATTCCCATCACGCACCACGACGTGGAGTCGTCCGGATCGGTCCTCGCGCAGGACAACGCCGGTGGCGCCATCCGGGAGCAGGGCGAGCGCCGGGCGAACCTGTTCCCACAACGTCATCAGCGTCCGACTTGCGATGCGGCAGGTGGTCAGATCGAACACCGTTCCCGGTCGGTCGGCTCGATGAAATCCCGCCCGCCCGCCGGCCACGGTCACCGTGACCTTGCTGCGATAGTGCCAGGGAGATTCGGCCGCGACAATAGCCGGATCCGGCACGTCCCGCCGGGCGATGCGGCGTAGGGCGTCGCCCACCATCTGCTGCTTGGCCCGGAGCTGGTCGGCCACGGCGAGATGCTGTAACTGGCACCCTCCGCAGGCGTCCTCGGTGTAGTGCGGACATGCGGGATCGACCCTGCCCGTACCCGCCGACTCGACTGCCACCAGCCTGCCCCGCGCGAATCGGCGTTTGCGCTCCACGATTTCGACTCGCACTCGCTCGTCCGGGACGGTGCGCGGCACGAACACCGTCATGCCGTCGGGCAATCGACCGACCCCGTCCCCGCCGGACGCGATCCGCTCGATGAGCACCGCGGTCACCTCAAGCCCCGCCGCCGCGCGTCGACGAGCCAGGGGCTCGCATTCGGCGCGGTCCCGTCGTCGGCCAGCGCCAGGCGGGCCGAACGGCTGGCGTGTTCCGCGAGGGCCGCGGCCACCGCTGCGCGGTCCAACCAGCGGTCGGGTACGGCCCGGCTGAGCAGTGCCTGGCCGTGATCGGTCATATACTCGATGTCGTACTCGCCGCGCACGAAGGCCGGCTCGTCCATCACACGGCGATGGAATCCCTGGGCGGTGGGTACGCCCACGATGATCAACTCGTCGAGCGCCCGCCGCATGCGCCGGATCGCCACGTCACGGGTCTCCCCCCACACGATCAGTTTGCCAAGGAGCGGGTCGTAGAACATGCCCACGTCAGATCCAATCTCGATTCCGCCATCCCATCGGACGCCGGGGCCCGACGGGACGCGCATGTACTCGATCTGGCCGGTGGCGGGCAGGAACCCGTTGAAGGGATCTTCACTGGTGATCCGGCATTCGATCGCGTGGCCGCGGGGACGCAACACCCGTTCGTCGACGGTCGTGGGCTTCCCGGCGGCGATGCGGAGTTGTTCGCGCACCAAATCGACGCCGTACACCAACTCGGTGACGGGATGTTCGACCTGGATGCGGGTGTTCATCTCGAGGAAGTAGAACTGACCGTCCGGCGCCAGCAGGAACTCGACCGTGCCCGCTCCGAGGTACGCGACCGACTGGGCGGCCTGCACCGCCGCCTGCCCCATGGCGAGGCGCCGTTCAGATGACACCGCGGGCGACGGCGATTCCTCGACGAGCTTCTGGTGACGGCGCTGGATCGAGCACTCGCGTTCTCCGAGGTGCAGTGTGCGACCGTGACGGTCGGCCAGCACCTGGATTTCGACATGACGCGGGTGCTCGATGCACTTCTCCACGTACACGGCGGCGTCGCCGAACGCGCTCTCAGCCTCCGACCCCGCCGCCCGAAACGCCGACGCCAGCGCGTCGGGATCGTCCACCCGACGCATGCCCTTGCCGCCGCCACCGGCGGCTGCCTTGAGCATGATCGGGTACCCGATGTCGTCGGCCACGGCGCGGATCGCGTCGACCGACGCGACAGCACCGGTGGTTCCCGGCACGACCGCCACGCCGGCGGCTTCCATCCGCCGTCGGGCTTCCGTCTTTTCGCCCATGGAGCGGATGGCGTCGGCGGTCGGCCCGATGAAGATCAGCCCGGCGTCGGTCACGGCCTCCGCGAACGCGGCCCGTTCGGCCAGAAAGCCGTATCCCGGGTGTACCGCGTCGGCCGCGGTCACGCGCGCGGCGTCGAGCAGGCGGTCGGGATTGAGATAGGACTCGCGTGACGGCGCCGGCCCGATTTCCACGGCGACGTCGGCGGCGTGCACGTGCGGGCTCAGCCGGTCCGCCTCGGAGAAGACCGCGACCGCCTCCAGCCCCTCTTCATGACAGGCGCGGATGATGCGGCAGGCGATCTCGCCCCGGTTGGCAATGAGGACGCGCTTCATGTCGCCGCCGGCCGGCTACAGCGGGATGTTGCCATGCTTTTTCGGCGGCGGGCTCTCGCGTTTGGTGAGCAGGGTCTGCAACGCCGAGATGAGTCGCGGCCGGGTCTCGCGGGGATCGATGACGTCGTCGAGAAATCCGCGGGCCGCCGCCTCGTAGGGATGTGCAAACTGCTCGCGATACTGTGCCACCAACTCCTCGAGTTTTGCCGCGGGATCGTCCGCGTCCGCGATCTCGCGCCGGAACAGGATCTCGGCGGCGCCCTTGGGGCCCATGACCGCGAGTTCGGCCGTGGGCCAGGCCACGTTGAAGTCTCCACCAACGTGTTTGGAACTCATCACGTCGTACGCGCCGCCGTAGGCCTTGCGCGTGATGACGGTCAGCTTGGGCACGGTGGCCTCGGCATAGGCGAACAACAGCTTCGCGCCGTGTCCGATGATTCCGCCATGTTCCTGGTCGACGCCCGGCAGGAAGCCGGGGACGTCCTCGAACGTCACGAGCGGGATGTTGAACGCATCGCAGAATCGAATGAACCGCGCGCCTTTGCGCGACGAGGCGCGGTCGAGCACGCCCGCGAGCACCGACGGTTGGTTGGCGATGACGCCAATCGGGTGCCCGCCGAGACGCGCGAACCCGACGACGATGTTCTGCGCCCAGTCGCGATGGACTTCCAGCACATCGCCGTCATCGACCACGCGGCGGATGATCTCGTGGATGTCGTACGGCTTGTTGGGGTTGTCGGGTACGATCGTCAGCAACGCCTCATCGCAGCGGTCGGGCGGGTCTTCGGTCGCGCGGACCGGCGGGCCGTCGACGTTGTTGCTCGGGATGAACGACATGAGCTGCCGGATCTGCGCGATACACTGCACCTCGGAGTCGAGCACGAACTGCGCCACGCCCGACACGGATCCGTGTACGTCGGCACCGCCGAGTTCGTCCGCCGTGACGTCCTCGTGCGTGACGGTCTTCACGACGTTGGGACCGGTCACGAACATGTACGAGACGCCGCGCACCATGAAGATGAAATCGGTGATGGCCGGACTATAGACGGCCCCACCCGCGCACGGACCGAGGATGGCGCTGATCTGGGGGACCACGCCCGAGGCGCGCGTGTTGCGGAAGAAGATGTCCGCGTAGCCACCCAGGGACACGACGCCTTCCTGAATGCGCGCGCCCCCGGAATCGTTGAGGCCGATGACCGGGGCGCCGTTGCGGACCGCGAGATCCATGATCTTGCAGATCTTTTCCGCATGCGCTTCGGCGAGCGAGCCACCGAACACGGTGAAATCCTGCGAGAAGACATAGACCTGGCGGCCGTCGATACGACCGTAGCCGGTCACAACGCCGTCGCCGAGCGGCTTGTTCTTGTCGAGTCCGAACGCGGTCGATCGGTGGGTGACGAACCGATCGAGTTCGACGAACGATCCCTTGTCGAGCAGCAGGTCGACGCGCTCGCGCGCGGTGAGTTTCCCCTTGGCGTGCTGGGCCTTGACGCGCTCCGCTCCGCCGCCGAGTTCCGCTTCGTCCCGGAGGCGTTGCAGGCGTTCGAGCTTCTTGTCGATGGTCATGGTTGAACCCCGGCTAGGCCGCGGGGTGGCAAGAGCAAGCGCCGGCGACGCCGCGCATGCGGCGCCGCCGGCGCGTGACCGGGTCCGGCCGGCTCACTCGGCCGGCGCGTCTTTGGCGGTCTCCGCGTCGGACACGGGTGCCGAACGGTCTTCCTGGGCCGGCTCCGGCGCAGCCGATACGGCGGCGACCGGTACGACATCCGCGTCAACCTCGTCGTCATCACCCTCGTCGATCATGATCGGCCGAATCCGCGCGCCGCCTTCCGGCTCGCGCGGCTCACTCGTCGCGGCGAGGACGATCTTGTGATGAATCGGGTCCACCTCCATCACCTTGACGTCGACCAGCCAACCCTCTTTGGCCACGGTATCGAGCTGTTTGTCACCAACCGGGAACTGGCTGCCCGGGACGACTCCCTCGATGTCGTTGCCGATGTCCACGACCACGGTGTTGTCGATGACGCGGACGATGTAGCCCTCGAGGTCGCGGTTGACCGGGTAGTCCTCGCCGATCTGCAACCAGGGATCTTCCTGGGCCTGCTTGAGCCCCAAGGAAATGCGTTTGTTGTCGGCGTCGATATTCAGGATGAGCACATCCACCGTGTCGTTCTTCTTCACGACTTCGGACGGATGCTGCACGCGTTTCGTCCAGGACATGTCCGAGATATGGACCAGGCCGTCGATGCCGGGCTCGATTTCGACGAATGCGCCGAACGACGTGAGGTTGCGGACCTTGCCGGTGATGCGGGTACCGATGGGATACTTCATCGGCAGCATCATCCACGGATCCTGCTCGGTCTGCTTCATGCCGAGCGAGATCTTCTCTTCCGACGGATCGACCTTCAACACCACCGCCTCGATCGACTCGCCGATGGAGACGACCTTGGACGGGTGCCGTACGTTGCGGGTCCAACTCATCTCACTGATGTGGACCAGGCCCTCGATGCCCGGTTCGAGTTCGACGAACGCACCGTAGTTGGTGATGCTCACGACCTTGCCCTGGACGCGCGAACCGACCGGGTACTTCTCCGCCACATCCTGCCAGGGATAGGGCTGGAGCTGTTTGAGGCCGAGCGAGATGCGTTCCCGATCCCAGTCGATGTCGAGCACCTTGACCTCGATGTCCCTGCCCATGTCGACCATTTCGGAGGGATGGGAGACGCGCCCGTAGCTCATGTCGGTGATGTGCAGCAGGCCGTCGACGCCGCCGAGATCGATGAAGGCACCGAAGTCGGTGATGTTCTTCACCACACCCTTCCGCACCTGGCCGACCTCGAGCTCCTTCATCAGGTGCTCGCGCTTCTCGGCGCGCTCGCCCTCGAGGATCACCCGTCGCGACACGACGATGTTGCGGCGCCGCTTGTTGAGCTTGATGATCTTGAATTCGTAGGTCTCGCCGAGGAGCTCATCGATGTTGGGTACGCGGCGCAGCGCGATCTGGCTGCCGGGCAGGAACGCGTCGACGCCCATGAGGTCGACCACCACGCCGCCCTTGATCTTCTTCATCAGCGTGCCCGCCACCGGCTGATCGTTCTCGTGCGCGTGGCGGATCTTCTCCCACACGCGCATGAAATCGGCCTTCTTCTTCGACAGCACCACCGCCCCGTCCTGATCCTCGAGCCGTTCGAGGAACACCTCGATTTCGTCGCCGGGGTTGAGGGACTTGGGGTCTTTGAATTCGTCGATCGGGATGGCGCCTTCGGACTTGAAACCCACGTCGAGGATGACGTGGTTCTCGGTCACGCGGAGCACCTTCGAGGTGACGATTTCGCCCTCGACGATGCTCTGCAGCGTACCCTCGTAGAGGGCGAGCATCTGCTCGTATTGTTCGTCGGAATACTCGTCGTCGTAGAGATCTGCCCGGACATTGAGAGACGAGGAGGGACTGTCGTGGGTGGCCGAAGCCACGCCTGGAGTGTCGGTCAGGGAGTCAGCCATGTTCCAGCAACGCGGCCAGACGGCACCGCGGATGAGGGTGAATTGCGCTCCCGACGGCCGGAAGCGGCAAGACGATGAGCATAGAGGCGGGGTCGGCCTATGTCAAGCTACGGGAAGGTCTTCCGTGCCAGGTCGACGATCGTTTCGACCTGGTGGGAGAACGCCATGCCGGTCGTGTCGAGCGGCACGGCACCATCCGGTTTGCACAGGGGGGCCACCGGTCGCTCGCTATCCGCGCGGTCCCGCGCCAGGAGCGCCTCCGCCTCGGCGCGCACCGCGGTGGCGTCGCCGGAACGGGCTTCCTGGTGCATCCGCCGCGCGGCGCGTTCGAGCGCCGACGCGGTGAGGAAGATCTTGAGCTGCGCATCGGGAAAGACGACGCTACCGATGTCGCGCCCGTCAGCCACGATGCCCCTGGGGTGCAGCGTGGCAGCCGCCCGCAGCATCGCGGTGGCCCGCTCGCGAACCGCGGGAAGCGCCGACACGGCCGACACCGATTGCGTCACGTCGGCGCGCCGGACCGACTCGGACACGTCCACGCCGGCGATTTCCGGCCGGAATCGATCGCCGGTCAGGTCGAGTCGAATCGGCAGTTCCCGCGCCATCGCGGCGATCCGTTCGCCCGCGGTGAGGTCGACCGCGGCGTCGAGCGCCGCCAGTGTGAACGCCCGATACAACGCCCCGGAATCGAGGTGGGCGAAGCCGAGCGCCTGCGCCACCGCCCTCGCGGTGGTCGACTTGCCCGACCCGGCCGGCCCGTCGATCGACACGACACGGCTCACGACGCGGCTCCTATGGTGGCGAGATCGTCGAAGAATCCGGGGTAGCTCACTCCCGCCGAGGCGCGCTCACTGAGTGCGACCGCCGCGCCGGGAAGCGTACCGGCCACGGCGAAAGCCATGGTGAGCCGGTGGTCGTGCGCAGTGTGCACCCGTCCCACCGGCGGCGCCTCATGGCCGGCCACGGTGAGATCGTCGCCACTGGCTTCAGCCGCCACGCCGATCGCCCGCAGGTTGGCCGCCACCAATTCGAGCCGGTTGCTTTCCTTCACGCGCAGTTCCCCCACGCCGCGAAATACCGATTCGCCGGCGGCGCGACTGGCCACGACCGCGAGGACCGGGACCTCGTCAACCAGCGACGGGATCTCGTGGGCATCGACCGTCACGCCCCGGAGTTGCGCCGGTCTGACCATCAGGTCGGCCACCGGCTCGCCGCCGGCCTCCCGCCCATTGATCAAGTCGATCGACGCGCCCATCCGGGCGAGCACGCGCAGGAATCCCGTGCGCGTCGGATTCACGCCAACGCCCTCGATGAGCAGTTCCCCGCCCTCCGCCAGCACGGCGGCGGCCGCGAGAAACGCCGCCGACGAGGGATCGGCGGGCACATCCAGCGAAAACGACCGCAGCGCCATCGGGTCGGCGCCCGCGAGGGTGACGGCGGTGGCTTCGACCCGCACGTCGAATCCGAGATACGTGAGCAGGCGTTCGGTGTGATCGCGCGAGCGCCACGGTTCCCGCACGGTAACGTCAACGCCGGCGGCAAGTCCGGCGAACAGGATCGCGCCCTTCACCTGCGCACTTGCCACGGGTGAGACATACGACAACGACCTCAGCCTGCCACCACGCACCACCAGCGGCAAGCGATCCCCGCGGCCCTCGATAGCGGCGCCCATGATTCTGAGTGGCGTCGTGACGCGGTCCATCGGTCGGCCGCGCAGCGAGCGATCGCCGGTGACCCGGGACGGAAACGGGTGCGCGGCGAGCAGCCCCATCATGAGCCGTGCAGCAGTCCCCGCATTGCCGCAATGCAAGGTCCCGGCCGGCTCCGTCCATGGCTCGCCGTGCACGGACGTACTCTGACCGCGGCGAAGCGGCGACACCGTGGCGCCGAGTTGCCGGAGGACGCGGGCGGTACTGCGGGCGTCTTCGGCGGTGAGCGGATGGCGCAATTCGGTGCTGCCGCGCGCATGCGCGCCCAGCATCAGGGCGCGGTGGGTGATGCTCTTGTCGCCGGGCGGGCGGATGGTGCCGCGCACAATCACGCGTCGTGCCGGCGCCGCCAGCGGGCCGCCTCATGCAACCATGACGTGACGGACGCCGCGTCGCCCTCAGCCAGCGCCCGGT
Organism: Gemmatimonadales bacterium; assembly: GCA_036397455.1. Classification (GTDB taxonomy): domain Bacteria; phylum Gemmatimonadota; class Gemmatimonadetes; order Gemmatimonadales; family GWC2-71-9; genus JADFNB01. The sequence goes on along the minus strand of DASWIX010000004.1, from coordinate 19,129 downwards.
GTAAGCCTCCCAGCCGGTCCTGGTAGCGATCGAGCGCCGTCAGGACGGCTTCGCGGTTGAGCAGCAACAGGTCGCGCCACATCTCGACGCTGCCCGCGGCCAGGCGTGACGTGTCCAACGCGCCGGCCCCGAAGGTGACGCCGCGCGGACCGGCTTCGGCGAACACGCCCGCAAGGGCGGAGGCGACAACCTGCGGCAGGTGACTGGTCCACGCGAGCAACCCGTCGTGGGCCGTGGCGTCCATGATGACCGGACGCGCGTCCAGCACCTTGGCCCAGAAATGCGCGACCTCCCGCACCGGGCGGTCGTCGGTGCCGGCGGGGGTGACGTACACCACCGCGTTCTCGAACCGGTCGGGACGCGCGGCGGCAAACCCCCGCACGTGCGTTCCGGTCATCGGATGCGAACCGGCGAAGCAACTCTCGAGTCCGGCCCGCGCCGCCGCTGCGACGACCGGCGCCTTGACGCTGGTCACGTCGGTCATGAGTTGGTCGATCGCGGTGCCGCGATCGCGCATGTGAGCCAGCAGATCGAGTGTGGCCGCCGGCGGCGCGGCGAGCACGACAAGATCGGTGCGCTTGACGATCGACTGAATGGAAGGTGCCAGTTCGGTGATGGCGCCGGCGCGGACCGCCGCCACGCCGTCGGCCCGTTGCGGCGTGTATCCCAGGACGCGACGGATGCCGGCGCGGCTCGCCTGCCACGCGACCGATCCGCCGATGGCGCCGAGACCGATAACACCGAGAACGTCGGGACGCATGAACAGGAAAGATAGCCGCCGGCGTCAGGAACGACTCCACAGGGCGACGATCGCTCCGACCAGCGCGACCACCAGGGTCGACCACGCGTACCACGCATGCGCCCGGTCGCCTCGCAAGAGCCGGTGCCCGATCACCGGGAGCACGATCAGCGGCGTCACGGTGATGGTGACCAGGCCAACCGACGTGGCGATCGAACCCGCGTGAACCCACCCCACGACCGACGCGACCGCGCCGACGGCGAGCAACACGACGCCGACGGCAACCAGGCGGGTCATGAGCAAGGCGGCGCGGGACCGCACGACGGCGATGCGCCTATCCGTTCCCGACACTATGGCTCGCCATTTTGAATGCGACGTAGAACAGCAGGAGTGCGAACGCGACTTGCAATGGACGATCGGCGATGCGCCCCCGGGCGTGCGCCGCGAGGGTCGAGCCGAACAGGACGCCGAGCACGGCGACCGCCGTCACCGGAGCGACCACGTCGCCGCGAATCAGGTACACGAGCGCGCCCGACCCAGCGGTGATCCCGATCATGTAGATGCTGGTGGCGGCGGCCACGCTGAAGGATCGCCGCAGCAGGAGGTGGATCACCGGAACGAAGATGATCCCACCGCCCACGCCGAGGAGTCCGGCGACCAACCCGCCACCGAGCGACGCGGTCGCGGCCAGCGACCTCTCGCCGCGCCGTGCGGGCCGCACAACCTGTCTGGTGGATTCCGCGCGGCGGGTCGGCATCATGCTCAGGCCGGCGTATACCAACAAGGCCGCAAAGGCCAGGTGCAGCGGTCCCTCGGGCACCATGGCCACCATGAGCCCGCCGCCGACGGCGCCGATGACCGTAAAGAACTGCAGCTCGACGGCGATCGGCAGTTCGATCAGTCCCCCACGCAGATAGACGATCGAGCCCGCCACGGACGTCGCCACCACCGACACGAGGCTGGTGGCGACGGCCTCGCGAAACGGCATGCCCAAGAGCAGCGAGAGGCCCGGCACGAGGACCACGCCTCCTCCGACACCGAGGAGCGAGCCGACGATGCCCGCCGCGAATCCAACTCCGAGGACCTCGGCGAACTCGATGCCGGTCATGCGACGTTCCGTGGGCCGCTAAACCACGCGGCGACCGTGTTGCGCTCGACTTTCCCGTTGGCGTTTCGCGGAATGACGTCGGTCACGACCCAGCGCCGCGGGCATTTCGCCGCCGCCAGGGTGGTGCGGCAGTGCGCCGCGACGTCGTCGGTGTCCAACGTGATGCCCGGTTGGAAGACCACGGCCGCCGCCACCGACTCGCCCCACTCGGGATCCTCGACGCCAACGACGCACGCGTCGCGCAAGCCCGGGTACCGCAGGAGCGCCTGCTCGATCTCCGCCGGATCGACGGTGACGCCTCCCGTGATGATGCGCGCGTCACGACGCCCCGTGATCCAGAGGTCGCCGTCGGCGTCGACCCGTCCGAGGTCGGCGGTCGCGAACCATCCGTCGCGAGGGATCGCGGTGCCGCCGACGTACCGGCGCATGAGCGTCGGACCCGAGACGGCAATGGCGCCGTCGTCGCCGATTCGGATTTCGACACCGTCGAGCGGTGGCCCGACCGTTCCGGGTTTCCGCCGAACGAGGTCGGGGGTGGCCGTCGCGACTTGCGACGTGCACTCCGTCAGTCCGTACGTGGTGGCGATGGGATACCCACCGGCGATGGCGCGCTCGAGCAGCGGCCGGGGTGTTTCCGCACCTCCCACCAGCAGGAGTCGGAGCGAGTCCGGTACGGGCCGATCGGCACGGGCGTCGAGCAGGCGTTGCAGCATCGTGGGAACGAGCGAGGCATGGCTGATTCGGCCCGCGTCAATCGAGCGGGCGAGTGATCCCGCATCGAACCCCTCGACCATCACGCTGGCTCCGACCGACGCGGCGCGGAACACCAAGGCGAGCCCGCCAATGTGCGCCACCGGCAGCGCGGCGTACCACCGATCGGTCGGGCGCAACCCGAGCCGCGAGGCGATGGCGGTGGCGGACGCCCACATGTTCCCCCATGTCAATTCCACGCCGCGGGGGCGTCCGGTCGTGCCCGAGGTCCAGATGATGGTACACGGGTCATCCGGCGAGACGCTCCGCGGACCGACGGTTGGTAACGCGCGCGCCGGCCGATCGACGGCCGGTAGCAGCGACGCGGTGCCGGCGATACGATCGTCACCTGGGATCGCCACGATGATGTTCGTGGGCAGCGCGGCAAGACACCGGGCAATCTCGGGTCCGGGCCACGCGTCGTGCATCGGTACCAACACCGCGCCCGATCGCCATGCTGCGTGGGCCGCCACGACGCTTTCCGGCCCCACCGGCAGCAGCATCGCGATCCGATCGCCGCGTTGCGCTCCCGCCTCACCGAGCTGTGTGGCGAATGCTCGCACCCGTTCATCGAGTTCGCCGTAGCTCCACACGCGGCCTTCCGCCTCGAGCGCGGTGGCGGAGGGATCGCGTTGAACCGCGTCGGACAGCGGGTCCCTCAGCACGTTAGCGCGCCACCGTCGCGGCGAAGGCAAGTCCGTACAGACCGACCATCCGGGCGGTTTGTCCGAGGGCCGCGTTGAGGTCGCGCGGATTCGTGAACGTGAGGACGGTGCGGAGGGTCGGTAGCGCCGTGAGGAGGACCGCGGAGACGACGGCGACGGCGCCGTCCCACAGGCCGGCGGACCAGCCGAGCAGCGGTATGGCCGCACCGGTGGCCAGCAGCAATAGGTATTCGGCGCGGCTGCCGGCCCGGCCGATCCGCACGGCGAGCGTCCGCTTGCCGGCACCGGCGTCGGTATCGATGTCACGCAGGTTGTTCACCACCAGGATGGCCGTCACGAGCGCCCCGATACCACACCCGGCCACCGCCGCGCCCCAGGTCACCGTGCCGGACTGCAGGTAGTACGTCCCGACAACCGCGACCGGACCAAAAAAGACAAAGGTGAATAGGTCGCCCAGGCCGACGTACCCAATCGGCGTGGGCCCGGCGGTGTATCCCACGCCGGCGGCGATCGACACGAGACCGATGGCGAGGATCGGCCAGCCGCCCACGGTCACAAGGTAGGCGCCGACCGCGACGGCCGTCCCAAAGACGACCCACATCCCACGGCGTACCGCCCGGGCGGACAGCAATCCCGCCTGAGTCACGCGTACGCCACCGAGTCGTTCCGCGGTGTCGGCACCCTTGAGGTAATCGTAGTAGTCGTTGGCGATGTTGGTACCGATCTGGATCAACAGTCCGGCGACGAGCGTGGCAACGGCGGGCCAGACCAGCCACCGTTCGTCATGCCGCGCCAGCCCCAGTCCCATGAGAATCGGCGCGACGACGGCCGTCAGCGTCGGCGGGCGCGCCGCAGCGATCCACGCCCTGACCGGCGTTATGGCAGCCACGGGTACTTGCGGAACTCCGGATCACGCTTTTCGAGAAAGGCGTTGCGTCCCTCCTGCCCTTCTTCCGTCATATAGAACAACAACGTCGCGTTGCCGGCCAACTCCTGCAGACCAGCTTGCCCGTCGCAGTCGGCGTTGAACGCGGCCTTGAGGCAGCGAATGGCCAGCGGGCTCTTCCGCAGGATTTCGCGGGCCCACTGCACGCCTTCGTGCTCGAGCCGCTCGATCGGGACGACGGCGTTGACGAGTCCCATCTGTTCCGCCTCCCGTGCGTCATACTGTCGGCAGAGATACCAGATCTCGCGCGCTTTCTTCTGGCCGACGATGCGCGCGAGGTACGACGATCCGAAGCCGCCGTCAAAGCTCCCGACCTTCGGTCCGGTCTGTCCGAAGACCGCGTTGTCCGCCGCGATCGTGAGGTCGCAGACGACGTGCAGCACATGCCCGCCACCGATGGCGTACCCTGCCACCAACGCGATCACCGGCTTCGGCATCGATCGAATCAGTCGTTGCAGCTCGAGCACGTTGAGCCGGGGTATCCCGTCGGACCCGATGTACCCCGCGCTCCCGCGCACCCGTTGATCACCACCGCTGCAGAACGCGTACGTGCCGTCGGCGGCCGGTCCGTTGCCGGTGAACAGGACGACCCCGACCTGCGTATCCTCCCGCGCATCGGAGAACGCGTCGAGCAGCTCGAACAGCGTCTCGGGTCGGAACGCGTTGCGCACGTCCGGCCGGTTGAACGCGATGCGGGCCATCCCCTCGGCTTTCTGATAGGTGATATCCTCGTAGGTCTTGGCCGTGTGCCATTCCGGGGTCATGCGGGGTCTCCTGTCAGCACGGTTCGCGCCGCGCCGCATGCCGCCGCCAAGGCGGCGGCACGGGCGCGGCGATTGTGGTCGCGCTCGGTCCGGATCTCGATGATCGCGGTCCTGGCCGTCGCGAGCGCCCGCTCGACGGCCGGCACCGGGTCGTCGGACGCGGCCAATCGTTCGTACGGGAGGCCGTACAGCGCGGCGGCGTGCCGCAGGTCGAGGCCGTGTGGCACGACGATGTGCCTGGTGAACGCGGGCTCGAAGTCGCGCACGGGAAGCTGATCGAAAATGCCGCCACCGTCATTGTTGAGGACGACGAACACGACCGCCACGCCGTCTTCCCGGGTCGCGAACAGGCCGGTCAGGTCGTGCAGGAACGTCAGGTCGCCGAGGATCGCGACGGTGGGACGGCCGGTCGCCGCGGAGACGCCAAGTGCCGTGCTCACGGCCCCGTCGATCCCGCTCGCTCCGCGATTCGCCGTCACGCCGACCGGTTCGTCACGCGGGCCGGCGTACCCATCCAGGTCGCGAATCGGCATGCTGTTGCCAATGAAGAGCTGCGAACCCGCTGGGAGTGCCGCCGCGAGCCGTGCGATGCACGTCGCTTCGAACGGCTCTTGCGTGCTCGCCGCCTTCATCGCGCCCGCCGCGGCGGCATCGAGTCTGCCCCACAGGCGGCTCCACGGCGACGGGGCGAGCGGCGTAATCCCATCGCCGAGGGCGGTGGCGAACAGCCCCGGATCGGCCAGGTGATATTCGGTCGCGCTCGCGCGGTGGTCGGCCCAACGCCACCCGGCATCGATGACGATTCCATAGGCGTCGGCGTGCCGGAGCAGCAGGTCACCGACCGCCGTCGATACGGGCGACGACCCGAACCGCAGTACCAACTCCGGCGCTACGCCGTCGCGGATGGCGGGGTCCCGCAGGTACGCGTCGTAGCGCGTCAACGCCCATCGGCACGCGCCCGGCCCGAAACGCGCGCCGGAGAGGGAGTCGGCGAGCAGCGGATAGCCGGTTCGTTCCGCCAGACGCAGGATCGCCCGACCGGTTCGTACGGGATCGGGGACCGGGCCGGCGACGATCAGGCCGCGTTCGGTTCGCGAGACGAGGTTCGCCAGCCGCTCGATCTCTCCTGTCGTCGGCGGGACCCGTCCGCGAACGGTCCGCGTGAACGGCCGGTCACCGGGCCGCCCCAGGGCGCCCAGCGGGAATCGTTCGATGAGTCCGGGCGGCACGTCGTCCGGAACGACGGTGGGTTCGAGCGGTTTGGCGAACGGGAGATTGATGTGGACCGGTCCCTGGGGGGCGCTGCGTGCACGCATGGTGGCCCGCGCCACCGCGCCGCGCAGCCCGCGTAGCGCTTCGTCGGTCATCTCGGGGAGGCCCAGGTCGATCGCGTCCCGCACGTACGACCCGAACAGCCCGCGTTGATCGATCGTCTGGTTGGCATCGCCGCCCCGCAGTCGAGGCGGTCGGTCCGCGGTCAGCACCAGCATCGGCGTCTGGCTTTGGGCCGCTTCGACCACGGCGGGCACCAGATTGGCGGCCGCCGTCCCCGAGGTGGAGACGACCGCAGCCGGCCGCCCGGTGGCCTTCGCGAGTCCGAGTGCGAAGAACCCGGCCGCGCGTTCGTCGACATGGGTGAAGACATGGATGCCGGAATGGTCCGCCGCGGCGAGGACGATCGGAGTCGATCGGGAACCGGGACAGGCGCACCACGACCCTACGCCGGCACGGGCGAGTTCATCGACGAGCACGCCAGCCCAGAACGTGTTGCGGTTGGCGTTCCTCATTCGGTGACCGCGCCGATGGCGCGCAGCATCGGCTCGAACTTCAGGGCGGTCTCGGCCCATTCGAGTGCGGGATCGGAGCCCGCCACGATCCCGGCACCCGCATACAGGCGCCACCGCTGGTCGGTGACGATCGCCGAGCGCAACGCCGGCGCAAACACGCCGTCGCCGTTCGCGTCGCACCATCCGATCGGACCGGCATACCATCCGCGATCGAATGTCTCGACCGATGGCATGAATGCCAGCACGGCGTCTCGCGGCGACCCGCTCACCGCCGCAGTGGGATGGACCGCACCGAGCAGATCGAGGACATGGTGCCCGCTGGCGACGCGTGCGGCGATACGCGTTTCCAGGTGGTGGATGCGGGCGAGTCGGAGCACGTGCGGTTCGGGCTCCACCTCGATCGACTCGGTGAACGGCCGGACGCGATCCACCGTGTCGCGCACGCCGATGGCGTGTTCGTGCCGGTCTTTCTCGCTCTCCAGGAGATGGCGGGCGAGCGTCCGGTCTTCCTCGTCGGTTGCGCCGCGCCGCACCGAGCCCGCGACCGCCGTCGTCACGAAGTCCCGGCCGTGGAGCGTGACAATGACCTCCGGCGCCGCGCCGAGCAGGACGGTTCCCGGCACCGGTTCATGGTAGAAGATCGTGCTGGCTGGATTCTGCTCGATCAGACGTTCGAGGACATCCAGCGGATCGATCGCGGACTCTGCGACGATGTCCAATGTCCGCGCGAGCACGAACTTGTCGAACGCGCCCCGGTCGATTTCCGCGAGCACGGTCCGGACCGCTCGATCCCACTGATCGCGGGACGGCGCGTCCGCGCGCACACGCGCCGCGATCGCGCGCGGCCCGGGGGGCTCGTCAGCGGCCACGAACGCTGCCATGCGATCGCGCGCTGCTGCGAGGGCGTCGTCATCGTCGTCCCGGGCACGGAACCGGCCGGTGAGCCATGGGCCCGCCGGGCCGGACGTGAGTTCCAGTGCGGGTAACAGAAGCGACCCGTGGCCGAATGCGGCCCATTCTGCGCGCGGCGCTCCACTCCCGCCGAACCGGAAGCCCCCATGCAGACGAGGGGCGACCGGGTGGTCGGCCGGGGCGTCCACGTGCTCGAGCAGCCGACGCGCCGCATCGCGCGCGATGGCGAATCGCGCCGGCCCCGCGGCCCCGCGCAGGGCGTCACACCGGCCCGCGTACGCGGACCATCTCCCGGCGTGCGACCAGAAACCCCGCGGACACACGGCCGCGCGGCGCAGGAACGCCGTTGGACGCAGCGCGCAATCGCTCGTCGCCGCCGCAACGATGTGCTCGGTCTCGGATCGGATCATGGCGCTCGGCACAGGGTCGTGGGGTTTGCGGCGGGCCTCATTAGTTTGCATGTCGGGCCCGCACGAATATACATGAGATCCACGAGGGACGTGCGGGGGACCGCGCGTCCCGTGGCTGAGCAAGAGGGAGGTTCGGCGTGAAACGGGGCATTACCTGGATCGTGGTGGCCGGCGTGCTGCTCGTGGTCGGCTACTTGATATACGGGAGTACGCGGCTCGTGCAGGCCGAATGCGAGGTGTGCGTCGAATACGGCGGACTGCGGCAGTGCCGCCGCGGATCCGGTGTCGACGACCGGGAGGCGAAAGCCGCCGCGCAGCGGGCCGCCTGCGCCGTCATGGCATCCGGCATGAACGAATCGATCGCCTGCCAGAACACGCCGCCGAAGGTGACCCAGTGTCCGGCGAGCGGGTCGGGCTGACGACATCGCCGTGCGACTCCTCGCCTATCTCGCGATCGGGGGTGCGCTCGGCACCGTCGCCCGGTATGGACTGAGCGGGCTGGTCCAATCTCCCGCGACCGCGTTCCCATGGGGAACGCTTGCCGTCAACGTGCTCGGATCGTTCGCGCTGGGATTCCTCATGCGGTACCTGCTTGGCTCGACGGTGGTGACGCCGGAACTCCGCGTCGCACTCACCGTCGGGTTTTGCGGCGGTTTCACCACCATGAGCACCTTCTCCTATGAAACAATCGCGATGGTGCAGGAAGGCGACCTCTGGCGGGTCATCGGGTACGTTGCCGGGACGTTGGGGGGCTCCATGGGTGGAGTGGTGCTGGGTCTCGTGACCGCGGGGAGATTCCTCTAGAAAGAAGGACCACCATGCGGCATAGCGCATTTCACGGCGAGCGCACGCTGATGCGCATCTTCATCGGGGAGCGCGATCATCACCAGGGCAAGCCGCTGTACGAAGCGATCCTGCACTTCCTGCGTGAACGGGGTCTCGCCGGCGCCACGGTGCTGCGCGGCGTTGCCGGGTTCGGGCCGACGAGTCACCATATCCATACCGACCGGGTCCTGCGTCTGTCGGTCGACCTGCCCATGATCATCGAGGTCGTGGAAACCGAAGAGGCGATCCAGGACGTGTTGCCTACCCTGGAGGAGATGCTCGGGGGTGGGTTGATCACGTTGGAACGCGCTCGCGTCATCCTGTATCGTCCGAGTGAGGAGTAGTCGCCATGGCTCCAGGAAACCCGGTAAGGCGTCGTGAGGGTTGGGACGTCACGCGCGTCAACTATCTGACCAGTACGACGTTCGAGATCACCGGGTACCGGGTCGTCGAGAATCTCGGTGTGGTCCGGGGGGTGGTCGTTCGATCGCGCTCGATCATCGGCACGGGGCTTGCCGCGCTCAACACGGTGTTTGGCGGCAACATCATGCTGTTCACCGAACTGTGCGAAAAGACACGGGGCGACGCGTTCGACAAGATGGTGGCGCATGCCAGTGACATCGGCGGCAACGCGGTGATCGGCGTACGGTACGATGCCACCGACATCATGCGGGGGGTGACCGAGGTGCTGTGCTACGGAACCGCGGTGGTCGTCGAGGCGGCGACGTAGGGTGACCTAAGTTTCCTGCTCCGTGGGGCGGACGAGCAGTTCGTTGACGTTGACATGTTCGGGCTGCGTGACGACGTAGACGATCGCCCGGGCAACGTCGGCGGCGTCGAGCGGGCGGCGGGCGGCCCACGTGGTGCTGAATCGGTCTCGAATCGCGGGATCGAGGATGTGGTCGGTCAGCTCGGTATCGACCACGCCGGGCTCGATATCGGTAACCCTGATATGATCGTTCGGGGACAGTTCCAGCCGGAGCCCGGCGGAAATGGAACGGACCGCGTACTTGGTGGCGCTATACACGGTTCCGCCGGGAAATGGCCGCCGACCGGCCACCGACCCGACGTTGACGATGTGCCCCCGTCTCTGTTCCAGCATGTGCGGCAACACGGCCGCGATCCCATAGAGCAACCCCTTGATGTTCACGTCGATCATTCGGTCCCAGTCCTCCACCAGCCCTGACCGGACGGGCGAGAGTGGCATGATCCCGGCATTGTTCACCAGGACGTCCACGCGAACCCATTCGTCGACCACTCGCTCGACCGCCTGGGTCACGGCGGCGCGGTTGGTGACGTCGACGGCGAGCGCCAGCGCGGATCCGCCTCTGGCGCGAATGGCATCCGCCACGGCTTGCAGGCGATCGGCGCGCCGCGCCAGCAGCGCGACCCGCGCGCCCTGCTCCGCAAGGGCGCCCGCGGTGGCCTCCCCGATCCCGCTCGATGCCCCCGTGACGATGGCGATGCGTCCGTCCAGCCCGCCTGCGGCCATCGATTACCGTCCCAACGAGGCGAGCAACGTGTCGGCATCGGCGCGCACCGTGGCGCTGGCCGGGACAACGGTCCAGCCTGCTTCGTTGCTGCCACGCTCGCTCCGCGCCTGGATCTGGATGTCGAAGCTGGCGATGTCCGCGCTGCCACCCGCTCCGCCGAAATCCGACGCCGCGGTAGAGAGTGTGATGCGGAGTTCCTCTCGGAGCGGACCGACGCCAAGCTCATCGTGCAGCTTGGACGCGATAATCGTCCGGCTTCGCTCGTTGGCGCCGAGCGGACCCTCCATTGTGTCGTCGGTGGCGCCGGACCACACCCGGTATCCCAGCGTCCTGAGATTGCGGTTGACGACTCGAATGACCGCGCCCGCCCCGTCGGCGGATTCGTCGGCTGTGGGGGTCAGGCTGGTGCGCAACGTGTAGTAATTGCTTGCGCCACAAGCGGTTAAGGCAATAAACATGATTGCGTTTCGAGATGTCTTGCGCCTCATAGTTGCCACTCGTGCTCCGCAACCGGACGTTGGGCCCCAAGATGAACGGAATCTTAAACTTAGCTTGCCGTATTCCTCAGCAGGTCCGCGCTACACATTCGTCGCCGCGCGACTCGGCGTGTCGAACGCGACCGCGTAATTGCCCATCGGGCATTGATTTAGGTTCTCAAACCGGCCCTCGAGGCCCCTGAAAGCGAACCGCAATGCACTCCCCCGCAGTCTCGTCTGCTCACCCGGAGGTGGCGGATCCGGATTCTGCCTTGCCGTCACCGGCACGCGAAGACCTCAACCCGTACACCATTGCGCAACGCCAATTCGACTCGGCGTTCCGATACCTGCCCGACCTTCCCGAAGGACTCGGGGGGTTCCTCAAGCGACCCGATCGGCTGATCACGGTCGAGTTTCCGATCGAGACCAAGGACGGCACCGTCCTCAACTTCGTCGGCTATCGCTGCGTCCACAACATCGCGCGTGGGCCCGGCAAGGGTGGGATTCGATATCACCCGAACGTCACACCCGACGAAGTGCGCGCGCTCGCGTCCTGGATGACGTGGAAATGCGCCGTGGTGGACGTCCCGTTTGGAGGCGCGAAGGGTGGCGTGGCGTTCAACCCGAAGGAGTTCGACCGCAGCGACGTGCGGAAGGTGACCCGCCGGTTCATTGCGGCGTTGGGCGACAACATCGGTCCACACAGCGATATCCCGGCCCCCGACGTCAATACCGACGCCAACACGATGTCCCGCATCTACGATACGTACGCCATGATGCACCCGGGACGGAACAACCTGCCGGTGGTGACGGGCAAGCCCGTGGACCTTGGTGGTTCGCTGGGACGGCGTGAGGCCACGGCGCGCGGGTGTTTGTTCGCCACGCAGGAGGCGTTGCGGCAGGGTGTGATCGACGGCCGCGACTCGCTCGGGGGCGCAACGGTCGTCGTCCAGGGATTTGGTAACGCCGGCGCCATTGCGGCGCAGTTGTATTCCGATGCGGGAGCCCGCGTGATCGGCGTCTCCGACTCGCGAGGTGGCATCGTCAATCGCGACGGACTCGATCCCAACCAGGTCGTGGACCACAAGCAGCGCACCGGATCGGTCGTCGGGTTCCCGGGATCGCAGCCGGTGAGCAACGAGGATCTGCTCGAGATCGAGTGCGACATCCTGATTCCCGCCGCGCTGGAGAATCAGATCCGTGCCGACAACGCCGATCGCATTCACGCCCGTCTCGTCGCGGAAGCCGCGAACGGCCCGACGACCCCTGACGCTGATCGCATCCTGTTCGCGCGCGGGATCCCCGTGCTGCCGGACATCCTCGCCAACGCCGGTGGCGTGACGGTGAGCTATTTCGAGTGGGTGCAGAACATCGAGAACGAGCAGTGGGACATCGGGACCGTCAACGGCAAACTGCTGAAACGCATGGAGCGCGCCACCAATGCGGTCATCTCCAAGCAACGCGAGGTGAATGGCTCGCTTGCGCAACTGCAGCAGGAGCGGGATGCAAAGGGACTCGCCGGACCGCCGCTCGAGCCGGTCGATCTCCGGATGGCCGCGGACATCCTCGCCATTCGTCGCGTGGCCAGTGTCACGATCGAGCGCGGGATCTGGCCGTAGCGGGTCCGCCAGCGTCGCGAGACGCACACGTCGAACGGGTGGACCGATCCGGTCCGCCCGTTCTCGCATGGGCCGCCGAATCTATCGAATCGTGACCGGCAACGTGGTGCGCTGAGTCCATCCGGTCGCCGCGTCGGGCGGTCGGGTGAAGACGCGCCCGCTCAACGTGAGCGCCACGAGTTCTCCGGTCGCACGGTTACTGGTCAACACGAAGACATCGGTCACGGGGAGCACCGGCCGTTGGATCACCGTGGCGTAGTCCCCCGAGATCTCGCGCAGGTCGCCGTCCACCGTGATGGCGTACAGCGCCGATCCGGCCGGAGCCTGCGTGATGCCTACCCACCGGCTCTCCCACCCGGAGGTGAGCAGGAAGCCCACCTGTGACCACGCGGTGACGGCGTCCGCGGGGCGTGCGTTGAGAAGGCCGTCCCACGAGAGGGCGACCAATTGTCCCGTCTGGTCGTTGGCGGTGAACGCGTCGATGCTCACGAAGGCTTCCGGGCGAACGGTGGCGGTGGAGAAGTCGCTCGGGATCTGCCACAGGCTGCCACTGCTGTTCGCTACCCACATCGTCCCATCGCCCGAGGGATCCTCCGTCATCACGGTTGCCCCGCAACAGGCGAACCCCTCGATCCGCGCCGTCCAGCCGGTGGCGGGATCGTCGGGCCGTGTGTAGATGCTTTGATACGACAGCGCGACCAACTCACCCGTGACGCTGTTGCGCCCGATCGACCACATGGGTGGGTCGGAGATGTTCACGGTTGGACGCGTCACCTGAGACGAGAAGTCGCTCGCCATTTCATACGTCAGACCCGCCTGGTCGAGGGCAAACGTGGCGCCGTCTCCGGGAGCCTGGGTGATTCCGCTCCACGCATCGAAGTAGAGCCGTCCCTGCTCCCACAGCCCCGTCAGATCGACGAACGTGTTGAGGGTGTCTGTAGTGGTGATGCCGGGCAGTATCCCGTTGGCCGACGGATCCGGCAGTATCCACTGGTCGAACGCGAGTGCCTCCCACATGATGCTGCCGTTCCCCGTCTGATACGGCGGAAGCAACGTCTTCAGATCCGTGATCGGGTTGAGGAAGAAACGCGTCGCATCGATCGTCAGCGGCACGGAGCTGTTGCGACCGAGCGTCTCTACCCGAACCGACTGCGGACCGTCCAACATGCCGCCCAGAGAGGTGAGGACTTCCTCCATGTCGGTGATGTCAGCCGGACCGAAGTACGAGTCGATTCCCGTCCATTCCCCGGACTGTGCACCGGCATCGTACTTGATGAAATCGTTGTCCTGGGGGTCCGTCTCCGCCACCAGGTGGTCCACCGCGTCCTGAGCCAGATCCACCGCCGTGCGGAACCGGTTGCGTGCCTCGGCGAGTCGCACGCCGCCGTCGGCGGCGAGCGTGAGGAACGTGCTGCCGGGTACCCAGGCGGCGTCAAATCCTGTCGGACTGAACGGCGACGGATCCGCGCGGTAGGCCAACGCCGTGTTCAGCACGCCGAGAAGTGCCTGGAGGCCTGCGCGCATGGCGAGCACTTCGGTCTGGTCGATGTCCAGCGGCCCGCGGCCGATGCCCGAGTCGCCCTGCATCCCTTCCGTGAGCGTGAACACGAACGCCGGGTCGGTCACCATGTTCAGGTAATCGAGGCCGGCCAACACGGCCGGGAGGACGATGTCGCGCACGGTCGCCTGGTGCTGGGCGAAGGTCGGTGGAAAGGGCCCATCCGAGTAGAACAGGGCATCGAAACCGTTGTTGTCCACAAACGACTTCCATCCATCGAGCGTCGAGCGCACGGTGGCGTTGTCTTCCAACACCAGCACCGTCGTCACCGCCGCCCCAAAGGCCGCGGTCTGGTTCGTCGGATCGGCCGTGAGGGCTTGCTCGAACAGATCCAGCGCGTCTTCAAACGAAAACAAGTCGAGGTCCGGAATGTCCTCGAGGTTATTGATGGCGACGTACGCGGCGTCCTCGAACGCGCCAAGCGCCTCGGCCAGGAGATTGGCCGTTGCCGGCGCCACGCGGATGGACATCGTGTCGGCCGGGCCGGTCACCGCCTGCGCGATGATCATGAGCGTCCCGGTACCCGACTGTGCCACCAATCGCCCGACGGCCGGATCGGGGAAATCGGCCAGCGCGGGGTTGGTGCTGCGCCACCCAATCGGCGCGCCGTTGATGGTGTTGTCGCTGCCATCACGCGCAACCGCCGTGACGGTGAGCGTGTCCATCACCGCCACGACCGAATCGGTGCTCGTGATCTCGACGCTCGTGGCATCGGCACCAGGTCCCACGTAGGTCATGGTGATCTGTACGGTACTCGGCGTGGTGCCTTCGCTGATCGTGATCGAGAGTGGACCACCCTGAAAGACCGCCGTGCCCGCGGCGTTTCGCAGGGTGAGCGTCACCTCGAAGGTCTCGCTTCCGCCGGAGATGGGAACCGTGAAGACCCCGTCGGTCGAGTCGGTGATTGCGAGTGTCGTGTCGAGCGCGGTGGTGCCGTTGTCGCGTTTGGCCAGGACACTGGCGGACGCGATGGCCACCACGTTATCCGCGTTGTTGGCAAAAACCAGATCGACGCGAAACTGTCCTGTGTTGCCCTCCGGTCCGCCTCCATCCCCACACCCGATCGACAGGACGGCACCCAACACGATCGCCAAGGACGCACGCACACGAAACATACGAGACTCCGCAAACGGGGGGGGACAAGCCGGCCGCCAGGAGTGGCGATGCCGGGCACGCCCAAATGAGACATCGGGTGCTGGGCCCCGCAAGGGCGCCCTTGCGCTCGAGGGCTATCGCGCCGGCCTTGTGAACCAGTCCGGGGCGAGTGCCGGGAGGGTGTCGACGCGCTCGACAACGAACTGCAGTGTTGCCAGCGGCGCATCGCGGCGCAGGTGTCCGGCGCCATGGTCGTCAGACGAATCCCGCCGGAGCAGTGCCGAGCCCAGCACACCTGACGGCCCCACCAACACGGCTGTCAGTTGCAACGGCGAAAGGGTGTAGGTCAGGGTCGTGTCACCCTTGACGAAGCGGAACACCTCCCGCGTTGGCTCGCGCTTGTACAGCGCCGAATCGCCCCCCGTCCGCGGGATCCCCAGGGCCGCCCAGAGCAGCGGGACGCGATCCACCAGACGCTCACCCAGCGAATCCGGGTCGGACCAGAGGAGTCGATCACCGACGGCACCAAGCCCACCCCGGCGCCCGAACGGGGCACGGAAATCGAACCGCAACGTGTCGGGTGGTGTGATGGTGACGGTGCCCCGCCCGCTCGTACTACCGCGAGCGCTGTGATAGGTCCAGCGAACGCGACGTGTGATCGCCACCGTTGGCATTTGATGCGCGAGTCGTGTCGCGACCTCTTCCGGCGCGATCCGCATCAGCTCGTTGAGCCGCGCGGCGGACGTGGGCTCACCGTCCTCTGGGGTCAGGGGCTCGGGCGCGATTGGCGCTGGAAGGGGAAGGGGCCCGGCGCAGGCCGCCCAGGCCAGTATCGCCAGGACGGCCAGTGCCGGGATGGAATGGGTCATTCGATCGGGTCGAGCACGAAACGGAACAGCGTGAACCGCTGGGTCCACGGGGTGGCGGCATCCGCGGGCTTGGTGAAGAGCCGCCCGTCACTCGTCATCGCCACCAGTTCGGCGGTTGTGAGGTTCCCCATGATCCGCACGACGTTCGACGCGGGCACCCGCGGGCGTGGGTCTGCGGTCGCGTAGTCACCACTGATCTCTACGACCCCACCGTGACGGGTCACCGCCCAGAGGCTCGTGCCGGACGGCGCGGTCGTGAGCGACTGCCACTCATCGTAGCTCCCCGGTGTCATGACCGCCGGCAGCGTGATCTGCTGGATCCACGGCGACAGCGTGTCGAGTGTGGACCATGATGAGAGCACCCCATCCCATGACAGAACCGCCAGGTCGCCGGTGACCGGATTGGGAGTGATGCCCCGATCGGACCAGAAGAAGTTCTGCGGTCGGAAAAACGCCTGCGCTCCATCGGGCGTATATTCGTACAGCGAGACGCCGTCGTACGCGTACATGACGCCGGCAACCGACGGATGCACGGACAGCTGCTGGTAACAGCACAGGCCCTGGCTCCTGAGCGTCCAGCTCTCCCCGTCGTGGACGTAGAGGTCGCCGTTGAAGTCGATCGCCCAGAGTTGCGCGGTGCCCGGGTTGATCGTGAGCGACGTGTAGTGGTTGAACCCGAGCGGGTCGAACGGCAGCGCGTCGATGAAGGTCTCGGATCCGAATCCCAACGGCACATGGTGCATGAGCCCCTGGAAGGTGAGCGCGTAGACGCTGCCGTCGAGGTATTGGGTGAGTCCGTACCACTCGTCGAGCCGGAACGCGCCGTCATACCACAGGTCTTCCAGCTCGAACGTGTATTTCAGCGAGTCCGACGTCATGATGCCGGGGAACGTGTTGTTGACCGTGGGATCGGGTATCACCCACTCGTCGAATGCCAGGGCGTTCCAGCGGAATTTGCCGCCGAACGACTGATAGCTCGGCAGCAGTGCCTTGAGATCGGCAACGGGGTTGAGCAGCATCCGGCTCAGGTCGATCATGACCGTGGTCGGGATCCCGGTGTCCTGGAAATCCTCGTTCCATGCCGCCGGTCCGTTGAGCGACGCGGCGATCTCACCGAGCACACGCCGCGCGTCGGCGATGGCGAGGTCGTCGAATTCGGCGAGCCCGCTGGGGCAACAGGCCTGCCGGTAGATGATGACGTCGTTGTCCTGGACGTCGGTTTCCAACTCCAGCGCGTCGAGCCCGGCCTGGGCGTACATCACCGCGTCCTGCAGGTGCGTTCGCGCCGCCGACAGGTACCCGGCGCCACCGGTCGCGAGCATCCCGAAGGTACTCCCCGGCGAGAGCGCGGCCGTGAGCCCGGATGGGCCATACGGGTCGGGGGTCACCTGATACGCGAGCGCGCCGTTCGCCAGCGCGACGACCGCATGGTAGGCCGCTTTGGCGAACTGCACGTCGGCGTAGTCGAATTCGCGTGGGACTTCGTCTTCATCCCCCGAGGGCGCCGTGCGGCCCTGCATCCGGTCGGTGAACACGAACTGGAAGTTCGAGTTGCCCATCGATTCGATGGCCCCGAGCGCGGTCATCAGCGCGGGGAGGATGACGTCCCGGATCACCGGCTGCATCTCGGCGGGCGTCGGGGGGAACGGTCCGGAACTCTGGAACAGGCTGTCCACACCATATTCCGTGGCGTTCAGCGCGGCCCAGTCGTCCCACGCTTGCAGTTGGGTCCGGATGAGCGTGTTTTCCTTGAGCGCGAGAATGGTCGTCATGGCCAACCCGAACGCCGCAGTGTCGTTGCCGGGATCGAGCTGGTAAGCCTGGTCGAACAGCAGCCGCGCGGGCTCGAACGAGATGAGATCCGCCGCGGGCCAATCGATCACCTGTTCCCGGTCGAACGTGGAGTCGTCGATCGCAGTCGTGATGGCGAGAAACATCTGGTCTTCGAACGCCTGGATGGCGGCGCCGAGGTCGGTGGCGCCCACGACACCCACGGACGCGGTATCGGCCTGTCCGGTGAATAACTCGGCAATGACCGAGACCGAACCGAGCTCGCTACCGGCCACCAAGTTGCCAAGCTCTCGTAAGGGGAAGTCCGCGACGTCGGGACTCAGGCTGCGCCACAGGATGGGCGTACCGGGAATCGGTTCGCCAGCCGAATCGACCGCCACCGCCACCATCGTGACCGAATCATTGAGCCGGACCGCGGCTGACGCGTTGGTAATCCGCACCGCGGCGGCATTGGCACCCACACCGACGTAGACGAGTGTCAGCGAAACGGGAGCACTTCCACCGGTCCCATTCGCGGTGACGTTCACCGGACCGGCCTGGAACAGGGTGCTACCCGCTGCGTCCCGCAGCGTGAGAGTGAGGCCGAACGTCTCCGCCCCGCCGAGGATCAGCACCTGGAGGTTCACGCTTACCGAGTCCTGGTCCTCCGCGATGGTCAGCACGGTGTCCTTGGCTATCGAGCCGTCGCCGCGCTGCAGGATCACGCGGGCGGACTGGATGAAGGCGGTACTCGGGAGGGCGAGCGACAGCGCAACGACGCCGGTCGTGTCACCGGTTCCCGCAACGTCATCGTCGCATGCGGAAGTCACCAGGAGAGACGCGAGGCAGGTCGCAACGGCCAGCCGGTGTGGGGCAACACAGACCAGGAAACGCATGACACCCCCCCAAGAGGAGGACGGGCGTGAGGGTATTTGCGACCAGAGTATATGCCCGGGACGGCCGTTCGCCAATACCGCCGGGGAGGATAGGGGGCTGAGGCTGCGGCGTTTGGGCGCGGTGGCCGCAAGGCGTGCCGCTGGTTTCCCCGCGATGAGCCGTCAGCCGCAGGTCGAGGGCACGAGTAGCTAGTCTGGTGACTTCGACGAAACCGGGATCACCGGGTTCTGCAGCGACTTCAGGTAGGCGAAGATGTCCGGACCCAAGTCGGCTCAGCTCTTGGTCGTTGGGCCGTCGTTTTTGTCCTCCTGGCCATCACGGAAGTGCCCGGGCTGGGATTCGAACCCAGATGGGGTTGCCCCCAAGGGATTTTAAGTCCCTTGCGTCTGCCGTTTCGCCACCCGGGCTGTTGGGAAAACTACGCGGTTGCTTGACGCGCGCTTGGC
>DASWIX010000003.1:0-1547 GCA_036397455.1 Gemmatimonadales bacterium | reverse complement strand
GGTCGCGCACGCCGCGAGCGCCGAAGGCATGCGGCGCGCCACCCTCGCGGGCGTGCGGACGATCGAGCACGGCGATGGCGGGACCGCCGAGGTATTTCAGTTGATGGCCGCCCACCACGTCGCCTTGTGCTCCACGCTCGGCGCAACCGATGCGACGGCGCAATACGCCGGGTGGCGGAAGGGCGTGGATTCGGAACCCGCTCGGGTCGAGGCCAAGCGCGCCATGTTCAGGCTCGCGCTCGAGGCCGGGGTGCCGATGTGTTTCGGAGGCGACGTCGGCGTGTATCCGCACGGCGACAACGTGCGGGAGCTGGAACTGATGGTGGCGTACGGGATGAGCGCGCACGACGCCCTGGTCGCGGCCACATCGGGCAATGCGACGATCCTGGGCCTCGACGATAGTCGGGGCGCGGTGCGCGCGGGACTGCTGGCGGACCTGATCGCGGTCGACGGCGATCCGACCGCCAACATCAGCGCGCTGCGGAACATCCGCCTCGTGATGCTCGGCGGATTGGTGGTGCGGGAGCCTTAGGCTACACCCCTTGCCTCGCCACGGCCAGGTGTTCCAGCAGGTCACCCTCGGCCATTTGGCGGAACAGAAGCATTTCCCGCGCGTAGCGCACCTCGTCGTCCTCGGAGCGGAACCGCGTGTAGAGGCCGCCCTGGACGCGCCCACCCGCGCCCGACCGCTGCCGATACCCGACGTACCACACCTCGTCCTCGGCTTCGAACACGCGCTCGGCCTCACAGAACAGGTCCTTGAGTTCCATGGTCGTGGGTGGCCGGTCGCCGACTACCTCGCCGGTCACCACGAGCTGGCACTTGCCGCAGGTGAAGGTCACGCGCTTGGCGGCACTCGCGGTGCGCTCGATCCGAACCACCCAATCGTATCCGAACCGATCGGTGTACTTCAGCCGTGCGCGGCTCATACGCGTGACACCGTCGTCAGCAGATGCGCTGCGATCCATTCGGTGAGCAGCCGGTCGACCTCCTCAGGCGTGTGTTCCGGATCCTGCATCATCACTTCCTGCCGGTACCCGGCGTTCACCAGGAACCACTTATCCGCCGTCCCGAGCTGATTGCGCGCCGGTTTGGCGGGCTCGCCCTCATAGGACACGAAGTGAAACTCGCGATCACCCAGTGTGATGTGCCGGTGCTCGACCAGATATCGACTCGCCATGTAGCCTCTCCGTGATGATCATCCAGATTGCCCCACGTCCCACCGCCTGTATTGTACGCTTTTCCCGCGGCTACCGCCGCCGCGCCGCTCCCTGGCGCGATCGCAGCGGTGACGCCGGCCGCTTGGCGGCCGCCACCGGCCGTTCGCGTGGCTGCATCGGCGCGACGCCCGGTTCCAGTCCGGGCAGGACCTCTCGCGTCAACGTGCGACCCATCAGCTTCTCGATGTCCCGCATCTGCAGCCACTCGTCCGGTGACATGAGCGTAATCGCCACGCCCGCCGCCCCGGCGCGGGCAGTGCGTCCGACGCGATGCACGTACACCTCCGGGTCATTCGGCACGTCGTAGTTCACGACCATGACGATGCC
>DASWIX010000002.1:0-2414 GCA_036397455.1 Gemmatimonadales bacterium | reverse complement strand
CTTAGGCGCAGGAAATAAATAACAGTACCATTATAGAGTCGATGTGTACTAAGCTGCCGCGGGATGGATGGCCTTGCCACGCTCGCGGCGCGATTGCGAACGGTCTGGCCCGTGTTGGACGAACGCACGCGTCGGATCACGGCGGCCAACGAGGCGATGGCATGGGGTGACGGTGGCATCAGCGCGGTGAGTCGCGCCTGTGGTCTGTCGCGACGGGTCATCCGCCGCGGTATCGAGGAACTGACGGAGAGGCGGGCGCTCGCCGCGGGTCGCATTCGGCAGCCCGGCGGCGGCCGCAAGGCGATCACCGTCACCGATCCGGCGTTGGTGCGGACCTTGGAAGCCGTGGTCGGCGACGACGCGCGCGGCGATCCGCAATCGCCGCTGCGGTGGACGTGCAAGAGCACGCGGGCGCTGGCCCAGGCGTTGACGCGCCAACATCATCCGGTCAGTCACGCCAAGGTCGGCCAGTTGCTGCGTGGCTTGGGGTACAGCCTGCAGAGCAATCGAAAAACGGAGGAAGGACGGGACCATCCAGACCGCGACGCGCAGTTTCGGTACATCAACACCGCCGTGAAACGGCGACTGACCGCCGGCGAGCCGGTCATCTCGGTCGACACCAAGAAGAAAGAACTCATCGGGAACTACGCGAATGCCGGGCAGCAATGGCGGCCCGCCAAACTGCCCCGGGCGGTGCACGGGCACGATTTCCCAACGCCGGCCGTCCCCCGCGCCTATCCGTACGGCGTCTACGACATCGGGCGCAACACGGGCTTCGTCAATCTCGGCACCGATCACGACACGGGCGCCTTCGCGGTGGCGTCGATCCGCGGCTGGTGGCACCATGAAGGGCGCCGGCTCTATCCGGACGCGACCACCATGCTCATCACCGCGGATGCGGGCGGCAGCAATGGGTGGCGTCTGCGGCTCTGGAAATTCGAGCTCCAGCGCTTGGCGGACGACACCGGCGTGGCCATTGCGGTGTGTCACTTCCCGCCGGGCACCAGCAAATGGAACAAGGTCGAACACCGCCTCTTTTCCTTCATCTCGTCGAACTGGCGCGGCGAACCCCTTCGCGACTATGAGACCGTCGTGAAGCTCATTGCCCGGACGACGACGGCGAAAGGCTTGACGGTCACCTGCCGTCTCGATCGACGCAAGTATGCGACGGGCCGAACGATCACCAAGGCTGAGATGCGCCACGTCAATCTGCACCCACAGCGGTTTCACGGTGAGTGGAACTATGTGATACGACCCGGTCACGGGGTAGTTACTCATTGATAACCTTATTGTTTTCCGGCACCTAACCTCGCGCTGCACCCGCATCCTGATCGCAGGACGTTGTAGGCTGGAGGGGAATCGCCCAGGTGGGGCGAGCAGACTTGCCGTCGCGTTGTGGCGGCGGAGGCAGCAAACAGATGATGTTCGATCCCATGTACTTCCTCTTCATCGTCCCGGGGCTGGCGCTCTCGATCTGGGCCAGCGTCCGGGTGAAGAGCACCTTCAACCGGTACTCGCAGGTCCCGTCGAGAAGCGGGCGCACGGGGGCGGAGGCGGCCCGGCTGCTGCTCGACGGCGCGGGCATCAGCGACGTCCGCATCGTCCGCTCGCACGGCATGCTGTCGGATCACTACAACCCCCTCACGAAGACGCTCGCGCTCTCGGAGCCGGTCCACGACTCGACGTCGGTGGCGGCCATCGGTGTCGCCACGCACGAAGCGGGACACGCGATTCAGCACGCCCGGAAGTACGCGCCGCTCTGGGTGCGCTCGGCGCTCGTGCCCACCGCCAGCATCGGGTCCAGCGTGGGCTATGTCGTGATGCTGGGCGGGTTGTTCCTGTCCTCGCAGAACATGGTCCTGGTGGGCGCCATCCTCTTCTCGGCCGTGCTGCTGTTTCAGGTGGTCACGCTGCCCGTGGAGTTCAATGCGTCCGCCCGGGCGAAGGCGCTCGTCCTGGAGCACGGCATCGTGACCGTGCAGGAACAGCAGGGCGTGAGCCGCGTGCTCAACGCGGCCGCCCTGACCTATGTGGCGGCGGCCGTCAGCACGCTGTTGACGCTGCTCTACTTCCTCTGGCGCTCCGGCCTGATCGGCGGACGCCGCTGAGCGGCACAGGCCGGCAGCGCCGGTCTCGTGATCATGGCCGATGGGACGGCCTGCGCGACCCCTCCCTGAGCCGTCGGGACGGACACGTCAAAACGCGTAGGGCATCGTCACGGCGAACGCAAAGCTGTCAGCCGGACCGTTGAGCGCGAAACTCACCGATGGCTCGATGTACAGTCCCTTCCGCAACCACGAGGTGACGCCCAACCGCCCGCTGAAGACATCGGGCTGCCTCGTGCGCGACCGGTCGAGCGTTGTCGCGCCTGTGAAGACGCCCGAAACGGCCATGCTCATCGTCACCGTGTCGTT
>DASWIX010000001.1:0-166474 GCA_036397455.1 Gemmatimonadales bacterium | reverse complement strand
CGTCGTGCTCACGTCCTTGTGGCCCAGGAGATCCTGAACCGTCCGGATGTCGTACCCCGTCTCCAACCAACTGCGTGGCGAAGCTGTGGCGCAGGGAGTGACACGTGGCGTGTTTCCCGATCCCGCTGCCAAGCACCGCCTTCTCGACCGCCCGCTGCACCGCGCTCTCGTGCAAGTGATGCCGCCGCCGTCGGCCGGTTGCCTGGTCCACGTAGTACCGCACCGCCGGAAAGACCCACTGCCACGCCCACTCCCGCGCCGCACCGGGATACTTGGTCGCCAGCGCGCCCGGGAGCTTGACGTAGCCCGCCCCCCGCGCCACATCCCGCGCGTGACGGCCCCGCACTACCTCGAGGTGCGCCCGCAACGGCTCGAGCCGCGTCCGTGATACCGGATAAACCGCCTTATCCACGCGACGTAGGCCCGCTCAGTTCGCGGGCTAAGGCGACGCGCCCGAGCCTTCTGCCGCACGGTCTGCAGAAATAAGGACTTCTGTCCCATCGCGCCTCCGCCCTACGCTTGCCCAGCGAGGCGGAAGGCGTGAAGCCGCCGCGCGGCTCAGCCCCATGACGCGCTAACGCTCATGCACCGTCGGTTCAACCGACAGAGCCGAGCCGCGGGTTTACCCGCGGATCTTCGCGAAGCCGATCGCTTCGTTCGTCCGCCGATACGCGGATGATCGGCGGCGTGCAGCCGCCGCGCGGCTCAGCCGCATGACGCGCTAACGCTCATGCACCGTCGGTTTAACCGACAGAGCCGAGCCGCGGGTTTACCCGCGGATCTTCGCGAAGCCGATCGCTTCGTTCGTCCGCCGATGCGCGATGGTCGACGGCGTGAAGCCGCCGTGCGGGTTTACCCCGCGGACTCCCGCGACCGACAGCGTGTGCGTCTGCGCGTTGCTCGACGCGAATACGCCGCGACTTCAATGCACGTGCCGGCGCGGAGCGGTGCATCGGGTCGATGGGTTCCCGCACGACGCAGGCCACGGTCTTCGCCGGCCGACTGGGCGACGTTCGCGAGCGCGGCGGTCGCGAGTCCGACGGCCGGAATCGCGTTCGGACGCCATCCCGCGGAGTGCGCCGCCCGGTTAGGTTCCCCAGAGGTGTGCAGCGTCAACGAAACTGTAACGGCACCAACCGAAGGACGGCGTTATGTCGAAGGCCTCGTTCCTCTTCGTTCTCACTGCCTTGGCGGCGTGCGGCCCGGGCGAGCGGCCGTGGACCGGCACGATCACCGACAGTGCCGGCGTGCAGATCGTCGCCAACACCGCACAGCGTCTCTGGCCGGACGGCGCGCAGTGGACGCTGGTGGAGGAACTGCGCATCGGGACGATCGACGAGGAGCCCGAATACCAGTTCGGGCAGATCGCGTGGCTCACCCCCGGCTCGGACGGCCGGATCTACGTGTTCGACAGCCAGGGCCAGCACGTGAAGGTGTTCTCGCCGGACGGGACGTACGAGCGGACCATCGGCGGGCCGGGTTCCGGGCCCGGTGAGATCGGCCAGCCCCAAGGGGGCCAGGGATTCGTCTTTGTCGGGCCGGGCGACACGGTGTTCGTACCGGACCTCTCGAACCAGCGGGTCGACCGCTGGGCGCCCGACGGGACGGAGGCCGGGAGCTTCCGGCTCAACCTCGAGCAAGGATTCCCGGTGTCGTGGCAGGCCGCGCCCAACGGCGCGATCGCCGAGCAGACCCGCCACCTGAACTTCGCTGGCGGAGACGACGCGGCGGATCCCCCGCAGGACGTTGTGCTCCTGCTCACGACCGATGGCGCCGTCAGCGATACGGTGGTGACCTTCCCGCCGGGCGAGTCGATCAAATTCTCCGGCGGAATACCGGATTGGACCATCTACACGCCCGAGACCGCGTGGATGATGACCGGGACCGGGCACGTGCTGCTGGGGACGAGCGACCAGTACCGGATCCGCGAATACGATGGATCGGGCGCCCTGATCCGGATCATCACGATGCCGTACGAGCGGCGACTCGTGACGGAGCGAGACCAGCGGGCGGTGCTGGCGTTCTTCGAGACGCTGTTCAAGGACCAGGGCGTCCCCGCGACCATCGCGCAGCGGCTCATCGACAACAACGTGCATTTCGCGGAGTACCTTCCGGCATTCGGACGGATGGTGCGGGGGCCCAACAACACCATCTGGGTACAGCACGTGCGCGCGGCGTCGGACATGAGCGACGAGCAGCTCAAGGCGGCGAACTTCATCGAGGATATCGGTGCGCCCGCCTGGGACGTGCTCGACGCGGAGGGGCGGTACCTCGGTGTGGTCACGATGCCCGACCGATTCGCCCCACGCGTCATCGTGGGGGAGAAGATCTACGGCGTGTGGCGGGACGAATTGGACGTGCAGTACGCCGTGGTGTTGCGGATCGAAGGGACGGTCGAGGAATAGGGCCATGCGCGATGATCGCCGACGTGAACCCGCCGTGCGGCTCAGCCGCATGACGCGGTGACGTTCATGCACCGTCGGTTCAACCGACAGAGCCGAGCCGCGGGTTTACCCGCGAATCTTCGCGAAGCCGAGCGCTTCGCTTCGTCCGCCGATGCGCGGATGATCGGCGGCGTGAAGGGCCATGCGCGGATGATCGGTGGCGTGACGCCGCCGGCCGGCGACGAGTGATGATCGGTCGAGGAACGGGCTCGGCGTTCCCGTCGTTGTTCCGCGGCTGAAGCCGCGGCTGGGCGCGCTTCGCGCGACGTGCGCTGAAGCGCCATGCGAAGTCGACGTCCTTCAGGACGTGTCGCCGGCGGAGCCGGCGCCGAGCGCCGGGTTGACCCGGCGAATCACGGGACGGCGGGTGTTGGTTGGAAGTTCTTGTCCCTGATGATCGGCGGCGTTGAACCGGGGTTGGGCGAGCTGGGGAGTGGCTCCATGGAAGATCGTTTTCCCAACGTCTATGAGGATGCGCGGCGCGCGGATGCCTACGCGGCGCTCGCGTTTCCCGGCACCTACTACCTGGCATATCGCGATCTGCCGTCGATCCTTCACGCGCACGTCCGAGGCGCGAAGGCGCTCGACTTCGGGTGCGGTGCCGGGCGGTCCACACGATTCCTGCGCGAGTTGGGATACGACGCCGTCGGTGTGGATATTGCGGAACGCATGGTGGCCAAGGCGCGGGAGCGCGATCCGGCGGGCGAGTATCACGTCGTCGCCGACGGGGCCCTGGATCAGTTTGCGGCCGGCACCTATAGCCTGGTGCTGTCGGTCTTCACCTTTGACAACATCGCGACGATGACGCGGAAGGTCGCGTTGTTCCGCACGCTCGGGCGCCTGCTCGTCCCGGAAACGGGCCGGATCGTGAGCCTCGTCTCCGCTCCGGAGATCTACACGCACGAGTGGGCTTCCTTCACGACGAAGGAGTTCCCCGGGAACCGGAGCGCGACGAGCGGCGACAAGGTGATGATCGTGATGCTCGACGTGGACGACCGGCGGCCCGTCGAGGACGTATTCTGGACGGACGAGGCCTATCGTGAGGTGTACCGGCAGGCGGGACTGGTGACCCTCCGAACGTATCGGCCGCTGGGACGCGAGACCGATCCTTGCCACTGGGTTTCGGAGACGGCGATATCGCCGTGGGCGATCTACGTCCTTGGGCGGGCCGCTCCCGCTCAGCCGCAGCCCGTTCAGACGTAGGAGCCTAGCTCCAGCCGCTCCAGCTCCAACCCGAACTTGATCTTGTGCGTTGGCGTCCGCGCCAACTTGCGCGGCAGCAGATAGATCTTCTCCGTCGACCAGGCCGGCGTGACCCCGGCCAGCGACTCCGCGTACGCGACGGCCTCCACCAAGCGCGACCGTAACGCCGCCTCCGGTGGCACGCCCGCGGCCAGCGCCTCGCGATAGCCGCCGTCCTTCTCCAGTCGCGGCCGGTCGGGGAAGAGGAACACGCTCAGGAAATCATCATCACCCAGCCGCGTCACCAACGCGTCCTTCACCCAGATGGAGCGCACCAGCAGGTTGGACAGGTGCATGCGGTCGATCAGGCTGCCGTCGCGCCACTCGATCAGTTCTTTCTCCCGCCCCACCAGGTAGACCCAGCGGTCCGCGTCTACCCACGCGAGGTCGCCGGTGTGGTAGAAACCACCGGCGTCGAGATGCGCGCCGGCCGGTTGCCCGGCATACCCCGCCGTGATGGTGGGACCGCGGACGAGCAGTTCGCCCACCGGGTGCGTGAGCCCCGGCCGGATGCGCGGGTTGTCGATGCGGTACTCCAGACCCGGAGTCAGCCGGCCGCACGAACCGGCGCGACGCTCATTGAGCCGGTTGCGCGCGATGATGCCCGACGCCTCGGTGGCGCCGTAGATGTCGATGACCGTGACGCCGAGCTTGGCGAACATGTCGATCACGCCGGGATCGATCCGGGTCGAAGACGAGATACCGTAGCTGAAGTGCCCGCCCATCTTGTTGCGCAGGAAGACGCGGATGGCGTTCAGCTTGGCCTTGTTCAGCGTGCCGATGTCGGTGAGCTTGGCATGTTTCTCGATGCTGGTGAGATGCGCGTACAGATTGGCCCAGATGGCCTTGTCCTTCATCTCCTCCAGCACTTCCTTCATGACGAAGCCCCAGAACGTGGGAACCGCCATCAGCGCCTTGATGCGTACGCCGGCGCGCTTGAGCTTCTTGATCTCGTCCTCCAGGACCGTCCCCTCGTCGGCCGCGCGCGTGAAATAGGTGACGCAGAAGCCGTTGGCCTTCGTGACCAGGAACTCGAGCAACGTGGCGATGTGGGTGTAGGGGCCGATGTTGAGCACGTCCTCGTTCTTGCGCAGGTTCATCACGTCCATCCCCTCGTTCACCTGCGCCACGATGTTGCCGTGCGTGATGCGCACGACCTTGGGCAGGCTGGTGGTGCCGGAAGTGGCGTAGTGCCCCAACACGGTGGCGCCGTCGGTCAACCGTGGCGACGGCGAGGGCACGTCACTCGGTGCGACCGGTAACGCCGACATGCGGCGCTCACGAGCGTGCAGCGCACCGACTGCCGGGGCATCGACATCCTCGAAGACGTCGTACAGGTCGGCGATGAGCACCTCGGGCGTCATGCCGAGCGACGCGAGGATCGCGTTCAGGCGGCCGCGTGATGCCGGACTCACCAGCACCACGTCCGGCGGGCTGTGCTCAAGCAGGTGCACCAGTTCCCCGTCCTCCATCTTGGTGTCGAGCGGGAAGAGGATGTTGCCGCTGTAGAGCGACGCCAACGCCACCATGTCCCACTCGGGCCGGTTCTTGACGAACGTGCAGACGATCCGTTGGCGCGCTTCGTCGCGATCGACGGCCTGCAACGCGCGCCGGACGTTGGCGACGTACGAGGCATAGTCGAGCGTGCGGTAGCCGGTGCCGTCGTCGTAGCGGACGGCGGGCCGCGTGCCGTACGACGGCAGCCGGTCCCGAATGATGTCCGCCACGGAGGTGACGCGGGACCCGCCGCTCTCGGACTCGACGGTCATGGCCAGGGCGCTCATGGGTGCCTCCCGTTACCGCCCGCCGCCAGATACTCCGCGGGGTACGGCGTTTCGTTCAGTTTGAACTCGCCGAGCGTGAAGCCGTACAACTCGGCCAGGCGGAGCGTTTCCTCGACCTGTTCGGGCATGATGCGGCCGCGGGCGAACGAGCTGTTGCGGCCGTCGAAGCCGAGCAGCAGCGTCTCGCTCAGGCAGCCGAACGCGAGCCCGTTCCTGGGCAATCCGACGCAGTCGATCTCGTGTCCTTCGGGCAGCCGGGCGAAACCGCCGTCGAACACCAGGTAGTCGCGCAGGTGGCCCTCGAACGCGGCGCTCAGGTTGCTCGGCACCGAGGCGCAAGAGACCACCGCGCCCGGTTTCACCAGCGCCGGCGTAATGAGCTGCGCTTCCGGCGAGTTGGTGGCGATCGTGATCACGTCGCAGTCCTTGACCGCGTCGACGGAGAGATGAATCGTGATGTAGTCGTTCCCTTCCATCCCGCCGTCGCGGTCGATCGCGGCCTCGATCCTGTCGCCCAGCAACACCAGGTCGTGATCGGCGCCGTGCAACCATTCGTCGGCCCGGCGCCAACTGCCGCTGGGGCGCGGGGCGGCACCGCCGGCGAGGGCGGGCACCATGATCTCACGCAAGATGCGGTCGCCCACACCGCCGACGGCCAGTTCGTCCAGCGACGCGCCCTGCTCGACATGCGCGCGCGCCTTGCGCGCCAGATAGAGCAGGCATTGCCGTCGCGTCTGGCGCAGCCGGTCGAGTCCGTCGCGCGTGTCGCGGCCGACAAGCTTGAGCGTGCCGACATGTCCGGAGAGCAACGCCGCCAGCACCGAGCCGATGTTGCCCGCCGCGCCCACCACCGCCGCGCGCGCCTGAGCCAGCGGAAGGCCCTTCAGGTCGGCGGCCTTGCGAATGCCCTGGACCATGAGGCCCGCCGTGTAGGCGTTGCCGGTGGTCACGGGGACCTCGTAGTCGTTAACCGTCTTGCCGCGGTCGGTGACGATCGACGTGTACGCGCCCAGACCCACCATGGCGGTGGGAATGTGATCGTCGCCCAGCTCGCGGGCGGTGGTCACGGCATCCTGGATCTTGTCGCGGATTTCTTCCAGCCGTAGCAGATCGAGCCGATCAGGGTTCGGCATGCCGACCGCTCTCGTCTGCACCTCGACGAGGTGACGTGGCAGGAACGGCACCGAGACGACGTTGGCCTCGACCACGAATCCCTCCGACCTGACGTAGTCGGTGTGGATGACGTCGGCTTCGAGAAACCGCGCCAGCCTGGACCACCAGATGGCCAGTCGTTTGCGCTCCACCAGTCCCTGGAGGGTGGGGAAGTAGTAGTCCAGCAGCTGATCGACGTGCGCCGGATGCACGACGAATCCGACGCGCGCGTCGAAATCGACCCGCTTGCGCGACGGGGGATAGCGAACGGGAGCCACCGGGGGATCGCGTCGCAGTGCGCCTGGGAGGGTGACGCCGAGCAGGTGCGCCACGAGCGCGCCTTCGTGGTTGCGGTCGATGACCCGGCACACCTCCTCCAATGCCCGCACCACGCGGTCGATCTCGTCTTGCGTGATCGCGGCGGGAGGTTGAATGCGCAGGATGCACAGCCGCCGCTTGCCCGGGTTGCCCTTGAGCAACGTGGTAAGCGGCGCGAGCGTGCGGATATCGTGATGGTGCAGCAGGTAGCTCGCCACGAGCAGCGCAAGGAACCCCTGGCGCACGCCAAAGCGGAACAGCGGCGACTTGTCTTCGAGGTCGGCGAACTCCACGCCGATCATCAGGCCGCGGCCGCGCACGTCGCGGATGATCCCGGGGAACCGATTGCCGAGCGCGCGGAGACCGCTCAGGAAATACGCACCTTTGGCGGCGATGTCGGTCATGAACGCGTTGTCGTGGCGCGTGAGGATCTCCAGCACGCGACCTGCCACGATACTGCTCACCTCGTCCTCCGCGAAGGTCGAGGCGTGCAGGATGCCGAAGTTCTGATCGTACACGTCGTGCCGAATGAGCGCGGCGCCGATCTTCACCAACCCGCCGCCCAGGGCCTTGCTGAGCGTGACGTATTCCGGCTGGATCGCGCCGAGCGGCGTGGCGCCGTAGGCGACGAACGAGCCGGTGCGACCGCAGCCGGTCTGGATCTCGTCGATGAGGTACGGGATGCCCAACCGGTCGTGCTGCGCGGCGAGCGCCTCGAGCGTGTCAGCGGGCACGAGGCGGATGCCACCCTCGCCCTGAATGATCTCCAGGCAGAGCGCGATGATGGTGGTCGCCTCGACGGTGTCGATGATGATCCGGCCGTTGGCGATTCCGGGTTGCCGAAACGCGACCCGGTACTCGCGTTGGATCTCGCTGAGCCGGGTCGCGTCGGCGAAATCGAGGAACCGGGACCGGATGGCCGAGAGCCCCTCGAAGCCTTCGCGATAGGTGCGATTGAATGTGACCTTGAGCGCCGACGCGGTCTTGCCGTGGAACGATCCCTTGAAGGCGAGCACGACCGGGTTGTTCTGGAAGCGTTCGAACTGCGCCAGGTTGTGCTCGTCCAGATCGTCGCGAAACGTGCCGAGGTCCTGTTGGTGTCCGGGGATCTCGATGTCGGGGTACTCGCGCTCCGCTTTCTGGAAGAACGCCTCGATCTTGCGCGACACCTGTTCGAACTGCCGGCGCACCCGATCGAACCGTACCAGGTACGCATGCTTGAGCGCCGCCTCGATGGCTTCCGCGCCGCTGTTGGTGAACTGGGCGAGGTATCTGCCGTTTCCCGGCATCAGCTCACTGAGCCGCGCGGCCAACCGACCCGCTTCACGCCGCTGCGAGCTTTGCGCCAGAAACGGCACGCCGGCGTCGAGCTTGTCTTTCAGCAACTGGGTGAGTTCGGGGTGGTTGTGGCCCAGCAGTCCCGCGCCGAACCCGCCGACCAGGTCGAGCACGCGCCGTTCGGTGCCGTCCGCGCCTTCCCGATAGAGGTACGCGCCACGCGCGCGGGTGTAGACGACGTCCAGGCCAAGGCTCTCCAGCAGGTCCGCCAGCTTGGGGCGACAGGAGGCGGCGTACTCGGTGCGGCCAATCCATGGGTCCGTCATATCGACCTCACCCCCCATGCCGACCGCGCCGGCAACTCCGCGGCGGACCGGGCGCGGCGCCAGGTCAACACGGTGGGCAGCAACGCCATGTCGGCGGCGAGCGCGAGCACGACGGTCAGCGAACTGAGCAGGCCGAACTGCGAGGTGGGCATGAAGTCGGACAGGCCCATGCCCGCGAAGGCGCCGACCAGTACGAGCGACGTCATCACTATCCGGAGTCCGACGTCCACCATCGCCCGCTCGCACGCGGCGTGACGGTCGGCGCCGGTCCCGCGCGAGGCGTGATAGGCGTGCACGAAGTGGATCGTATCGTCCACCGCCAACCCCACGGCGATCCCGGCGATGAGCACGGTCGCCATGTTGACCGGGATGTCGAGCAGGCCCATCAGTCCCAGGACCATCGCCACCGGATAGAGACTCATGGCCAATCCGAGCGCGCCGAGCGAGACCGATCGAAACAACAGCGCGAGGATGACGAAACAGACGACACAGACGATGGCGAGCGACTGCTTCTGGGTACGGATTACGCCGTCGTCCATGCGGGCCCAGAGCCACGAGGTCCCGGTGGGGATCAGCCGCGCGCCGGCGGGGAGGACCTCGCGCGCCAGCGCGCGGATCTCGGGCATCAGGCGGAACAGCGCCCGGCTGCTCGGATAGTCGGTCATCGCGGTCATGCGCACCTGGCGCCCATCAGCCGAGACCATTCCGGCTGCTTGGGCTATCGGTTCGCCGAACGCTCCGCGGGAGGCGGGCATGGCGAAGGGCGACAGGACCGCGTGCACGTCGGGCAGGGTTTCCAGTCCCCGGGCGAACGTGTCGAGCGACGCCCGTGTGGCAGGTGCGAGCGGACTGGCGCCGGCGGGAAGTTGGATGACCAGGTCGAGCGGGTTTTGCGGGAACCCCGCCCGTTGCAAGGCGTCGTAGTCGCGCGGCACGCGCGAACCGGCGCGGAAGAACTTCACGTAGTCGGTGTCGGCCCGGAGCGATGTCAGTCCGATCAGGGTGACGGCACCGAGCGCGAACGCGCCGGCGATCCAACGCGGATGGCGGTCGATCCCGTGTGCCCAGCGGGCGAGCAGTGTTTCGGCCGACAGCGTCGCCGCTCCTTTGGCGCGGGTGCGTCCGCGCCAGAGCGCGCTCAACAGGATCGGTGCGGCGGTCACGGTCAACAGCCAGGCGAGCGCGATGCCGAACGACGCGAAGATGGCGAGCTGGAAGATCGGTCGCACGCTGCTGCCGGCGAATGCCAGGAACCCGGCGACGGTGGTGGCCGATGTGCCGGCGCACGGCCACAGGATCGACTGGACCGCCCGGGTCGCGGCGGCAGCACTATCGTTCGCCGTGGCGTTGCACGCGTGAAAGGCGTGAATCAGATGGATGGTGTCCGCCACCGACAACGCGATCAGCACGGTCGGCAGCATGATGGTGACCATGTTGAGTGGATGGCCGGCCCCGATCAACAGGCCCTCGGTCACGATCACCGTGCCGAGCGACACGCTCAGGAGGACGGCGGTATCGCGCGCGTTCCGGAACACCAGCGCGCCGAGCAGCGCGACGAACAGAGCGACGGCGGGGAAGAACAGGAACATGTCGCGCCGGGCGGCGCGGTTGAGTTCGCCGTTGATGACCGGCGTACCCGCGACGTGCACCGCGCTGACGGTCGGCAAGGTTCCGGCGGCGGCGCGGATGTCCGTGATCAGCGTTTCGCGATATCCGTCCTGCCGTTCGATGTCATTGGTGATCTGGACCAGCAGCGCTTCGGCGGCGCTCGTCGGATCCGGTTTCAGGAATTCCTTGACGAGATCGCTCTCGGCGGGGAGGTCGGCGGCGGACAGCACGGCGAGGACGTGCTCCATCGCGCCGAGCCGTTGCACCAGGGTGCGGCGATCGGCGGCGGCGGGGGCACCGTCGGCGGATTGCTGCTCGATGCCGACGAGCATCCATTCCCGGCCGCCGAAATCGGCCAGGAACTGCCGGTAGTCGGTGAGGGCCGGATCGTCGCGGGCGAACCAGACGCCGACCGAGTTGTCGATACGGAACCCCAGCACCGCGGCGGCGGCGGCCGTGAGGGTCACCGCGAGCCAGGCGGTGAGGACGGCGCGGCGGGCCCGCTCAGAGGCGAAGAGGCCGGGGCGACCCGGGTGCGCCGGGACGTTCAACTGGCGGAGCCGCATTCCGAGGACCTTGCCGTTGGTGGTGATGCAAGGTCCCGGATCGTCGTCAAGCGAACGTCAAGCGGAGGCTCGGTCGTTGAGTGGGTTCACCCACCGCAGGCCGGAGAAGCGGGCAAAGTTCCCGTCGGTCGAGCATAACTCGCATCCGTGGGTGATGGCCAACGCCGCCAGATGCGCGTCGGTCGTGAGGTTACCGGCGGTGCCGCTCGTCAGGAGCAGGGTGCGCAGCTGCGGCCAGTGTTCCTCGGTCTCGGACAGCGGCACCACGATCGGGTGCGCGAGCCAGCCATCGACCACGTCCGCGGCCTGTTCGGCGGTGAGCGGCCGCGGCATGATCCGGCCGCTGGTGGCGATACGCAAGAAACCGAGCAGCACGACCCACGGCAGGCCGACCGTTTCGTCGCCGGCGAGCAGGTCCTCGAGCCACGGCTTGGCCGCGCGATGCGGCGCGCTGTCCCGGTTGACCGCGGCTCCTGCGAAACCGGGTTCCCGGCGTCGTCGTAGGGACAGGGTCCTCAGCCGGAGAGGCCCCATGCGATGCGCCGTCGTCATTACGATCCTGCCGTTCACCCTCTCGTTCCTCGCCCCCGCCGCGCGCGCGCAGCAACCCGTGCCGCCGTGGCCCCAGTGTCTCCCTGGTCAGGTCGAGGTGGTGTTGCTGGGCACGTTCCACATGGCCGGGTCGAGCGATGACGTCCAGCGCGACGCCAACGACGTGTTGGGCCCCGCCCGCCAGGAACAGGTGATGGAGTTGGTGGACCACATGGCGCGCGCGCGACCGGACAAGATCGCGCTCGAGGCCGACGTGAAGGCGCAGCACCGCCTGAACGAGGCGTATCGGGCGTATCGCGCGGGGGCGGCGTTGACACGCAACGAGCGGCAACAGCTCGGCTTCCGACTCGCCCGCATGCTGAATCACGACAGCGTCTACGCGGTCGACTACCCGCAGGGAATCGGCAACGACTCGATGGGCGCCTTCTACGAGCGTCACCCGGACGTACGCGATCGAACGAACGCCCTGCTCATGTCGGCGGCGGAACGGTTGCAGCCGCCCGATGACGACAGCCTGCTCGCGGCGTCCCGCTTGCTCGAGTACTTCCGGTGGATCAACTCCGAGCGGGCGCTCATAACCGAGGGAAACGTCGCGATGTACGCACGCATCGTCGCCGGAGAAGGCGACAACTACGGAGGCGCCGACCTCTACACCAAGTGGTTCGAGCGGAACATCAGGATGGTGCACCACGTGGCGCGGATCGTGAAGCCGGGCGACCGGCGGATCCTGTTCATCGTCGGTGCCGGCCACATCCGCCCGCTGCGTGACGTGTTCGACCTCGCACCCCAGTTCTGTCCGGTCAGCCCGCTCCCGTACCTGACCCCGAACGTCAGGTAACGCCGTGGCACCTGCTCGGGTCGAGCAACAGACCCGTTGTATGCCAATCACCCGTGAGCGCGGACCACCAGCGCGAACCGGAGCAGTCCCGCCCTGAAGGGCGGGCTCGGCCAAGCACCGCGTGCTGAAGCACGATGGCCGTGCCGATACCGCTCGCGTCCTTCAGGACCCGTCTCTTGGCCGAGCCCGGGCTCTCAGCCCGGGACTGCCCGCCGGACTCGCCAAACACCCGGCCGACGAGATGGGCGTAGGCAGTCCGCCCTGAAGGGTGGAACGAGCCGCGTTAGGGCGTCATGCCGACCGGCGTGTCCGGCGCGACTGTTTCGGTTCGGGGCGGGCCGCGATCCGCGCGGCGGCGGCCGCACGACGGTCGGCGTTGATCCTGGCCCTGGCGCGCTCTTCGTTCTTCCGGGTTCGGATGGCCGCGATCCGTTCGCCGATCGGGATCTCCAGCGTCGCCTCGTTCCGCGCCTCGTAATCGAAGCCGGGGACGGTCACGCGCGGCAGGCGCCCTCCCACCGCCCGCTCGATGGCGCGCAGCTCGGCCTCTTCCTCCGGGGCCACGAACGTGAAGGCCTCACCCGTGGCCTCCGCCCGGGCGGTGCGGCCCACGCGGTGGATATAGTCCTCGGGGATGTTCGGGACGTCGAAGTTCACGACGTGCCCCAACGCCTCCACGTCGATACCGCGCGCGGCGATGTCGGTGGCCACGAGCACGCGGAACTTCCCCTTCTTGAACCCGTCGAGCGCCGCGGTGCGCTGGGCCTGCGACCGGTTGCCGTGAATTCGTTCCGCCACGATGCCG
The DNA here is from genome assembly GCA_036397455.1 of Gemmatimonadales bacterium. Lineage (GTDB taxonomy): Bacteria > Gemmatimonadota > Gemmatimonadetes > Gemmatimonadales > GWC2-71-9 > JADFNB01. The sequence continues at coordinate 153,561 of DASWIX010000001.1, read as the reverse complement.
GCACTCACCAGCGATTTGGTCAGGCGGTCGGCGCGGTGTTTCGTGCGGGTAAACACCAGCGCGTCCTGGAGATCGCCGCGCTCGAGCAGCGTCACCAGCAGGTTCCGCTTGAGCTGTTGGCGAACGGGGTATACGGCTTGGGTGATTCCCGGAGCCGGGGCCGCCTTGCGTTGGAGCTGGATGCGCACCGGCGATTGCAGCATCTCGCGTGTCAGCTTCACGATCGGGTCGGGCATGGTCGCGCTGAACAGCAGCGTCTGCCGCCGTTTCGGAAGCCGGGCGATGATCCGCTTCACGTCCGGCAGAAACCCCATGTCGAGCATGCGGTCGGCCTCGTCGAGCACGAAATATTCGATGCCATCGAGCGAGGCATAGTGCGACCGCAGGTGGTCCAGCAGCCGGCCCGGCGTGGCGACGAGCACGTCCACCTTCCGGCGAAACGCGGTCTCCTGCGGGCCCATCCCCACCCCGCCGAACACGGCGGCGGCGGTGATCGGCGTGTGCCTGCCGAGGTCACGCAGGTCGTCGAGAATCTGCGCCGCCAACTCACGCGTCGGTGTGACGACCAACGCGCGGGTTGTCCGCTTCGGGTTGGCGAGCAACCGGTGCATGATAGGCCACAAAAAGGCCGCGGTCTTGCCGCTGCCGGTCATGGCGCAGGCGATCAGGTCGCGACCCGCGAGCGCGGGCGGAACGGCCTCGGCTTGAATCGGGGTCGGACGGACGAATCCGAGATCCCGGATCCCACGAAGGAGACTCGGGTGTAGGTCCAGCGTACTGAAGGGCAAAATTGTCCTGTCGTCGTTGCACGATCGCCGACACATCCGCCGGACGGTCGTGCTGGTTTCTGCGCACTATGTTGAATGGAGTCCTGCGGAGCCGCCGTGTGCGCGGGGGCGGAACTGGGCTTAGCGGCCCAGCCCCCAACGCGGAGAAGTGTAGGTACGACCACGGTTTTGCACAAGCGGGCGGACGAAACTGGCGAACCATGGGCCAGCATGGCATGATCAGCAAGCGGGCGGCTCGACGGCAGAGGAGACACAGGACGATGCGGAAGAACGGTGACGGCGAGCGGGTCCTTGTCTCCTATCGGACGTTGCGACGGGTCGTCGGTGCGCTAGGCGTCCTGCTGCCCGTCGCGTGCCTCGGCTACGGTCTGTTCACTGACCTCCAAGACTCGATCAGTGACTACTACGGCACCGGGATGCGGAACGTGTTCGTCGGCGTCCTGTTTACGATCGGGTGGTTCCTGTTCGCGTACCGCGGCTACGAGCGCCAAGACGACGTCGCCGGTGATCTGGCATGCGTGTGCGCGCTCGGCGTGGCGCTTGCTCCCACGACCAGCGCCAATCAGACGATCCGGGCCCTCCATTTCGTTTCCGCGGCCGCGCTCTTCCTCGTCTTGGCGTACTTCTCATTGTCCCTGTTCACCAAGACCGCCAAGAAGGTTCCTCCGACCGGTCGGAAGCAATCGCGCAACCGAATCTACCGGATGTGCGGCGCAATCATGCTCGCGTGCATCGCGTTGGTCGGATTGTACCACGGGTTCTTCCAGCACAGTGCCGTGGCCGCCATCAAGCCGGTGTTCTGGCTGGAGTCGTTGGCGTTGTGGGCCTTCGGCTGGTCCTGGTTCGTCAAAGGGGAAACGCTGTGGCGGGATGGGGAGGAATAGATTGCGCTGGGCCGCGTCCGGGCTGAGGTGCTCGCGGTTGGTCCCGGGCTAAGAGCCCGGGCTCGGCCAAGCACAGCACCCTGAAGGGTGCATCCGACGGAGCGGCGCGCTTCAGCGCGCGGTTCTCGGCCGAGCCCGCCCTCGTCAGGGCGGGACTGGCGATGCCCGACGGCCAACGTGACCGCGTCCGGGTTGCCGTGGCGCAGCCCCTCGGTTTCGTTGCCGGCCATCACGAGCTGCACCGTGGTGTAGAAGGACCGGAGGAAGTCCTTCTTCTGACTGTCGAGGTTCTGGCGGATGCCCTCGGTCACGGAGACGATGGAGGGCTTCAGCTCCAGCACGCCCGCGGCGATACCGTTGACGTAAAGCACCACGTCGGGCCGCTTGGTGTGGACCCCGAGTACCGTCACCTCTTCGGCAACGCCGAAGTCGTTGTTGTCGGGCTTGGGCCAGTCGACCAGCCACACCGTCTCGGTCTGCTCGCCGACATCCGGCCGGACCTTCACGCCGTAAGCAGCGAGCCGTAGACCTCGCGATTGGCATCGTAGGGCGTCTTGCTGCCGCCCAGTGCCGCGGCCTCGCCCAGCTCGAACAGCACCTTGGCGATGACCTTGTCGCTGTGGCCCTGGCGCTTCACCCAGTCGGTGAGCAGCGGCTCTTCGACGTTCGCGTTGCCCTCGCGGTCCTTCCAGTGGCCCAGGTACACGTAGCCGAGCGCGCCCCTAAGAACTCCAGCACGCCCTGCTGGTTCTGGATCTCGCGCCGACCGACGTGAGCGCTCAGGGTGAGGTCGCCCCCTCTTGCGCGTCGTAGAACAGGTCGACGTAGTCGCGATAGACGAACCGCCGGTTTCGCTTCTGGCCGGTCATCTCGTGCAGCACACCGTGCGTCACGAACTGCCTGACTAGATTGTTGGCCGCGGGGTAGCTGGTCTCGATCAGGTCTCGGACTTCGGTCACGGCTAAGATCGGATGCTGGTACAGATGTTCGAGCACGCGGTGGCCGTTGCCGGCGGCACGACCGAACTCGTCGGTGATGAGCTGCCGGTGACGCTCGCGCAACGAGAGAATTCTCCGGGCCGTCTCGGTGGCCTGCTGGCTGACCTCGACCACGCCGTTCAGGAAGAAGACCAGCCACTGCTCCCAGGCGCCCCGGTCCCGGACCGCCTGCAGGTGATCGTAGTACCGCTGGCGGTGGCGCTTGAAGAAGTGCGACAGATACAGCACCGGCTTCAGCAGGACCTGCTTCTCGCACAGCAGGAACGTGATCAGCAGCCGCCCGATGCGGCCGTTGCCGTCGAGGAAGGGGTGGATGGTCTCGAACTGGGCGTGGGCCAGGCCGATCCGGATCAACAGCGGCAACGGGGACTCGTCGTGCAGGAAACCCTCGAGCTCACCCAGCAGGCGGGGCACCTCGTGCGGTGGCGGAGGCACGAAGGTCGCCTCGGCCAGGGTGCAGCCGCCGGGGCCGATCCAGTTCTGGCTGGTGCGCAGCTCACCGGGCGACCGGTGTTGCCCACGAACGCCGGTCAGCAGCCGCTGGTGGATCTCGCGGATCAGACGTACCGATACCGGCAAGGTCTCGAGCCGCGCCAGCCCGTGGTTCATGGCGCCGACGTAGTTGAACACCTCGCCGACATCGTCGGGCCGATCCGCCGACAAGACGCGGGCCTCCGCTGCCAGCACATCCTGGAGCGAGCTTTGCGTACCCTCGATCTGGCTCGAAAGCACGGCCTCCTTGCGCACGTACATGGCGACGAAGAGGTCGGGATGCGGCAGGGTCTGGATCGAACCGTCCAGCCTTCCGAGCGCGCGGTCGGCCCGGGAGAGCAGGGTCTGAAGCTCGCCAGCAAGTCGAATTGGCGGGTCCGGCGGCAGCGGTGCCGATATGAACGCCTGGTACCCGCCCGCTTGCCGGACATAGCGGCCGGCGCGGGGGGCAGGATCGGCCCGGTTCACGTGACGGCTTGCCTTTCGCATGCGCAGTTCATGGCTCCATAGTAAAGGCTGGCTTTATCATGGGCAAGGTTCGGCGCCATCCGAAAGGCAGGGTGACCAGGGCGCCGCGGGGTCAGGATCTCCTGTTGGCCAAGGAGGCGCCGAGCATGCCTCTTGACGTGTGAACGTCGCGGGGGACGACAGCCTTTAGGTTTCGGATCTCCGCGCGGGGCGTCTTAGACATCGGCGCCCCCTTGCATGTGGTTCACGCGAAGGCGCGAAGACGCGAAATCCTGGTGGTTGTTCACGACGCGTTTGATACCTTCCTTGAAAGTCGCCGCTCCGAAGTTGATCAGCAGGCCAAGTGGGAGATTGAGCAGTCGCAAGTAGGTGAGAAGTTGCTTGGAATGCACGCGCGCCAAAGTCTCGACAGACTTCAATTCGACGACCAGACAACCGTTGACGAGCAGATCCACCCGTAGACCTTCGTCGAAATGCATTCCACGAAAGTCGAACGCCACGACTTTCTGTCGCTCGACGCGCATGCCGCCGTCCTCGAGCGTCCGCGCCAGAACTGCTTCGTAGACCGATTCCAGAAGACCCGGCCCCAGGTCTTTGTGGAGGTGAAACGCCCCATCCACAACCACAGCAGAGACCTCCTCAACATTCATGAGGGCCCCTCCGGTTGTTCGAGCTCACGCGAAGCCAGGTAAGAAGAACGACTTCATGTTTTTCCTTCGCGTTCTTCGCGGCTTCGCGTGACACCAGCCGCAGCCGGCCGGTGAGGAGCTGCTGCATCATGCCCTGCTTGATGGCGCGGGTCTTGTCGCGGCGGCGCTCCAGTGCGGCGATCTTGGCGTTCATGTCGGAGAGGACGGCGGCGATGGCGGTTTGTTCGTCCTCGTCAGGAAAGCTCGTGGAGATTGACGAGATGTCGCGCTTACCAATCTCGAGGAACGTGGAGCCGACGGCACGTTCCAGCATCTGCGGCTTCAGGGTTAGCAGCAAGTAGAGAAACTTCGTTCGACACGCCCTCCTTGCAGACGAGCGACTTGAAGCCCTGATTCGTGCAGATCTCAGTCTGGGCAATCTTCACCTCGCCGACGCGACATCCGCTCCTGCTCCAGGTGGGCGCGCGAAAAGCGTGTGGGTAATGGCCGGGACCGTCAAGGCTGCTAGAGTGGCCGGAACAGCGCTGCGAGCTGCAACTCGAGCCGCTCTCCCGCTCCGGCCGGCTGCCAGCTGACCGCCGCGCGCTCCACGACGGGGAATGTCAGTTGCGGCGTCCACACCTCGACGCACCGCGCGTCCGGATCGACGATCCAGTAGCACGGCACGCCGACCTCCTGATACAGTCGCCGCTTGGTGAAGCGATCGTATCGCGCGGTGGACGGGCTCAACACCTCGACGGCCAGCAGCAGCGTCTTCATCTCGGTCCAGTCCATCGTACGGGCCTCCGCGAGCGGCACGACGAAGACGTCCGGCTGGACGAGGGTGTCATCGGTCCAGGAAATGTCGGCGGGGGACAGGAGGACCTGGCCGGCGGTATGGGCGCCGACATATGCGTCGAGCGCAACCACGAGTCGCGTGACGATGAGTTGATGGGCGAGCCTGGGTGCCGGCGTCACCAACAATTCCCCGTGCACCGTTTCGTAGCGGTTCCCGTCCTGGGGGAGCGCGCGCACCATCTCGGCGGAGTAGTACGTGACGGCGGCCATGCCCATAAGGTCGGCTCGGCGGCAAGAGGGATGCAAGGGGCCACGCGCCATCTTGGGGAGGCCCGGCCCGCCAGGCGCCATCACGATGGCGCGCGGCGGCGCATTCCGTCGCGCGCCTATCGGTGATCTGCACGGCGCCGTTCAACACGAACCGGCCGGCGTTCCGTCCCGGCAGAGGAGAAACGCAGTTCGTCATGGTATGCTGTATGTCGAGCGATGTCGCGGTGACCTTGCCCGTGACCGTTCTGGAACCTGCGTTTGCACGAAACGTTGAATCTGACTCTGGCTCCAGCAACAACCAGACGAAAGCGCGACATCCGCTCCTACATGGTCAGGGCATGGCGGGACGCCTACACTCCAGGTGGGCGCGCGAAAAGCGTGTGGGTAATGGCCGCGACCGTCAAGGCTGCTAGAGGGGCCGGAACAGCGCTGCGAGCTGCAACTCGAACCGCTCTCCCGCTCCGGCCGGCTGCCAGCTGACCGCCGCGCGCTCCACGACGGGGAATGTCAACTGCGGCGTCCACACCTCGACGCACCGGGCGTCCGGATCGACGATCCAGTAGCACGGCACGCCGACCTCCTGATAGAGTCGCCGCTTGGCGAACCGATCGGATCGGGCGGTGGAAGGACTCAGGACTTCGATCGCGAGCAGCAGCGTCCGCATGCCGCTCCAATCCAGAGGGCGCGCTTCGGCGAGGGGGACGACGAACACATCCGGTTGGACCAGTGTGTCCTCGGTCCAGGAAATGTCGGCGGGAGACATAAAGACATGCCCAACGCCGATCCGTTCGGTGTAGGCCCTCAAGCCGACATAGATGCGACCCACGATTTCCTGGTGCCCCGCCCGCGATGCCGGAGTCACGAGCAACTCCCCATGCACCGTCTCGTAGCGGTTCCCGTCGTGGGGAAGCGCGCGCACCATCTCGGCGGAGTAGTACGTGACGGCGGCCATGCCCATAAGGTCGGCTCGGCGGCAAGAGGGATGCAAGGGGCCACCACTCAGCATGGTGACACGTGGGCAGGCCGGTCGCCATCACGCTTGCGCCGTTCGGCGCATTCCGTCGCAATGGGCGTCCGCGGCAGCACTCCTCCGCCGGCTGGTGTCTGACCGTGCATGCCAAGCCCACGGGTCGTAAAGGCGTTTCGACAGGCGCTTTGATCGCGGCGATGCCTTGCGTTTTCGGGTGCCGTCGATGCTGCCGTTCCTCCACGGCGTAGGCGGATCACACATAACGTGGGAAGGAATGCCGTCCGCCCGCGCGGTCACGGCAATGGCTACAATCGATCGGCGCTGCCGCCCGCCCTCGGGTTGCACCTCAGGTGTTTCTCGGCTCAGTGCCGCCGGACCACGCGATACGCACGAACGAATTCGACGTCCCTACTGTCCTGATACACGCCGAGTACGATCTCTCCTCGAACCGCCGTTGGACGGAAGCCGGGCGGGACCATGACAACGCCTTCGTACAGGCCGTCGGCGCTGAAGCGTGGCCAGGGCGCATCGATCGAGTCAGAGGGCAGCTGAAAGGGTTGGAGCCACACGCCGTCCAGGTCCGTGACCAGCAGTGTCCGCTCACCAAGGCGTGCGGTCAACGGGTCGCGTCCGAATCCCGGTAGTGTCGTTGCGCCCTTCAGGCCGCGGAGGACGTCCAACTCCGGCGTGTTCAGGCGACCCGCTGCAAGGGCGGCGAACAGGCGGTCGCGGTGGGCTTCCGTCACGGGCCCGAGCGGATCGCGCTGTCGCGTGACGCGCTGGGGACCGTCCCGGGTCAAACGCATTACCGCGTAGCGATCCGGCAGCCCCACGTGGATTGACCCGTCCCCCACGCCCACCGCCGCGAGGCTCGAGAAGGGCACCGGAAGCGGGAAGGTCGCGGAGCCCTGTCCACCGGGAATCGGATGGGGCCCCCAATCGGTATGCATGTGGGGGAACACGCCGAGGTGAGTTGCCGGTTCTCCGGACGGCGTGAACATCATCACCACCAGCGAATCACGCACCAAGCCGACTCCGCTGGTCCGCCGGTGGAACGCTCCGATGATCTGGCCGGTGATCATCACGTCGAGCTGATCGGCGGGCCCCAGCGTGTCCCGCCCCGGCAGGGTCAGGGCGCGCGCGAACACGCCATTCCGGTCGAACACGGAAATACGGTTCTCTCGCGCGTCGTACGCGAACAACGAATCCGCGGGCCCGACGGACAGCGAGGTGAGCTGGTGGAACTCGCCCGGCCCGCCGCCTTCTCTCCCGACACGCGCGCGCATTTGCCCGGTTGGATCGAAGAACAGCAGTTCGTATGCACCGCCATTCGCGACGACGACTCCCCCGTCCGCCTGGAAGAGCGCCGTGCTCACGCGGTGCAGTTCGGGTGTGGACTCACCGAGGGAAAACAGCGGTTCCGGATCCGTGGACCAGCTGGCGCCCGGCGTCTCCGCAAAACTCGTGGGATACTCGATCACGGTGATCCCGAGCGAATCCACCAGGTCGGGAGATGCCTCCCGATCGGTTGGCGAACATCCGAGCACGATCGCCACGGCCACAAGCAAGGTGTCTTGGCCCGCCGTCATGCTTGCACTCCCGTGTGGCCGCGTGGCGGCTGTCGCCCCGTGGCAACCGCCAGGCCGAGCAGGATGCCCGCGCCGCCCAGCACCACTCGCACGGTCAACGCCTCGCCCAGCACGATCATCCCGAGCACGACCGCGAGCAGCGTGCTCATCAGGGGGATCAGCATCGTGCGTGTCACTTCCATCCGTTGATACAACCAGTAGAGCAGCACGAACGTCACCGACGAACCGAGCAACGCCAGATAGAACAGGGCGACCACGCCTGCCGCCGTCCACGAGTAGTGCAGCGGGTTGCCCTCGAGCGGGATCCCGATGGCGAGCATCGGGACGAAGCCCACGGTCATCTGCACGGTCGACATCGTGATCGGTTCGATGTGGCCGCCGTACTTCTTCACGATCACGCTGCCGTACGCGGTGACGAGCGCCCCCACGACCACGGCGAGACTGCCCCACACCGCCGGCGCTCCGCGCAACTCGATCTGGTTGGAGAAGATCAGCGCCACGCCGGCGAGCCCCAACACCGCGCCGCCCACCTTGCGGGCGGTCATCGGTTCCGCCGGGAGCATGAAGTGGGCGAATACCATCCCATGCAGCGGCAGCGTGGTATACAGAATGGCCGTGAGGCCCGACGAGATGTGCGCCTCACCCCAGAACACGAGCCCGTAGTTGAGGCTGAACACCACCAGCCCGGTACCGATCATGAGCCACCAGTCGCGCGGGTGTCGGGGAAGCCGTACACGGCGCGCGATCATCCACAGGATCAACGGGACCGAGGCGATGACGAACCGGATCCCGGCAAATGTGATCGGCGGCAGCCCGGCGTCGAGCCCGATCTTGATGAACAGCCAGGTCGAGCCCCAGATGGTCGACAGGATGAGCCAGACGACGACGGGGAGGGTCAGGCGCGCGGTCTCGACGAAGAGAAAGTCTTGTTGAGTTCCGCCATCGCCGGCAACTTCGTATTGAGGTGCACGCTGGATAGTAGCACGCCACCGATCGGCGGGGTAAGCTACCGTACCGATCGAGCGAGGCACGGAATGGCGCGCCATGCACACCCCACCCGCAGGGAGTTTCTCGCCGCGGCCGCGGCGTTGTCGCTGAGCGGGCGGCGGCCGGGCCTCCGCGCGCGGCGTGATCCGTACGCACTCGTGCTGGGTACGGTGCAGGACGGCGGGTTGCCGCAGATAGGGTGCTACAGCGAACGCTGCGAACGCGCCCGCGGCGAGCCGCGCTACGTCACGTCGCTGGCGCTCATCGAGCCGGAAGCCGCGCGGTTCTACCTCGTCGATGCGACGCCCGACATTACGCGGCAGATGGATCTCATCGACGAGCCGGCCTTCCGCACCCGCGCCGCGCAACGGCGGCCGTTCGACGGGATCTTCCTCACACATGCCCACATCGGCCACTACCTCGGTCTGGCCATGCTGGGGCGGGAGAGCGTCGGCACCGCGCCCACCCCGGTCTATTGTACGCCGTCGATGCGCGCCTTTCTGTCGACCAACGGGCCGTGGAGCCTGCTGGTGGACGAGGGCCGTCTCCACTTTCCCGACGTGCCGGTCGATACGTGGTTCGCGGTCGACGAATGGATGTCGGTCCGCATGATTCCCGTGCCGCATCGTCCGGAATTTTCGGACACGGTCGGATTCATCTTCCGCGGCCCCAACGCGAGCGTGCTGTACCTCCCCGACATCGACAGATGGGAACGGTGGGACCATTCGATCGACCACGTGGTGCGCGAGGTAGACGTGGCGTTGCTCGACGGGTCGTTCTATTCATCCACCGAGCTCCCCGGCCGGAACATCGAGGACATTCCACACCCGCTCGTACCGCACTCGATGGACCTCCTGCAACAGGCGGTACGTGACGGACAGCGCGTCGTGTTCACCCACTTCAACAACACCAACGCGATTCTCGATGACGGTGCAGCCGCCGCGGAGGTGCGGCGCCGCGGCTTCGGCATCGCTCGGGCAGGACAGCGCTATGCGCTCTAAGGAGTTCCGAACGGAGCGGCTCCTGCGTTCTTTTGGCTATGCAGTGCGGCGGAATGCGTGTTACGCTCTGGTATGCCCGTGCTCTTGAAGTTCTCCAACGCGGCTTATAACCGTCTCGGTCCCGACGTGCTCGAGGAACTGGTCACCGCCATGAACCAGGTCTACGACGCCAAGCGGGAGATGGATGACCTCCGCCGCGCCGTAGACCGGCTAGCCGAGCAAATACAAACGCTCACGCAACACGTGGCAGACCGCTCGCCGGTCGGGTAGTACATCGGTACATGGGTGCGGTTACGTGTTCTTGCCGCAGAGACCGCATTGGCACACCTTCGGTCGTGGTCCGGCCACCACGAGGTCCGGCGTTCGCCCCTCTGCGCGCTCTGCGGTGAAAACGTCATGGAACTTGTGACCGCGTGTACTAGCGTTCCCGCTCCTGTTCGCTCGTCTTCCTGATGCGGACCGTGATATCACCGCTGCGAATGATGATCTCGGTCTCGGATTGTGTCACGGTTACGGGCTGACCGGTCACCTCGATCAACGCGTCACCCAGCAGGCCGGTGAACCGCACGACATCGGGCTGGACACGGGGCGCACGGGGCGCACGGGGCGCGGGCGTTGGCGACGGCGATGGGCGCGGCACCTCCGCAACGCGAACCGGTGGCCGGCCGGCGGTAAGTGTCGCGATTCGCCGTTCCCCGTCCCGCCGGTATGCGAACCGTACGCGGTCGCCAGGTTGGATGGCGCCGAACCGGCGGCCGCCTTCCTCGCTCGTGATGTCCGTCCCGTCTATCGCGGTGATTACATCTCCGCTGCGGATCCCGGCTTGGTACGCGGGTCCGCTCCGCTCGACGCCCTCGACCGTCGGGGGGGTGCTGAACCACCACACCTGGTCTCTCCCGCCGGCGTGGTGCATCCCGCATTGGCTGCAACTCAGGCTCAACCCCAATCGCGCGCTCGGCGGCGGGAGGGGCGGCAACGGCCCCACCGCCGGTGTGGGTGGCGTCGGTGCGGCCGGTGGTAAAGGCGCGACCCGTGGGGCGGGTTCCCTGGCGGGCCTGGGCGGTCGCGGCGGCGGCGGCGGCGGGACACATGCCGACCCGGGCGTGATGGTCACATCGAATTCGCGATCTCCACGGCGCACGCGCAGGCGGACGGGCCGGTTGGGCTGAATCTGGGCGAACCGCTTGCCTCCCTCGGCCGTCGTGATGAGATACCCGTCGATCGAGACGATCGCGTCGCCGGGGCGGAGTGGCCCGTCCGCTGGACCGTCGGGATCGATCCCGAAGATGACCGGCTCCGAGCGGAACTCCCAGCGGCTGTTCGTCTGGTCATGTGCGTCGAAATAGTGGGTACAGTTGCAAACCAACCCGGTGTAACCGAGCCAGCCAATGACAGGATCGTCCTCGGCGCATTCCGGGCCGTGGGTGAGTACCCGGAGCTCTTGCGCGGCGGCCGCGCCGCGCCCCGTTGCGGCGAGCAGCACCGCCATGATCATCGTTCGAAGTGTCGACATGTCATGTTCTCCAGGCGCCGGCGTCAAAACCACACGACGTTGCGTGCGCCGATCTGTTCAGTGGTATCCGTGTGGCGCCCTTGGAGCACGCGACGGAGCAATTGGGCCATCGGGTCGTTGGGCACCAGCCGCGCCAACTCGGCGGCGGCGTTGTACAGCGCCGCGACCGCGGCCTCCTGTCCTTGAGCCAGTGCCGGATTGCCGGTGCTGTCGGTGAGCTGCGCCAGCGCGGCGATCGACGTGACGTAGGCCGATCCGGTGCGCTGCACCGTGCGTGCCGCTTCGATCGCCGTCTGCTGTTGCGCTTCGATGAGCGAGTGGGTCACACTGCGGGCGGTCGTCCACTGGCCCGCCGCGAATCCGCTCACGAACACCGCCACTGCGGCGGCGGCGGCCGCAAACAGGCCGCTCGGCCGGAACCGAGACCCCTGAAGCAGGCCGCGCCGTCGCAGCGCCCTGACGGTGCGTTCCTCCAGCAGCCGGCCGGGCGTCCGTTCCCGCGGAAGCGAAGCGAACTCCGCCTTCTCGGCCGGCGTCAGATCGTGTCGTTCGTCATTCATGGTCCCAACTCCTCACAGTGCCTCGGTTTCCACCAGGAGGTCGCGCATGGCCCGTCGTGCTCGGGACAACTGGCTCTTGGACGTCCCGGCGGTGGTCCCCAGCGCCTGACCGATCTCCTCGTGGGTGTAGCCTTCCAGGTCATGCAGCACCAACACGGTGCGGTATCCGTCGGGCAGCAAGTGCAACGCCTGTTCCAGGTCCATCCGCTCGTCCAGTCGCGCGGTCCGCGGTGAGCCGAGCGCGCTCTCGTCGATCTCCAGCCACTGCCGGTCTTTCCGCCGGAACAGGCCGCGGCACAGGTTCAGCACGATGCCGGCCAACCAGGACCGCAACTCCGCTTCCCAGCGGAAGCTGTCGAGCTTCTCGACCGCCCGAATCCACGCCTCCTGGATCACGTCCTCCGCCTCGGGTTCGTTGCCACCCAGTGTCCGCAATGCGAACTGGTACAGGTACGGCGTGTGCCGGCTATAGAGGGCGCGGAACGCGCCCTCATCCCCGTCCCGGAGCACCCGATCGGCCAGGCCCCGGTCACTGGTCTCGACTAGCTGGCTGGTCATGCTATTCGTGGGTGTCGCTTCCATCCCGGAAGGTTGCATCGGGCGGGACCGGTCGCCAGCGGCGGGGCCTTCATGTGCGGTTCATTGTGGAATCACCCGGGTTTGTGCATTCTGTGAAACGTTCGAATCTCAGTCGGAGGTGCAGCATGTTCGCCAAGGGAGGCCGGTACGCCATCGGGTTGCTGCTGGGATGTGTTGGGGCCTGCGGCGAGACCACCGGCCCGGTTCAGATCGATTCGCAGGCCGTGGCAAACCAGGTGACCGCGGCGATCGTGTCGGCGACCTTTCTCGTCGCACCGTACAGTCAAGGGGACAAGACCTGGGTCGACCTTCGGGTCGATGGAGCTGGCAGTGGGTTTGCGGTGGTGGGGGGCACGTTCACCAAGACCCAGCTCCAACAGGTGGGGGACCCGGTTGCCCACAAGTATGACGCAGCCGTGGAGTTCAGCGACTTCTGCGACAACTGCGAGACTCGCCCGCGCCTGAGCGGAACGGTCGGGCTGAGCGGCACCACGACCGCACACACCGGGTCCAGCATTCCGTTCACCGGGTCGTGGCTCCTCACGGCCTCGATCCGGCTGGCTGGGGCATTCACGGGCAGCGTGGTGCTCGAACTCGAGGTCAGCCAGTTGGGAGCCGGATGGCTTGGACAGCTCGAGGTGGACGGCGGGTCCTGGACGGTGTTCGGCCCGTAGCTCGGTGTGATGTCTCCCTTCAGCAGGCGGTGGCGGGCCGGGGCCGTGGTGGCCGCCGCAATCCTGTGCGCGTGTGGGAAGTCGCCGACCGACGTGGAGGATCGGGCGCCGATCACGCGGGTTGTCGTGACACCCACGTCCATCACCTTGGTGGTCGGTGCCTCCGCGGTCCTTTCGGCCGTTGTGAAGGACAGTGCCGGCGCGGCGGTGGACACGACGGTGACCTGGTCGGTCGACGATCCGGCGATCGCGATGGTGAGCAGCGACGGCGTGGTCACGGCGGTCGGTGTGGGGACCGCCACCGTCACGGCCCGGGCGGATACCGCCAGTGCAACGGCATCGGTCACCGTCACGAGCAATGAGGGTCTGACCCTTCAGGTCTCCCCCGGCTCGTTGGAGTTCTTCCTTCCCGAAACCAGACAACTCGCCGCCATCGTCCGTGACGCCGGCGGTTATGTGGTGGTCAGCGCGGTGACATGGACGTCGTCGGACCCGACCGTGGTGGAGGTCGACGGATCGGGAAACCTGACCGGCGTGGCGCCGGGGAGCGCATCGATAGTGGCCGCCGCGGGCACACTCGCCGACACCGCGGCGGTCACGGTGCTGGCGACCCTCGGATTCCAGTTCCCGCTCGTCGGGGAGGTGAACCGTGACTTCTACTACGTCAACTATGTCGATCAGACTCCCGGCACCGGGATCAGCGACTACCAGTGCGCCCTCAAAACGTACGACGGTCACCTCGGGACCGACGTGACGCTGCCGAGTTTCGCCGTGATGGATTCAGGCGTGACGGTCGTCGCGGGTGCTCCGGGCACGGTGTCGTTCGTACACGACGGCGAGTTCGACCGCCGCAAGAGCAACGGCGCCGGCGGGTTCGGCAACCACGTCATCATCGAGCATGAGAACGGATTCCGGACCATCTACGGCCACCTCGCCACCATGTCCATCGTGGTCGCGCAGGGACAGCACGTCACCGCCGGGACGGTGCTGGGACGGGTGGGGAGTTCGGGCAACTCCGACATGCCACACCTGCACATCGAGCTGCAACGCAACACCGTGGTGGTGGACGGGTTCGCGGGTCCGTGCGGCGCGCTGTTCGCGCACTGGGCGGCGCCGCATCCGTACCAGGACGGCTTCGCGCTGATCCAGTCAGGGGTGAGCAACCAGAGCATGACGCTCGACCTCGTGAAGGATCCGCCGGCACCGGTGGACACGATGACCACCGCCGACGCCCAGGCGACGTGGTGGGTCCACCTGTTCAACGCGGCGCAAGGGGCCGTGTCGCGGTTCGACCTCTACACGCCGAGCGGGGCGTTGCATGCCTCGTTCTCGACGACGCACGGCCAGTTCTACAGTATGAGCTGGTGGTGGGCCTTCTACACGATCCCCGGGTTCATCACGGAACTGGGCACGTGGCGGCTCGAGTACTACTACAACGGGCAGAAGCTGGGGGAGCAGGCGTTCGAGTTGGTCGCGGCGCCAGCCGGCGCGCGCGTGGTGAGCGGCGATTCGGCGACACGCGGTGGGATCGCGGGTGGCGGGCTGCGGTCTGGCGTGGAGTACTGAGGTTGGACCTACGCTTCCGCACGACGTGATTGGGCCGTAGCGTGGTCACCATGCTGACCCTGCTCCTGGCCCTTCAGGCCCAGACCGCGCTCGCCCGCACCGTCGATCCGATCCGCGCCCATTGGACAGTGCAGGCGGACGGCGCGTCCCGGACGGTGTTCGGCCCGTAGCTCATGACCTGCCCTTGCGATGCCGGCCTTCAACGCCCATCAACCACTGTCGCGTTTGGGGGGGGGGAGCGTCGCGTTTTTCCTTGCCTTGGATGCGAAGTGGGCACATCGTGGCATTCGCATCGCGGCGGCGTTGTCGAGAGACTTCCTAATCAAGGGTAGGTAAACTATGAAGACCATGCTCGCGTTAGTCCTTTGTTATGGGTTACTGATTGCGGCGACGCCCCAAGAAGCCCGGGCGCAGGATTGCATCGAGGAGTGCTTCACAGTCTACAACCCGGAGGGCGGTATTATTGGATACGCCTGCCTGAGCGGGGGGCAGGGATGGAACTGTACCGCCGGACAGTACTTCTGCATGATCGATCTCTGCCATGGGATTCCGGAAGGTTTTGTCCAGCCGGACGGGACACCTGTGTACGCTCAGGTCGACTGCGACACGGGCCGCGTCCGTACGGTTCCAATGCGCGCGGTGACGCGCGTTGTGGTGACCGAGCCGGCGGCCGATGTAGCCATCTCGGCTTCCGAACTGACCAGCAGCTAGAGCCCTGATTGCTGGCCATCGATCACATGCAACGCCGCCGCGACTTGCGCCCGTTCCCGCTGCTCGCCGCACTGACGCTGTCCGTCGTCGCTCCTCCCGCGGCCTCGCAGGAGAGAATTCGCGTTCCTGATCGGCCCCCTCGCGCGAGTGCCACCCTTGAATTGGACACACTGTGGGTCATCGGCGCAGCAGACGGACCGCCAGGCACCGTCTTCGGCTGGGTTGCGTCTTTCGACGTTGACCCTGACGGTCGGATTCTCGTCTTGGACGGACAGTACCGAATGCTGCACGCGTTCGACTCGGCAGGGCGACATTTGGCATCGGTCGGCCGGGAAGGCGCGGGGCCGGGGGAGTTCCAGCTTCCGCTTCTGGTATCCGCTGCGTCGGACGGGTCGATCTACGTCTACGACGCGAAGCTGGGACGGGTCAGCGAATTCGACCGCGAACTGCGCTTCAAGGGCATCATCACGCCGTCCATCACGGTGCATGCGCGGAGCATGCTTGTTCTCGGCGACATCATCTTTTTCGCGGGCATGTTTCCGTCGGGCGTTGCTCCACGCGGAGTTATTCATCGCTTTGACCGGCGTACCGGCGAGTACTTGGGGTCGTTCGGCCAACTGCCCCCGGTCCAATCTGAGCTCATACGAAGGCAGATTGGCGCTGGGAGGACCTTTCCCGCTCGAGACGGTGGTATCTGGTACACCCAGGTTGCGCCCTACCACGTCCAGAAATTCTCGCCAGGCGGGGATCTCCTGATCGATCTGACTCGAGAAAACGGTTTCCTGCCATCCGCCGAACCGGCCTACACGCTTCACGTAGACGGGCCACGGGCCACGGTAACCTCGCGACCGCACCCAACGGCGCTAGCGCTCGAAGAAATGGATGATGGGTCGATCAGGCACCAGGTGAACCTCATGGACGGCAGGTTCGTGGTTGACTTCTTCGGGCCGGACCTGGTTCTGCGGGCAAGCATCGTTGGGCCCGTGCCCGCACTGCACACGCCGGTCGGGCGTGAGCGGTACGTCGTGGCGTACCTGGCACCGGAGTCCATTCCGTCCGTGGCCCTCATCCAAATCCGTCGCTGGTAGACCCGTCCAACTGCTGGTCGCGCGGCCACAAATACCGTAACGCACTCACCGCTTCGACTTCACCGCGGCGCACGCCGAGACCGCAGAGAGGCAGCTGGTCGAATGGGCGGTGGAGGTTGGTTTCTCCGCGAACGTCGTCGGCGTCACAATGCTACGCAACCGAATGGTGGTGCTCCTCCGTCAGGTACTGCGTATGGTCGCGAGGTGCGGGACAGTTTGCTCACGCGGGGCCACGAAGACCGCGGAGGAGGAGCGGGATGCGAGAGCGGGATGACATCACGGGAGCGATCGTGGACGCCTCGTCAACGGCTTTCAGCCCTCCGCGCCTTCGCGGCTCCACGTGAACCAGCGCGTGGAAATGCAAGCCGTCCCCCCGGGGCCACCCCGGCAACCCGTCCTTCCCCTGTGAAACCAACAACCTGAATCCTTCCGAAACCGCTCCCATCACCCACTCAGTTCCCTGAAGAGCCGAAGCGGTCGAGCGTGCGCGGCCCCCGCGTCAGGGGATCAGCTCGACGAGACGCTCGGCCGCGCGGCCCGTGAGCTCGACGATGCCACGGTCGAAGGTGGCGAGGCGCCCATTCCGTTGGTGGGTGAGGGTCACGAGCCAGGCGTCGGTAACCTGACGGTAGCCGACCACGCCGGCGAACAGTCCAGCGGTGTCCTGGCATGGGGACACATCGTCCGACCAGAAATGATGCCCCGGCTGCTTGCGGATCTCACCGAGGAGGGCGATCGCCTCGGCGGGAGGCCGAGCATCGCGAAGGACCCGCGTGTTCGACGACACCCGGACGAATCCCGCCTCGGTCGCGGGGCAGGTGGCCCAACCTTCTCCATGGACCCTGCCGAACCAACGAATCGCCCGGGTGTGATGCACGTGGTTCGGCCACGCGAGCGCGACGAGGACGTTCACGTCGAGAAGGCGCCTCAGGAGTCCTCCAGGGCCTCGCCGACCATCTCGGGAGTGATCGGAGGCGCTCCCTCACGAACCCGAAAGACGGGGAAGTCCGACGCGTAGGTCACCTCGTCCGGAGCGCGCAACGCGTCACGTACCAGTGTCGAGACGACCGACCCGAGGCTCTCCCCGCGCTCGCGGGCGAGCGTCCGGATGGCGCGCATCACATCGTCGTCGAGGTTGAGAGTGGTCCGCATACGCCATCATCGCATCGCCGCATCACGATGTCAACCTCAACGATGGCTCTTCACAAGTGCGCACGACGACCGCCGCTCGCCTGGGTGCCTGCGGCGTGAACTCCGGCAAGGTGAAGCTGGAGCGGCGCTCAGGATGGGGTGGGCCCGTCCGACGGGGCCGGGCGCCGCTGCCGACCGGCCAGTTTGTGAATCGCCGCGTCGGCCTCAAGCCCGCGATGGGTAATGTCCGCACCTCCCGCGAGCGGTCCGGCAGACCGGCCGGCCGTTCCCGCTGATCCCCTGGCGAGCCGCAGCAACGCGAAGGGACGTGTGCCGGCCGAACCGCGGCGAATGTGGTACGGCCGGCCCCCGGGTTCACAATTATCCAATCACCCGTAGTGGGGGAGCAGGCATTCGAGTTGGTCGCGGCGCCATCCGGCGTGCGCGTGGTGAGCGGCGATTCGGCGACACGCGGTGGGATCGCGGGTGGCGGGCTGCGGTCTGGCGTGGAGTACTGGCGTTGGACCAACGCTTCCGCACGACGTGATTTGGCCGTAGCATGGCGACCATGGTGACACTGCTCCTGGCCCTTCAGGCCCAGACCGCGCTCGCCCGCACCGTCGATCCGATCCGCGCCCAGCAGAACATCCTGCACTACGAGTTCCTGATCTCGGTTCCCGACACCGGGTCCACGATCACGGGATTCGCCTGGGTGCACTACCGTCCCATGGCGCCGGCGGGAGCGCTCACGCTCGACCTCGATCGCGCGATGACGGTGCGGGCGGTGCACGGCCCCGGTGGGCCGCTCGTGTTCCATCATGCCGGCGATACGCTGGTCATCGACTCCTGGGGTGCGATGGCCGACTCCATTCGCGTCGCCATTCAGTTCACCGGCTCGCCAGCCAACGGACTGTTCATCCAACAAAACGCGCGTGGACGGCGCTCGGCGTTCGCCGACAACTGGCCCAACCGCGCCCACTATTGGATCCCCGTCGAAGACCACCCGAGCGACAAGGCGAGCGTGGCGTGGGCGGTCGAGGTGCCCGCCGCCTGGCGCGTCGTGGCCAACGGCCGGTTCGTCGACTCCACGCGGCTCGCCAACGGACGCATCCGGTTCCGCTATCACGAGACACGTCGTATCCCGGCGTACACCTACGTCTTCGGTGCCGCGGAGATGGCGGTGAGGCCGCTGATGAGTCCCGGCGGGGTGCGGCAGAGCCTGTGGACCTTCGCCGAGGATTCCGCGTTCGCCGTGGAGGGACCGTTTGCGCGGGTGAACCAGATCGCCGATCTGTTCAGTGAGTACATCGGCCCATTCCCCTACGACAAGCTGGCGCACGTCCAATCCAGCACGCGGTTCGGCGGGATGGAGAACGCGGGCGCCATTTTCTACACCGAGGACGGGTACGTCAGTCGCCGGATGGGCGAAGGCGTCGTGGCGCACGAGACCGCGCATCAGTGGTTCGGCGACGCGGTCACCGAGCGCGACTGGCACCACCTCTGGTTGTCGGAAGGGTTCGCGACCTACTTCGCCACATTGTTCCACGAGCTGGCGGGCGATCCTGACGGGTTCCGCCGCGGGATTGACGGCATGAGGCGGCGCTATCTCGACTCCGACGTCGTCGACAAGCCGATCCTCGACTTCGCGGAAAGCGACTACATGACGTTGTTGAACGCCAACAACTACCCCAAGGGCGGGCTGGTGCTGCACATGCTGCGCCACCAGGTCGGCGACCACGCGTTCCAGCGGGGCGTCCGGGAGTACTACGAGACGTACCGCGACTCGACGGCGCTGTCGCAGGATCTGCGCGCCGTCATGGAACGCACCTCGGGCCAGGACCTCGGCTGGTTCTTCACGCAGTGGCTCACGCAGCCCGGGTATCCCCAGTTGCGGGTGACCGTCCGGCGACCCGCGGACTCCGAGGCGGCGGCGGTGATCGAGATCGAGCAGGTGCAGCCGGAACGGTGGGGAACGTTCCGCATTCCGGTGCGCGTGGACATCGTCAATTCGCGATCCGGCGAACGCGCCGGCACGACGCTCCTGCTCAACGGCCGCCGGGGCGATACGACGCTGCGAATCCCCGCCGGGGCCGACACGATCGAGGTCGATCCCGAGGGTGCCCTGTTGATGACCGCGGACGTCCGCTGGAGCGAGGGCGCGGGCCGCTGACACCGGTGGTGTTCTCCCGCGTCACGCCGCTCCTCGCCCGCCATCGCCGAACCGTCCTGACGGCGGTCGGCGCCGTCGCCGCCCTGTGGGTCATCGTGCTCGCGTTCAACCGCTGGAAGCCGCTGCCCGACGGCGTTTCATTCCGCGGTCCGGTGCATCCGGCGAGCGACGTCGAGTTCCTGTACGATCTCACGTATCAGGTGGAGGATCGGGAGGTGGTGCGGCAGGCGATCTTCGACCGCGTCCTCGCGATGATCGATTCGGCCGAGACGTTCGTCGTGCTCGACATGTTCCTGTTCGACGACGAGCACGCCGGCGACCGGCCGTTCCGCCCGATCACCGCCGAGTTGACCGAGCGACTCATTGCCCGGAAACGCGCGCGGCCGGATGTCGCGATCACCTTCATCACGGACCCGATCAACAACTTCTACGGTGCGTACACGGCGGCGCATCTCCAGCGCCTGCGCGATGCCGGGATCGACGTCGTCGTCACCCGCCTCACACGGCTGCGCGACTCCAACCCGTTCTACTCGGCGGCGTGGCGGATCCTCCCGGCGTGGCTGGGAACCGGCGGTCCGGGGTTGTTGCCGCATCCGCTGAGCAGCCGCGGCCGGAAAGTGACGCTGCGTTCCTACCTTGCGCTGCTCAACTTCAAGGCGAACCACCGCAAGGTGATCGTGACCGAGGGTGAATGCCTGGTGACGTCGGGCAATCCGCACGACGCGTCGAGCTTTCACGCGAACATCGGCTTCGTCGCGCGCGGCGCGGTGTGCCAGGACGTGCTCGACGCGGAGCGCGGCGTCGCCGCGTTCTCGGGAACCGAGATGCTGGCGCACCGCGTCCGGGTTCCGCCGACCGACGCGCCGGACCCGAACCGCCGGGTGGCGGCTCAGTATATCACCGAAGGGTGGATACGTACCGCCCTACGCCGGGAAATCGATCGATCGGGCGCGGAGGACGCGATCGATCTCGCGGTCTTCTACCTGTCCGACCGCGGGATCGTACGCGCGTTGCGCCGCGCGGCGCGGCGCGGCGTGGCCGTCCGCCTGATCCTCGACCCCAACAAGGACGCGTTCGGCCGCCAGAAAGGAGGCGTACCGAATCGCCAGGTGGCGTACGAGTTGCGCGACGATGTCGCCGTGCGCTGGTACGACACGCACGGCGAGCAGTTTCACACCAAGTTGGCCGTGTTCACGCGCGCCGACTCGGTTGCCGTCATCGGTGGATCGGCCAACTACACCCGGCGGAACCTGGGGAACTTCAATCTCGAAGCCGACCTGCGTCTCCGCATGGGGCGCGACGCCCCGCTGGCGCGCGCGGTCGCGGAGTACTACGAGCGGATATGGAGCAATATCGACGGGCACTTCACGCTCGACCTCGCCGCGTATCTCGACCGCGGGTTGGTGAAACGCGTGCTCTATCGGGTGCAGGAGTTCACGGGCTTCTGCACGTACTGAACGCGTGACACGTCAGTCACGGGGTCTCGTTCCGGCGCGCGATGGTGTTGCGCAGCACCCCGACTCCTTCCACCTCGACCTCGACCACGTCGCCCGGCTGCATGGCGCGAGTCGATCCGGGCGTGCCGGTGAAGATCACGTCGCCGGGAAGCAGGGTCACGTAGCGGCTCACGTAGCTCACGATCGTCGCCACGTCGAAGATGAGGTCACGAGTGCGTTCCGATTGACGCACCTCGCCGTTCACCATCGTCCGGACCAGCAGGTCGTCGTAGTTCAGCCCCCGAGCGATGACGGGACCGACCGGCGCAAAGGTGTCCGACCCCTTGGCGCGGAACCACTGGAGATCGTCCCGCTGCCACGCGCGTTCGCTCACGTCATTCCCCGCGGTGACGCCGAACACGAAGTCGAGCGCCCCCTCGACCGGGACATCGTGTGCACGACGGCCGATCACAAGCACCATCTCGCCCTCGTAGTGCAACTCGGTAGCGTCGGACGGCATCACGATGTCGTCACCCGGCCCGACGACGGAAGTCGGGAACTTGGCGAAGAGACCGGGATACGTGCCGGCCTCGCGATTGCCGAGATGGCTCCGGTAGTTGAGGCCGACCGCGATGACCTTGGAGGGTGTGACGGGCGCAAGCAATCGGACGGCGGCGAGCGGCAGGGCGTTGCCGGTCTCGCGCGGCGAGGCGAACAGGTCGCCGGCGAGTTCACGGACGGTATCGCCGGCGAGCACGCCGTACGACACGCGGTCCTGATGGGCGTACCGCACGTACTGGATCACTTGGTGGCCCATGACGGTTGAGGGTGACGCGCAGAGCGCGCAGAACAAGAGGCATGCGACGGGCGCTCGCGGCGCCGCACGCTGCTCTCTCGTAGCTCGAGTCGAAATACGGGTTGTCCCAGCGGCCACGGCGTTGGTCTCCGAGGCGAGTTGGCGCCAACCTCCAAGCTACGCTCGGCAGGCCGAATACCGAAAGAGCCCGGCGTGACACCTTGAAGTTGCCCGGACCCTCGGGTACATCATCCCTGCAATCCCCGAAAGGACCCTCGCATGTACGCGATACGCGGTCGGCGCCTTCGGATGACGGCGAGCTTCGTCATCACCTTGGTTGTCGCAGTGCACGCCAACGCGCAGGAGGCGGCTCCATCTATGGCCGGACGATCCACGGTATACGCGCCCAACGGCACGATCGCGACGAGTCAGCCGCTGGCGACCGCTGCCGGTCTGGCCGTCTTGCAGCGCGGCGGTAACGCCATCGACGCGGCGGTCACCGCGGCGGCGGTGTTGAATCTGGTGGAACCGCATATGACCGGCATCGGCGGTGACATGTTCGCGTTGCTCTGGTCGGCCCGCGAACGGCGGTTGGTGGGACTCAACGCGAGCGGCCGCTCGGGCTCGCGCATGACGCGAGAAGCGCTGGCGGATCGGGGGCTGGATGCCGTGCCGTTGTTCGGCGCCGCCCCAATCACGGTGCCCGGTGCGCTGTCGGGCTGGGTGGCGCTGCTCGAGCGCTACGGGACCATCACGCTGGCGGAAGCGCTCCAGGCGGCGATCCGTCTGGCGGAGAGTGGGTTCCCCGTCTCACCGATCATCGCGGGGCAGTGGGCGGAGGAGGTCGAGCGGTTGCGAGCGGATGACGGGGCGCGCGCCACGTTCGTGATCGATGGTATGCGCGCGCCACTCGCGGGGGAATGGTTCCGCAATCCGGACCTGGCCGCGTCGTTCCGGCTCATCGCCGACAGTGGACCCGGTGCGCTCTACGGCGGCGCGCTCGGTCGCACCATCGTCGATCGCGTGCAGCGGCTTGGTGGATTCTTGACGCTCGACGACCTGGCGCGTCATGAGCCGGTGTGGGTCGAACCCATGTCGGTGCCGTTTCGCGGCCATACCGTGTGGGAATTGCCGCCCAACGGACAGGGTGTCGCGGCGCTCGAGATGCTCCGGATTCTGGAGCCGTATGACCTCAAGTCCATGGGCCATAACTCGGCGTTGTACCTGCACCACCTGATCGAGGCCAAGAAACTCGCGTTCGCCGACCTGGGACGATGGGTTGGCGACCCTGATGCGATGACCGCTGCGCCGGCACGTCTGCTGGAGAACGACTTCATCGACGCGCGTCGCGCCGCGCTCGATCCCCATCGGGCCGCGACTCGGGTGGACCCCGGTTCGGCTATGACGTCGAGCGAGACCATCTACCTTGCGGTCGCCGACGCCGACGGCAACATGGTGTCATTCATCAACAGCGTCTACTGGGCGTTCGGCTCCGGGGTGGTGGCGCCGGGGACGGGGTTTGCCCTGCAGAATCGCGGCGCGGGGTTTGCGCTCGAGCCGGGACTGCCCAACACGCTTGCGCCGCGCAAGCGTCCGTTCCATACGATCATTCCCGCGTTCGTCACGCGGCCCGGTCCTGACGGCGAGCAGCCGTGGCTCGCGTTCGGTGTGATGGGCGGTGCGATTCAGCCGCAGGGACACGTGCAGGTACTGCTCAACCTGCTCGAGTTCGCGATGGACCTCCAGGACGCGATCGACGCGCCGCGCTTCCGGCACTTCGACGGCGTGCGCGTGGGACTCGAGGCGCCGATTCCCGCCGCCGTGCGCGCCGCCCTCACGGCGATGGGTCACGAAGTCGTGGCGTTGCCGCCCGGTGACGCCGGCGGCGCACAGGCGGTGATGCGGCTGGCACGTGGCTGGGCGGCGGGGTCGGACCCGCGCAAGGACGGGATGGCCGCGGGCTGGTAGCCCGACGACCCGGCGACCCGACAGGGTTTCAGACGACTGACTCCGCGTGCATCGGCCGCACCGGGCCGTGCGCGGGATAGATGTGCGCGGCGCCTTGCTCTCGCAGCGATCGCCAACTCGCCGTGACCAGCGCCCCGTCGCTCTCGCCCACGAGCGCCGGATGGGTGAGGTCGCCGGTGAAAGCCGACCCGTCGTCGAGCACGAGCGAAACGCTGTCATCCGAGTGCCCCGGCGTATGCACGATCACGCCGCGGATTCCGATGTCCTCGAGTACGGAACGGCTTTCTGACACGGAGATGATGACATTCCCGTTTGGGGAAATGTCCACATAGTTGTCACGCGGTTTCGTGAAGGCCTTCATCAGCGGAATCGCGCTGACCTGCACGTCGAGGACGAGCAGCGAAACGCCTGCCTGCTTGAACTCCTCCGCCAAGCCCGCGTGATCGATGTGGTAATGCGTGGCGAGCCCGTATCGGACTTCGTCGAGCGGCACATCCAACCGGGCGAGGTTGGCGCGCATCACCAGTGCGGGACAGTTTGCTCACGCGGAGCCACGAAGACCGCGGAGGAGGAGTGGGATGCGAGAGCTGGATGACATCACGGGAGCGATCGTGGACGCCTCGTCAACGGTTTTCAGCCTTCCGCGGCTCCGCGTGAACAAGCGCGTGGAAATGCAAGCCGTCCCCCCCGGGCTACCCCGGCAACCCGTCCTTCCCCTGTGAAACTCCGACGCTTCATATCGAGTCCTCGATGTCCGCGTTTGACCCGAGGGGCACCCACGGTTCGGCCTGCAACCTTCCGGGCGACTTTCGCGTCTCTAAGGGGTAGCATTGGGGTTACAACGTGGCTCTGGCGCTCGATGGAGCGTGATCGCTAAACTGTATCCTGACTTGGAGTTCAGTTCGATGAGAATGGCGCTGGCCCTATCCGCATTGTTTGCGGCGCTCACCTCGTCCGCGGCTGCCGCGACCGCTGCGGATGCATGCTTCTCCGTGGCCCTGCCCGAGATGGATCAGGCCACCACGCGGGCGGACTCGATGGCACTTGCCACCCGGTATCAGGCGCAGGCCCCCGGGGGTGACAAGAAGTGCGGCGCGTTGCTGGCCGGGTACCTCATCGGCATGACCTCGACCCTGGCCGAAGACGAATGGCGACAGCGCCAGGAAGGGATCACGCTGCTCGAGTCGGTCTTCTCCAACTACACGAACGAGCCGCGTCTGCATCTGGCGATGGGCATGCTGATGTACCACCGCCAGGCGCGGACCGACGCGTTGCGCAACCTGGACCGCGCGTTCGACCGTCGCAACGACGGCGAGGTCCCGCTCAGCGACCGCGAGGTCGCCCTGCTCCATTACAATCGCGGCCTCATGCACCAGGACTTCTGGCGGGACTGGCGGAGCTTCGGGTACATACGGACGACAGGGGAGGGGCAGTGGCATTGCGGCCGATATGAAACCCCCGGCGCGGACAACTTCACCAGTTCGTCCAACGACAACACCTGGCTGATCGGACTCAATCAACTCTGTCCCGAGGTGTTCGCCAGGAACATTGCGCAGTTCTTCGATCACCGGGCAGACATGAACCGGGAGTCGTTCGACAATCTGGAAGCCGCCTTCCAAGCCGCGATGGAAGCCGATCCGACCTTCCTGCTGCCGGCGGAAGCGTTGCTCGGCGAATACGTCTACCTCGAGACGTGGGACCGGGCCGAACCGTTGGCGCGGTCGCTGTACGCGCAGTTTCCCGAAGACTACCGGCCGCTCCAGTACCTCGGGCTCGTGTTGCATGAGACCGGGCGGGACTCGGCCGCCGCCCCGATGTTCGGCCGGTCATTCCTGTACATGCCCGATTCGGTTGCCGCGGCGTTCGACGACATCGCGATGCTGCTCACGGTCGACCAGCAAACCTGGTACGCCGGAGTCGACAGCCTCACCCGTCGCACCGCCGGCACGGCCTTCTGGAACTCGCTCGATCCGCTGTACCTGACCACGGTCAACGAGCGCAAGATCGAACACTACGCGCGCGTGGTGGCGGCGGATCTGATGTTCAGCACGCCCGCCCTCGCGGAGAAGGGCCGCGACTCGTTCGCCGGCCAGATGTGGATCCGCTACGGCCGTCCGATCGGGATGTGGGAACTGCAGACGCCAACCGGCCGGGTCGTGTTCTGGGATTACGGTCCCGGGCCCGATATCTCGTTCCTGCGCGGAGCGGCGTATCGCAGCAACCGTCCCACCGACGAGGCAAAACAGTACGCCAATGCGCTGCAGCGAACGACGCCGCAGATCTATCAAGCGAAGGCGCTGATCGATACGACCGCGGATCTCAGTCACCAGATCGTCCGGTTGTTGGGCAACGAGTTGCGTCCCCAGCTGCTCGTCTACACCGATTGGCCGGCGAGCTACGGCGACAGTGCGGTGGCTGGGCTGGCGTTGCTCGATCTCCATTTCATGCCGATCGCGCAGTGGCGAGGCGGGAAGCCGGATCGCCCGGGCCTGCGTGCCGAGTTGAGCGGCTTGTCACCGGGCGCGTACTCGCTCACGATCGAGATCTGGGATCGTGAGACGAAACGTCTCAGCCGGATGCGCGACACCGTCAGCACGCTGACGACGGCGGATTCCTCGTTCGTCGTGTCCGACATGCTCCTCGCCTCCCGAATCCGGCCGATGGAGGGGGACGACGCCACGAACCGGCGGGACGTCGACATCACCCCGCTATACGGTTCCACCGCGGGTCGTGGCGACCCACTGGGATTGTATTGGGAGGTGTACCGCCTGCAGGGCGAGCAGCAGGGGCGCATCGATTATCATGTGTCGCTCGAGATCCTCGACCAGACACGACAGCCGTTGATGGCGCGCGTGCTGCGTGGGGTCGGCGCACGGGGCGAGCGAGACGCCGCCACGAAAATCGAGTATGAAAGCAGCCGGCCGGTCGTCGGCGGGCGGGCGGTTGAATGGATCGAGTTGACCAGCGACCTCGCGCCGGGGCAATACCGGATCGTCTTGACCCTTACCGCCGCCGGCGGTGGCGCGCCGGTGACCCGGGAGCGTGTGCTGACGGTGCGCTAGGGGCGGGTCCTCGCGTCTGGCCGGCGCCCGTTGGAGCGGGCCCGAATCGGATTATCCGCGACTCCAGGCGTCGAGGTCGATCAGTTCCTGACATACGTCTTCCGCCGAGCGCCCTGCGGCCTCGGCGGCGAAGTTGACGACGACGCGGTGTCGCAGCACCGGCAAGGCGACCTTCTTGACGTCGTCCAGGTCGGCCATGGGGCGGCCATCGAGCGCCGCCTGCGCCTTGGCGCCCAACACGAGATACTGCGAGGCCCGCGGCCCGGCGCCCCATCCCACGTATTCGTTGATCGCCCCTGAGGCGTCGGGTTCCCCGGGTCGGGTCATCCGCGCAAGCATCACCGCGCCCCGCACGACCTCGCGCGATACCGGGATGCGCCGCACCAGGTGCTGCATCGAGAGCAGATCGCCCGCCGACAGCACGGGGCGGATGGTGTGCGGCTCGTCGCCGGTCGTCTCGACGACGATGCGTTCCTCCTCGTCGCGGGTCGGGTAGCGCACGCGCAGTTCCAACATGAACCGGTCGAGCTGTGCTTCCGGCAGGGGATACGTGCCCTCCTGCTCGATCGGGTTCTGGGTTGCCAACACGAAGAACGGCTCCGGCAGCGGATAGGTCGTGCCGGCGACCGTGACCGCATGTTCCTGCATACCTTGCAGCAGCGCGGCCTGGGTCTTGGGTGGCGTCCGGTTGATCTCGTCCGCCAGGACGACGTTGGCGAAGATCGGGCCGCGCACGAAGCGAAACGACCGTTTGCCGGTGGTCGCGTCCTCCTCGATGATGTCGGTACCGGTGATGTCGCCGGGCATCAGGTCGGGCGTGAATTGAATGCGCGCAAAGTCGAGGCGGATCGCTTCGGCGACGGTCGAGACGATCAGCGTCTTGGCCAAGCCCGGTACACCGACCAACAGCGCGTGCCCCCCGGACAGGATGGCCGTGAGGATCCCGTCCAGCACGTCACGCTGGCCGACGATCCGGCGCGACACTTGCTCGATCAGCTTCTGGCGAGCCGCCGCGAGTTGGTTGAGTAGTTCGACGTCCCGATCTTCGACGACGGCAGGCTTTGCGTTCACTATGTCCAGCTCTCGCGTTCGAGTGATCGGCGGCGGGCGTGCGCCGCCCCGCCGCCCCGCCGCTCGATTGGTACGCCCTCGACCGCCGGAAGTTGCACGAAACGACATCCAATCGTAATGCCGGAGACCCCTTGGTGACCACTGCGTACGTTGCTTGCGGAATTTTTCACAAGGGGTACATTTCCGACGGAATATGGGGGAAAAGCCGGGTACGTCCCGCGGGTTGGGAGAGGCGTACGGACACGCGGCGCTCGGAGTCACGTTTGCGGCGGGCGTTGTGGTGTTCACCGGCCTCGGCTGGCTGTTGGATCGGTGGCTCCACCTGGTTCCGCTGTTTACCATCCTTGGGGCCCTGGTGGGATCGGTGCTGAGCTTCCTCAGTGTGTACACGCGTATTCGCCGGAGTGACGAAACCCGCCGACAGGCACATCGCGCTGATCCCCCGTGATTGACGTCGGGGTTGGGCTCGTCCTGACCATCGGTGTCACCGGGGCCCAGATGGCCGTGTTCGGACCGCAGGTGGTCGTCGCCTCGGCCACGTTCGGGTTGCTGGCCATCGTCATTCAGGTGTTCGCGTTGGTGCTGCTGAGACCGGTGCTGCGCGCGCCGCTCCCGAAACTGATGCAGCGGTGGGGAATGGGGATGGGGTTGCGGGCGCTGGGAGTGGTGTTGTTCGCGGTTGCGGTGGGTGTGAATCGGGAGTTGTTTCCGCCACTGCCTACGGCCTTCGGGTACTTGGGGGTGATCGTCCCTCTGCTGTTCATGGAGACGCGTTACCTGCGATGATTCAGGAACTGAATATCGGCGAGATGGTGCTGCACCATACGGCCGATGCCTATTCCATAGGTATCGAGCCGTTCTTTACGTTCCGCTGGCACCGTTGGCCGGATCTGCATCTCGGGCCGGTCACGCTGAACCTGACGCCGACGAAGCACGTGGTGTTTCTCTTCGTGGCCGCGACGCTCGTGTTCCTGACGATGTGGGCCGCTGGGCGAAGCCTCGAGCGGCAGCGTGCGTCCGAGAAGGCGCCCAAGGGGTTTGCCAACGCGATCGAAGCGATGGTCTTGTTCGTGCGGAACGACATGGCGATTGCCAACATCGGGCACGACGGCGCTCGCTTCGCCCCCTACATCATGGCGCTCTTCTTCTTCATTCTGTACTGCAACCTGCTCGGCCTCTTCCCGCACGGCTCGACCCCTACCGGCAACCTCGCGGTCACCGGCGCGCTGGCCCTGGTGACGCTGAGTGTGGTGGAGTTGGGCGGCTTGATGAAGCTCGGGGTCCGCGGATACATGCGGACGATCTTCCCGAGCGTGCCCGGCATGACCGGGCCGACGGCGGTGGTGCTGTCGTTCGCGATGGCGCCGATCGAGATCATCGGCAAGATGGTGAAGCCCTTCGCGCTCGCGGTCCGGTTGTTCGGCAACATGACCGCGGGGCACTTCGTCATCCTGTCGTTGTTCGGGGTCATCTTTCTGTTTGGACGGCTCCAGTTCTGGAACGTGGGGATAGGGATCGTGACCGCGTTGCTGGTGGCCGGCATCATGATGCTCGAGATCTTCGTCGCGTTCCTGCAGGCGTACGTGTTTGCGTTGCTGTCGGCGGTCTTCATCGGCCTGATGCAGCACGAACACTAGCAGGTTTGTGCGAGCGGCCCGCGCGCTTCGCGCCGCTCGCTCCGTAGCCGGTCGCATGACCGGGGAAGTCCGCTGGCCGGTTGGCCGATAGCGGACAGCTGGCTGGTCGGGTCGCCGGGAGACGGTCCGACGGTGCAGCAGGCGCAGACACTGAGAATCTCCCGCAACCTCCGTGAGGGAAAACGCGCATGTTGATGAATCTCCTGGCGATGATCCAAGAGGGCGGGGAAGCCGCCGGTATGTCCGTTGGTGACGGGTTCGCGCTGCTGGGCGCCGGTCTCGGATTGGGGTTGATCATGATCGGCGCCGGAATCGGGCTGGGTCGGATCGGTGGTCAGACCGCCGAGGCGATCGCGCGCCAGCCGGAAGCGAGCGCGGATATCCGCGGCGCCACGCTGGTGTTGGCGGTGCTGCTCGAAGGCGCGACGATCATCGCGTTGGTGTTCGCCCTGCTGTTCAAGCTCGCGTAGCGCCGCGACCATGGGCACAGCGTTGCTGTGGGTGACCGTCCTCCAGGAGGAACACGCCGCGGAAGGATTCTCCTCGCCGTTCGAGGTGAACTTCGGGCTGTTCTTCTGGACGTGGGTGGTCTTCATCATGGTGTTCTTCGCCCTCAAGCAGTTTGCCTGGCCCGCGATCGTCAAAGCGACCGAGGAGCGCGAGCGCAAGATTGCGCACCAACTGGAACAGGCCGACAAGGCGAACCAGGAGGCGCAACGCGTGCTCGAGGAGCATCGGGAATTACTGGCGGGCGCCAGGGAAGACTCGCATCGCATGCTGGCCGAGGCGAAGACCGCCGCGGAAAACGAGCGCACGCAGACACTGGCCAAGGCTCGGGCGGAACAGGAGCAGATACTCGAGCGAGCCAGGCGCGAGATCGCCGCCGAGCGCGATCGTGCGTTGACGGAGTTACGTCGCGAAGCGGTAGATCTGTCGTTGGCTGCCGCGGCGCGGCTGATTCAGCAGCGGCTCGACAGCGACGCCGACCGCAAGATCGTCGAGCAGTATCTCGGGTCGATCGAAGGTGGCCAGTGAGAGAATCGACTATCGCGCGTAACTATGCCGAGGCGTTGTATGTGCTTGGTGACCGGGCGGGCGAGCTGGAGCGCTTTGGCTACCTGCTCGATGCGCTTGCCGGGTCCATCGCGTCCGACGCGGCGATTCGCGTCATTCTGGAGTCGCCGCGTTTTCCCAAGCCGCGGAAGGCGCGACTGCTGCGGAACGCGCTGGCGCCCTACGCGCCGGAGCCGTTCATGCGTTTCCTGGAGGCGGTCGTCCGGCGCGGCAGGCAGGGCCTGATCCATGCCATCAGCCAGGAGTACGCCGGACTGGTGGACATCAAGCTCAACCGCGTACACGCCGGCATTACGCTGGCGCGTGAGCCCGACGAGGCGTTGCGCGACGCCGTGCGGACACGATTGGCGGAAGTGTTGGGGAAGGAGGTCATCCCCCATTTTCGCCACGACCCCGAGATCCTCGGTGGCGTCGTGGTGCGTGTCGGCGACAGGGTGATGGATGGATCGGTGCGGCGCAGGATGAAGCGGCTCCGGCGGCAGATGCTCGGTGGCTAGCAGCGCGTCAACCCCGGGCGTTGCTCGGCTCGATCGTTTGGAGGAGGCCATGGCGGCGACGGTCGGGTTCATCGGGTTGGGAGCGATTGGGACGCCGATGGCGGTCCACGTCGCGCGCGCCTTTCCGACGGTCGTGTGGAACCGCACGGCCGCGAAGGCCGAGGCGTTCGGCAAGGCGCATGGGGCCACCGTGGCGGCTACGCCCGGAGATGTGGCTCGGGCCTGCGACGTGATCATCACCTGTCTGCCCACGTCCCGGGACGTGCTCGAAGTCATCGAATCCGTGGGTGATGCCTGGCGGGAAGGGCAGCTGCTGATCGACGCGACCTCCGGCGATCCGGCGGGATCGCGCCGGAATGCCGACTGGCTCGCCGCGCGTGGCGTCGGGTTTGTCGACGCCCCGGTGAGTGGCGGAACCGCCGGTGCGGAGGCGGGAACGCTTACCACGATGCTTGGGGGCGAGGATCGATGGGTCGAGCAGGCGCGGGGCTACCTGCCGTATGCCAGGAAGATCGAGCACGTCGGTCCGGTCGGCGCCGGGCACGCGGTCAAGGCCATCAACAACGCGCTGCTGGCGCTGAATATCGTCGCGTCGGGAGAGGGCCTGGCCGCGCTGGTGAAGCTCGGTGTCCCGGCGCAGCGCGCGATCGACGTGATCAATGCCTCGAGCGGCCGGTCGAACGTCACCGAGAACCTCATCCCCGAGCGTGTGATCTCACGCGAGTGGCCGCGGACGTTCTCGGCGGCCTTGCTCGACAAGGACCTCGGCGTCGCACTCCAGGTGCTGGAGGGGATGGGGGTGATGTCCGAAATCTACCAGGCGGTCAAACGCATGTACGAACAGGCCCGGCCGCTGCTCGATCCGGATGCCGATCACGTCGAGGTGATCAAGTCGATCGAACAGCGGGCCGGGGTGGAAATCGCGTAGCGCGCCGCGGCGCCGCTAGTTCCCGAAGTCGACTTTCGGGGTGGCGGCCGCGCCCGCTTCCGCCTCGAAGTACTCCCGCGCGGCGGCGCCCGTGGCCTTGGCGGTGAGCACCTGCGGAAAGCGCCGAATGTACGCGTTGTACTCCCGCACGGCGGTATTGTAGTCCTGGCGCGCCACCGCGATCCGGTTCTCCGTTCCTTCGAGCTGATCCTGCAACATTCTGAAGTTCTCGTTGGACTGAATCTCCGGATTGTCCTCGGCGATGGCGATGAGGCGCCCGAGCGCGCCCGTCAGCGACGCGTTCGCGGTCGCCATCTCTCCGAGGTTCCCACCGGAGACGGCGCCGCTCAGCGCCGCCCGGGCGTTGGCCACGGTCTCGAAGATCTCGAGTTCCTGGGACGCGAATCCCTTGACCGTCTCCACGAGATTGGGCACGAGGTCGGCGCGGCGCTGCAACTGCACCTCGATCTGGCTCTTGAATCCGTTGACCTGCTCATCGAGCGTCTGGATCCGGTTGTATCCGCATCCGCTGAGCAGCACCAGCGAGGCTATCATCGTCAATCGCTTCATCGGGAGCGTCTCCTTA
This sequence comes from Gemmatimonadales bacterium, assembly GCA_036397455.1. Lineage (GTDB taxonomy): Bacteria > Gemmatimonadota > Gemmatimonadetes > Gemmatimonadales > GWC2-71-9 > JADFNB01. The sequence continues at coordinate 120,640 of DASWIX010000001.1, read as the reverse complement.
GCGCATCATCGAGTCGACGTACAACACGAATCGTTCAATGGCGTCGAGATAGCGGCCGCCCTCGGGCGCGTACGCCGCGAGATCGGGGCGCTTCTCGCCGGCGAGCTTGGCGACGATCCACTCGAACGCCGTCGGATCGAATCCGGCCAGCTCCGCCGCCACGGCGACCAACGCGCGCGGGTCCTGCGGTGGCGTGGCGCCGGACGCGCGCACCAGGGCCCGGAACAGGACGAAGAAGGTCTTGGCCGATCTCAACAGCAGCGCACCAAGCCACTTGCCGTGCGCCGCCACCGCAACGTACTCGGCGCGAAGCTGGATCAACTTGCCGCGCGCCTCGCGCTCGAGTTCGCGTCGCAGATCCTCCCGGGTCGTCGCGACCTTGGCAAACGGATCGGTGCCGTGCAGCAGCCGATGCGCTTCACGCATGTCCTCCAATTCGATGGGAAAGACATCCGTCGATGCGTGCCACCCGGCCTCGGTGAAGATCACCGGTGGGGGCTGGTCCGCCTTCACCCAGCCGGCCACCGCGTCCGCGAGCGGACGCAACGCCGTCGCAGACGCGTCCGTGAGTATGATCACCACATTGAGATCGGATCGTTTCGCGTCGTAATCCCCCCGCGCCGCCGATCCCCTGAGCAGCAGCGATACCAGATTGTCGCCGGCTGCCAGAGCCAACGCCGCCGCGAATTGTTCGACCGTTTCCGCCGAGCCGCGTTTCGCCATCAAAAACTCCCTCCTGCGCCGCCACCACCAAAGCCCCCGCCTCCGCCAAACCCGCCAAACCCGCCGCCGCCAAACCCTCCACCGCCCCACCCGCCCCCACCATGCCGGTGCCGGTTGCCTGAAGCCAATACCGCCAGCAGCAGCCAACCCAATCCGTCGCCGCCCCGAGACCTCCGGCCGCGACGACGCGCGGCGTTCGCGGCCATGAACGGGAGCACGAAGACCAGGAAAAAGAAGATGAGCGGCAACAACGACGTTATCGAGGGGGAACCACCCGACCGGGGCACCAGGGCCATGGGCGGTGTCGCCCGTCCGGTCAACGGCACCGCGAACTCCTCGGCGAAAGCCGCCGCGATGAGTTGTACCCCCACCAGCAGGCCCGCCCCGAAATCGCCGCGCTCGACCGCCACACGACCCACCGCATCGCGAATCTGTCCGGCCCGTGCGTCCGTGATGAACCCCTCGGCGCCCGTCCCGACCTCGACCGCAATGTCCGATCGACCGTCGCCCGGGCGTTGACCAGGTTTCAACAGCAGGACGACACCGGTATTCCGTGCACGATCCCCCGCCTCACCCTTCGCGCCGACTCGCCACTCGCGCCCGATCTGCAGCGCGACCTGCCGTCGGTCGCGGCCGCCGAGGTCCGCCAGGGTCACGACCACGATCTCGCCACGTGTCTGCCGTCGGACCTCGTCGATCACGGCGAGCATGCGCGACTCGACCGCGGCGTCGATGACGTTGGCAAAATCGTTGACGTAGCCCACCGGTGCCGGTAGCGGGACCTGGATCGCGATGGCGAGCAGTGTGAACATCATCGTTGAAGTATACACGCGATGCACGCGTGCCCGGCGCTCGCCGTGGCAACGCGGGTCGCTGTACCTTTCTCCTCAAGCTGACACGAGGCGGGTAGGTGTGTGATGGTAATCGTCCGGGAGCGTTCGGCGTGATCGATTCGGAAGGGGACCGGCGGGCGTTTTTTCGCGAGACCCTGGGTCGGCTCGCGCGCGAGGTGGCGGTCCGCACCGAACGGCGCGTGGTGGTCGACCAGTACTTTCGGCCGCCGGGCGCGATCGATGAGGTCTCCTTTCTCGCGAAGTGCACCCGCTGCGACGCGTGTGTCGACGTGTGTCCGGCCAACGCGATCGTCAAGGCGCCGGCCCGAGCGGGGCTGGCGGCGGGCACGCCGTTCATCGAGCCCAGGATCCAGCCCTGCACGGTATGCATCGATATACCCTGCGCGACGGCGTGTCCGACGGGCGCGCTGGTGCCGCCTCCCAACCGCTGGGACGGCTACGCGATGGCCCGCCTGGAGCTGCACCCGGAGCGGTGCATCGCGTTCGAGGGTCTCGAATGTGGGATCTGCGTTCGGGTGTGCCCCGTGGGCGACGTCGCGATTGCGGCGGACGACGCGGGCCGGCCGGTCATCAAGGCGGAAGGATGTGTCGGATGCGGCGTGTGTGTGCGCGCCTGCCCGACACTCCCATCCTCATTGGAACTACACTTGACGGAGCGCTGATGGATATCCCGTATCGGGTTCTGAAGCCGTGGGGCTACGAACTGATCTGGGCTCGGACGGACCGCTATGTCGGCAAGATCCTGCACATCGAGCCGGGCCACCTGCTCAGCCTGCAATATCACGAGCGGAAGGATGAAACGCTGTACGTGCTTTCCGGTACGATCGTCTTTCGCGTCAAGGTGGGCGAGGACTTGCGGGAAATACCGATGTCCCCGGGTGACGGGTACCACGTCACGCCGGGCACGGTTCATCAAATGGAGGCGGTCACGCCCGCCGATCTGCTCGAGGCGTCGACGCCGGAACTCGACGACGTCGTGCGACTCCAGGACCGATACGGGAGGGTGTCGTGAAGGTCATCATTCCGCTCGCCGGGAAGGGAACGCGACTCCTGCCCCTCACCAAGCAGGTGCCGAAACCGCTTGTCACGGTTGCCGGACGACCGGTCATGGACTACGTGATGGACACGCTCGCGGGGCTGGACATCGAGGAACTCATCTTCATCACCGGTCACCTGAAGGAGCAGGTCGAAGCACATGTCCGAGCCCACTACACCCAACCGGCACGGTTCATCGAGCAGCGCGTGCAGGACGGAACGGCCGGCGCGATCGCCCTTGCGCGGCCCTTCGTCGACTGCCCCGTGCTGATCGTCTTCGTGGACACGTTGTTCGACGCGGACCTGTCGCTCGTGAACCATGCGGACGCGGATGGTATTATCTGGGCGAAGGAGGTCGAGGACTACCAGCGGTTTGGCGTGGTGGTCACCGACGGGGACGGGTACATGACGCGGATCGTCGAGAAACCGTCGGACCCGATTTCCAGGCTGGCGAACATCGGACTGTACTTCATGCGAGACTGGCAGGCGCTCTACGAAGGCGTCGAGCGGACGCTGGCCCAGGCGCAGCAGAACGGCGAGTGGTTCCTGACGTCCGCGTTCCAACACATGATCGACCACGGGCGCCGCATCAAGACCGCCGAGGTCACCGGCTGGTATGATTGCGGCAAGGTGGACACGCTGCTCGAGACGAACCTGCATCTGTTGCGGACGGGCAGGGCCCTGCCGCCGACCGCCTCCGGTGTGACGGTGATCGAACCGGTCCGTGTGGAGCCGGGCGCACGGCTCGCGCGCTGTTCGATCGGGCCGAACGTGACGATCGAGCGCGACGCGTCGATCAGCGACAGCATACTCGAGCATGTGATCGTCGGTGCCGGCGCGCAGGTCGTCGCGTCCACGCTGCGTCACACCCTGGTGGGTGCGGGCGCCACCGTGCGGGGCCAGACGCACGAGCGAATGGTGGTTACCCGCGACGAGGTCGGCGCCGCGCCGTGATACGGACGGCAGGATGATGCAGCCCACGGCGCGCCGGTAGATCGACCATCCCGCCGGTGACGAGGTGGGGGTCGCCATGTCGAGATCTTCTGGTACGTCACCAGCCAACGCTGACCGGCCGGTTTCATGGCGTCGATTGCACGTACGTTTGACTGGATTGTGCGCCGGTTGCGTGGTGCCGCTGTGCCGTTCCAGCTGGTCGGGGGCGCGGCCGCGCGCGCATACGGTGCGACGCGCCCCGTGGTCGACCTCGATTTCTACGTTCCCGATGAGGTCCTCGCCGCTTTGCATGACGCGCTGACGCCGTACGCGGCGGGCGCACCGTCCCGTGTGGTGAGTGACCACTGGGACGTCGCGTGCCTGGCGGTCACGCACGAAGGGCAGGCCATCGAGTTGGGTGGCGCGGACAGTGCCCGGTTCCGGCGCGGGCCGTCCGCGCCGTGGAATGCCGCGGCGGTGGCCTTTGACCGGGCCACGCCGGTCCGAGTCTTTGGGGTCACCGTCCCGGTGATGGCGCGTGACCAGCTCCTGGCCTATAAGAAGGTGCTGGGCAGAGAGGTCGACCTGCTCGATTGCCACGAGTTGAGCGGGCCCCATCCGGTCCCCACCCGCCTGGCGGTCTACGGCTCGCTCGCACCCGGGGCGGCCAATCACCGGGTGGTCGCATCCCTCCGGGGTTCCTGGGAGCAGGGCTCAGTCTACGGACGACTGCACCCCGAGGGATGGGGGATGACCTACGGCTTCCCGGGCCTGGTGTGGCATCCCGACGGGGACCGGATTCCCGTGACCCTGTTGACGTCGGCGGACCTTCCCGGCGCGTGGGAGCGGCTCGACGTCTTCGAGGGAGAGGGCTACCGGCGCGCACCCATTCCGGTCACCGTGTCCGACGGGACGAAACGGATCGCGCAGCTCTACCTCGTCCGCGAACGATCGTGAGATGTGCGGTTGGAACACGGCGGTCGTTCCCGAACCGGATGGTACGGGGAACGGAGGCCGGTGTCCCGCTTGACGCCGCACTGGCTTCCGGGCATCCTAGGTTCATGAACGAAGCGGAATTGGTTTTCGACTGGAACGTCGATACACAATTCGATTGGGCACGCGCCAAGGTCGATCTCAACGATGAGACCTTGCGGGACGGATTGCAGTCGCCTTCGGCGGTCGATCCGCCGATCGAAGTGAAGCGTCGGCTGCTCCATCTGATGGCGGACCTGGGCATCGTCGCGGCGGATCTGGGGTTGCCGGGGGCGGGCCCACGGGTGGTCGAGTCGGTGGAGGCGCTGGCACGCGAGATCGCCGACCAGCGCCTGCCCATCGTTCCCAACTGTGCCGCCCGGACCGTACGGGCGGACATCGAACCGATTGTGCGGATTTCACAGGACGTCGGGATCGCGATCGAGGCGGCGACGTTCATTGGGTCGTCACCGATCCGTCAATACGCGGAGGATTGGACACTCGACAAGATGCTGGCCGTGTCCGAGGACGCCGTCACCTTCGCCGTCGGCGAGGGGCTTCCGGTGATGTACGTGACGGAGGATACGACGCGTGCCCGACCCGAGACGCTGAAAGCCCTGTACGGGGCCGCCATTCGTTGCGGTGCGCGCCGGATCTGCCTGGCGGACACGGTCGGTCACGCGGTGCCGAGTGGCGTGCGGCGCCTGGTGCAGTTCGTGCGGGATGAGATCGTCGCGCCTTCCGGTGAGGACGTGAAGATCGATTGGCACGGGCATCGCGATCGCGGGATGGGCGTGATCAACTGCCTCGCGGCCATCGAGGCCGGCGTCGATCGGGTGCACGCCACGGCGCTCGGGGTGGGCGAACGGGTCGGGAACGCCGAGATGGATCTGCTCATCGTCAACCTCTACCTGCTCGGCGCGCATCCCCACGGGGTCGCCCGGTTGCGGGAGTATTGCGACCTCGCGGCGACGACGATTGGTGTACCGCTGCCCGCCAACTACCCGGTCATGGGCGCCGACGCCTTCCGTACCGGCACCGGCGTGCACGCCGCCGCCATCATCAAGGCGCGCCGCAAAGGGGACGACTGGCTCGCCGATCGGGTCTATTCGAGCGTACCGGCCGCGGCGTTCGGGGCCGGCCAGCGGATCGAGATCTCGCCGGTATCCGGACTGTCCAACGTCAAATGCTGGCTGGACGAGCACGGCTACGATTCGGCGAACGACAGCTTCTGCGAGACCTTGTTCGACGCCGCCAAACACGCCGATCGCGTGCTTTCCGACGACGAATGCCACGCGTTGCTGTCGCCGGCTGATGGCGTCCACTAGCCTCGAGCAACTCACCACATCCTACCTCGACCTGCGATGGCACTTGAATCCGGTCGACGCCTCGGCGGCCGGACTGGTCGCGCACGACGGGCGCCTAGGGTCGTTTACGGACGGGGAGGTCGGGGAGCACGCCGCCGCGCTGCGGGCGCTGGCGGCGGCGATCGAGGCGTTCGACCTCGACGCGCTCGACGACGAAATCGATCGGACCGCGTTGCTGAACGAGATCCGCTTTACGGTCCATTACTTCACGGTTGAGCGACCGCACCAGCGCGATCCGGGCTTCTGGCTGTCGCACGTACTTGAAGGGTTGTACCAGATGCTGGCGGCGCGGGACCGGCCGATAACGGACCGGGCCGCGGCCGCGGCGGAACGACTGCGGCTCGTACCCGGATTTCTCGAACGGGCCCGCGAGACGCTGGACCGCTGCCCGCGCGTGTTCATCGACGTCGCCCGGGGTATCGGCGGTGGCGGACGGGCATTGATCGATGAGGTCGCGAAGCACCTGCGCCCGGCGGACGACGAGACGTTTGACGCTGCGTGCGCGGATGCGCGCGACGCGCTCCGGCACTTCGACGACGCGCTCACGACCGACCTGACCGAGACGGCCACGGACGATTTTGCCATCGGCGCGGATGCCTTCAACTACCGGCTGCGGTTTCAACATGCCTTGCAGCCTACCGCCACCGAGTTGATGCGGTACGGTCGGAAGCTGGTGGAACAGGTGGAGGTTGAGCTGGCGTCGATGGCGGAGGACATCGCGCCGGGAACGGCGTGGCCGGACCTGCTGGACCGCCTCCGCGGTGACCATCCCTCCGTCGAGGATCTGGTGGGGACCTACGCGTTGGAAATGGAACGCGCCCGCCTGTTCGTGGCGGAGCGCGACCTGGCCGCGATCCCGGATGGGGCCCTGGACGTCATTGCCACGCCGCCGTTTCTGCAACCGCTGATTCCATTTGCGGCCTATCAGCCACCGGGTGCATTCTCCGCCGACCGCACCGGGTGGTTCTACGTATCGCCGCCCGATGGGACCGGGGCCGAGGAACGGGAGCAAGGGCTGCGTGACCATTGCGTGCATGAGATACCGTCCACCGCGTTGCACGAAGGGTATCCGGGACATCACTTGCAGTTCCTGAATGCGCAGGCCCAACCCCGGACGATACGGCGACTATTGAGCACTCCGGTCAGCGTGGAGGGATGGGCGCTCTACTGCGAGGAAATGATGGGCGAGCAGGGGTTCTACCGGTCGACGGAGGAACACTTCCTTCAGCGCGTCGCGCTGCTGTGGCGTGCCGTTCGCGTCGTGCTCGACGTCGGGTTACACACGGGGTCCATCGGTTTCGATGAAGCCGTGCGGTTGCTCGAGCACCATGTGCACTTCGCGCACGGGCACGCGCTGGCCGAGGTGCGCCGTTACTGCGCGGAACCGGCGTATCAACTCGCCTATGCGGTCGGCCGGCGCGAACTCCGAGCGTTGCGGGACGACTTCCAGCGCGCCGCCGGCCCGGACTACTCGTTGCGCCGGTTCCACGATGCCGTGCTCGCGTACGGTGGGTTACCCGTCAGTCTGATGCGATGGGGCATGGGATTGGGATGATGGAACGCCTGCGGGCCAGACTGCGCGCGGCGCGGGACATCTACGAAGGCGTCTTCGTCGCCCCTTACCGGTCGCAGGTTCACCGGGAGTATCTGCGGCAACGCGACCTGTTCCTTCTGCTTGGTTTTGCCGACCTGCTTGGCGTCCCCAACCCGATCGCGTTCTACACGCTGGAACTGTATCCCGAACTGATCGACCAGTTTCATCAGTGGCACCTCCGCATGGGCATGCCGCACGCGCCGGCGGGGGGATTCCGGTGCTGCTGACCGGCTGATGCTCTCGCGGCTCGCCGGGCGCCGTATCGTCTTCTTCGGCGGGAAGGGCGGGGTCGGCAAGACGACGTTGGCGGCGGCCTACGCGGTCGCGTCGGCCGATCGAGGCGAACGGACCTTGCTGGTGTCGACCGATCCCGCCCACTCCACCGGCGATATTCTCCAGTGTGCGCTCGACGGCGATGCCCGCGACGTGGTGCCTAACCTGCGGGCCATCGAGATCGACCCCGCGCAGGAAGCCGACCGCTACATTGCCGACGTCAAGCGGCGGATCGCCGAAACGACATCGCCGCGGCTGCTGGCGGAGGTCGAGCGACAGATCGACATCGCGCGGGTGACGCCCGGCGCCGAGGAATCGGCGTTGTTCGATCGCTTCGCCCAGATCCTCGAGCGCGACGGGGACGACTACGATCGGCTCGTCTTCGATACGGCACCGCTCGGCCACACGCTGCGATTGCTCGCGTTACCGGAACAGATGCACGTGTGGATGCAGGCGTTAATCGGCCGGCGCAAACGGGTCAACGCCCTCGGACGCATGTGGCGGAGCGTCGCGGGCGCAGCAGCGGGCGACGCGGGTGAACGGGATGCGGTGCTCGACGCGCTCGAGCGGCGCCGGGCACGGTTTGCCGCCGCCCGAACGCGCCTGACCGATACGGCGCAGACAGCGTTCGTGTTCGTGGTCGTTCCGGAACGGCTGCCGATCCTGGAAACGGAGCGGGCGGTCCAAGCACTCGAGCGGCACGGGATTCCGGTCGGGGCGGTGATGGTCAACCGGGTCCTGCCGGCCGAAGCCGCGGGAGACTTCATGGCCAGACGGCGCGCCCGCGAGCGGGCCTATCTGGAGCGGATCCGCACGGCGTTCGGGCGCCACGAGATCGTGTACGTCCCGCTGCAGGAGGCGGATGTCGTTGGGATCACGATGTTGCGGGACTTGGCCGCCCGCGCTGGGACAGGGGAGGCGTAGCCTGGTCTCGGCGCCTACATTGGCCGGGACGCCATGACCTGGAGGACGGCTTGAGTTCCATCGCGCTGCTCGTTGTTGGTTTGTCGGCGTTCGCGACCGGTTACGCGTTCTACTCCCGGTATATCGCGCACCGGATCTATCAGCTGGATCCCGATTTTCGCACGCCCGCACACGCGTTCGAGGACGGGGTCGACTTCGTGCCGACCAATCGGCACGTGCTGTTTGGCCACCACTTCACGTCCGTGGCGGGTGCGGCACCGATCGTGGGCCCGGCCATCGCGGTCATCTGGGGGTGGCTGCCCGCGTTCCTCTGGGTCGTGCTGGGGACCATCTTCGCCGGGGCCGTACACGATTTCGGCACGCTGTGGATCTCGACCCGGCACAAGGCGAATTCCATTGGCACCCTGGCGGAGTCGATCGTCGGCGACCGCGCGCGGGTGCTGTTCCTGCTCATCATCTTCTTCCTGTTATTGCTGGTCAACGCGGTGTTCGCGGTCGTCATCGCGAACCTGTTGCTGGCTAATCCCGGTACGGTCCTGCCCGTCTGGGGAAGCCTGGTGGTCGCCGTCATCGTGGGCTACGCGATCTACCGGACGCGTGTGGGGATCCTCATACCGTCGCTCATGGCGCTGGCGGCGCTGTACGCGATGATCTGGCTGGGCCAATACGCGCCGTTTTCGCTGCCCGACTTCTTCGGCTTCGCCCCAACCGCCGCGCAGGTGCTGGCCGCGGGCGGGGACGGTGCGACGGCCCAGGCGGCGGCGCACACCGACGGCGTACGGGCGGGGTGGGTGATCATCCTGTTTCTCTATGCGTTCGTCGCCAGCGTCCTCCCGGTATGGTTGCTGCTGCAACCGCGTGATTTCGTGAACAGCCATCAGCTCTTCGTGGCCCTGGGCATCATCTTCCTCGGCATCGTCGTCACGAATCCGACCGTGGTGGCGCCGGCCATCAATACGCGGCTGCCGGACGACGCACCGAGCTGGTTCCCCCTGTTGTTCATCACGATTGCGTGCGGAGCCATCAGCGGGTTCCACGGATTGGTCGCGTCGGGGACATCGTCGAAGCAACTCAACACGGAAACCGATGCGCGGTACGTCGGGTATGGCGGTGCAGTCGGCGAAGGTACGCTGGCGTTGACCTCCATCCTCGCGACCACCGCCGGGTTCGCCGTGGTGGTCGGGGTCGACGGATGGCATGAGCACTACGGGACGTGGGCCCGGGCGTCGGCGGGCGCCACCACGGCGTTCGTGACGGGCGTGGGGCAGTTGGCGCAGGGGATAGGGATCCCGGCGAACGTGGCTGTCATTTTCGCCGCGGTGGTCGTCATTTCGTTCGCCGCCACCACGATGGACACCGGCGTGCGGCTGCAGCGCTATATCATTGCGGAACTCGGCGCGGAGTACGACGTGCCGATCGCTCGACGTCCGTGGTTCGCGACGGGTCTCGCGGTCACCAGCTGTGCGCTGCTGGCCCTTGGACTCGATCGGGGGGCCGGGGGCATGCGTCTCTGGCCGTTGTTCGGCACGACCAATCAGCTTACCGGCGCGCTGAGCTTGCTCGTGGTCTCGCTGTTTCTGTATCGCTTGCGACGCCGAATCTGGCCCACGGCCATCCCCATGCTCTTCCTGCTGGTGATGACCACCTGGGCCATGGTCCTCAACCTGATCCGCTATGCCGCCAACGACGACGTGCTGCTGCTCGGTGTCGGCGGGGCGATCTTCGTGCTCGAACTCTGGCTCGTCTTCGAGGCGATTGCGGCGATCCGTCGCGCACTGACGCAACCACCCGCTGACCGACCCACCGGGAACACGCCATCGTGACGCGAACGAGACGGACGTCGTGAGCGTGGACGGGATGCCGGTGCGCCGCGCGGGGGCCGCGGCGGCGGCCGCTGCGCACGGCGGCACGCGACTCGACGGCGGTTGCCGACCCGGTGGCGGCGCCGTACGTTTTCCACTCTCTCACGGGCGGTCGCCATTCCGTTCACCCCCAACGATCCAGAGTGGCTGGCGAGTCCACGCCGACCGCGCGCGTCGGGTGCCGCCCTCGCGCCCGACACCGAGGTGCAGTTGAATCATGCCCCGGAGTCGGGGATGCGTGGCAGCACCGCGATCGTGACCGGCGGCGCCACGGGAATTGGGCGCGCGGTCGCGCTCGAGTTCGCGCGGCGCGGGGCGAACGTCGGGTTCAACTATATCGACCTCCCCAATCGGGATATTGCCGAGCAGGCGTTGCTGACGGAGACCGCGCTGCGTGCTCAGGGGGTCTCGGTCTTTTCGGATCGCTGTGACGTGCGCGACCAGGAGGCGGTCGAGCGGTTCGTCCGCGCGGTGAAAGCCGAGTTGGGTGGCGTCCAGTACCTGGTGAACAACGCCGGCATTGCGCGCGACGGCGCGCTGTGGCGGTTGAGTTCCGAGGCGTGGCGCGACGTCATGGACACCAACATCGCCGGAGCGTTTCACTGTACCCAGGCGGTGTCGCGTCTCTTCCGGGCGCAGCGCGCCGGCCGGATCGTGAACATCGCCTCGATTCAGGCATTCCAGCCCAGTTTTGGCGTCGCGGCCTATGCCGCCAGCAAGGCGGCGTTGATCGGCCTGACCCGTTCGGCGGCCGTGGAGCTCGGGCCGTCCAACGTCAACGTCAACGCCGTCGCGCCGGGGTACGTGCGCACCGAGCTGGTGGAAACCCTCCCGCCCGATGTCCTCGACCGGGCGAAACGCGACGCGGTCCTCGGTCGACTCGCGGAGCCGGAAGACGTCGCCAACGTCGTGGTGTTCCTGTGCGCGCCCGAGGCCCGACACATCACCGGACAGGTTATCTTAGTGGACGGCGGTTTGAGCATCAGCTGACTATCCGGCCGGATCCCGAGGGCGTCGGCGGAAGGAGCTCCTGTGAGCGGCGAATACCTGATATCGGAGGTCACAAACGACGGCGCGGTCGGGCGACTCACGCTCAACAACCCTCCGCTGAACGTCATGAGCATCGAGATGATGGATGAAATCAACTCGGCGCTCCTGGCGCTTCGCGAAGACGCCGATATCAAGGTGCTGGTGCTGCGGGGACAGGGTCGGGCGTTCAGCGCGGGCATCGACGTCTCCGAACACACCCGCGATAAGATCACCCGGTTGTTGCAGGTGTTCCACCGGATCTTCGAGACGATCCGGCTGCTCGACGTCATCAGCGTCGCGGCGGTCGATGGTGTGGCGGCCGCCGGGGGATTCGAGCTCGCCATCGGCTGCAACCTCGTGGTGGCCAGTGAATCGGCGCGGTTCTCGCTGCCGGAAGTGCGGCACGGCGTGTTCCCGCCCGTGGCGTGCGTCATCCTCCCCCGCGCGGCCCCCAGGCGTAAGGCGATGGAGTGGATTCTGCTCGGCGAGCAGGTGAGCGCGGACGAGTTGGCCACGTACGGTCTGGTCAACCGCGTGTTTCCGGATGACGAGTTTGACGCGGGGTTGGAGGCCTTTGTGGAGAAGCTCGCCGCGAACTCGGGGCCGGTGATGAAACTCGCGCGCCAAGCCCAATACCTGACCTACTACGCGACGTACGAGGAAGCGCTCTACAAGGTCGAGAACCTGTACATGCGTGAACTCATGAGCTTGTCCGACTCGCATGAGGGTATCACCGCGTTCCTCGATAAGCGCGATCCGCAATGGCGCGACGTCTAGTCCTGACCCTCGGTACGCTCGCGTGTGCAACGGCCGGCTGCGGAGGCGCTCAGCCGGCCGTCACCGTTCCGTCGCCGACGGCGGCCCTTCCGACGGCCGGCCTCGCCGGCCAACCGGTCACGGTGTACCCGCTGACGTTGGTAGCGACCGATGACCAGCTCGGGTGGGGCGCGGCGTTTGCCTCCCGACGCGAAGCGCTCGATCGGGCGGACAGCCTGATCGGCGCGTTGTTGCGGGAGCGGTCGCCTGAAGTGATCTGGGTCCTGCCCGATCAACTGCGTCGTGCGGCGGAGCGCGCCCCCGGCCTGCTGACCGCACCGGACCAAATGGGGACCGCCATGCTGCGGTTTTCGAGCATGACCCACGTACCCGATCCACTGCGAAGTCAGATGCGCAGCTTGACCGGTGTGGCCGGTAGCCGATTCGCGTTGGTGCCCGCGAGCCTCGTGTTCGTTCCCGGCGACACCGGCGGTCGGGCGGAACTGACGTTGGTGCTTGCCGACGTCCGGACCGGCGCCATTGGCTGGCGAACGGTCGCCCACGCCGAGGGGGCCGATCCCTGGATCGCGTTGCGGGACGCGGTGAAATCCCTCGTTCCCGGCCTGCCATGACCCGCGCGGTGACGTTGATTCCCGGTGACGGCATCGGGCCCGAAATCACCGAGGCCGCGCTGCGCATCCTCGATGCGGCGGGTGCCGACATCGCCTGGGATCGGCAACTCGGCGGCCTCGCGGGGCTCGAGGAGGCCGGCGATCCACTGCCGGATGCCACATTGGAGAGCATCCGCAAGAACCGGATCGTGCTGAAAGGCCCGCTGACGACCCCGGTCGGCAAGGGCTTCCGCTCGGTCAACGTCGCACTGCGCCGTGAGTTCGACCTGTATGCGAACGTGCGGCCGGCCCGGACGATGATCCCGGGGGGGCGCTACGACGACATTAACCTGGTGCTGGTTCGGGAGAATACGGAGGGTCTGTACATCGGCCACGAGATGTATATCAGCATCGATGGCGATCCGCGGGCGGTTGCGCAGTCGACGGCCATCGTCACGCGGAAGGGTTGCGAGCGGATCGTCCGATACGCCTTCGAGTACGCGGTGGCCCACGATCGGCGGCGGGTGACGGTGGTGCACAAAGCCAATATCCTGAAGGCCGTCAGCGGGCTGTTTCTCGACGTGGCGCGGGACGTCGCGGAGCAATACGAAGGTCGGGTGCACGTTGACGACGTGATCATCGACGCCTGCGCAATGAAGCTCGTGCTCGATCCGCACCAGTTCGATGTCCTCGTGACCACCAACATGTTCGGTGACATTCTCAGTGATGAGATCGCCGGCCTGGTAGGCGGACTGGGACTGGCGCCAGGCGCGAATATCGGTGCGGACGCCGCGTTGTTCGAGGCGGTCCACGGCTCGGCACCGGATATCGCCGGGCGCGGCGTGGCCAATCCGACGGCGCTGACCTTGGCGGCGTGCATGATGCTCGACCATCTTGGCGAGCAGGCGACGGCGACGCGGGTTCGCGACGCCGTGGGTGACGTGTTACGGCAGGATCGGATTCGTACTCCTGACTTGAACGGAAATGCTACCACCGCTGGGTTCGCCGACGCCGTTGTACGGCGGCTTTCGTGAGACGGAGTGTCCGCGTTGCGCCCGGGAGGTCGATCTGCCGCTCGGGATGTTGTGCCGCGTGTGTCTCGCCGCGGTGGACCGGCGCGCGCGAAGAGTGGCGCGATGGGTGAGCCTCGGTACGACGGCCGTGTTTGCGCTCTATGTCATGGCACGTCTCCCGGTGGAGCGCACCGCGCGATTGGTGGGAGCCGGGGCGATCGGCGTGTGGTTCGTCGCGAGCCGAGTGCTCGCCTTGCGGGTGGCACGGCAGTGGTTCCTCCGGTGACGGGATCTCGATGTCGTTCAGTCTGATTCACCTGTCCGACCCCCATTTCGGGGCGGTGGCGGATCTCGCGCAGATCGAGGCGATCGAAGCGCTGGTTCCCGACCTCGAGCCGGAGGCCGTGGTGCTCACCGGCGACCTCACGCTGCGGGCGCGGCATGGAGAGTTCCAGCGCGCGCGGGCCTTCGTGCGCGAACTCGCGCGGTCGGCACCGGTGCACGTGATGCCGGGCAACCATGACGTCCAGTGGTGGTGGCGGCCGTTTCTGCCTTTCGGGTCGGCCGGCAAATATCGGAAGTACGGGCGGTATTTCGGACCCCATCTGGCGCCCACCCTGGACCTGACGGATGCGGTGCTGGTCAGTGTGCTGACCTCCCACGGTGTCGCGTGGGGGTCGCTCACGCCTCGGCTGCGCGATATCGCGGTGAAGGGGCACCTGCCGAAACGAGAAATCGCTCGTGCGGCCGCGCGATTCGCCGGGGCGCGCCCTGAGCAGGTTCGCGTGTTGGTGCTGCATCACAATGTGCTGCGGGGTGGCCTGTCCGACCGGATGGGCCTCGCGCGCTGGAAGACCGCCCAGCGACGGATCGTCGATTCGGGTGCCGACTTGGTATTATGTGGGCACGATCACCAGGAGCAGGCAGACACCCTGGACGGGGTGGTCGTGTCGTGCGCCGGGACGGTATCCACCCGGTCGCGCGGCGGTCGGCCGGCGGTGTTCAACCGTGTGGTCGTGGACCAGGACGCCATTCACCTGGAGTACTATCGTTGGGAGCCGGATCGGAAGTTGTTCAAGCGCTCGGACGTGCACCAGTTTGCCAGGAAGCGGAAGGCAGGGGTCGCGCGTGATGTCGAGGAAGTCGGCGCGGAGGGATGAAGACGCCCGGGTGGCGGATGAGGCGCTGTTGACGCGGCGCCTCGCCGCCCTGGGCTTGCGGGTCCGCCGGGTCGCCGTGCACAGCAATCGGACCGTCATGGTGAGTGTGTCACGCGGGACGTTGCGGATCCACCGCGGCTACGCCTACGCATCCGATCGGGTGCTGAACGCTATCGTGAAGTTCGTCTACTCGCGCACCCGCGTGGCCGATCGGCGCGACGCCGAGCGGGAACTGCTCGCGTTTCCGGCGCACCAGTTTGGGAACGTCGTGCGCAGTCGTCCCGAAGGTGCGCGGCCGGGCGATCGAGCCATTCTGTCGAAGCTGCGGCAGCTGCACACGCAGTTGAACGCGAGACACTTCGGCGGCGCTCTCACCCGGATACCGTTCCGACTCTCCGCCAAGATGCGCACACAGCTCGGTGAGGTCACGCTCGATGATCGGACCGGGCGCGCCGTCGAGATCGGCATGAGCCGGCAGCATGTTGCGCGGGACGGTTGGCTCGAAGTGCAGAAGACGCTGGTGCACGAAATGATCCATCAATGGCAGGCCGAGACTGGATTGGCCGTCGATCACGGACCGACGTTCCGCCGCAAGGCGCGGGAAGTCGGGGTCGAGCCGTCCGCAAGGCGCGATCTCGACACCCGTCCCGCGGCCGACATCTTGTAATTCATGGGGGAGTGATGGCCTACGAAGGTGTGGATTTCTACCAGAGCGACACCCTGTTGTCCGAGGAGGAACGGGCCGTTCGCGACACCGTCCGTCGCTTCGTGGACGACGAGTTGATGCCGATTATCGGCGAGCACTACGTCAGCGGCACCTTCCCCATGTCTCTCATTCCGCTGATGGGTGAATTGGGTCTGTACGGGGCGAACCTGCCGGAACAATACGGCTGTGCCGGCCTCAACAACGTCGCGTACGGTCTCATCATGCAGGAGCTCGAACGAGGCGATTCCGGCATCCGGTCGTTCACGTCCGTGCAGGGCGCGTTGGTCATGTATCCTATCCACGCCTTCGGCAGCGAAGCACAACGGTTGGCGTGGCTGCCCAAGCTGGCGACCGGCGACACGATCGGATGCTTCGGCCTGACGGAACCGGACTACGGTTCGAACCCCGGCGGGATGATTACCACGGCGCGGGAAGCAGACGGTGGCTGGATTCTCAACGGCGCCAAGATGTGGATCACCAGCGGCTCGATGGCGCACGTCGCCGTCGTCTGGGCCAAGACCGGAGCGATCGACGACCAGAGCTCGATTCGCGGGTTCATCGTTCCCACGGACACGCCGGGCTTTTCGGCAAAGGACCAGACCGGCAAGCTCAGCCTGCGGGCGAGTGACACCAGTGAACTGGTGCTCGAGGACGTCCGGCTGCCGGCGGACGCGCTGTTGCCGAACAGCGGTGGGCTCAAGAGTCCATTGATGTGCCTGACCCAGGCGCGCTACGGCATCGCGTGGGGAGCGGTGGGCGCGGCGCAGGCATGCTTCGACGAGGCGCTCAGCTACGCCAAGAACCGCGTGATGTTCGACCGGCCGATCGGCGCGTTTCAACTCCAGCAAGCCCGCCTGGCGGACATGCTCACCGAAATCACGAAGGCCCAACTGCTCAACATCCAGCTTGGCCGGCTGAAGGATGAAGGGAAGGCCACCCCCCAGCAGATCTCGCTCGCGAAACGCAACAACGTGAACATGGCCACCGAGTGCGCGCGCGAGACGCGACGCCTGCTCGGCGCCAACGGGATTCTGGTCGAGTACCAGGCCATGCGCCATCTGGTCAACCTCGAGAGCGTTTACACGTACGAGGGCACGCACGACATGCATACGCTCATTCTGGGCCAGGCCGTGACCGGCATGGACGCGTTCCGCGGATGACCGAGCCGCGAGCGGTATTCAGCAATCCCGCGGGCGACGCCCGTGGTGCGGCCGCCGCGTATACGGCGGCGCTGCTCGACGTGTTGGGCGATCGTGATCCGCTTGCGGTTCAGGGCGAACTCGTGGGCGCGGTCGAGCAATCGGTAACCGGTCTCGCGGTCGACCTGTTGCGCACGCCCGAACGAGCGGGCAAGTGGTCGATCGCGGAGGTCGTCGTGCACCTCGCCGACACCGAATTGGTATACGGGTATCGGTACCGCATGGTGTTGGCGCACGACGCGCCGTCCATCGAGGGGTTCGATCAGGACGCCTGGGCGCGGCAGCTCCGGTACGTCGACGCGGATGTCGAGCGGGAACTCGAGCGGCTCCGGGTGCTGCGAGCGTCCAACCTGGCGCTGCTCCACTCACTGGATGACGCCCAACGCAATCGGTTCGGCGTGCATGCCGAGCGCGGGAACGAGAGCGTATGGATGATTGCGCGGTTAGGCGCCGCGCACGATCTGGTCCATCGTGCGCAGATCGCGCGCATTCGGGACGCGGTGACGCGATGAATCCGAGCATCGAGTTGTTGCTCGAGGTACTCGATCAGGCGTTCGATGCGAAGGGTTGGCATGGCACCACCCTCAGTGGCTCGCTGCGGGGCGTCGGGTTGAAGCAGGCGGAATGGCGGCCGTCGCCGCGCCGGCACTCGATCCGTGACCTGGTGCTGCATACCGCCTACTGGAAGTACGTGGTGCGGCGTCGCGTGCTCGGTGAAACGGACCGGGGCGGGTTCGCGCGCGGGCCGAGCAATTGGCCGGCGGCTCCGGAGCGGACGGACCGGGCCTGGAAGGAGGACGTGCGTCTGCTGAAGCGGTCACACGCGGCACTGCGCGAGGTCGTCGCCGGGCTGTCCCCCGGGGCGCTGGCCCACACGTCGCCGAGTGGTGCGTGGACCTATCGTGAGATGATCCACGGCGTGGCCGCGCACGACCTGTATCACACGGGACAGATCCAACTCCTGAAGCGGCTCTACGCCGGACGATAGCGGGGACGGACTCCATGGCTCGCGCCAAGCGATACTGGCTGATGAAAGTCGAACCGGACGCCTACGCAATCGACGATCTGGCCCGGGATGGGTCGACAGGGTGGGAGGGCGTGCGAAACTACAAGGCGCGCAACCTGCTGCGCGATGACATCAAGACCCGCGACGGTGTGCTGTTCTACGCGTCCAACGCGGACCCGTCGGGCGTGGCGGGTGTGGCGGAGGTCGTCCGTGACGGGTATCCGGATCCTTTCCAGTGGCGCAAAGGACACCGCTACTTCGACCCCAAGGCCAAGCAGGATCCACCAACCTGGTACGCGGTCGATATCCGGTTCGTGGAGCGGTTCCCGTCTGTGTTGCCGTTGGGTGCCATGCGGGAGATGGCCGGCCTGGAGCAGATGTGGGTCCTCAAGCGAGGAATGCGGCTGTCGGTCCAACCGGTCACGGCGAGGGAATTCGCGATCGTCGTACGGGCCGGCCGCAAACAACCCGCGGAGTAAATCTTCCGCCGGCCGGCGGCATCCTATCGACGTGCAATCCCTGACACCGCCCCGCCTCGCGGATTTCCGCGGACCCCGCCGCGCTTCGCGCACGTTGCCCCCAACACGCCGCGCCGGTTAATTTCCAGCGTCCGAGGCACCGACTGCGGACACAACCCAACGCAATGCCATTCCTGAGGTTACGGTGAAGATAGCGGTGTGCGTGAAGCGGGTTCCGGACTCGGAAGCCCGCATCAAGATCGGCGCCGACGGGAAGTCGATCGACGAAACCGGCGTCAAGTTCGTGCTCAATCCCTACGATGAAATCGCGGTCGAGGAAGCGCTTCGCCGGAAGGAGGCCGCCGGCGCCGGCGAGGTCGTCATCGTCTCGCTCGGAGGAGCCGCGGCACAAGAGACCATTCGTACGGCGCTCGCGATGGGTGCGGACCGCGGAATCCTGCTGCAGGTTGACCGCCAGGTTCCCGATCCGCTCGTTGCCGCCCGGGTCCTGGCTGACGAACTTCGCGAGGGTGGCTACGACCTGATCCTGTTCGGGAAGGTGGCGATCGACGACTACAGCCATGCGACCGGGACGATGGTCGGCGAGCTGCTGGGCTTGCCGTCTGTCAGCGCCATTGCGCGGCTGGAGTTGACGGATGGGAAGGGGACCGCTGAGCGCGAGATTGAGGGCGGGATCGAGGTCGTGGAATTCTCCTTGCCCGCGGTGCTGACGGCCGAAAAGGGGCTCAACGAACCGCGTTATCCCGCGTTGAAGGGCATCATGATGGCGAAGAAGAAACCGCTCGAGGTCAAACAGGTCTCGCTCGCCGACGCGGGCGTCGACGTCGTAGGCATCACCCTCCCGCCGGAGCGACAGGAGGGGCGGATCGTCGGTGAAGGGGCCGACGCGGTCCCGGCGCTGATCGACGCGCTCCGCAAGGAAGCGAAGGTGTTGTGATGACCGGCGTACTGGCGGTGCTCGAGCAGCGCGACGGCACGCTCAAACGCGTGTCGCACGAAACCCTGGCGGCCGCCCGTGTGATCGCCGATGCCACGGGCGGCGAGGTGGACGCCGTGGTGATCGGTCCGGAGGACATGGATGCCGATGGTCTGGGTACCGCCGGTGCCGACAAGGTCTTCCTGACGGCGGACGATGGCCTGGCGCTCTATCAGGGCGCGTCGTATGCGGCCACGGTGACCGCGCGGGCCAGGTCCGGCGCCTACGCGGCGGTCGTGGTCGGTGCCACGGCGCTGGGCAAGGATCTTGCGCCGCGCATTGCGGCGCGCCTCGGGTGTCCCCTGGCGAGCGATGTGACCGCGATCGAAGTCGATGGCGGGATCGTGGTGACCCGGCCGGTGTATGCGGGCAAGGCGATGTATCGCCTGCGGATCACCGCGGCGTCGTGTGTCGTCTCGGTGCGACCCAACAACTTCGCGCCGGTGACCGTACAACGGGCGGGGACGGTCGAGACACTGGCGCCGGTCACCGGCGGTGCTTCCGCCGCCCGGACGGTACTCGTCAAGGAACCGGAACGCGCGGCACTCGATGTCGCCGAGGCGACGGTGGTGGTCAGCGGAGGCCGCGGGCTCAAGGAACCGGAGCATTTTGCGTTGATCGAAGCGCTCGCCGGCGCGTTTGGGAACGCCGCCGTGGGGGCGTCAAGGGCGGTCGTGGACGCCGGGTGGCGCCCACATTCCGAACAAGTCGGACAGACCGGAAAGACCGTCAGTCCGAGCCTGTATGTCGCGATCGGCATCTCCGGCGCGATTCAACATCTGGCGGGCATGCGGACGGCGAAAGTGATTGTGGCGATCAACAAGGATAAGGACGCGCCGATATTCAAGGTCGCCGACTACGGAATCGTCGGTGATCTGTTCGAAGTCGTGCCGCGGCTCACCGAAGCGATCAAGAAAATCCGGGGGAACTGATGCTCGTCCGTTACGGCGTAGCGATCGTGGGTGTGGTGATGCTCGTTTCCTCGGTGTACGCCCAGGAGGAAGGGGCGCGCAGGGCGCCCGTGAAAGCCTTTCCCTTTGCGGTGTTGCCGTACGTGGCGCTCGGGTTCCGTGGCGTTCGTGCCAACGAGGCCGATTCCCTGACGTGCCCGGGATTCCCGCTGGACTGCCATCAGCATAGGGCGAGTTCCGGTCCGGCCGTTGGCGCCGCGATTCAGGCACCGATCGGGGGCGGGTTCGGGTTGTCGCTCGGGTTCCACGCCAGCCGACCCCACCGCTCCCGTTGCACCCAAGGCTCCGAATGCGACACGCGCGAAAGCCTGACCGGTCTCCAGGGCACCGCTCTCCTCCTGTTTCGGTTCAAGGCGCGAGCGCCAATCTACTTCGGGCTCGGGGCTTCCGGCTCCCAACTGACCCCTGGTCCGGTTCGAGGCCAGGAAGATCCCGTGACCGAAATCGGCGGTGTCTTTGTACTGGGAGTCGACGCGGCGATCGGCCAGAAGATCGGCGCGCGCGTGACCTGGTCGAACTACTTCATGGCCCCCTCCGGCGACAACCTCCCCGGCGGGTTCAAGGCGGAGGGCATGGCGTATGATGCGCTGATTACGATCGGCGCCAGAATCCAGCTGTAGTCGTGTCCCGCGACACGATCATCCCGGGCAAGGTCCAACCCCCACTCCCGATCGACACGCTCATCCTGCGCGAACCACCGCAGGACGAAACCATCGACATGGATGTGCTGTTCGTTGGTGGCGGGCCGGCAGGCCTCGCCGGCGCCATCGAACTGGCCAATCTCGTGCGGCGGGACAACGAGTCCGGGGCCGGGATCGGCGGTGTCGAGATTGGTGTGCTCGAGAAGGCGGCATCCCTCGGCGAGCACAATCTGTCCGGTGCCGTCATCAACCCGCGCTCGCTCCGGGACCTGTTCCCTGACCTGTCCGACGAAGACTTCCCGTTTCGGCGGCGCGTCGTGCGAGACGCCGTCTACGTGCTCAACGAGAAGCGCGCGCGGCGGATTCCCGTCCCGCCGACCATGCACAATACCGACAACTATGTCGGGTCCATTTGTGAACTCGTGCGCTGGATGGGTGAACGGGCGGAGGAACTCGGCGTCAACATCTTCGCCGGATTTCCGGCCGCGGCCTTGCTCGCCGACGGCGATCGCATCATCGGTGTCCGTACCGAGCCCACCGGCCTGGATCGCGATGGACAGCCGCAAGCGACCTACACCCCACCCGCGGACATCCTCGCGACGATCACGGCGCTGGCTGAAGGCACGCGCGGCCCGCTCTCGCAGGCGTACGTCAGATGGCAGCGGATCGGGTCACCCAATCCCCAGCTCTTTGCGCTCGGTGTCAAGGAACTGTGGGAAACCAAGGTACCGCTCGACCGCGTGATCCACACCATGGGATGGCCGCTGCCCCGCGATGCGTTCGGCGGGAGTTTCATGTATCCGATGGCGGACGATCTTGTATCGCTGGGGCTGGTCGTCGGCCTCGATTATCATGATGCCGGGCTCGACGTGCACGAGCTGCTGCAACGGATGAAACGGCACCCGCTGTTTCACCAGTACCTCGCTGGCGGCGAGCTGATCGAGTGGGGCGCGAAGACGATTCCCGAGGGCGGGTTCTACGCCCTGCCCGATCGATTGCACGGCGATGGTGTCGTCCTCCTCGGCGATGCGGCCGGATTCGTGGACGTGCCGTCGCTCAAGGGGATCCACTACGCGATCGAGAGTGGGATCCTCGCGGCCCGTGCCATGTTCCAGGCACTCAAAGCGGGCGATTCGTCCGCGCCCCACCTCGCCGAGTACGACCGCAGCGTGGCCAACTCGTTCATCCGACGGGACCTGTACCGCACGCGTAACATGCGGCTGGCGTTCAAGGACGGCTTCTACATCGGCGGGTTGAAGGCGCTACTCATGACGATGACCGGCGGTCGCTTTCCCGGCGGGCGTATCGCGATGCCGGCGGACGCCGATGCTCCCAAACGGGTCGCGTCGGCGTCGCGCTTCGTGCCGGACGGGAAGCTGACGTTCTCCAAGCTCGACGCCGTGTTCAAGGCCGGCAACGCAACCCGCGACGACATTCCCTTGCATCTCAGCGCGCCCGCGGACACGACGGAGGAGATGGCACGGCTCTATGCCGCGATGTGTCCCGCCGGCGTGTACGAATGGGTGGACGGCGCCTTGCGCGTCAACGCGCCCAACTGTGTCGACTGCAAGGCAACCGACGTGCTCGGACCCCGCTGGAAGCCTCGCGAGGGCGGTAGCGGTCCTTCTTATAAAGCGATGTAGTCTAC
This sequence comes from Gemmatimonadales bacterium, assembly GCA_036397455.1. Lineage (GTDB taxonomy): Bacteria > Gemmatimonadota > Gemmatimonadetes > Gemmatimonadales > GWC2-71-9 > JADFNB01. Next base: position 97,908 of record DASWIX010000001.1, on the reverse strand, counting down.
TCGAACGGTGGGGCCTCGACGTGCACCGGATCGTCGAGCAGGATCGCCTGCAGGGTCTCGCCTGCATCCACCTCCGCCCGCTCGGCCGGTACGATCAAGAGTGCGTTCGCCGCGACCATCGATGACAGGATACCGGATCCCTGTGGTCCGGTCAGGCGCGCCGTCCGATTGCCGTCGCGCTCAGACACGACCGCGCGCAGGAAATGCGTCAAACGTGTCGGCACGGCAATCGACTCAGTCATGCGTACGGGCACGGCGCGGCGGAACCAGGTTGCATGACCGCGCATCTTGCGGATGAGCGGTCGGACGAACAACTCGAAGGTCACCATCGCCGAAACGGGATTACCCGGGAGACCGATCCACGGAATGCCGCCGAGCAGCCCGAACCCCACTGGGGCGCCGGGTCGCATGCGAATGCGCCAGAACTTGAGATCGAGCCCGAGTTCTTCGAGCACCGGGCGCATGTAGTCGTGTTCACCCACACTCACACCCGCGGTCGTCACGATGACGTCGGCCTGCAGCATGCCCTTGGACACGCGTTCGCGCACGTCCGCCGGATCGTCGCGCGCGATGCCGAGATTGACGGGCGTTGCGCCGACCCGCGCGAGGAGGGAAAGCAGCGTATAGGTGTTCGACGACGCGATCTTCCTCCCGCTGACGATTGCGTCTCGTTCGTCGAGATCGGCGAGTTCGTTGCCTGAACCGAGGAAAGCGACTCTCGGCTGCCGGTAGACGCACACCTCGCTCTCGCCGATGGCGGCGAGCATGCCGACTGCCGCCGGACCGAGTTCGGATCCTTCGGGCAACACGACCGACCCGCGCACCACGTCTTCACCGCGAGGGCGCACGTTGCGCCCGGCGTCGCGCGGGTCGTCGATACGTACCTGGTCGGTGGCGACGGCGGTGGTGTCCTCCTGTCGAATCACGCTGTCCGCGCCGTCGGGGATAGGAGCGCCGGTGAAAATCCGGGCGCACTCACCCGATTCGATGGGCACGGTCGGGAGCGCGCCGGCGACGATCGTCTCGACGATGTGGAGGGTCACCGGGACGGCAGGGCTGACGTCGGCGGCGCGGACGGCGTACCCGTCCATCGCGGAATTATCGCGGGCGGGTATGTCGATGGGGCTGCGGGCGTCGTGGCCGATGATTCGGCCGAGCACTTCGGTGATCGGGATGCACTCGACCGGCAGGCGGTGTGTTTCCGCGAGGATGGTCGCGGCCGCTTCGGCGGGGGACCGCATCAGGTGGCGTCGAGCACCAGCGCGTGTTCCCACGCCATATGTGCGAGACTGGTGAACCAACTCGTGTCGGTGAACGCGAACGTGGGAAAGGAAAACCGCAACTGCTTGTCGTCGGTCACCATCGCGATCCAGTCTCCCGGCAGGTCACCTGCCGGATCGTAGAGCGGCTGCGGATGCTCACTGGTTCGGTGGACCTCGATCTTCGGTATCGCAAAGCGCTTGAATCCCTCGACAATCACGATGTCGACATCCGAGAAGAACTGCCGTGCCAGGGTAAAGGGGTCGGTTTCGTTGTCGATCCGTTCGAACAGGACGCGATGACCGGGTGATTCGATGAGCGTCTTGGTAGCGCGCGCCTCGTGATAGTGGCGCCAGGTGTCCTTCCCTTCGCGGTCGAGCACGGCCGGGTGGTCACCATGCTTGATCGTGCCGACCCGCCGCCCGCGCCTGACGAATTCGGTGACCAGCGCCACGACGAGCGTCGTCTTGCCCGCGTTCTTGCGACCGACCACCGAGATCATGCGTATTGGCGCCACAACTCCTCTGCTTTCTGGAGGTCCTCGGCGGTGTTGACATTGAAGAACAACGTTGCCGGGTCGCCAAACGACGCCACGCGCTCGAGCGGCAGGGTCCCGACGTTGACCGCATCATGAAACCCGATGGCTCGATAGTCTTCGTCCCGCAATCGGTCGAGGATCGGTTCGCGGCACGCGGGCCCGTACACGCCACACAGCGGTTCCACGCCTCGGGGGCCCTCGCTCTGGGGCAGGAACACGTCGTGGTCTCCGGCGCCGTTGACCAGCGCCACCAGCAGGTCGGCCGAGAGAAACGGCATGTCCCATGCCACGAGCAGGACGGGTCCATCGCCGGCGACGACCGCGCTATAGATGCCGCCGAGGCTGCCGCAATCCGGATACTCGTCAGGCTTGACCTGCAGGTCCGGATGCCACGATGAGGCATCGCCCGCATTGGCGATCAACAACGGCATGCTCCCGGTGGCAACCCGCACCAGCGCGACGACTCGATCGAGAATCCGCTCACCGCCGACCCGCTCGAGCCCTTTGGGCCTTCCGTCGAAGCGACTCGCTTTGCCGCCCGCCAGCACCGCGCCGCGCATCAATCGGGCGCGTGCAGGTGAGGATGACCGCTGACCGCGCGGCCCAGCAGATACATGCCTGATCGCTGCGCGATGCTCACCGCGACGGTCGAGGGAACCGACGGCGTCGCGATCCAGTCGAGACCGGCACGGGCGGCCTTGAACGCCAACTCGCCGGAGATCCTGCCGGTAACCAGCAATCCGTGCCCGCGGACGTCTCGCCCCGCCAGGAGCGCCGCGCCGATGACCTTGTCGACCGCATTGTGGCGCCCGATGTCCTCAGCGTGATGCAGCAGGTCCTTCCCGTCGGTCAAGGCAGCGGCATGAATGCCGCCGGTGGACTTGTACCGCTCGCCGAGTCCAAAGAGCTGCTTGAACAAGCCACGCAACACCTCGAGGTCGGGTGGCGGCGAGGCGGCTGGTCGCGTCGGCGCCGTGGCCGGGTCGGCGAGGAATACCGACACCGCCCCGCAGCCGGACGCGAGCACGCGCTGGCGATCCTCCGCCGCAATCGCGCTGACGCGCGCGGCATCGACCTGGGCCCAGAACCCCAGGTCGGTGGCGCACGGCCGCAGGCTCTCGAGGTCGGCGAGTGTCGAGAGGTACCCCTCACCGTGGAGCCACCCAATAGCCAGTTCCTCGAGCTGATCGGGTGTACACATCCAGGTCACCATGGGGGTGCCGTTGACTTCGAGCCACACCGGCACTTCTTCGACGACCGCGTGATCGGCCATCATGCCGCCGCGCTTGCCCGAGGCCGGACGCCGCTCATTCGTCGCCACGGTACTCTGCGTAGAGATGGGGATCCTCCTCGATTCGTACCGCGTAGAGCCGCACCGGTTCGGGTAACCGGGGCGCAATCCGATTCCAGATATACACGGCAATCGCTTCCGCCGTTGGGATTCGTTTTCCGAACGCGAATTCGGGTACCTCGTAGTTGATGTGCCGGTGGTCGAACCGCGACCGGATTTCCTCCTCGAGGATGCGATCCAGGGCATCGAGGTCGATCAGCATGTCCGTGTCCTCGGCCAGCGGGCCGCGTACCGTCACCTGACACCGGTACGAGTGGCCATGACCGTGTTCGCCCGCGCAGGCGCCGAAGACCTCCGCGTTCCGATCCGCGGACCAATCGGGTCGATGATAGCGGTGCGAGGCCGCGAACGAGACGACTCGGGTCAACAGCGCAATTGGCACGAGTGGAATCTAGCCGCCGATCAGATGACCTGCACGGCCATGGCTTTGATCGAAAGCACCACGGCGCTGCCGATGGTGAGTTCCAACTCGGTAAAGGACTGCGGCGTGATCCGCACCTGGAGCTCCGCACCGACATCGACCGTGAGGGCAATGCGTCCCCGGCGTTCCTCGGCGATGCGGATGATGCGGCCGGTAAACTGGTTCCGGGCGCTCGAATGCAGCGGTGCCGCGCTGACCACGATGTCGTCGGCGGGGATCGCTACGGTTGCCGGACCGACGCGGTCGGTGACGACCGTCAGTTCCAGCGGTCCCGCCCGCACCAGCCGCGCGCCACCGCCCTCGGGAATGTCAACCCGAAACAGGTTCTCCGGTGTCGCCGCGCCGACGCGACCGTCGGCCAACGCCACAATGTGATCGGCCCAGCGGTAGGCGGCTTCCAGCAGGTGCGACGACAGGCACACCGTCGCGCCACGTTGGTGGAGCGCGGACAACACGTCGCCGAACCGGGCCCCGAACGAGCCGTCGATACCGCTGAGGGGTTCGTCGAGCAGCAGGATATCCGGTTCGGCCATCAGCGCGCGGGCGATGGCCACGCGCCGGGTCTCACCGCCGCTCAACTCGCGCGCCTGGCGATCCGCCAGGTGCTCCGCGCCGACGGCCCGGAGCGCGTCGGCCGCGCGGTCCGTCCCATCGGGGATAGACCGCCGCCGTACCCGGAGCGGGTAGGCGAGATTGGCTCGCACCGACGTGTCGAACAGGAGCGGGTGCTGTTCCACCAGCGTGACCCGTCGCCGGGCGCGACGCCGCTCGCGCTCGGTCCGCACGGGCGCACCGCCCAGCGCAAGCGAGCCGGCGCTCGGTCGCTCGATGAACGCCAGCAGCCGGAGCAGCGTGCTCTTGCCCGACCCGTTGGGGCCGACGAGCGCGGTGATCGTGCCGGGCTCGAGATCGAACCGGTCGATGGTGAGGACCGGGCGGCCGCCGTAGCGGTGCACCAGTTCACGTGCGCTCAGCATGTCCCCGTCCTTGCAGCATTTGGACCGTGACGCTGACGGTCAGTGCCAAGGCCAGCAACACGAGTCCCAGGGCCATGGCCAGGGCGAAGTCGCCTTGGGAGGTCGCCAGGGCCACCGCGGTCGTCAGCGTCCGCGTGTGATATCTGATGTTCCCGCCGACGATCATCGCGGCCCCCACCTCGGCCAAGACCCTTCCGAACGCGACCACCACGGCCATCCACAGGGCAAAGCGTGCCTCACGTGCGACCGCCCAATGCACGCGGAACGGGCCGGCGCCGAGCGTCAGTGCGGTGCGGCGGATGCGCGGGTCGATCGACTGGACGGCCGAGGCCGTCAGGGCGGCGACGATCGGGATGGCGAGCACGAGTTCGGCGATGACGATGGCCCACCAGGTGTAGAGCAGCCCCAGACCGCCGAGCGGGCCGCGTCGCGCCAGCAGGCCCCAGACCAGCAGCCCGACCACGACGGTCGGGAACGCCAACATCGTGTTCATGACCGTCAGGGTCGCGCGGCGGCCCCAGAAACGGGTCGTCCCGACTGTGAGTCCGATTGGCACGCCGATGCCGCAGGCAAGGATGGTCGCCACCAGCGCGACGCGAAGGGAGAAGACCGCGACGCCGAAGATCTCGGGATCGCCCGACAGGATCAACTCGAGGCCGCGGCGAAAGCCCTGGGTGAAGAAGTCCACGCGCTACAGCCGCAACGCGTACCCCACGGCGAGCACCAGCACCGGATGCGCCGTCCATTCCGTGTCGGACTGTTTTGTGGCGTCGAGGACCGGAGCTTGACCGGGGGCGCGGAACGGATCGCTGAAGAACAACGAGGGATATTTCAGGCGCCAGAACAACAGCCTGCCTTCGGCCCGGAACGACAGTGACCGCGACGCGTAGTACCGAACGCCGATGTGTGGTCCGGTCAGGAACTTGGCGTTGAATCGAAACCCGCTGGAATCCGTTCGGACCGCCCGGCCGAATCCGAGCCCGAGTGCGGCGCCAAGGTAGGGCGCCATATTGTACCACGTCTTGTCGCCGGTGAGGAGAATGCTCATGCCGACATCGACGAAGGTCACCGATTGGTCTACCGGGCCCGAAACCCGCTCGGCCAGCGGTGCGTCAGGATCGATAACGAGACGCGCGAAGCTGCCGCTGCTGATCCCGAGGAACGCATCGGTCGGGCCGGTCAAGCGCATTTCGAAGCGGCCGCCGTAGGTCAGTCCGGAGCCCGGTCCGATCTCGAGCAACCCACTCGATCCGCGCACCGCCGACCCGATGAACACGAGGCTGGTTCGGTTGCTGACGTCGCGGTACGGGGAGTGCGCCGGATCATGTCCAACCTGCGCCCACGACGGAGCGGGGGACAGCAGCCCCAGGGCGAGCGCAACGCGGAGTTTTGACATCCCGTCGTGGTTCTCCTAGAATGATCTAACTATAGGCAATGAAACAATCTAGCCAGCGTCTATCGGCCCTACTAGCCCCGTGCATCATCGCGGCGCTCGTTGTCGCGCACGCCCGCCCCGCGACAGCCCAGAGGGACGTTCGCGTGACAACGTCCGAGAACTTCCGGCAGACGCCGAGTTCGCGCGGACGTCTGTTGGCCACCGTCAACCCGGGTGCGGAACTGGCTTCAGGAAACCAGGAGGGTGGTTGGACCATGGTTACCCTTGACGGCTGGGTTTGGGCCCAATCGGTTCGACCTGAAACGGAGCAGCAGTTCGATCTGCGGGTGAGTGTGGCGGGAGGCGAGAATCTGCGGGTCGAACCGAACGGGTCGGTTCGCGCGCGTCTGATGACGGGGCTGCTACTGGAGGAAATCGAGCGGAACGACGAATGGGTCCGGGTGCAGCGCACCGGGTGGATGTGGACCGAGTCGCTCGAAGCGCTCGCGGCGCCGGCAACCGCGACGTCACCGCCGGCCGACGATGCCGTGGTGGCCCGGCTCGATCGAGCGCGACTGGCGGCGACAACGGGGCTTTTCCGACAGCCCGGCGGCGATTCGCTTGGCGCCGTGGGTGGCGAGGCGCAGGTCCGGGTCCTCGACCGAACCGACGAGTGGGCTCGGGTGCGTTTGGAGGCCTGGGTCAGGGTCTCGGATATCGAGGCGGTGGCTGACGGTGTGTTGAGGGGTGTGACCGGCGCGGAGGTGCGCAGCCAGCCGGCCGACTTCCAGGGAAAGCTGCTCCAGTGGACCGTGCAGCTCATATCCCTGCAAACGGCTGACGGGCTGCGACGCGATCTCCCGGCCAACGGCCGGTACGCGTTGGCGCGCGGTCCACTGCCGGAACGTGGCTTCGTCTACTTGATTCTCGGTCCCGAGCACGAGTCCGCGCTCGCGTCGATCGAGCCCTTGACCGGCATCACCATCATCGGTCGGGTGCGTACGGGACGGTCGCAGTATCTCGGCAATCCCGTGCTCGACCTCATCGATTTCTCGGTCGCGCAGCGCTAGGCGCGCCCGCAACGTCGGGACAGACCGTCATGAATGAGATCCTGTTGAAACGCCTCGAACGCCGCTTGGCCAATCTGCCTGACGAGCAGGGGTATCGCGTGCTCGATTTCGTCGAGTTCCTCGAATCCAAGTACGGAACCGGTGAACACCGCTCCACGATGTTCGACAAGATTGCGGATGGTGTCGAGGACACGCTCCGCGCGACCCGTGTGCCAGCGGCGGCGATCAGGGGCACCATGGGCGCCGTGGACTCGGCGAGCAAATTGATGGACAAACTGTCCCACGCCGGGAAGGCGGCCGTCGAGGAACTTGGCAAAACGCTGAACGACATGACGCAACCGGCCGCGTCCGCCTCCCGGTCCGCGGCGACCACGGAAACAGAGCCCGCCCCGCCGGCTCCGCCGGAGGGTGACGCCGCGAAAGCGTCCGATTCCGCAACCGAGGACACCGCGGAGGGACCGCGTCCAAGCGCTTGATTCCGGTTCCGCGGCGGGGTAACTTCTGCCATGGAGCCCTCGACAATCGTTCGGAAGACCCGCACGGCCAGCCAGGCCGGGCGGGTCTTTGTGCGTCTGGAGTGCGTATGGTAGCCAAGTTGCGTGCCGGGTTCGGGTTGACGTTCGACGACGTGTTGCTGGTCCCGCGCCATTCGTCGGTCCATCCGCGGGAGGTGGATGTGCGCTCGCGGTTCACGCGTGGGATCGAATTGAATCTGCCGCTCGTGTCGGCGGCGATGGATACGGTGACCGAGGCCGAGATGGCGATCGCGGTCGCGCGCGCCGGGGGCATCGGTGTGATCCACAAGAACATGTCCATCGCGCAGCAGGCCGAGCAGGTGGACCGCGTCAAGCGGTCGGAGAGCGGCATGATTCTCGATCCGATCACGCTCGGTCCCGGGCACCTGATCGGCGAGGCGGCCGATCTGATGGCGCGCTTCAAGATCTCGGGCGTGCCGATCGTCGATGACGCCGGCTTGCTGGTCGGTATCATCACGAACCGCGACCTGCAGTTCGAGCGCCGCATGGACCTCACGATCGCGGAAGCGATGACCAAAGAGAACCTGGTCACCGCGCCGGTCGGGACGACACTCGATGAGGCCGAACGGATCCTGGGCAATCACCGTATCGAGAAACTCCCGGTCGTCGACGACCGTGGCGTGCTCCGCGGGCTCATCACGATCAAGGACATCTTCAAGCGGCGGCAGCATCCCGACGCCAACAAGGATCGTCACGGACGGTTGCGTGTGGCGGCGGCTGTGGGGGTCTCGCAGGACGTGTCCGATCGCGCGCGCGCGTTGATCGACGCCGGAGTCGATGCGCTGGTGGTCGATTCCGCCCACGGTCATTCGGAGGGTGTCCTCGACGCGGTCGCCGACTTGCGCGAGGCCTACCCGGACGCGCAACTCGTGGCGGGTAACGTCGCCACGTACGACGGCGCGGCCGCGCTGGTGGAGCGTGGGGTGGACGCCGTGAAAGTCGGGATCGGGCCCGGCTCGATTTGTACCACGCGGGTCGTTACCGGCGTGGGCATCCCGCAGATCACGGCGATCGTGGATTCCGTGCGTGGCGCCGGCGACGTTCCGGTGATCGCGGACGGGGGTGTGAAGTACTCGGGGGACGCGGTGAAGGCGCTCGCCGCCGGCGCGGCGTGCATCATGATGGGGTCGATGCTGGCAGGAACCGAGGAGAGTCCGGGCGAGAGTTTCCTGCTCGAGGGCCGGCGCTTCAAGATGATTCGCGGTATGGGTTCGCTGTCGGCCATGCAAGACGGCTCGGCCGACCGCTATTTCCAGGAAGGCGATCTCTCACCGCTCAAGATGGTCCCGGAAGGCATCGAGGGACGCGTGCCGTATCGGGGTCCGGTAGGTGACGTGCTGTATCAGATGGTGGGTGGTATCCGGAGCGGCATGGGATACTGCGGTGTGTCGACCATCACCGAACTCAACTGCGAAACCGAGTTCGTCCAGATTACCTCGGCGGGGCTGCGAGAATCACATCCGCACGACGTCATGATCACGAAAGAGGCGCCGAACTACTCGGTCTGAACGTGCGACGGGTGAGACAATCAGGGGTCTTCGGTGTTTCGTATGGGTTGTCACAGGTCCGATGCCCAACCCGCGGAGGGGTAGGGGCCGCTCACGGAGACCGTTGCGGCCGCGGGGGGGGCCACCCCGCCCGTGTACACCGCAGAGGACGCGGAGGACGCAGGGGGTCTCTGCCTGCCGCCGCCCCCGTCGTGCCCATTGAGGACAGGGATTGTTGGGGTGGAAGGGCCCATTGATGACCAATGCTCGGGTCGCGCGATCTGGAACCTGTCGCGGGTGCCGCAAGCTCACTGCGTCCTCTGCGGTCCAACGCGGGGGGAGGGGCGATGTCGAGGAGTGTGCCCCTCCTTAACTTCGTCCAGAAAACCCCACCAGGAACCCACACGATTCCCTGCAGGCCCACAATCAGATCCAGTTCTGTCGCCGAAAGTCATGCAATAGCGCGGCGAACCGCTCCATCTCCTCGGGCAACCCCAGCGACACGCGATTGAACCCCGTCAGCGGCGGGAACGGTCGGCCGACGCGCGCCCCGGCCTGTCTCATCCGATCGATATAGGTTCGCAGATCGCCCGTGATACGGTGCATCAGGAAGTTGGTGTGGCTCGGGATGTGTTCGACGGCGAGTGCCGCAAGCGCGTCGGTCAGGATCGCGCGCGCGCGTGTATTGCTCGCGGTCCCGCGCGCCACCAGGTCCCTGTCGCGCAGCGATGCGAGCGCGGCGACCAGAGTCAGGTATCCGACGTTGTTGCGTCCTTGATGGACGCGGAGCTTGGCGGCGGTGTCCGGGTGCGCGATACCGTAGCCGGCTCGCATGCCCGCCATCCCGTGGATTTTCGAGAACGTCCGCACGACGACCACGTTGGGCCGTGAGGCAATCCACGGCACGCTTGTCCAGTAGCCCGGGTCGTCAACGTATTCAAAATACGCCTCGTCGATGATGAACCGCACGTGGTCCGGCGCCTCGGCGGCCCACTCGTCGATCGCCGCGCACGAGGTGAGCGTCCCGGTCGGGTTGTTCGGATTGCAGAGGAACACCAGGGTCGGTGCGGTCGATGCGTGGGCGACCGTGCGCATCCGGTCGATGTCGTGGGCGTACGTGCTTGTCAGCGGTACTCGCTCGACCTGAAACCCGAACGGCTCCGCGTATGACGGAACATCCTCGAACGTCGGATCGGCCACGACGATGCGGGCTCCCGGGCCCGCCGTCGCCTGTACGAGCATGCGCAGGACATCGGTTGACCCTGCACCGATGACGACGCTGGCCGGCGCGACGCCGTGCTTCGCCGCCAAGGCGTCGATCAGGTCGTTGTGCGCGGCATCCGGATACCGATTCCCCTCCGGGATGCCGTCGATCACCGCCCGCCGAGCCAACGGCGCGAGCCCAAGTGGGTTTTCGTTGGAATCGAGCCGGAGGGGGTCCGCGGCCGCGGCCGCCGAGCGCCATGTTCGTTCCACCGTTGGGAGTCCGGTGACGCCGATGGTCCCGAGTGCGAGGCCCGTCCGCACGAAATCTCTCCGCTCCATGATGGTCTCCCGGTGCCGTGGTCTGGCTAAGATGGGAGATGCGCCGGGATAGCGCGAGGGGCCGGACGCAAGACGGCCCCCGGGGAAGTCGCCGGGAGCCGTCCGAGCCGACCGAGCCGAGTGGGCTACTGCCAGGGGCGCCGCTGGAAGTAGCTGTCGGCCATCTCGCGGATCTTGCCGCTCAGCAGCAGCAACGCGATCAAGTTTGGTAAGATGACGATGCCAAGCGCGACGTCACCCATCGTCCACACCACGTTGAGTGACACGACCGCGCCGAAGACATGCATCCCGAGAAACGCAATCTTGTACGGCAGGATCGCACCGGCGCCCAACAGATAGTTCGCGCAGCGGTCGCCGTAGTAACTCCAGGAGATGGCCGTCGAAACCGCGAACAGAAAGACACTGATCAGCACGATGAACCGGCCCCATTCCCCGGGCAACCCGCGCTGGAACCCGAGCATGGTGAGCGGCGCGCCGCTCTCGACGGCCGCCCCATACAGCGACGTGAGGCGACGGCCGTCATCGCCAACCGCTTCGCCGGATTCCGGCTGAATGGTCCCGCTGAACGGCCGGGTCATGGCCGAGTCGACGTAGAGCCGCTCGACCTCGAGTTCGTGCCACGCGAACCGGACCGGACCTTGCTGCTCGCCGCCGGCCACGGGGATGGCCGCCGGATTGTCGACCTGGTGATGACGGCCGGCCGCGCCCGCCTCCACGAAGGAACCATCGCCGCCCGTCATCAGCAGTTGGGTGGGCACGCGCTCGCTCCACACCCCCGTCATGATGATGACCAGTCCGGTCATCGAACAGATGACGATGGTATCGATGAACGGCTCGAGCAGGGCGACGACGCCCTCCGACACGGGTTCGTCCGTCTTGGCGGCCGCGTGCGCGATGGGGGCGGAGCCCTGGCCCGCCTCGTTCGAGAAGAGACCGCGCCGCACGCCCCACATCAGGGTGACCAGCACTGCACCGACGCCGGTTCCGGCGATGCCGGCGGTGGGGTTGAATGCTTCGCGCAGGATCAACGTGAGCGTCGGAATAAGGTCGCCGACGTTGAGGGCGATGATCACCAATGCCCCGAGCACGTACACGGCAGCCATGAGCGGCGCGAGGACGGCGGTGACCCGCCCGATCCGGCTGATGCCACCGAGGATGACCGCGCCGACGATCCCGGCGGTGATCAACCCGGTTACCAGCGCAGGAATGCCGAATTCCGTGTTCAGGGTGTCCGCGACGGTATTGGCCTGGATGGCGTTGCCGGTGAGGAAGGCGGTAAACCCGAGCATGATCGCGAAGAACACGGCCAGCGGCTTCCAGTTCTGACCCAGTCCGCGTTCGATGTAGTACATCGGTCCACCGGAGACCGTCCCCTGCATCTTGCTCTCACCGCTCTCCACGTCGCGGAAACGTTGCGCGAGCGTGACTTCTCCGAACTTCGTGGCCATGCCGAGGAATGCCGTCATCCACATCCAGAACAACGCGCCGGGTCCGCCCCAGTGAATCGCGATCGCGACGCCGGCGATATTGCCGATGCCGACGGTTGCCGACAGGGCGGTGGTGAGGGCCTGGAAATGGGAAACATCGCCCGGATCGTTGGGATCGTCGTACTTGCCGGATGTGACGGCGAATCCATGACCAAGCCGCCGGATCTGGATGAAGCCGAGCCGCAACGTCAGGAAGATGCCGGTCCCCAACAGGCAGATGACGACGACCGGGATGACTTCCTCGCCAACGGGGATGCCGAAATTCCACACGACATCGTTCAGCGTATTCACGACGCGCTCGATCAGATCCATGGACACCAGATTCCGGTCAAGGGAAGGTCCAAGATGGATGCGGTGCCCCGGGTCCTGCAAGGGCGCCGCGGTTCGCAAACGGTGGCTGCGGGATTATGTTCACCCCATGTCTGACGCCTTATCACCCCCGCGGGTCCCGAATGGCGCCGTGGTTGCACCGGCACGCGCCGCCGCGGCGCGGGAGATTGCCGCCGCCATCAAGCCGGGCATGCGGATCGCGCTGACCACCCATGTCAACGCGGACGGCGACGGGACGGGAAGCGAAGTGGCGATGTGGCATCTGCTCGTCGCGAGAGGCGCGCAACCGTTCATCGTCAATCCGACGCCGTTTCCACCGCGGTACGCCTTCTTGCTGGATGGGGCTGACGGTGCCGATCGGTCATCCAAAGCGGTCAAGCAACTCGCGCGCGCCGACCTGGTGATCGTGCTCGACATTTCCGATCTCGGCCGCCTTGGTCATCTGGCGGAGCGCCTGCGCGACACGACCGTTCCGGTGGCGTGCATCGATCACCACGCGAGCAACGGATCGCTGCCGCCCGGGCCGCGGCTCGTTGATGCCGCCGCCTGTGCGACCGGCGAGTTGGTGTTCGATCTCGCGCGCGCGACCGGCTGGTCCCTGAGCGACGCCTCGGCGCGTGCACTGTACGTCGCCATGCTCACCGACACCGGCGGGTTCCGATTCAGCAACACCACGCCACGGACGCTCCACGTCGCGGCGGAGCTGTTGCACCAGGGCGTCGATCCGGAGGAGATCTACACCCGTGTCTACGCGAGCGCCCCGGAGGGCCGTGTACGGCTGCTCGCAGAGGTGCTCGACACGCTTGTGGTTGAGTCCCCGCTCGGCCTCGCCTGGGTCACGGTGCCGCCGGGTGCGTTGGAACGGCACGGCGTGAGCGCCGAAGATCTGGAGGGCGTCGTCGAGTTTCCGCGGTCCATCGAGGGGGTGAGTCTCGCGCTGTTGTTCCGGCAGCTCGACAGTGGCCGGATCAAGGTCTCGTTCCGCTCGGTAGGAGGCGTCGATGTCGCGGAGCTGGCCGAACGGTTCGGCGGCGGCGGCCATCGCCGCGCGGCCGGCGCTTCGTTCGAGGGGACCCTCGCGGAGGTCCAGCACACGGTCCTGCAGGCCGCCCGTGCGCTGCTGTCGCCGGCCGCCGTTGCCGGAGTAACCACCTGAATCGTAAATTGGACCGCCATGCCGAATACGCTCGAAGCCCGTGTCGCGGGTGCCCTCACCAACATTCGCAATCCACGCGTCGATAACGACATCATCTCCGCTGGGATGGTGCAGAACCTGGTCGTCGCTGATGACGGCTCGGTGGCGTTCACCATGGTGCTCGGCCGGGCCGACCCGGCGGCGGTGGTCCGCGAGGCCCGCCGGGCCGTTCGCGAGGTCGAGGGAGTCACCGGTGTCACGATCGATGTCGTCGAACCCCAGGGCATGGCCGCCACGCCCGGTCCTCCCCCCGGTACCCAGCCGGTCGGCGCGCCGGGTGCCGGACCCGGCACGCCGGCGCCGGGAGCCGACCCGGGGCCCTTGGGGAAGGTCATCGCGGTATCGAGCGGCAAGGGCGGCGTCGGCAAGTCGACCATCGCGGCGAACCTCGCGGCGGCGTTGGCGGCGAAGGGGCTGGCGATCGGTCTCATGGACGCGGACGTCTACGGTCCCAATATCCCACGCATGTTCGGCGTGACCGAGCGGCCGGTGGTGCGAGGCGACAAGATCGTCCCGCTCGAGGCCCACGGGCTGAAACTCATCTCCCTCGGCCTGCTCATTGAGCGGGACCAGCCCGCTATCTGGCGGGGTCCGATCATCACCAAGGTGATTCAACAATTCCTGCGTGACGTGCTGTGGGGAACGCTCGACTACTTGATCGTCGACATGCCGCCCGGCACCGGTGACGCGCAGCTGTCTCTGGCACAGGCGATCCAGCTCACGGGTGCCGTGGTGGTGACCACGCCGCAGGAAGTCGCCATCGGCGACGCGCTGCGCAGCGCCAAGATGTTCGAGCGCGTCGGTGTCCCGGTCATCGGCGTAGTGGAGAACATGAGTTCGTTTGCGTGTCCGCACTGCGGTAAACACACCGAGATCTTCCTTGCGGGCGGCGGGAAGCGGCTTGCCGACGAGATCGGCGTGCCGTTGCTGGGGCAGGTCCCGTTGCAGGCCCAGATGCCGGACCTGGGCGATCGCGGGACGCCGGTCGTCGTCGCGCAACCGGATTCGCCGGCGGCGGCTGCCCTCCGCGAGATCGCCGACGCCGTCAGGAAGAAAGCCGGTCGGTCCATGTCGCTCCCCATCCTCACAGGCTGACCGGACCACTCATGGCGATCGTGACGTTGTTGACGGATTTCGGTCTATCCGACAGTTACGTCGCGGAGATCAAAGCGGCGATGTTGGCGGTCGCGGACGACATCCGCTTCATCGACATCACCCACGAGATCGCGCTCGGTGATGTGCAGTCGGCGCAGTATCTGCTCGATCGGACGTGGCATCGCTTTCCAGTGGGGAGCGTGCACGTGGCTATCGTCGACCCCGGGGTGGGAACCTCGCGGCGGGCCATCGCGGCGCAGAGCCACGGGCACTGTTTCGTGGCGCCGGACAACGGCATCCTGACTACCGTGTTGGACGGCGCGACGGTCGTCGAACTTCCGGTGCGGGACCAGGCCGCCCCGACGTTTCACGGACGCGACGTGTTTGCCCCGGCCGCCGCGCAACTCGCGGCGGGTATCGCGATCGAGGAGGTCGGCCGACCGTTCGACGGCTGGCACCGGGTGCCGTTGCCGGTTGCCAGGCTGATTGGCGGCGACATGGTCGGCGCCGTCGTGCACGTCGATGGGTTCGGGACGCTCGTCAGCAACGTGCGTGGGGAAGACCTCGCCCCCGATGCGGTCGTGACGGTCGGCACGGTGGTCGTGGGGCCCCTGCAGCGGACGTTCGGCGACGTGGAGTCCGGCGAACTGCTGGGTTTCGTGGGTTCTGCCGGGACCGTTGAGATCGCCGTGCGTGATGCGTCGGCCGTTCACCAGCTCGGCGTGGGAGTCGGGACCGTCGTCCGGGTGAAGCACGCCATTCCCCGCTAGGTGGGCCAGGAGTCCGCCATCGTCTCCGACCGTGAGCTGAACGCCACCGTCGTGGCCGCCACGCTGACGGCCATGGGCATGATTGCCTTTCAGATCGCGGCCAAGGCGACCCGCGACGCGCTCTTCCTCTCGAGTTTTCCCGTGTCGTCGCTGCCGTTGATGGTCATGGCGGCGGCGATCGTTTCCGTCCTGGCGGCGTTCGCGGTCACACGCCTCATGACGTCACGCGGCCCCGCTCGCGTCATTCCGCTGGCGTTCGCGCTCAGTGCCGTCATCGCGCTCGTCGAATGGTCGTTTGTCGACGGCGCGCGGCGTGCCGTCGCGGTGGCCGTGTACCTGCATTTTTCCGCCCTGGGTGCCGTGCTCATTTCGGGCTTCTGGTCGGTCATGAACGAGCGGTTCGATCCGCGCACGGCGAAACGACACATCGGCCGTATCGCGGTGGGTGGTACGATTGGCGGGCTGATCGGCGGGCTGCTTGCCGAGCGGGTTGCCGTCTGGCTCTCCGTGACCGCCATGCTGCCGATTCTCGCCGGACTCCATTTTGCCTGCGCATGGCTCATCCTGCGCGTCCGTGGTCCGGAGATCGGTGCCACGGCGCGCCGCGACGTTCGGCCGGCCGAGTCAGGACTCAAGACGATCACGCGGATGTCCTACCTGCGTGCGCTGGTGGCGCTGGTCGTGCTGACGTCGGTGAGCGAGGGGCTCATCGACTATGTGTTCAAGGCTCGCGCCGCCGAGACGTTTGGGAGCGGCGAATCGCTGCTGCGGTTGTTCGCCGCCTTCTACACGGCGATCGCCCTGGTGACGGTCGTCGTGCAGGCGGTCGGCAGCCGACTGTCACTGGAGCGCCTGGGGCTGGCCCGCACCGTCGGCGTGTTGCCCTCGAGCGTGGTGCTGGGGGGCGCGGCGGCCTTGTTGGTGCCGGGGTTCACGATGGTCATGGTTGCCCGCGGCGCCGAGTCCATCTGCCGGAACGGATTGTACCGTGCCGGCTACGAGTTGCTGTTCGCGCCGCTTGCGCCCCGCCAGAAGCGAGCCACGAAGACGCTGATTGATGTCGGTGTCGTGCGCGCGGCCGACGTGATCGGCGCGGGCATCGTGCAGGCGGCGCTCATGCTGACGATCGTGGTCGTGCCCTTCTTGTGGGGCGTCGCGATCGCGCTATCGCTCGCCGCCGCCATACTCGCATTCGGCCTGCAGCGCGGGTACGTCAAGGCGCTGGAGCGGTCGCTGCTCTCCCGGGCCGGCCAGCTCAATCTGGACGAGGCGCGGGACGATGCTACTCGCACCGCGATGTTGCAGTCGGCGGGCGCCATCGGGTTCACCCTGCTCGACCACAGCGAGATGACCGGTGTCGAGTCTCCCGCGGGCCGGCCGCAGGCCGACTACACCACGTCCGCACCGGTGGCGATCGAAGCGGATCGCGAAATCGAGCGGCTCGTGGCACTCCGATCCCGCGACGCGGTCCAGGTGCGTCGCGTCCTGGCTGAACCAGACCTTTCGGGTGGCATAGTGGCCTATGCTATCCCGCTGCTGGCGTGGGACGAGGTTGCCCGGGACGTGATCGCCGCGCTTCGGCGGTGCGCCACCACGCACGTGGGACTGTTGATCGATCGATTGGTGGATCCGGACGAGAGTTTTGCCGTCCGCCGCCGGATTCCGCTGATTCTCGCCGCCTGCCCTGTCCCTCGGACGGTCGAGGGCTTGCTGGCAGGATTGCAGGACACCCGATTCGAAGTGCGATATCGCTCCGGCCGGGCGTTGGCCCGGTTGGTCGAGAAGAACCCGGAACTGCGGGTGGACCGTGCCCAAGCGACCGCGGCGGTGCTGCGCGAGGTCGCGGTCGATCGCGGCGTGTGGGAGAGCTATCGGCTGATCGACCGGCAGGATGATGACGACTGGTCTCCGGTGATGGACGAGATGTTGCGTGACCGCGCCAACCGGGCGCTGGAGCATCTGTTTACGGTATTGGCGCTGATCCTGCCACGCCAACCGCTGAAAGTCGCGTTTCGCGGTCTACACACCGATGATGCTCACCTGCGGGGCACCGCACTCGAGTACCTCGAGACGGCGCTGCCCGACGACCTGCGCAAAGCGGTGTGGCCCTTTCTCGAGGATTCGCGGAGGCCGCGGGGCGAACGCCGATCGGCCGAGGATGTCCTGAAGCAGTTGCTCGAGTCCAACCACTCCATCGCGATCAACCTGCAGGAATTGCGAAAACGGGAGCCGCCTCGGAACGCCTAGCGTTCGGTCGCGGCCGCCAGCCGCGCGTAGCGCCTCCCGATCGACACCGCCAGCCCCAGCCATACCACGACGAGGCCCATGTTGACGAGGGCGAAGTGCCGTGTCTCGAACATCAGGTACGTGGTCCCGAAATAGACCAGGACGGCCTGCAGCATGTCTCCCGCCCGCCAGAAGAAGGAATCGATGGCCTGCTTTGCCTTGTACTTCTCCTCACGCGTCGTGGGGAGAAAGAGGACGTTGCGTACGGTGTTGTGCAGGGAGTAGTCGGTGGCGTTCTCGGCAGTCTTGACCCACCGCACCAACGCCAGGATCGGGATGAACGCGAGCATGGCGTACCCGATCAACGCGATCGCCGGCAGCACCAGGATGGCCGCCCGCACGCCAAAGTACTTGAGCACACGCGACACGATAAAGAGCTGGATCACGAGCCCCGCCGCGTTGACGATCGTGAAGAAACTCGAATAAAACTCGCGCGAGTAGGCCGACACGAACGCCTCGCGTGTGCCCACGCCGTCGTACAGCGCGTTGGCGGCGTCCTGCACCGTACGCCCGAGGATGTACTCGCCGGTCGTGTTGACCCAGTTCAACAAGAGGATCAGAAACGCGATCAGGAGGAGGTATCGATTGCGGAACACCAGCGCGAAGGCGCCGCCGGTGCTTTCGAGTTGTGCTTGTTCGGCTTCCTCGATCGATTGCCCGCGCTGCAGCTTGGGCAATCCCACACCACTTTCGGTGAGATACGCTTCGCTGTCGGTCACCGCCTTGAACTGGCCGGTGGCGGCCCGGAACTGCCCGGTGGCCGCGGGGAGGAGTCCGCTGGTGAGCACGTCGGGTGCGCCGAACTCGGTGCGCCGGCGCTCCCGTATGTCGACCACGTTCGTCAGCGCGGCGGCGCCGATCAACAGAATGGCGCCGAGCAGGAACAGCGTGGGGAGTGGCAGCGCGCGCAGGAGATTGGGAAGGTAACTCCCGGCGACGGCTCCGGCCGACGCACCGAACCCGATGATCGGGAACAGCCGTTTGCCTTCTTCGTTGGTGTAGATGTCGTTTGCAAACGCCCAGAACTGCGCGACGATCATGACGTTGAAGATCCCGACCCACAGGAAGAACGCGATCGCCAGCGGCACGTCGAACCGTGAGAGCAGCCAGAACAGCGCCAGACACCCGACGAAGAACGCCGTCACCCCGTTGATCAGGCGTCGACGGGGCACTCTGGCGGCCACCGCGCCGTACAGGGGTACGGCTGCGAGCAGCAGGACCGCCTGCGCTGCACCCGAGTAGCTCTTGATCTCCGCGCCGGCTTGCCCGAGGATCAACGCCTCCCGCACCACCTTCAGGACGTAATAGGCCGACAGGATCAGAAATACATTGCCGGTCAGCAGTAGCGCGGTGCCGCTTTCGCCCGCGCGAATGTCGGAGAACAACCGCAGCATGCGGTCGATCGGTCCCGGCCGGTCGATGGTATCGGTCATGAGGGCTTTCGCTACCGGTCGAGGGCGACCACGCGCCCGGTCGCGCGACTGAGATATACGGTCACGCTGCTACTCCATCGGCGCCCGCGGTGCACCTGCACCTCAGCGGCGACGAAAGGGTAGCCCGACCCGCCGGGATCGAGCGTATCTGCCAGCGCGAGCGCGCCGCCAAGGTCGGCGCGGGTTTCGCCGCCCACCGTCCACGCCGACCACCTGTCACTCCGGCGATGTTCGTCAGTCATGGCCGTGCGCAGGCGATATCGGACGTCACCGTTCGGGAAGATCCCGCGCTCTCGCGCGAGATCGTGAAACCGCAACGTGCGACCGTCGAGCACGAAGAAATCGAGTGGCGCAACGCGGCGGAACCAGTAGGCGGCGATCTTGTCGCGGCGCACAAACAACTGTTCGGTCACGTACGCCGCGGCCGCGGCGTCCCGGTATGCGCCGTTGGCGACGATCGCTCGCAGGTGCTCATGGGTGAACGCCGAAATGATCTTCGCGGCCCAGTAGCCGTCACGATCGGTGAGGTTGGCAAACGCCGTATTCGGCTCCAGGGGTTTGAACGAGGTTGGATCGAAGATCGTGCTCTCGAAGTAGCCCACTTCCTCGAGTCCCTCGGGACGCTCGACCCGGCGCCACTCGTCTCGGTACAACCCGACACCCAAGGCACGGAGGAATACCGCGCCGGCGTCTAGCGAGTATTCGTGACACGCGGCGGGGAAGGGCCCCTCCCCGCCCGCACCCAGCGTACTGGCAAAATCGATCAAGTAATGGCGCACATAGTGTCGACCGCCATCCTCGACGTACATGTCGAGCGTGTTGCCTTGTTTCGTGTCGAAATGACAGATCCACGCCGCGATCACCGCCAGCCCGCGGACTTCGCGCCGGTGCTCGTGATCGACTTGATCGTTGGGGTCATCGCCGCGACGGCCCTTCCAGTCGAACGGCCCCATCGGGCGTCCGGCCAGGAAGCGGCTGCTCAGGGCGCGCCAGCTTCCGTCGGCGTTGCGTTCGACACCCGCCAACAGGGCGTCCAGGTCCTGTTCGGTCATCGCACGGGTCGTCCCATCGACGGCGATCGCGACGTTCTCACCCACGCGCACCTGGTCGCGGGAAAACGTGACCACGCGGTCGTCGGGTACATGGTATCCGGCGGCGTGGAGAATCCGTCCGGAGATCACGCCCGCGGCCGTAGCCATGCCGGGAAACCCGCGGCTATCGAACTTGACGACCCATGTGGCACCACGGGCGTCGACGACGTCGAAGCCGGGAGTGACTCCCTGGGTCTTGGGCCGTACCACGGTCCAAGGGGGAGTCGGCCCGGGCCCGTGTGCCGGCCCACGCGCTGCGTCCTCCACCGACAGGGGGAACAGTCCGATCCGGTTGGTGAACCAGCTCGAGCTGGGAACTTCATCGAGGGTGTTCACGTTCGCGGCGGGGGGAACGTGATCGCCGCCAAACGCGCTGCCGATGCGCCGTACGAATCGTCCCGGGTGGAGCATCCGGCCGAAGGGTCGAAAGAACGTGGCGTTCACGGCGGACCGTACGATGTTGGGATCGCGCGGGATCGGCGCGGGAATGTCCCGCTGGTCGTCCGCGTGCCAGACGACCGGCACGTCCCGTAAGGCGTCCGTACCGAACCCGGCGGCCGTGACGACGCCGCACACGCCGAGCACGAACCCGCGGCGCGTCCTAACGGGCCGGAATCGGATCGCGCCCATAGAACAGGCTGCCTCTCGCAAACTGGAACACCTGGTCGGTCCGCATCCGCCACACCGACCCCTCGTCGCTGCGGGCATGCTCGATCCGCAACCCGAACCCCCGCGATCCGAGGAGCCGCAGGCCCCCGCCCCACGATACCGTGAGGTTCTCTCGGGTGATGTCGTTGAACTCGCCGAAAACCTGCCCGACGTCAGTCAGAAGGTACAGGTCCAGACCCGTCCCCTCCTGGCGTTCGTACACCCAGAGGGGCCAGCGGTACTCTGCCGTCAGGACCAGCAGCCCCCGGTCGCGCCAGCGCATGTCGTTGAAACCGCGGAGAAGGTCGGGGTCGTCATTGGTGAGCAGGCGGGTAAACGGGATCGGTCCTGCGCCGGCATTGTCGATCCACGAGATCATTCCGCGCAGGGCGAGAACGGTATGTGGATGCCACAGGCGCGTGAACTGCTGTGCCTCCGCCCGATAGGTCACCAACGACACCGGCGCGCCGTCTGTACTATGGAAGTAGGAAGCCCGTAGGCGACGCACGCCACCGCTCGTCGGCCGGCCGGTGAACCGGGTGTCGTCATGCGTCAGCGTGGCGCGGAACGACACGCCGCGGGTGTGTTCCCCATACCCCGGTGGGAGCCCACTCGCGAACACGGTGGTGATCGGCAATTCGAGTTCTGGTTTCGGCGTGAGCGTCCCGGTGGTCGAGAAGACCGTCTCGCCCGCGATCGCAAAGTGGCGTCCGATATCGCGATGGTATGCCCCTCCGACCCACGCGAGGTTCTGGCGGAAGAACGACCTTCCCGAAGCGGTAGCCGTCGGTCCAATCCCGAAGAACAGCGCCTGGGATCGTTGTCGGTAGCCGCTCGACAAGACGATCGTACCTCCGGCGGCCTCGGCAAACCGCGTGGCGAGGCTCAGGCGGTGGTCCCCCCGGGTTGAAATGCTGACCCGGCCTCGGAGGGAGCTGCCCGGCCTCCGCAAGAACGCACTGTGTTCCAGCGCAACGCCGGCGGCGAAGCCGGTCAACGCCCCCGCTTGAACGCTGATGCCGATGCCGAGCGGTCCGCGCCGGGGCCCGAGCATGGCGCCGATGGTGGCCAGCGCGCGACTTTCGTCGAGGAGCTCGATCGTCGTGCCGACGCCGAGGGAGAACAAATGGAGTGGGAACCCGATGATGTGGTACGGTACCAGCAGCGCCGACTCCCACGCTGGAGTCGGCCGACTGACGAAGGCCGCAAGAACGGAATCGTGGGCCGGGGCGATCGGACCCCAGTAGCTCATGCCCGAGCCCTCGCCGGCCGTTTGCGTCGCGGACAACGGGGCATGTGCCGCCACCTCGAGGGTGATCACTAGCGCGAGGAGGGGCCGCTTCACCGCTGCGCGTCCATCGTGGCCGGCACCAGTTCACCCTTGTCACACGGTCCCCACGCGGGACCTACCGGAAGGTGCGTTTCCCACCAGCGACGGGCCCGCTCGCGTGTCCACGGGTTGGCGAAGGAAATCCCTTCCAGCGCTCGACCCAGCGCCGCCCCGTCAGCCGGACGATCCGCGGGTGACTTGGCCAGGCACGCCAGCACCAGCGCGTCGAGTGCGGCCGGGATGGGAAGCTCCGAATGGCGCGACGGAGGGTCGGGGGCATCCTGAATGTGGCGATGCATCATCTTGATCGCACTCGACGCCTCGAACACCAATTGTCCGGTCAGCAACCAGTAGAGCACGCAACCCAATGAATACACATCGACGCGGTGATCGATGTCGTCCTCGGCGAGCGCGGCTTCCGGGGCCATGAACGCCGGCGTGCCGGCCGTAATGTCCGGACTCGTCAGCATGGTCTGCTCCCGACCGCTACCCGGTTCGGCCTTGACGAGACCGAAATCGAGGACCTTGACGAAATCGACGACCAGCCCCATCCGCGTCGTGTGCAGGTTGGAGGGCTTGATATCGCGATGCATCAGGCCCTTGGCGTGTGCCTCCGCGAGGGACTCGCAGGCCTGCGCGATGAGGTGTACGGCCCGTTCCGGTTGGAGCGGCCCGAACCGCTCGACCAGTCCGTCGAAGCCGACACCGTCGAGCAGCTCCATCACCAGGTAGAACGTTCCATCCGCCGCGACGCCGAAATCGTACAACTCGATCGTGTGCGGTGAGCGGAGCAGCGCGGCCGCTTCAGCTTCCCGCTTGAAGCGCGTGAGCATGATGGCCGTCGCGCTCGCGCTGGCGGCACCAAGCAGTTCGGGTCGCACGATCTTGATGGCGGCCGGACGCGCCAACAGACGATGTTCGGCGCGGAACACCGTCCCCATGCCCCCGGTCCCGACCTCGTCGCCGAGCTGGTAACTGCCCAGTTCGCGGGCCTTCGAGATCTGGCGGCCCAATCCACGGATGATGTGGGCCGGGATCACCGCGAGTGCCGCGCACAGGTAAGCGGGGAGGAAATACCAAACCAGCTGCAGTGACGACGGGTCCCCCGCAATCGCCGATGTCCCGATGAAGACCGGTGTGCCGCGCATGACACCGATCGCGTACCAGAGGGGATCCATCGAGGCGGCGGCGACGGCCGCCGTCAGGGTCTTGCCCGGCGTGTTGGGGACGATCGCCGGATACACCAGGATAATGACGCAGACCCATGAGATCCGGGCCGGCATGATCCGTGGCTCCCACTCGTTTAGCATGCCGAAGAGGAAGGCCGTGACGACTTCGAACACCAGGCCGACCGTGAGCAGCAGGTGCGGCCGATCGTGCAGCCGCCGGGCGGTCATGACCATCGTCAGCGAGATGACGAGTCCGACGGTGGCGACTGCGACCCCGGGCATGGGCCAGACGGTGACTCCTACGGGGGTTTCCGCCCCGAGCAGGCCCCGGAGGACTCCGCCCATGAGGATGCCGATTGCCCAGAGCACGGCAAACACAAGGGCCGCAATTCCGACGCGCTTGCAGGATTCGGCCAGCAGATCGGGTGGAAGCGACCGCATGCGCAAGGTCCACATGTTGCTGGACCTCGCCGTGTCCAAGGAGGCCGGGCGGAGTCGTTTAGGGCTCATGGTCAGTCAGTCGGCGCGCGTGGGCACGCCACGCGCCTGAATAAGCGCCGCCTCGCGTCAGTACGCAAATCCAGCCCCCAGGTACGCGGCCGTCCGTCGTGTGTCGCCCCGGGCTACGGTGAGGCTCACGGTGTTGGACGCGCTGATCACCGACAGCCATATACCGCCGCCGAACGCGCTGTGCCAGGTCCGGGAGGTCTCGCCGGAGGCGAAGACACGTCCGGCATCAGCGAGCCCGAGCACCCCAACATGGGTGGGAACCAGGAGGAACACGCGGGCCAATCGCAGGCGGAGTTCCGCGCTGCCGAAGGCGGAGGCTTCGCCGCCGAAACGGTTCTGGCGACCCAAACGCACACTCTCCGCATCGCCAATGAACGCGGCTCCCGCGAAGGGAAATACACCCCAGACCTTCTTGCCGCCAGCGCGCAGCGCGAGCGTGGCCTGTTGCGTACCACCGCCGGCGGTGACGTAGGTCGACGCGACCCCGTGAACCTCTCCGAACGTCTCCGCGACATCGTAGATCTGTGGAATGACCGAGCCGCCGACTCGGACGTGGACGCCTCGCCGCGGTGCAGCGGGCACGTCACGCGTATCGAACTCGACGTCGGCGCCGAGCGCCAGTTGAGCGAAGTCGCCATCACCGTATGTCGGGGTCCCGAGGATCCTGTCGACTGAAGCGGCTGTACGACTGAGCGTCAATCGCGGTCCAACGGTCAACTCAGCCGTTCCCGGCAGCCCAAAGGTCAGTGACGGCGCCAAGGTGTACTGCTCCTGGGTCACGCGGTGGAACCGATCGGGCGTGCGCTCGACCGACTCGTTCCCGAGTCCGTAGTAACGCAGGATCTCGATCCCCGATGCGCGTGCATAGATCTGACCGCGCGTCCGCGAGTTGGTCCGATAGAACGTGCTGAGGACGTCGGCCCGGAACGTCTGCGCGCCGGTCGCGGCGCCCCCGCGCAGCCGTAGGGACCACGCATAGGGCAGTCGCCGGAACCCGTACCGCCGGACACTCACTCCCCCGCCGAGAAAAACGCCCACGTCGGGTCCCGAGCTTGCCCACACGGCGGGGTGCCAGCGTGCACCCCAATCGCGCGGCGGGAGCTCTTCTTCAAATCGCTTGGGTGGCGGCGTGTACGGCCGTCGGTCGATTCGGACCACGCCCGGTCCGGCGACCCGGTCGGATCCCGTCGCGAAGAACCGGACCTTCCCAGCTGCGGACGAGTCCGTCACGACGTCCGACCCACCCCCGACGATCTTGATGGCAATCCCGTCCCCTGGCCCTCGTACGATGACGCGGTCGTCACCCGCGCCCAGCAGCACCCGCACCTCCGACGTCTCGTCGGGGTCGAACGTGCGGTGGAAGTATGGGGCACCGGCCGTGGCGATCCGGACCTCGAGGCGCCCATCCGGATGTCGGTCCAAGGTGATCCGCTCGCTCTCGTCGGTGGCGCGAATGTCCACCTCCGCGGCCAACAGGCGGTAGAACGTCTCGGCTGCTTCAGCCAGGTGATCGCGCCGGCTCCGGAGCGCCGCGCGCAGCTCCGCCCCGCCGATCGCCTCGTACTCCGCCGGCATCCGTCCGACCGCGTCATCGATGACCGCGTCGGTCAGGCGGGACTGCAACGCCGACGCAACCGAATCCCTCACCGGCTTCGGCAACTCGGCGAGGAACCAGCGGTCGCTTTCCCGTCCGTTCCAGGTGAGACCAACCATGTCGGGGTAGTCGGGACCGAAGCGCACAAACTGGGGAGCGGTAATACGGACGACGGACAACATCAGCCCGTCGAACTGCACGAAGGCCTGATCCCGATCCTCGGGAATCGGAACCCAATAGGTCACTCGGTCATTCCCAAACCGCGTCCATCCCCATTGCCCGCGATGGCGATCCCAATCTCCGACCAGCAGATCCATCAGACGGGCGGCAAGAAACCGCCGCGCGTCGATTCGGTCGGCCGGGCTGCGCGCAATGCGTGGATACAGTTCGTCGCTGTCGAGAATCTCGTCCGCGCCGGCGAAGGACTGCGCGCCCGGCTCGACGATCGCCCGTGCCTCGAAGAAGCCCAGCGTCCCTGCGAACCGCTCGCGGAATTCGACCAACCGGGGATCATCGGGAAGCACGACGAGTCGCGGTTCGGTGTGGAGGACGTCAGCCGCCTCGAGGAGCGCAGCGACCACCGCCGGCGCGGACGGAAAGGCGGAACTGGTCTGATCCTGCACGAGATCCTCGATGAAGGTGCCTTGCAACTCGGGTGGCAGCAGCGCCGGGTCCTTGTCAACCGATCTGAAGCCGTACAGCACGCCGTCGGCCCCGCGGAACCGCAGCGACTTGGTCTGGAACCCGCCGCCGGCGGTTGTCGGGGTCAGGCCACCGCTTACGCGGGACATGTCGAGCGTCGCGACGTCGATCGGGGTGGTCCAGAGGTCACGGTACCTCGAACCGAACAGCCAGCGGTGCAGGCCACCGGCGGCGTAGTGCGGTCCCGCGACGACCCGCTGCGCACGACCCTGCGCTTGCAACGAACAGGAGACCACCACCAGCATGCCGGCGAGGAGCCGGCGGGAGCCCACCGGGCTCGTCATGTCATTCCCTCCGTGCGGTCAACCACATGGAGAACAATTCTGCCGCCGTTCCATGTTGATCCACTTCCAGCACACCCAGTCGCACACGACCATCGGTCAGGATATCGATCTGCATGAATCCGCTCGTCGCGCGCGCGAAGTAGGTCTCCGGGGTTCGAAACGCCTTGCTGGTATGACCGTAATAGCCCGCGCCGCTCACCAGGAGAAACTGTGCCTGGTCACCGTGCAACACCTGGAGATTGTGGTCGTGCCCGGCCGCGTAGGCAATCGGAATGCCGGCGAACGCGGCCGACAGGGAGTCTCGCAACCGGCGGTTGGTGGATGAGGGCATGTCCTGCGACGAGATGCCGCCGCCCCGAACGAGTGGGTAGAGCGAGCCGATGATCGGAAGGGGGATCCAGAGCCACCGCTTCAGCGCGCGCAACGGGAAGACGTGGTCCTTCCAGTCGAACCGGCCGCCGTGCACGCCGCCCGAGACGAGCGGGTGGTGCCCAACGACCACCACATGGCGATCGCCCGCTGCGGCCACGGTGCCGCGAATCGCGGTGGCGATCTCCCCCATCGAATCGGTTGGGCACGCCGACTCGGGATCGCGCGGCTTCACGTCGCCGTGCAGCCACCACTGCGTGTCGAGCAGGACGAGTCGCAACTGCGGAGAGAGATCGACCGTTTCCGGGCCGGGGCAGCCGTCCCCCGGGGCCACGCGCACGCTCGATCGAGCCAGTGAGATGATGAAGGCTTCCTGATCCTTGACCGCTTGCCAACCGTCGTCCGCCCCGCGGCGCCAATCATGATTGCCCATGATGAAGAAGCCGCGGGAGGCCGCCGGAACGGCATGCACCTGCATCACGACGCGACGTTCCGAATCCGCTCGGTCGGCGTGACCGACCCGCAGCATCCCGCGTGGGTAGATATTGTCGCCGAGAAACACGACCGTGCTGTGGGGAGCATTGCGCGCCATGGCGGTGTGGAGCGCGGCGAGGACCGGTTCGACGGGGCTCGCCGGATTGCCGACATCGCCAATCAGGAACAAACTGTGCTCGATCGCCGCCAGCGGCATCGCCGGCACCGGGGCGGACGGTAGGAGCGGCGGCGGCGCGCAAGCGGTGAGCGCGACGCCTGCCGCCCCGAGCAAACGCCATCCGGTCTCGTTCAGGATGGCGAGCCCCGCAGCGCATCGGCGACCCGCTCGAGCCGAATGCGCGCTTCCGCGGCGACCTCGCCGAGCGTGTCCCCGGTGAGCCCACTCGCCTGCATCAGCGTAGTGGGATTACCGATGCGGACTGTCGCGCCACCGCCCTCCCGCGCTTCGACGGTGACGTTGCAGGGGAGCATGAGTCCCACGCGCGCGTCGTGCTGCAACGCTTTGTGCGCAAGCGGCGGATTACAGGCCCCAAGTATGGCGTAGGGTCGGAAATCGACTCCGATTTTTTCCTTCAACGTCTTATCGACGTCGATGCGGGTCAGGATGCCGAATCCCTCGGCTTGCAACGCTGTCGTGACTCGGTCGATGGCGTGGTCGTATGCGCCCGCCATATCGACATCGAAGGAAAGCGTGTCGGACATGTCACACCTCATTATCAGTTCGTGCGGAGGGGCGTCGCGTCTTGAACCTCGCGCACGGTTCAGGAGGTGATACCGGGCAGGTATCGCTCGCGCAATACGCCGAGATGATGTCGCTCGTGCCCCGCGATGATGAACGGGATCGAGCGAGCGGAGAACTCCACGTCATTGGCGGTGCCGCGCCGTGCGAGGGCCGTGTCATCCAACGACTTGAACAGTGCCAGGCTGGCCGCTCGGACGGCCGCGAATTCCGCTGCGAGGTCCGCGAGCGTCCGCCCATCGAAGTTGGCCGCGGCGACGTAGTCGTCCTGCTCGAAGCCCGGGATCGGCGTGCGGTCCGCGCGGCTGAACCGTAGAGCCCGATACGCGAAGATACGTTCGGTGTCAGTCAGGTGACCGACAACCTCCTTGAGACTCCATTTGCCAGGGGCATAGCGGAACCCGGCTCGGTCCTCCGGAATGCCGGCCAAGAGTGCCGCCGTATCTCGTCCGTGTGTTTCCAACTGATCGATGACATCACCCGCGGGGAGTTGGTCGACGTAGGTCCCGTAGTAGGGGGCGTACTCGGAGGGGTCGGGGCGCTGGATGATGGGCATGCGATCTCTCCATGGTCTCCGGTAGATAAAGCAGGGTAAGGTCCGCGCGGTTCCCGCGACAGGCGCCGGCAGCTCGCCAACGTACCGCGCTCCCATCCGGCGGTAGAACCCGGCCGCGTGCGGGTCCGCCGCGACATGCACGTCGCGCCGGCGATCACTCTCGGTGACGCGCAAGGCGTGTTGAAACAGCAGCCGCCCGATATCGCGACCGTGGTGGTCGGGTTGCAGCCACAGGTGTTCAATGGACCAGTGCGTGGGATGATCTTCGATCGCCACGCACCCGACCGGCGTTCCGTCGGCAACCGCCAAAAAGACCGCGTGGCGGCGGAGGTATTCCGGCGTAATCGTGAGGTCCTCATGCCATGCGTCGATCCACTGGTCCGGATAGCCCCAATGCCGTTTGGCCGAATGGGCGATGGCGGTCAGGGCGTCGGCGTGCTCGGGATTGGCCGGTTGTATCTGAATGGACATGGCGGCGTTGGGGCTCCACCGGAAAGTACCCACGCCAGGCACCGAAAAACACCGCGCCCCGCGATCAGGGACCGCGGGGCGCTGCGCTGCGGGATCCGGTTGCCGCTATCGGATCCAGTCAACCTCGATGTTACCCAGGGCGGCGTCGATTTCGATGTCGAGGTGTATGCGTGCCGAGTCGTAATTGCGCGAAAAGTAGTCGGACCCGCGCTTGGAGAACCCCGAGCGATCCATGCTCACGAGGAACCGGTCGATATCGAGTCGGACGCCCACGTTTTCGGGCAGTCGCAACTTCAGCCCGGCCAGCCCCATCTTGACGACCAAGCGTGTCGCGACCTGATCGCTCCATTCACCGCCGAAGTCCAATGTCCAGTCACCGGCGCCGCCCTCGAGCCGGATGGTCTGGCAGCGGGCGTTACCCAGGTTCTGCGCCACGAACTCGGCGGCGCCGATCTCGATGCGGAGCGACTCGCACACCGCGCGGTTGGGCTCGCTGAAGCGGAGGTCCGTGCGGCTGGCCCCCGTCTTGATGCGCGCGTTGGTCAGCAGGAGCCCGCCCAGCTCGATATCGGCGCGCACCGCACCGAACGCCAAGTCGAGTGCGACCGGAACGCTGCGGGAGAGCGCGAGATCGAGCCGCTGTTCGGTGCCGTCTTTGTAGTTGACGTTGACGTTCCGAAACGACGACACGCCGGCGTGCAACGCGTTCCGGCTCTCGCGGTATCGTAGTTCCGGCTCGAACCGGTCTTCATCGTACACCATCGCCAGGCGGTAAAGGTCTCGGCCGTTGGAGGGGCCGATCTCGATACGGCCAATCCCAAACTCGACCTCGACCCGGAAATCGCGCTCGCCGTTGTGCCGGCGGGAATCGGTGACGGTGCGATACGATTGCGCCTGCGTGACCGACGCCGCGCACGCGACGAGGGCCACGGCTCCCAACAGCCGGCGCGTAATCATCGGACGGCTCGGCCGGCAAACCACTCACTGGTGGATATGCGGTCCTCGTCCTGCGCAAACAACTCGTCGGGCGTGATCGGCGGTGGCGCGAACCGTCGGCCGAACGTGCCCCTGACGCCACCACGCGTCAGGATGGCCGCGCCGAATCCGGTTGTCGCCAATGCCCACGTCACCGCGATGGCCGTCCACAGGAGCACCGGCCCCGCCACGGGGACCGAGCCAAGCGCCACGGCGGGTACCCACGGGAGCAGCACGAGGCCCAGGCCGTACGCGATCGACTTGAGCATGGCAGCGCCCTCGGTGCCGTAGTCCTGCCCTTTCCGGCGGAGCCACGACGCGCCCGCCACCCGCGCGACCGCGAGGTATCCGCCGATCAACGCGGCAGCCAGTGCCACGAAGAAGGCGACGATCGCGAACGGAATCACGAGGATACCGACCACCGTCAGCGTGAGGCCAACCAGCATCATGCCGAAGACCGGCAGGATGAGCGGTTGGGCAAACAAGCCGACAAAGAACGAGCGGCCGAGGGACGTGGACACGGTGTCAGCAACGACGTCGAGTTGGCGTTCGGCGAAGAAGCTCGCCCCGAAAGCCACGCCGGTGAGGGCAAGGAACGCGCCGAGCAAGCCGAGCGCGCTGTTCCACAGGGTCTCGACCGGGGAGGCGTTGCTCACCCACTGCACATCATCCCGCCCAACGCGCACCTCGCTGCGAACGCGATCACGCACATCGCGGCCGACCTGGTCAGCAACCCGGGCTTCGATGGCTCCCCGAATGGCGTCGGCGGAGACCCGGGCTTCGATGGCTTCCCGAATGGCGTCGGCGGAGACCCGCGCCCCTCTCGCGGCTTCCCGAATGGCGTCGGCGGAGACCCACAACGACTCGGACGAATCAAACGCGGACGCGGCCCCCACACGGAGACCGGCCAGCAAGCTGGTCAATGACTGCGCGGTCGCCGCTTCCTCTTCCGTCAGCGTCCCGTCGGGCGACCAGCCATTCGCGATCGCGACGGCCTCGTCAGACGAAAGTATCGCCGCCTGGTCGACGAGCTCACGCCACGCCGTGCTCAGCGCCCCATCGACGTCGTACCGGCCCACGCGGTCACCGTTGACCCGGACCGTGCCGTCTTTCAGCAGGATCCGGAGTGTGGACCCGTCGGAAAGCCTGAAGGTCAGTCCGGCTTCGTCGTCGGCCGCGGAAATGGAGAACCCCACGACGTCGGTCCCGCGGGTCTGCGTACCCACAGTCACCGCGGAGGCCGATTGTGCGCCAGCCGTCGGGGCGGAGATGCCGGCGGCCAATGCCAGACCGAGCACCGAGTGAACACTAGTGCGCAACATGATTGGTATCCCTCACACGGGATGGTTCGGCGGTAAGAATGCGGAGACCCGCGGCGGACACCACGGCCACCGCGCCGTAGGTCATCGCGAAGACTGCCGGTGACACACGCATCGCCTCGAATAGATCCAAGACCGAGCTACGTATGACCTCGATTTGGAACTGACCGGCCGCGCCAACTTCCCGCCACAGCGGAACGCCGGCCTCGCTCACCGCGTGCCGAGCCCCTTCGGACAGGTAGCCGCCGAAGTGGACGCCCGCCGCCACCGTCACGGACCACGCCGCGGCGGTCGCCAAGGAGAAACCACCCAGAATCATCCATCCCCGCGGACCGGAAAGCATGGCACGAACCCCCTTGCTTGTCCGGCGAAGCCAGGCGGGCAGGGGAATCCGGACGCGAGCCAGCACGCGGTCCTCGAAACGCGCGGGCACCGGGACGCGTGCCAGCGTCTTGAGGCGGTTGTCGAGGTCCGAATCGGTATCGGATGGGGTCGGAGAACGCAGGTCGTCGCTCATATCTGTCATGCCTTACGAAGCGGATTGTGCGAGGTTTCAAGCCCAGGCCCGGGCCATGTGGATCAAAATCCCCGCTCTCATTCCCGCAGCGGATCGAGGATGTCGCGCAACTCGGCGCGGGCCCGGTGGATATAGGTCTTTACCGTTCCCAGGGGCAGGCCAAGCGTCTCCGCGATCTCCTCGTACGGCCGTCCCTCGACGTGTCGCAGGATGATACATGCCCGGTACTCGGGTCGAAGTTGCGCAATCGCGTTCTCGATTTGGGAACCCAGTTCCCGCGCCTCGAGCTCCTCCAGCGGCGACTCCCCCCGCGAGCCCACTTGGAGTGCGGTTGCCTCCTGCCGCTGGATGGTCACCGCATCGGGTGCCCCCTCGAGGGAAAGCGTGTCGAGCTCCTTGCGCCGCAGGTGGTCGATCGCGGCGTTGTTGGCGATCTTGAAGATCCACGATGAGAACTTGTGTTCTGGTCGGTAAGAATCGATGTGGTTCAGGACCTTGATGAAGGTCTCCTGCGCCAGGTCTTCCGCGAGTTCCCGATCTCGCACCATCCGGTAGACCAGCGAGAAGATGGGGCGCTGGTATCTCCGGATCAGCTCGCGGAACGCCAATTCGCTGCCGCGTTGTGCGTGCGCGACGACATCCTGATCGGTCCAGGTGGCGAGGTCGGTTGTCATGGGCGGGAACGGGCGGTCACCGCCGGTGCGTATTCCCGTGGTTGCCGCGCGCTCGCGGAGCCCGATAAGTTTCGCGCCTATGCAAGAGGTCGTCCCGCCCACGGCGCTGCCGTCCCGCGATGAGAAACGGTCCTATGTGCGGGGCATGTTTACGGCGATCGCCCCGCGTTACGACTTCCTGAATCACCTGCTCAGCCTGAACGTCGATCGTTGGTGGCGTCGACGCGCCGTGCGGAGGCTGCGGTGGGATCGGGTGCCGGATGGGACGTACCTCGACAGCTGCGCCGGCACGCTCGATCTGGCGGCGGAGCTGGCGCGGCGCAACGGATTCCGGGGGCGAGTGGTCGGTGCGGATTTCGTTGTCCCCATGCTCAGGTTGGGTCGGACGAAGACCGCCCGGGTCATGCCGGTTGGGGCGGACGCGCTCGTATTGCCGTTCGGCGACCAGAGTTTCGAAGGGGCGACCGTGGGGTTCGGTGTGCGGAACCTCGTCGATCTCCGCGACGGTCTTGCCGAATTGCGTCGCGTTCTGAAACCCGGCGGCCGCGCCGTGATACTCGAGTTCACCACGCCCACGGCGTGGCCGATCCGCCCTCTCTACCTCTTCTACTTTCGTCACCTGCTTCCATTGATCGGGAAGATCGTGTCCAAACATAGGGACGCCTATTCGTATCTGCCAAACTCGGTCCTCTCGTTCCCGGAGCCGTCGGACCTTGCCGGGCTGATGCGGGACGTCGGGTTTGGCGCAGTCGGCTACGAGTGCCTGACGTTTGGCATCGTGGCGGTGCACTGGGGGGAAGCATGACCAGGCCGAAGAGCGGTCCCCAAGGCCGTCACCCCGGTGATCGCGGGGAGAAACGCGGGCCGCCACCAGCCAAGCCCGGGACGCCGAAGCGCCCCCCGCCCCCGTCCCAGCGGCCGCGGACCCATCCGCACCAGACGCCGACGCCAAACCGGAGAGGACGGTGAGGCGCCGCCGTGGTGCGCGGTGCGACTAGGCGTCATCTCCGACACGCACGGATTGTTGCGGCCGGAGGTGTTCGATGTCTTCAGCCAAGTCGATCGAATCCTGCACGCCGGTGATATTGGGCCGGAGGAAGTTCTGATCGAACTCGAGGCGATTGCGCCGGTCACGGCGGTCTACGGCAACACGGACGGGTTCGCGATACGCGACCGCTGTCCCAAGGTCGCGACGTTCGAGTGGGACGGCCTCTGCTTCACGCTCACCCACGGCGATCAGTTTGGCACGCCCAACCCCGCTACCCTGCGCCGCGAATTCCCGGAAGCCGACGTGTTGATCTACGGGCACACCCACGTCCCGCTGCTCGAATGGGTCGACAAGACCGTCACCGTGATGAATCCGGGTCCGGCCGGCCAGGCAAACCTGAAATCGCCGCCGTCGGTGGGGATCATGGAATTGGAGCCCGGGCTCCCGCCGCGGGCGCGGCTGGTGCCGCTGGTTGGCGGTTAGCGAAGTCGGCCGGCGCCTCCCTCGATGGCGGCGTGGATGCCAACTCGCTTCGAGCGGATCGACCGCTATAATTTCCCTTCCGTCGTCGCCCCTTCGCCCGAGGTCTGCATGGTCCACCGTCCCTCCTATCAGTCCTGGCAGCAACTCACCATCCTCATGGCCGCGGGCGAGGTCGACTCGGTACGAGAGTACCTCGACGGCCTCCCCCCCGGTGGGACCGCCCGCACCCTGTCGCGCCTGTCTGAGGAAGACCAACGGGCATTGCTCGCGATGCTCGGTCCTGAGGACGCGGCGGATCTGCTCGCGCAGCTGTCGGAAGCGCAGGTAGTCGAGATCATCGAGGACCTCCCGGTCGCCGAAGCCGCGAGGATCGTCGATGCACTGCCGAGCAACGAGCAGGCCGACGTCCTCGGTGAGATGGAAGCGGGGGATGCGGCGGCCATCCTCGCGCGCATGGCTCCGGAAGAGGCGAGCGACGCCCGGGCGTTGATGCGCCACGCGCCCGATTCCGCGGGCGGGATCATGATCACGGAGTTCGTGGCATTTCAGGAAGACGCCACGGTCGGCGATGTGGTCACCGATCTGCGCGACCATGGCGAACGGTACGCGGACTTCGAGATTCAGTATGTGTTCGTGACCGACAACCGCGGCCGACTGATCGGGGTGCTGCGCCTGCGGGATCTGCTGTTGGCGCGCAAGGACGAGTCGGTGCGGACACTCATGATTCGCGCCCCGCTCAACCTGCCGGTGGACTCGCCGCTGGAGGCGGTCAAGCGGTTTTTCGACGATCATACGCTGCTCGGGGTGCCGGTCACCGATGACGAGGGCCGGCTCCTCGGCGTGGTGCGCCGCGCGAGTGTCGCCGAGGCGGTGGGCGAGCGGGCAACCCAGACGTTCCTGGCGATCAGCGGTCTGCACGGCGAAGAAGAGTTGCGGACGATGCCGATCCTCCACCGCGCGCGCCGTCGGCTGTCGTGGCTGTCGGTGAACATCCTGCTCAACGTCGTGGCCGCGAGCGTGATCGCGTTCTACCAGGACACCATTTCCGCGGTGATCGCGCTGGCGGTGTTCCTGCCGATCATTTCGGACATGAGCGGCTGTTCGGGCAATCAGGCGGTCGCCGTGAGCATCCGCGAGTTGACGCTCGGCCTGATCCAACCCCAGGAATTCGCGCGCGTGATCGGCAAAGAGAGCGTGATCGGTCTGGTCAACGGACTGGTGCTCGGCCTGCTGCTCGGCATGGTGGCGACGTTGTGGCAGGGGAACGTCTACCTGGGGCTCGTCGTCGGCACCGCGTTGATGCTTAACACGGTGGTCGCGGTGTTACTCGGCGGATTGATTCCCCTGGTGCTGAAGGCGATGCGCCAGGATCCCGCGCTTGCGTCCGGCCCGATCCTGACGACGGTGACCGACATGTGCGGCTTCTTCCTGGTGCTGAGCTTCGCGTCGGTGATGCTGGGCCGGCTGACGCTGTAGTTCCCCGGGGTTCCCCTCCTCAACGGGGAACCGCTCATCCCCGGCACGGGTTTCGGGAGGAGGAGAATCCGTCGCGGGAGAGGCGATGCGCCGGCTGATGATCAATCTGAAGCATCTCGTGGCCCGGGTGGTAGGAACCTGGGGACCCACTTGTCGCGCGAACGCGGGGTCGATCGTTGCGGCCGTCGCCTTCCTGGTCCCCCTGATCCATCCGCTGTTCCGACCTGTTCTCGGACCACCGTCACACCTCACGTGGTTCGCGCACGTCCTGGCCGTGGCGCTGGTTGGATACCACGGTGGCGCGGCCCGAGGCGCGGGCGCGCTCGTTGCGAGCATGGTCATGGTCGCGGCCGGCGAGGGATTCGCCGGTCAAGGTTACTGGGTCGGTGCCGACGCCATCACCGTGATTGCTTTGACGACGGCGGTCGGAACGGTCGACCTCCTCGTGCTGGCGTTTGCCGTGTGGGTCCGCGGTGCTGAGGCGCGGCGCCGCGAACTCTCCGCGGTGGCGATCGCGGCGCTGGAGGGGGCGCCGGACGCGGTGCTCCTGCTCAACGCCGACCGGCGAGTGACGATGGCCAACGCGGTGGCGGCCCGATTGCTCGGCACGGGCGTGGAGACGATTCACGGGCGACTGATCGACGAGCTGACGGGTGTCGACGTGCTCGCGCCGCGCACGCGGGGAGAACCCGGCGTGATGACCCGGAATGACGGCACGGCATTCCCCGCGGAGTGGAAAGCGACGCCGGTCGGTGCGGTCGACGGTGCCCCCGACGCCTGGTTGGTCGCGATCGAGGATTGCACCAAGCGGGTGCAACAGGAACACGCCAGTCGCCGCACATCGGCGCTCGCCGAAATGGGTCAGGTGATCGCCGGCATCGCCCACGAGCTGAACAACCCTCTGACCGGCATGCTCGGATACGCCGAGCTCCTCGCGGTCGAATCGTCGCTGTCGCCCTCCGACCGCGAGATGATCGACGCCCTCGTGCACGAGGCCCGTCGGGCGGGGGGCATCGCTCGTCGCCTGCTGCAGCTCGTACGCCGGCGCGAGCCAACGCGCCGGTCGCTCGATCTGGCCGGGCTCGTGAATACGGCGCTCAAGATCCGCCTGTCGGGCCTCGTGGGGCATGGCATCCGATTGCACCGCCGGATTGCCGCCGATCTGCCGGCCGTGTTCGCCGACCCGGACGAGATCGAGCAGATCCTCGTCGTCCTGCTGGTGAACGCCCAGCAGGCCATGGTCGAGGTGCGCGGCGGGGGTGAGCTCACGGTCACCCTTCGCCGTCACGGGGAGATGGTCGAATTACGAGTGGCCGATGATGGGCCCGGTGTTCCCCCGGAACAGCGAGACGCGATCTTCGAGCCGTTCTTCACGACCAAGGCCGCTACGGTGGGGACCGGGTTGGGTCTCCCGCTTGCACGGCGGATTGCGCGAGCGCACGGAGGCGACCTCCTGCTCGAATCGAATAGGCCCGGTGGGGCCGTGTTTGTGCTGCAGTTGCCGCTCGCGTCAGCCGTCCCCGCGGTGTTGCCGGTGCCGGACCGAGCGGTGTCGGGCGACCAGACGATCCCGCGGCAGGGGCGCCGCGTCCTCGTGGTCGATGACGAACCCGCGATTCGCGACACGGTTCGCCGCTTACTCGAGCGCAGCGGCTTTGCGGTCGAGGTGTGCGCCACCGCCGCCGGAGCGGCACGCACTATCCTCGCCGATCACCACGACGTCATCATCTGCGACATGCGGCTCGGGTCCGAGAGCGGCTCGGTGATGTATCGATCGGTCGTCCGGTCACGTGCCGACTTGCGGGGTCGATTCCTGTTCATGACCGGGGATACGCTGAGCGCCGATGTCGAGCGGTTTCTGAGCGAGGCGGGGGAACAGTGGATCGCGAAGCCCTTCGAGCTGCGGGAACTCGTGCGAGCGGTCACGGCCATCGCGGCCTGACGGCTCCGACGGTCCGGTGCCCCGTCCCCCCAGGGGGTTCCTACATCGCATCGCGGATCAGTTCGATGAGGTAAATGACGAACGCCACGAGGAGCACGGTCCCGCTGCCCCATGCGAGCCGTCTGCCCCAGGCCATGAGCGGGAACAAGCCCGCGGCGAAGCCGAGCATCACCCAGTTGTCGATCGTCACGGCCTCAGGATCCAGCGGAACCTCGACGAGCAATGCGGTGATCCCGAGGATGCCCAGCAGGTTGAAGATGTTCGATCCGACGATGTTGCCGAGGAGGATGTCGGACGCGTTTCGCCTGGCGGCGACGATGCAGGTCGCGAGTTCCGGCAACGATGTTCCCATGGCGATGACCGTCAGGCCAATGACGCGCTGTGTGACTCCTATCGCGTCGGCGAGCGTGACGGCGCCCCGTACCATCAATTCCGCCCCGGCTGCCAAACCCACCACGCCGAGCGAGATCATCGCGATGCTCGGTCCCCACCCGCCCCCGGCGTCGATACGCGTGCGCGCCAGTTCGCGCGCTTCAGGCGTATCGGTCTCGCCCCGCGATCGTCGGACCATGTAGGTGAGGAACGCCACGATCGCCACGACGAATACGCCGCCTTCGAGTCGATCGATGTCGCCGTCGCGCGCCACGAGGAGACAGACGATCGTGGCCGCCAGCATGAACGGATACTCGAGCCGGATCGTCTGACGCGGCACGGGAATCGCCCTGAGCAGCGCCGCGATGCCGAGAATGACGCCGATATTGATGATGTTCGATCCCACGACGTTGGCGTACGAAATCGCCTTGGCGCCCCGCATGGCGGCGCCGAGGCTGACCGCGAGTTCGGGCATGCTGGTGCCGAGTGCGACGACCGTGAGACCGACCGCGGCGGAGGAGATGCGGGCCAGCAGTGCCAGCCGCGTCGCGCCCTCCACGAGGTAGTGACCGCCCGCGGAGAGGATCGCCATGCCGACCCCGAGCTGAATGACGGCCGTGAGGTCCACGATGTCAGTGCGCGGGATGCTGCTCGAGCCACTGGTCGAGCGGAATGGTCTTCCGCACGGCGGCAGGATGCCGGCGGAACCAGCTCATGAGCAGGAGCGTCTCGTCGATCGTGTTCGCGGGTATCGGGCCGGCGTTGGGCTCCGGGCCGGCGTGTTCGGCCACCAGAGCTCGAAAGGCCTCGCTTTCGATGGGCGTGCGCGGCGCAGGCGCCGCCGCGCGCACCGTGGCGCGTTTGATCACGTAGATGCGGTCGTCGCCGTACGCTCCGGGATCGACGTAGACGAAACTGAGCGCGTCAATCGCGGCGCGCGCGCGGTTGCCCTCCGCGAACAACCATTCCAGTGCGTCGAACCGGTCGCGCCACCGGGCGGCGCGCTCGAAGGCGTCGGTATCGCTCGCGTTGCTCATGGCCGCCACCACGGCATCCAGCGGGGCGATGGCCCGCCCTTCGAGAAACGCGACGGCGGTCGTGACGCGCGCGCGGTAGTCGGATTCGGTGACGAAGCCGCCGCACGGGCCGAGGCACGAGCCGAGATCGTGTCGCAGGCATGCCGCCCGGCGGCGTGGCGCGAAGAAGTCCCCTTGTTCGGGGTAGTTGATCGGCATGTCGGTGGCGCAATCGCGCAGCCCGAGGTGCAGGTTCAACTCGCGCACCGCGTCCCGCAGCTGTCGGGCCGAACCGAACGGTCCGTAGTGCTTGACGTCCACCGCGGTCGGCGCGTTCCCGACGTAGATCTTGGGTGCCGGCCCGTCCGACACCTTGACGAACGCCATGCGGCGTGGACGGTTCATCCGCACGTTGAACACGGGACGGTACCGCTGGATCTGCCGCAGCTCGCCCAGGTACGCGGCGAACTCCGACGGCACGTAGTGCCATGCGATGTCAGCCGTGGCGGCAAGGATGCGCGCGGCCTTCTCCTCGGGATATTGTGACCGGAAGTACGACAAGACGCGTGCGCGGGTCCGCTTGGCTTTGCCGACGTAGATGACGCGGCCCGACTGGTCGAGCATCCGGTAGACACCCGGCCGGTTCTCGGCGAGCGCGGCGACGCGCCGTTTCAGGCGCTCGGTGTCGACGAACGGCAGGACGTTCAGCAGTCGGGCCTCATCGCGTTGCCTGACAGATGTCGCAGTACGTGGTTGCCCGACCGTCGATCGCGTGCGTGCCCGTCAGCGTCGTGCCGCATCGGACGCATGGCTCGCCGCCCCGGCCGTACACCTGATGTGCCGTTTGATAGGCGCCGCGTCCACCCGTTCCGGTTCGGTAGTCGCGGACGGTCGACCCGCGAGATCGGATGGCGTCGCGCAGCACTGACCGAATGACTCGGTGCAGCCGGCGGGTCTCGGCGGCGTCCAACCGATGGGCCGGCAGCGCCGGATGCACCCGCGCGCGGAACAGCGCCTCATTGGCATAGATATTCCCCACGCCGGCCAGCCTGCGCTGATCCATGATCACCTTCTTGATCGCCTGTCGGGTACCGGCAAGACACCGGCGGAATCGGGCGACACCGAATGTCGCCTCGAGCGGTTCGGGACCGATACGTCCAGTATAGGCGATCCAGGCCGATTCATCCAAGAGGTGCACCGTGCCGAGCCGACGCACGTCGCGATACACCAGCGCGCGTCGATCGTCGATCGTGACGTGCAACACCGCGTACCGTCGCTCGTCACGCGCCAGCCGCCGCCCCAGAATGAGCAGCGAACCGGTCATGCGCGGTTGGATCACCAGGCGAAGACCGGAATCCAGTTCGATGACGACGTGTTTGGCGCGCCGCGAGACGTCCACGACGCCGGTGCCGTCGAGGGCGCGCAGCAGTGCCGCTTTCGAGACCCCGCGCAGCACGTTGGTCTGGTACAGACGGGGTTCGTGGAGCGTATGGCCGGTGAGGTGCGGAGCGATGTCGCGGACGATGGTTTCGACTTCAGGAAGCTCCGGCACGAGCAACCTCTCGCCATGCGATGTCACGCCGGTACTGCATCCCCTCGAAACGCACCATGGCGGCGA
Organism: Gemmatimonadales bacterium; assembly: GCA_036397455.1. Lineage (GTDB taxonomy): Bacteria > Gemmatimonadota > Gemmatimonadetes > Gemmatimonadales > GWC2-71-9 > JADFNB01. The sequence goes on along the minus strand of DASWIX010000001.1, from coordinate 57,414 downwards.
GCCGGCGGCTGGTGGCGGCGGCTGACGCCACGTCCGGCCCGAATCCGGTGGCGCACAATACCCGCCCGCCTGCCACCCGCAGCGTCCCGTCGTCGTCCCGCGCGGTGCCGGAGTGGAACAGGACGGTATCCGGAGGCAGCTCGGCCGGCACGTCGATCGCCGCCCCCGTGTCCGGACTGGCCGGATAGCCGCGAGCGGCCAACACGGTGGTCACCGCGGCACGCGGCGTTGCGACCATGCTCGAGCGGGGTGACCACGCTTCGCGACGAGCAATGCGCCACAGGTGGTCTCCGAGATCGTCACCGGCGAGCGGCAGCACGACCTGTGCTTCGGGATCGCCGAACCGGCAGTTGAACTCCACGACGGACGGGTCGCCCGCCGTCGATACCATGAGGCCGGCGTACAGGACGCCGCGATAGGGCGATCCGCGTTCCGACATGGCGCGGAGCGTGGGCATCAGGACCTCCCGTTCCACCCGGGCCATCAGCGCCGGGGTCGCGATCGCCACCGGCGTGTATGCGCCCATGCCACCCGTATTAGGACCGGTATCGCGCTCTCCGATACGTTTGTGGTCCTGCGAGGGCGGCAGGATGAGCACGCGCTCGCCGTCGGTCAGCGCGAGCACCGACAATTCCTCGCCTTCGAGAAACGCCTCGACCACGACGGCGTTTCCCGCCTCGCCGAACGCCCCGTCAAACATCGAGCGGGCGGCTTCAGCCGCGGCGCGCCGCGTCTCACATACGATGGCGCCCTTGCCGGCGGCCAGACCGGAGGCCTTCACGACCAGCGGCTCCGCGTGTCCCGCGATGTAACGCAGGGCGCTCTCGACGCCGGTGAAGGTCTCGGATGCGGCGGTCGGGATGCCGGCGTCCTGCATCAGTTTCTTGGAGAAGGCCTTGGACGCTTCGAGTTGTGCCGCGTCGCGCGTGGGGCCAAAGGCGGCAAGCCCGGCGGCTTCGAACGCGTCCACCAATCCGGCTGCCAGGGGGGCTTCTGGACCGATGACCGTGAGGTCGATGCCCCGATCGCGCACCGCGCGAATCAGGCTGTCATGGTTGGTAATGTCGAGGGGGAGATTGGTGGCGCTGGCGGCGGTACCGGCGTTGCCCGGGGCGCAGTAGAGGGTGGCGGCGTTGGCGAGCGTCCAGCAGAGCGCGTGCTCGCGACCACCGCCACCGACCACCAGGACGTTCACTACTCGCGCGGCTCCCGGAAGGCGCTGGCGAACGCTTGTGCGGCCTTCTTGGCCGCATCGGCCATCTGGCTGGCGACGTCCCGCGCCTCCTGGCCGTAATGCGTGGCGGCGTCCTTGATGTCGTTCATGTAGGAGTAGTCTTCCTGTCCCTCTCCGTCGCGATGCGGATACTCGCCGCCGAGGATCTTCTCGTACGTCCCGCCGTCGACCCAGCGCTGCAGCTCGGCCGCGCGCAGTGTGTTGAATGGGTGCGTGGCGCCGAGCGTATTCAGGATCTTGTAGATCGCGTCCAACGGACCGCCGCCCGCCTCGTATTCCTTAGCCTGTTCCATGAACGCTTCGAGGTTCATCTGGGTCATGTCGCCGCCGCCGGCGAGTTTCAGGAACACGCGCAGGGACGAGTCGAGTGCCTGGCTGGTGAGCAAACCGGCGCGATCGGCCGAGTGCTCGGCTTTGCGGTACCACTCGAGCAGGGCCAGCTTGATCGGCATCAGCGCAATCCCGGCCAGGAACGGCAGATTCTGGAAGCCGAGCGTCAGGACCAGTATGGTGATGGTTCGGTAGAGCGCATGCCCGCTCATCACGTGCCCCAACTCATGGCCGATGAGCACCCGGATTTCGTCGTCGTCCAGTAGCGATACGGCACCGGAGTTGAGCACGATGAACGGATGCTCGAAACCGACGGCGCCCGCATTGACCATCGGCGTTTGCGTGACGTACAAATCCGGTTGCACGGGCCAGTCCATGGTGGCACAAACTTCCCCGAGCATGGTGTACAGCTTGGGGAACTGGTTGGGCCCGCAGCGAACGGCGTTCGCCTGAAACATCAACTGAATGCCACGCTCGCCGAAGAATCCGAAGATCCGTTTCACCGCATCGTCGAATCCGGGGACCTTGCGCAGCGCGTTCAGCGCCGCCCGATCCGCGGGGTGCTCCCACGCGTCAGGGGCGATATCGGTCAAGACAACCCGCGATGGTGTCGACGGGGTGCCGGTGGCGTCAGTCATACCTGCCTCCGGAAAGGAGATTCGGCGTTGAACGTGGTCTGTCTCCGCTCCCTACGGAGCCGCAGCCGGGCGGTTTCACCCGAAGGGCCTAGGCGTACGCCCGCGCCAGCGCCTGGTCCAAGTCGGCGATCAGATCTTCCGGCTCCTCGATCCCGACCGAGAGGCGCACCAAGCCGTCGGTCAACCCCATCGCGTCGCGCATTGCTTTCGGCACCGCCGCGTGGGTCATCGAGGCCGGGTGGCCGATGAGGCTCTCGACCCCTCCGAGCGACTCGGCCAGGGAAAACAGGCGGGTTGCCTCGGACATCACGCGTGCCCGCTCGAGCGACCCGAGTTCCAGGGAGATCATCCCGCCGAAGCCGCGCATCTGGCGGCAGGCAAGCTCGTGTTGCTCGTGGCTCGGGAGCCCGGGATAGTACACCCGCGCGATTTTGGGATGGGTGTCGAGCCAGGTCGCGATCTGGCGGCCGGAGATGTCATGCCGGGTCATCCGCAGCGCGAGGGTCTTGGTCCCCCGCAGTGCCAGCCAGCAGTCCATCGGGCCCGGCACCGCCCCGGTCGCGTTTTGCAGAAACGCCAGCTGCTCAGCCAGGTCGTCACGGCGGGTGAGGATCATCCCGCCCACCATGTCGCTGTGCCCGTTGAGGTACTTGGTGGTGGAGTGCACCACCAGGTCGGCTCCGTGCTCGATGGGGCGCTGGAAAAACGGGGTGGCGAACGTGTTGTCGACGGCAAACAGCAGGTTGCTCCCCCTGGCGATTTCCCCGATGGCGCTCAGGTCGACCAGCCGCATCATCGGATTGGTGGGGGTTTCCATGAAGACCATCTTGGTCGCCGGCGTGATCGCCGCCTGCAATGCGTCGAGATCGCGCGCGTCGGCAAACGAAAACCGCAGCCCGAGGCCCGCGTATACCTGCTCCATGAGCCGATGGGTCCCGCCGTATAAGTTCTCGCCCGCCAACACGTGGTCGCCGGCCCGCAACAGCTTGAGCACCGCATCGGTCGCCGCCAGGCCGGACGCCCAAGCGAATCCGTACGTCGCGCCTTCCAGCGACGCGACATTCCGCTCCAGGACGTCCCGGGTGGGGTTACGGGTCCGCGCGTACTCGAACCCCTTATGACGGCCCAGGCCGTCCTGCACGTAGGTGGAGGTCTGATAGATCGGTGGCATGATCGCGCCGGTCTCCGCGTCCGGCCGCTGGCCGGCGTGGACCGCGCGGGTACCGAATCCGTAGCCACGATCGTCGTCGAGAATGCGTGCCATGATCGTCAGTGGGAGAAGGCCACCGGGAACCTATGTCCGCCTCCCGCCCAAGGGAAGCGATCATCTTGTAGTGGCTACCGTCGACGGCTAAGTTGGTGGAATGCCGCACGATACGGGCTTCCGTTGCCTCGTGGTGGATGATCAGCAGGCTACCCGCCACGTCTTGGTTCGCGCCCTCCAAGCGATGGGACACGCGTGTCTGGATGCCGACTCCGGCCCGGCGGCGCTGGAGATCCTCCACCGGACCACCATCGAAGTCCTGATGTCGGATATCCGCATGCCGGGTATGGATGGCGTGGACCTGCTCCAGGCAGTGCGGCGTGACCACCCGGACGTTGCGGTCATCATGCTGACCGGCGTCACCGAGGTCGAAACCGCCGTATGGTGTCTGCGGGCCGGCGCGTTTGACTACATCGTCAAGCCGTTCGAAATGGACGAGGTGCGCGCGCGGGTCGACCAGGCATTGGAGAAGCGGCGTCTCATCCTCGATAACCGTCGGTACCAGATGCATCTGTCGGAGCTCGTCGAGCAACAGGCCGCGCGGATCGAGGAACTGTTTCTCGAGGGAATCCAGTCCATCGTACACGCGCTCGAGGCCAAAGACACGTATACGCAGGGGCACTCGGTGCGCGTCGCATCGTACGCGGCAGGCACCGGCCGAATGCTGGGTCTCGCCGATGAGGAATTGCGGCTCCTCACGCTTGGCGCTGAGCTGCACGATGTGGGCAAGATCGGCGTCAGCGAGGCGATCCTCAACAAGCCGGACCGGCTAACGGACGACGAATACCAACACATCATGCAGCATACGGTCATCGGTGCACGTATCCTCGATCCTCTGATGCACGACGTGCCGCAGGTCCTGGGGATCGTTCGTTCGCATCACGAGCGGATCAACGGGACAGGCCTGCCCGACGGCCTGCGCGGGGACGCCATCCCGCCGCTCGCGAAACTCGTGTCGGTGGTGGACGCGTTCGACGCGATGACCAGTGGCCGGTCGTATCGGCCGGCCCTGACGGCCGACGCGGCCATCGCCGAGCTTCGCGCCAACGCCGGCACACAGTTCGATCCACGCATGGTGGAGGCGTTCCTTGCCGCGTATCCCGACTGCACCGCCTTGCCGATCGACACACCGGCATCGGCGGTACCGCGCGCGGCCCCGCGGGCGGCCACGCTCGTCCCCGGCGCCAGCGTCCAACGGGGCGCGTGACGAGCGCGAGTGGCGCACGAAGTGACACGCTGATGGTCAGCGTGTCCGGCGTCCGCGGTATTGTCGGGAAGGACCTCACGCCCGATATCGTCGCGCGATATGCCGCCGCGTTCGGGTGGCTCGCGGTGCGCGAGGGGAACCCGACGGTCGTGCTTGGCCGGGATGCGCGCGTGTCGGGTCCGATGTTCGAAGCGGCGGCCCGCGCCGGGTTGCAGTCGGTAGGATGCCGGGTGATCGCACTCGGGATCGTCCCGACGCCCACCGTCCAGCTCGCGGTGGAACACCATGAGGCAGGCGGCGGGATCGTGCTCACCGCGAGCCACAACGCGATCGAATGGAATGCGCTCAAGTTCGTCGGTGCGGACGGCCTCTTTCTCGATGCGAATGCCGGGGCGCTGCTGCGGGAATTGGTGGACGGGGACATCCCGCGTGCCGCATGGGACGGCATCGGCGATGTCGGGGATGACGCCTCGGCGGTTACCCGCCATATCGCGCTCATCATGGCCTTGCCGGTGGTTGACGCCGAATCCGTTCGGCAACGTCACTTCACGGTCGCGCTCGATTGCGTTCGTGGCGCCGGAGCCACGATCATGCCGGCATTGCTCGAGGACCTGGGGTGCACCGTCGTCGGAATGGATCTGGAAACCGACGGGCGGTTCCCCCGGGAGCCGGAGCCGGTGCCCGCAAACCTCGGCGGCCTGGGTGCACTCGTCCTGCGAGAGGGAGCGGACATGGGGATCGCGGTGGATCCGGATGTCGATCGCTTGGCCGTCGTTGACGAGAAGGGCGTTCCGATCGGGGAAGACTACACGCTCGCGTTCGCGGTCGAAGCGGTGCTGCGGCGTCAGGTCGGTCCGGTGGTGGTGAACTTGTCGACGTCCTTGGTGGTAGATGATGCCGCCCGGGAGTTTGGGCGGTCCGTGACGCGCTCTCCGGTTGGAGAGGCAAACGTGGCACGGGCCATGCGGGAAGCCGGGGCAGTGGTTGGGGGCGAGGGGAACGGGGGCGTAATCCTCCCCGCGTTGCACCTGGGACGGGATGCCCCCCTGGCGGCGGCACTGGTGCTCGACCTGATGGCAGCGGAGGCTCAGCCGGTAAGCGCCAAGGTGGCATCGCGGCCGCAATACGCGATTGTGAAGGCGAAAGCCAATCGCCGTAATGACTTGGACCATCAGTATCTGACGCTGCTGAGCCGTTTTCCGGACGCAGATGCGGACCGACAGGACGGTTTGCGGCTGGCGTGGGCGGACCGGTGGCTGCACGTCCGACCCTCGGGAACCGAGCCGATCGTCCGGTTGATCGCGGAGGGTCCGTCGGTCGAGGTCGCGGAGCAGTTAGTGGCGGCGGCGCGGGCGGCGCTGAAAGCCTAAAGAAACGGGGTCGGCATGTGTGGGATCGTCGGTTACATCGGGGCACGTGACGGAACGCCGCTGGTCCTCGAGGGCCTGAAACGGCTGGAGTACCGCGGCTACGATTCCGCGGGCCTCGCGGTGGCGTGTGGATCCGAACTGGTGGTCGTCAAGTCCGCGGGGCGGATTGCGGTCCTCGAAGCCCGCCTCAACGGCAATCTGCCCTCGGCCACCACGGCCATCGCCCACACGCGTTGGGCGACCCACGGCGTGCCGAACGAGGTCAATGCGCATCCGCACACCGACTGCACGGGCACGATCGCGCTCGTGCACAACGGGATCATCGAGAACGCGACGGCGTTGCGTGACATGCTCACGTCGCGCGGACACACGTTCGTTTCGGAGACCGACACCGAGGTGCTCACGCACCTGATCGAGGAGCGGTACACGGAGTTCCTTGAGGATGCCGTCGTGGCCGCCCTAGGGATGGTCGACGGAACGTACGGGATCGCGGTGGTGTCGAGCCGGCAGCCGGGGACGCTGGTGGCGGCGCGCAGGGGTTCGCCAATCCTGGTTGGACTCGGTGAGGGCGAATATTTCGTTGCCTCGGATGCGGCGGCGCTGATCGAGCACACCCGATCGGTCATGTATCTCGATGACGGCGAGGTCGCGGTACTGCACTCCGACCGCTACCAGATCCTCGATCTCGAGACATCCCGGATCGACAAGGAAATCAACACCATCGACTGGGATCAGGAAACGGTCGAACGCGGCGGCTACGAGCACTTCATGCTCAAGGAGATCATGGAGCAGCCCGAGAGTCTCCAGAACACCGTGCGTGGCCGCCTGTTGTTCGACGACGGTCGCTCGCGCCTCGGCGGCATCAACATGGACGATGACGATCTGCTGGCCATCGACCGGGTGATCCTGACCGCGTGCGGCACGTCGTGGCATTCGGCGCTGATCGGCGAATACATGCTCGAGGAGTTGGCACGACTGCCCTCGGAAGTGGAGTATGCGTCGGAGTTTCGCTACCGCAACCCGATCGTCGACGAACGCACCCTTGTCATCGGGATCTCGCAAAGCGGCGAAACCGCCGACACCCTCGCCGCGTTACGCGAAGCGCGCGCGCGCGGCGCCCGGACGTTGGGAATCGTCAATTCGGTGGGCAGTACGATTGCGCGTGAGGTGGACGGCGGGATCTACATCCACGCCGGTCCGGAAATCGGTGTGGCGAGTACCAAAGCGTTTACGTCGCAGGTCGTGGCGCTGGCCCTGTTTACGCTGCGTATTGGGCGCTTGCGGTCACTCTCGGTGCTGCAGGGTCGCGAGTTCGTCCACGCGCTCGCGAGTTTGCCGGGCCAGATCGAACGGGTACTCGGCAACGCCGCGGCCATCAAACAGGTCGCGGACGAATTCTCCCATGCCCGTAACGCGCTGTATCTGGGCCGGGGATACAACTTCCCCGTCGCCCTCGAAGGCGCGCTGAAGCTCAAGGAGATATCGTATGTCCACGCGGAGGGGTATCCGGCCGCCGAAATGAAGCACGGGCCCATTGCCCTCATTGACGAGCACATGCCGGTGGTCGTCGTTGCCCCACGCGACGCGGTGTATCAGAAGATCGTGTCGAACGTGCAAGAAGTGCGGGCCCGCAAGGGACGCGTGATCGCGGTGGTTACCGAGGGCGACAGCGAGATCCGACAGCTGACCGACTACGTGTTCGAGATTCCCGAAACCGTCGATCCGCTCACGCCGGTGCTGTCGGTGCTCCCGTTGCAGCTTTTTGCCTACCACGTGGCGGTCAATCGCGGATGCGACGTCGACAAGCCACGCAACCTGGCCAAATCGGTCACGGTGGAATGATCGGGCCGGCCTCCCGCCGGCTCCTCGGTGTACCCGCACACCGCGGCAACGCCACGCTCCCTTGAAGATCGTATTGCAACGCGTTTCGCGCGCACGCGTCACGGTGGACGGTGTCGAGGTCGGGGCGATCGGCGTCGGATATCTGGTGCTGTTGGCGATGCGCAGCGGTGACGGTGAAGAGGAGATTCAGTGGATGGCCGATAAGGTGGTCAGCCTCCGGCTCTTTCCCGATGAGCATCAGAAGATGAACCGGAGTCTTGGCGACGTGGGTGGCGCGGTGCTCGTCGTTTCCCAGTTCACCTTGTACGGCGACACGCGCAAAGGACGGCGGCCATCGTTCATCGACGCGGCACCGCCCCACGTGGCCGAACCGTTGTACGAGTCATTCGTCGACGCCCTGCGTGACCGTGGCATCCGGACGGCGACGGGCGCCTTTGGCGCGATGATGGACGTCGAACTGGTGAACGACGGCCCCGTGACCCTGGTGGTCGAGCGATGATCGTGCTGGCGTCGCGGTCGCCGCGGCGCAGCGAACTGCTGGCGCTGCTGAGGATCGACCATACGGTTGAGCCCGCCGAGATCGACGAGCGCCCGTACGACGGCGAGTCGCCCGGGCATGCGGCCGAACGTCTGGCCCTCGCCAAGGCGCGTGCGGTGGCGCGGCGGCGCCCCGGATGCGCGGTCATCGGGGCGGACACGATCGTGGTGCGCGAGGGCGTCATGCTCGGCAAGCCCGCTTCGACGGCGGATGCTGAAGCCATGCTCCGCGGACTTGCCGGGCGCCGACACCAGGTCGTCACCGCCGTCGCGCTGGTGCGGGGTGCCGACGAGTGGGCGCGCACCGACGCGACCCACGTCTGGATCCGCCCGATGTCGGACGAGCTGATTCGCGCCTACGTCGAAACCGGCGAACCGATGGACAAGGCGGGCAGCTACGGGCTGCAGGGTTTTGGAGCCGTGTTGGTGGAGCGGATCGAAGGGGATGCGTTCGGGGTGATCGGGTTGCCGGTGCGGCTGTTGTTCGACCTGCTGGAGGCTGCCGGGACGCCCTACCGCTTCACACGATAAACGGGAACCGCGGCCGCCTTGCCCTTGAGTTCGATCGGCTCGAGGTTTTCCACCGGCGGCGGGTTCTTCAGTTCCTTGTAGAACGGCTCGGAGATCATGATGTCGTCCGGCCCGGCCTTGGAGCACAGTCGCGAGGCGACGTTGACCGCGTCACCGATCACGGTGTATTCGAGCCGTTGCTCGGACCCGATGTTGCCGGCGAACACCTCGCCGAAATTGATGCCGATCCCGATCCGCACCTCCTGTTGTCCGGCCGCCGCCCATTTCTTGTTCAGCTCGACGAGGACTTCCTGCATCTTCATCGCGGCGCCCATCGCGCGGTCCGCGTCGTCGTCGTGCGCGATGGGCGCGCCCCACAGCGCCATGATGGCATCACCCATGAACTTGTCGAGCGTGCCGCCGAACTCGAAGACGATTTCCACCATCTCGGTGAAATATACGGTCAGGAGATTGGCGATTTCGTCTGGCAGCATGCGCTCGGACATCGACGTGAACCCGCGGATGTCCGTGAAGAACACGACGACGGACCGCTTCTGTCCGCCGAGGGTCACTTCGCCTTCTTGCTCGGCGATTTCCTTGGCCAGGTTGGGCGCGAAGTAGCGCTGGAAATTCGACAACACCACCGCCTCGCGCTGGATCCGCTGTGTGAGCTGGCCGTTTTCGATGGCGACGGCCGCGATGCCGGAAAACGCGATCAGAAACTCGAGATCCTCGTCGCTGAACGAGTTGGTGGCCGTCATGTTGTCGACGTAGATCAGGCCCAGCACCTTCGCCTCGCTGCCCATGAGCGGGGCGCACATGGCGCTGCGCACGCTCTGCAGCATGATCGACTTCCCCTTGAACCGTTCGTCCGCGGCCGCGTTGTCGGTCAGGATCGCCAGCCGCTCGTCAACGGCGCGCTGAGCGATCGAGCGCGGCACATGACGTCCGCTGGATCCGCCAGGCATCGAATCGGCCAGTCGGTTGCGGTGTACCCGCGGGATCAACTCCGCCGATCCCTTTTCGACCATGAGGACCGAAACGCGGTCGACATCCATGATCTGGAAGGTGATGTCGACCACTTTTTCGAGCAGCTTGTCGACGTCCTGATGTTTCGAGAGTTCTTTCGAGACGTCGAGCAACAACGCGAGCTTCTGCGCCTCGCGGTCCTGAGCCGCCTGCTCGAGTCGGAGCCCGCCCATGCTCTGGCGGCCGGAGACCTTGTTGGCCAAGGCCTGCGCGTCGACGTCCAGCTTCTTGACGATGGTCGCGGACGGGGGTGGCGCGCCAAACGCCGATTGGTCGGCGATCGGCGGCGGCTGGCCCACCGACGGTGTGACTTCCCGAACGTGAAACGCGACCTTCCCGAACGCGAGCATGTCGCCGTCCACGGCTTCGGTTTCGGCGATCTGCGAGCCGTTGAGGAACGTGCCGTTGCTCGAACCGAGATCACGCACCGACACGCCGCCTCCGGCGCCCATGGACACCTCGGCGTGGCGCCGGGAGATCGTGGGATCGTAGATGGGCACATCACTCGTGGCCGCACGGCCGACCACGAGCGTGCCTGCTTCGGGAACGTCGATGGTTTGGTCCCCGGTCGTGCTGAAGAGCTTGTATCGCTTGATCAAGATGTCGCCTCAGCGGAAAAATATACCGCCGTCAGCGGCTGGCGGCGAACTGGCTTCGGCGAGCGCGATGGCAGCGAGGACCGCGCGGGCCTTCTCCTCCGTCTCCAGGAATTCGCGTGTCGGATCACTGTCGGCGACAATCCCGGCGCCCGCCTGGACGTACGCCCGGTCGCCGCGCAGGATCGCCGTCCGGATAGCGATGGCCGTGTCGAGCGTGTGTCCCCCCGACCCGATGTATCCAACGGCACCGGCGTATGGTCCACGCCGCGTTGGTTCCAACGAATCCAGCAACTGCATCGCGCGCACTTTCGGTGCACCGGTCACGGTGCCCGCCGGGAAACAGGCCCGCAGCGCATCGAACGCGTCGCTACCGGGCTTGAGGCGCGCCCGCACTTCGCTCACGATGTGCTGGACGTGCGAGTATCGCTCGATGACTTTGTCAGCCGTGACGCGCACCGACCCAAACGCCGCCGTCCGCCCAATGTCGTTCCGGCCGAGGTCGACGAGCATCGCGTGTTCGGCCAGTTCCTTGGGGTCGGCCAACAGGGTGCGGGCCAACTCGTCGTCCTCTTCGACAGTGGCGCCACGCCGCCGCGTCCCCGCGATCGGACGCACGGTGACGTTGCCATCCTCCACCCGCACCAGCACTTCGGGTGAGCTGCCGGCGATCGTCAAGTCGTCGAGGGCCAGATAGTAGAGATACGGAGCGGGATTCAGTGCACGGAGTGCCCGGTAGACCTGGAACGGCGGTGCCGTACAACGCAGGTCCTGGCGGCGTGACAGCACCGCCTGGAACACGTCGCCGGCGCGGATGTGCCCACGAATCACGTCCACGTCCCGCTCGAAGTCCGGGCGGAGATAGGCGCACGTCCCCGCTGCCGGTTCGCCGGTGTGCAGCGCGAGCGGGCGCAGTGACGCCGCACGGGACAGTCGCTCGAGCAGCGCGTCGACGCGGTCGACCGCATTGCCGTAGACGCGGCGCAACGCGGCGTCGGTATCGGCGGGGTCCCCCTCCGTGTGCGCGACGATACTCGCCCGACCAAACGCGTTGTCGAAGATCACGACGGTGTCGGCCAACAGGAAAATGGCATCGGGCAGGCCGAGGTCGTCTTCCGGGCCCCCGGGCAGCGTCTCAAGCGTCCGGACGACATCGTAGCCGATGTAGCCGACCGCACCGCCGGCAAATCGCGGCAGGCCCGAGAGCGGATGGCCGGATCGCCGTCGTACCAGCGAGCCCAGATGGGCCAGCGGGTCCGGCGCTTCCCCGTCGTCGCGCCATCCGTGCTCGTGATCCCATCGCGCGGCACGGCGGTCGCGATACCGCCACGCCTCGTTCGTGTCGGTTCCGAGGAAGCTGTAGCGGGCCCAACGCTCGCCACCGACGAGGGATTCGAGCAGGAACCCGAATGGCGGCCGGTGGATCGCGGCAAACGCCGCGACCGGCGTCAACGTATCGGCGGAGAATTCACGCACGACCGGCGCCAGGTGTCCGGCGTGCGCCGAACGCCTGAACGCTTCAAACGTCTGGTGGGCGCTCACCGGACGGCGGCAACGAGGAACGTCCCCGGCGCCACGACCCGCGCCTCGATTTCGTCGATCCGCGGCGCGGTCGACCCACGCGCGATTCGCCACTGTCCAACCGTGACTTCCTCCCACACCGCGAGCGCCCCGGCGTACGCTTGCCGGTTGTCGAACGTCGCCATCCCGTCAGCGACGCTCAGGTCACCGTAGAGGCTGTAGGAAAAGACCGCGGTGGGAAGCGCACCCGGCGCGAAGGCGAGTCCTGACGGAGACAGGCTGATTTCGTAGATGCCGGTGGTCGCGCTGATCGTCACCCGCACCGAGTCGACGCTCGATATCGGTTCGCCGTTCAAGCTGGCAAGAGACCCGACGGGGAACGATACCTCCGCGAACACGGTGCCGAAGGGATCAGGATGTCGCAGCGCCTGGACGGTCTCGCCGCCATTCCGAACCCAAAAGGTGACGTCCGGGGGCGTCGGCGCGCCCGGACGCTGCGCGAGGACCACCAGTTCCTCGAACGCCACGGTCGCTGTGGGACTGAGGAGGTCGCCGCAGGCGGCGGCGATCATGACGCACCCGGCGCTTGCAGCGCGTTTCCGGCGCCTCGATATTGCCGCGTGATGTCTCGCGTGTTCCGTCTGGTTCTCGCACTCTCGTGCGCTGCCTGCAGCGCCGCACGCGCGCAGGCGTGGAATGACACCCGCGCCACGGCCATCGTCGAGCGCGGTGCGGCGCGACGCCGGGAAACCGGCTCGGCGGGGCTCGATGATTTCAAGGCGCGGGCGCATGGATTCGTGTTCTTTCTGGCCCAACTGGGTGATGAAGGCCTGGCCGATCCGCCGCAACTGGTGAAGTCCGATCAACTGGAGTTGGAAGTCTACTGGAAGGCTCCCGGCGCGAGCAAGCAACGCATCATCGGCTGGCGGGACCGAGTCGATCTCCCTACCGATATCGCCTACCATCGCGACCACCTGGGCATCGTGCAGAACGGCTTCTCCGACCGCATACGACTTGGCGAAGGTACCGAGGTTCGGGATGTTCCGCACCCGCTCGCCGCTGACGGGTTGACCCGGTACGATTTTGCGGTCGTCGATTCGGTCACCATCGGGCTCCCCGGGCGGACCGTTAGGGCCATCGAGGTCGCGTTCCGACCGAAGCGCCTCGATGAGCCAGGCATCGTCGGGTCCATGTTTCTGGACGCGGGCGCCGGGGACGTCGTCCGGCTTCGGTTCAATTTCACCCGATCCGCCTACCTCGATGCGAGTATCGAGGACATCACCGTGGTCCTCGAGAATGCGTTGTGGGACGGCCGGTGGTGGCTGCCACGCCGGCAGGAAATCGAAATCCGGCGGCGGTCAACCTGGCTCGACCTTCCGGCGCGGGGCATCATTCGCGGACGTTGGGAAATCGACGGGTATGAGTTCAACACCGGGATCGCCGATCGAGACCTGCGCGGCGTCGAGATCGGGGCGGCGCCGGCGGCGGTGCGCGACACGTTCCCGTGGGCGGGGCGGCTCGATCTCGCGATTGCGGAAGTGACCGGCCCGATTGCGCTCGTCGAGATGGATGCGGTGCGCGCGCGGGTGCGCGAAATCGTTGGCGGACGGTTGCTGACCGGGCTTCCCCGTCACGGTCTGACCGCGAGTTCCCTGTCCGACGCGGCGCATGTCAATCGGGTGGAAGGCTTCGCACCGGGTATCGGGTACGTCGGACGTCTCGACGGTGGGGCGGTCACCGTACGCGGCTGGCTCGGGTATGGAATCAGCGATGAGCGGCTGAAAGCGCGGCTTGACGTGGACTACCGGGTTGGACTGGCGATTCTCCGGCTCCAGGGTGCCCGCGAGATTCGCGATGTCGGCGACGCCTCGATCGTGGCTCCGGTGGTGAACTCCCTGGCGGCCCAGGAGTTCGGTCGCGACTACGGTGACTACGTCTTGCGCGAAGGGGCGTGGGCCTCGATCGAGCGAGGCGCGTTCCATGCCCGGGCGGGACTCGAGCGACTCTCCGACGTCGGGGTGCGTGCATCCCCGGTTTCCGGGGCGTACCGTCTCAATCCCCCCCTCGGCTCCGGCCGTTGGGGCATCGTGGCGCTCGGTGCGCGCCGCCGCACGGGCGGTGTGTCGCATGGGCCGCAGACCGGCTGGACGCTGGATGTCGAAGCCGGGCTTGGTGAGGGGCGCGGGTACGGGCGCGTCCGGGGTCAGGCGACGATCGCGCGCCCGCTCGTCGGGAGGACGGTTGTTTCGGCGCGCATCTGGGGAGGATGGGGATCGGATCGCACGCCCGCGCACCGCGCCTTTGTCATGGGTGGGCGAGGGACGCTTGTAGGCGAGCCGCACCGTGCCTGGGGGGGGCGCCGGGCCGCGTGGGCCGAACTCGCCTGGCGTCTCCCCGTTCCGTTTCCGGCTATCCCACTCGGCCCTTTCGCGTCCACCGGCGACCAGTTGATTGTCGTCCCGTTCGTCGCGGCCGGATGGACCCACAGCTCGGTCGGACTCCCCTGGAATCCCACGGATGGGATACGGCCGGTGATCGGAATCGCCGCCGAGGTGTTTCACCGGTTTGTGCGTGTCGAGGTCGGCTGGGGCGTTCGAGCCGAATCGATCGGGATCGTGGTCGATTTGCGGCGCGATCTCTGGCCGATTCTGTGACGTGTCACGCACCCGTTCGCCTCCACGGTGCAACAGGCTGGCCGGGCTCAGCGACGCCCGTTATCTTCTGATGGTTTGCGGACTTCACGGAGACTTGCCGAGTGGACGACGCGCAGCGCAGGTCGTTCAAAGACCAGTGGATTGTTGCCACCTTGACCGAGTTGATCGGTGAGGACGCACTGGACGCGCTCCCCGCTCACAAGGACGTGAAAGACACGCTGTGGGCGACCGCCGTCGTGACCGGCGCCGCGACGGACCAGGAAATTCTGACCGCGGTCGCCACGCGGTTTCGCCTGAAGCTGGTGGACTTTTCGCAAGCGGAGAGCGCCGCGCGCGAGATCGTGCCGGAACAGGTCGCCCGACGTTATCAGGTCCTTCCTGTCCGAGTCACCGATTCCTACCTCGAGATCGCCACGGCGAATCCCTTCGATCTCGACTGCGAAAAGACGCTCGCGTTCGCGACCGGCCGTGAAGTCCGGATGCTGCTCGCGAGCCCCACGGACATCATCCACCAGATCGATTCGCTGTACCGGCCGGAGAACGTCATCGACAAGCTGCTCGAGGGCATGGACGAGACCGACGTCACCACGATCGATGAGGACGACGTCGGGGACGAGCTCACCATCTCGGCCGAACAGGCGTCGCAACGGCCGGTCGTGCGCCTGGTTGATCTGATTCTGTCGGAGGGCATTCTCTCGCGCGCGTCGGACATCCACATCGAGACCGAAGAGGGCGGCGTCGCGGTCCGTTACCGGATCGACGGTGTGCTGCGCCAGGTGATGAAGGTCCCGCGCGCCGCCGGGCTGCCGTTGATTTCGCGGCTGAAGATCATCTCGTCCCTCGACATTGCGGACCGGTTGCGACCGCAGGACGGTCGTGCCCGCGTTGCGGTGAACGGCACGCCGATCGACTTGCGCGTCTCGACGCTGCCGGCTTCCTTGGGCGAGAAGGTCGTGATTCGGGTTCTGGACCAGCGTCGTACCGTCCTCTCACTCGAATCGCTCGGCCTCAACGAGGAAGAGCAGGCGTCGATCAAGGAGTTGCTCGAGTTCCGCGACGGCATCATCCTGGTGACGGGTCCGACCGGATCAGGCAAGACGACGACGCTCTATTCGGCGTTGCGCTACATCCAGAACGAGGGCGTGAACATCGTTACCGTGGAGGACCCCGTCGAGTATCGACTCGCGGGGATTGTGCAGGTCCAGGTCCATGAGCGGGCCGGCCTGACGTTTCCATCAGCGTTGCGGTCCATCCTGCGACAGGACCCCGACGTCGTGCTGGTCGGTGAGATCCGCGACCGCGACACGGCACAGGTTGCCGTGCAGGCGTCGCTGACCGGTCACCTCGTTCTCTCGACCCTGCATACCAACGACGCCCCGAACGCCGTGACCCGGCTCATCGATATCGGGATCGAGGGATTCAAGATCGCGACCGCGTTGCGTGGCGTCATCGCGCAGCGGCTGATGCGGAGGCTGTGCCCGTCGTGCAAGGAGGTGTGGGTCGAGACGATCCCCGCGAAACTGCGGCGATGGGTGCCGGCCGATACGCCCCTGTACCGGGCCGCCGGCTGCGCCGAGTGTGCCATGACGGGCTTTCGCGGCCGGTTCTCGATCGTCGAGGTGCTGCGAGTGACGCCCGAGGTCGAGCGCCGCATCGGCAAGAGCGAAACCGCCGACCGCATCGCGGATGCCGCAGTGGCGGCGGGCATGAAGTCGCTGTGGTACTCGGGGCTGCATCACGTGCTGCAGGGCGAATCCACCATCGATGAACTGCTGCGCGTGGTCGATGTGCCGCAGGAAGACGAAGGAAACGGGAAACCCGCCGAGAACAAAGCGCGGGACAAGAAAGACAAGCACAAGCGGGCATCCGGGGCGGCCGAGGCGCCGGACGGGAAGGCGGATCCGGTGGGGCCGACGCGGCCATCGGGAGGAGGCCCCGGGTTCGATGGCGCCTTTGAGTTGCTCGAGCCGGTCCCCGAGGCGATCGAGCCGATTCCCGATCGGCAGGGTCGCCGCCCGGATGCGACGGTGTTACTCGTGGACGACGAGGATCAGTTGCGCCGCGTCATGCGCGATCTGCTTGAGCGCGACGGGTACACCGTCATCGAGGCGCGCGACGGCGTCGAAGCGCTCGACCAGGTCGACCGGCATGGGCCGGATATCATCGTGCTCGATCTCAATCTGCCGGGACTCGACGGCTACGGTGTGTTGTCCCACCTGCGTTCGCGGCGCGGAACGGAGGATATCCCGGTGGTCGTCCTGACGGCGCGGGGCGACGAGGAGAACGAAGTCCGGGTGTTCGAATTCGGTGCCGATGACTTTCTGAGCAAGCCGTTCCGCGCCCGGGCGTTGTCGGCCCGACTCGACGCCGTGCTCCGTCGCAGCCGTCGCTAGCGTCGCGCCACCCCGAGTACCTCGGCGGTCGCGGCTTTCAATTCCCCAACGCGAAACGGCTTCAGAAAGTACCGGCACCCCAGCCGCTGGAGCCACGCGCGGGTTTCGGGTCGCACATCCGCCGTGACCAGTATCGTGCGGTCGCGCACGTCGGGCCAGCGGCGCAGGAGATGATCGGCGAAGCGCTCGCCCGCCGAGACGGCGGACCGTGGGTCGGCAATGATCAGGTCGAAGCGCCGCTGCTCCAATAGCTGAATGGCGTGTGGTGCGTCGTGTGCGGCCACGATCGCCTGCACGTCGTTAGCGAGAAGCGCCGAAATCATCCGCCGGACCGCTTGATCGTCGTCCACCAGCAAGATCGTCCGGGTGCGCGCGGTCCCGGTCGGCGCGGTCGCGTCCGGCTCGGCACCTGCGCCCGACCCCGCCGGGACCGCACGCGGTGCGGCGGACGGCCGGTGGTGAAGCGGAAGCTGCACGGCGAGGATCGCGCCGCCATCCGGTGCGCGTTCGGCCCACATGGTGCCCCCATGCCCATGGACGATGCGATAGGAAATCGCCAGTCCGAGGCCCGTCCCCTTGCCCGGCGCCTTGGTCGTGTAGAACGGGGTGAAGATTTCGCGCAGTTGCTCCGGCGCGATTCCCGGGCCGGAATCGGCAACCCGCAACACGGCCATGTCGCCCTCAACCGCGGTGGAGATCGTGATGTGCCTGGGTCGTGCCTCGTCGTTGTGTTCCACCGCCTGCACGGCGTTGGTCATCAGGTTCAGCACCACCTGCTGTATCTGGTATCGGTCGCCATGAATCACCGGGAGCGACGGATCGTAGGTGGTGTCGAGCCGCACTTCGCGCAGCTGCAATTCGTAATGGACCAGAGCCACCGTGCGTTGCACGATGTCGTTCAGGTCGAGCTCGCCGACGTCGGTTGGTCCCTGTCTGGCAAAGGTGAGCAGGTTGCGGACGATCCGACCTGCGCGGTCGGCCTGCTCGTGGATCACCTTGAGGTGGCCCCGGTCCTTCTCGGTGGGCGTCGGTTGGGTCAGCAGGAATTCGGCGAGACCGGCGATCGACGTGAGCGGATTGTTCAGTTCGTGGGCGACGCCCGACACGAGTTGCCCCACCGCGGCCATCTTCTCGCTCTGGATCAGCTGTGATTCGATCGCCTGCCGTTCGGTGACGTCCTCGACCAGCAAGGCCGTCCAGGGGGCTCCGCCGCGGTCGTCGTGCATCGGGGCGGCGGTGACGCGAAACGTACGGTTGCCTGCCTCGGCTCCTCGGGTCAACGACGCGTCGGGCTCACTGGCTCGGGCCGCCTGGAGAAAGGCCGCCATATCGTCATCGCCAATGAACAGGACGTCGGTGAACGGGCGACCGATCAACGCGGTCGTCGAGGCGCCGGCGGTCCTGGCGAGCGACTGGTTGGCGCGCTGGATGACACCCGTTTCGTCCACGACCGCGAGACCCTCGCTGAGCGCGTTGAAGGTCGTCTCCCACTGATCCCGCCCGGTGCGAACGAGGTCGAAGAACCGGGCGTTGGACAGCACGATCGCGGCGTGCGTCGCGACCGTCGAGAGCAGGCGTAGATCCGACGGGGTAAACGGGCCGCCCACACGGTTGGCCACCGCGACCGCGCCGACGGTGACGCCGTGCGCTCGGAGCGGGACGGTCGCGGCCCGTTCGACCGACAGCCCCGCCGCGAGGACCGGAGCGACGTCACCCGCTCGTTCGACCACCTCGAGTTGTTCGCGACCGATCGCCTGGATGAGGCTCCCGCGGTCGGTTTCATCGATGACCCGCCCCTTGAGTGACCGTAACGCCCCCACCGCCGCGGCGACACGCAGCGTATGACCATCCTCGGCGGTCAGCGCGACGACCGCCCCACCGACATGCATGAAGCGCTCGACGTAACCGGTGATGCGCTCGGCAATGCGTGTCGGTTGTAGAGACTCGGACAGAACGAAGGAGAGTTCCTGCAGGGAAAAGACCTCTTCGACCCGCCGGGCCAGCTCCGCCTGCAGCGCGTCGAGGTCGTCCCGGAGCGCGGCCCGAGCTCGCGCACCGCCCAACCACGTGCCGACCCACACCGCCGCGGCGATCCCCAGCGCCGCCAGGGCGGCCCACACGATCACGACCCGGGCGTCTCCGCCGAGGTGCCGGACGCGGGATGGTCGATCCCGGGGGGCGCATTCGGTTTGACGATCCGCGACACCGCGGGAATCCCGAGGTGCACGTGGTACGGCTTGATGTCCTTCGTCGCCACACCGAGCGCACCGACCATCCCCTGTTCGCCGACGTGGACACCGGCGAGGACCGTGGCGTGGTAGGTGATCCGCACGCCGGGTTCCAGGACGGTTGGCTGCGATGTCACGTCGGTTCCGTCCACGAGGCTGTGCGAATGGGTGTAGACGTTGGCGAAGTCCGAGATGGACACGCGATCGCCCAGCACGATGGTCTCCCGATCGTCAAGCAGCACGTACCGGTGGACGACGACATCGTCGCCGACCTCCATGTTGTATCCGAACGAGAACTCGACATGCTGGAAGCACTTGAAGTTCCTGCCGCACCGGCGGAATACGTGTTGGGCGAGGAGGCGGCGCAACCGCACGCCGACGGTGACGTTGCCACCACCGACCGGCGATCGATCGAACGCCTGCCACAACCACAGGAGCGGTTTGATGCGCGCGTACCGCTCCGTATCGATCTCGTGATAGTGCTCGGGCTCGAGCGTGATGTTGCGGGGGTCGAGAGCCAACAGAACGCCCTTGGTCCCAAGGGGGGTGGCCGGGTCCTCCAGCAGCCCATCGAAGTCGGAGAGGCCGGGGAAGTAGAGATCGAACAACACGTCCCGGCAGAGGCGGTTACGGTCGCACGACGGATCCGCGAGCCGTGCATCGATCTCCCCGAGCCACCCGTCGTACACCCGCGTGGCGGCGTCGGGCAGTTCCAGCTTGTGAAGGGGTCGGAGAGGCATCCGCTCAACTCCCGGAGCGAGGTTCGGTGGGCGGCGCGAACACGGGAAGGATAAGGGAAGCGGGGGCGCCCGGTCTAGTTTCGCCGGGCGGCGGCTCGGGACAGGACGGCCGCCCGTTCCTCGTCGAGGGTCCGGAGATTGCGTTCCCACCCGGACGCGTCCACGCCACCGTAGGTCGCGATGAACGGCTCCAACACTTCGATTCCCGCTTCGAAGACGTAGACCGCCAATGCGGTTTCGCGTTGGCCCAGTTGCTGCTCACTCCACCGCGGCGAGAGCGGGATGATGCCGATGGGGCGGAAGAACCGCCCGCGGCTCGTGATCGTGAAGTCCTCGGGGATGTATCGCGCGCGCTCCCGCAGCCCAAAGAACGTCACGACAAACAACGCGGGGTCGGTGAGCCCGAACGCGTCCACCAGCTCCGCGATGGCCTGGCGTTTCAGGACCGTGAGCCCATGCAGCGTCGCGTACGTGTCGGGTGACAACAGACGAATCACGCGTTCGTCGAGCGGCAGCGCGCGGATTTGCAGATCAACCGTTTCGAGTCGCAACGCGATATCGTCTTGCCGCAACGTGCCGTACCCGGCCGGCGGAACGTCGCGGGCCGCCGTCGCCGCCGAGTCCTGGGCCGCGGCCGGCGCGCGCGCCCCGGCCGCCGCCGCGACGAGGACCATCAGCGGTCGCCACGTCACCACAGCCGGACACGCTCCGGCTCGCCGCCGCCACACGCGATCGTTTGCACCGCATCCCGCAGCGCGGCGATGCCCTCACGTCGCGTGGTGCTCGTGATGACGACCTGGTCGTCATCGATCCCGACCGCCCCGGCGATCGCGCTCGCGCGTGCCGGTCGCGTGCCGCGCGCGATCTTGTCCGCCTTGGTGAGCGCCGCCAGCACCGGCACTCCGCGGCGGCTCAGCATCATGCCCATCGCCAGATCGTCAGGTGATGGTTCGCGTCGCATGTCGAGGAGCCACACCACGCCAACCAGGGTCGCCCGTTGTTCGACGTAGTCGCGCAGCAGCGCCTGGAAGGCGGCGCGCGCGCGTTTGGATGCGCGGGCGTAGCCGTATCCCGGGAGATCGACGAGGTAGAGGGCGTTCGCCACGGCGTAGACGTTACAGGCTTGGGTCTTCCCCGGAGTCTCGCTGGTACGAGCCATCGCTTTGCGCCCGATCAGCGCGTTCAGCAGCGAGGATTTTCCGACGTTGGACCGCCCGACAAAGGCGATTTCCGGCAGGCCGGGCGTGACCTGGAAACCGGCGGCGGGGAAGCTCCCGATGAACGTGACGCCGGTCAGGCTTCCTTCTTGCGCGCCGGCTCGGCCACGATCAAGGGCGGTCGACCTTCGGTCACTGATTCCTTCGTGATGACGACCTCGCGCACGTCGGTGCGGGTAGGCAGGTCGAACATGATGTCGGTCATCATGTCCTCGAGAATGGCCCGCAAGCCCCGCGCACCCGTCCCGCGTTTAATGGCGCGATGCGCCACGGCCTGCAACGCCTCGGGGTCGAAGGTGAGACCGACGTTCTCGAGGTCGAACAGTTTGTGATACTGTTTGGTGAGCGCGTTCTTGGGTTCGAGCAGAATCCGGACCAGCGCTGTTTCGTCGAGCGAATCGAGCGCGACCATCACGGGCAGGCGCCCAACCAGCTCCGGAATCAACCCGTACCGCAGCAGATCGTCGGGCTCGACGTCCATGTACGGGTTGCGCTCGAGTTGCTCCGCCTTGCCCAGCTCGAGTTCTTCCTTCGAGAACCCTATCTGACGACGGCCGGTTCGTGCCTCGATGATCTTATCGAGTCCGTCGAACGCGCCCCCACAGATGAACAGGATGTCTTTCGTGTTGATCTGGATGTATTCCTGCTGCGGGTGTTTGCGACCGCCCTGAGGCGGCACCGAGGCGACGGTGCCCTCGAGGATCTTCAGCAACGCCTGCTGGACACCCTCGCCCGATACGTCGCGGGTGATACTGGGGTTTTCACTCTTGCGCGCGACCTTGTCGATTTCGTCGATATAGACGATGCCGTGCTCGCATTCGGTCACATTGAAGTCGCCGGCCTGCAACAGGCGCACGAGGATGTTCTCGACATCCTCGCCGACGTAGCCGGCTTCGGTCAGCGTCGTCGCGTCGGCAATCGTGAACGGGACGTCGAGGATGCGGGCCAGCGTCTGCGCCAGGAGCGTCTTGCCCACGCCCGTCGTGCCGAGCAGCAGGATATTCGACTTTTCGAGCTCGACGTCGTCGTCGCGCAGAGAGTGGGAGTTGATCCGCTTGTAGTGGCTGTAGACGGCGACGGCGAGGGTGCGTTTGGCCCGATCCTGACCGATGACGTATTGGTCGAGCACGTCCTTGATCTCGGCGGGCGTCGGGACCTGGGTGATCGCCTCGGCGACCTCCCGTTCTTCGTCTTCCGCGAGGATCTCGTTGCACAGCGTGATGCACTCATTGCAGATATAGACCGACGGCCCGGAGATGAACTTCCGGACGGAGTCTTTGGACTTTCCACAGAATGAGCAACGCAGGTGCTTGTCGTTTGCCATCGTCAATCCTGGGCCGGTTCCCGCTAAGATGGGTTCCGAGCCGGTCGGGCGTCAAGCCGTTGGTTTCTTGCCGTCGATCTCTGCCTTCTGTTGAATGACTTTGTCGATGATCCCGTACTGCACCGCCTCCTCGGCCGACATGAACCGGTCTCGGTCGATATCGGACTCGATCTTCTCGACGGGTTGGCCGGTGTGGTGGCTATACAGCTCGTTGAGTTTCCCCCGCAGGTAGAGGATCTCGCGGGCCTGGATCTCGATATCCGCCGCCGTCCCCGTGGCGCCGCCAGACGGCTGATGCAACATGATCCGCGCGTGGGGCAGGGCCGACCGCTTGCCCCTGGTGCCGGCCGCGAGCAGAAACGACCCCATCGAGGCTGCCATCCCCATACAGATCGTGTTCACCGGCGCCGTGAGAAACTGCATCGTGTCGTAGATGGCCATGCCCGCCGAGACGATCCCACCCGGGGAGTTGATGTACAGGTAGATGTCGCGCTCCGGGTTGTCGGCCTGCAGGAACAACAACTGGGCGATGACGATGTTGGCGACGTCGTCGTTGATCGGGGCGCCCATGAACACGATCCGATCCATCAGCAGGCGCGAGAAGATATCGTAGGTACGCTCGCCGCGGCTGGAGCGTTCGATGATGTACGGGGGGTAGATCGTCGGCATGGTCTCAGCTGTCGGTCACGGTGGATAGTGCGAACAGGTGGTCGTACACCTTGTCCTCGGTGATCGCCTGCTCGATCTCTCGCAGGCGCTTGGCCTTTTGAAGCTGGGCGTACACCTCACCGGGCTCCGCGTTGCGGCGCCGCGCGATGTCGGCGACCCGTTGATCGATCTCTTCTTCGGTGGCGGCCAGCTGCTCGCTGGCGGCCACGCGATCCACGATCAAGTCCCGTCTGACCTGCGCTTCCGCGATAGGCCGAAACTCGGTCAGAAACCGTTCTACTTCTTCGTCCGGAATGCGGTAGGCCCGCCGGTACGCGTCCATCAGCCGCTCGACGAGCGGTCGCGGGGTCGGCACCGCGTTTGCCGCCACGATCAGGTCGATCAGTTGGTGCCGCACCGCTCCGTCGGCTTCGCGCCGGGCTTCGAGCTCGAGGTCCTTCCGCACCGCGCCCCGCAGCGCGTCGACGGTATCGAAATCTCCGATCTCCCGCGCGAATGCGTCATCGAGAATCGGCAGATCCAACCGTTTGACTTCATGCAGGGTAAGCTGGACCGTCCGGCTTTGGCCTCGCTTGGTCTCGTCGGGGAAGTCCTCCGGAAACCGCACCGATGCCTCGGTCGTGGCCCCGACGTCCAGCGTCATGATGGCGTCCTCGACGTCCGGAATGGCCTGTCCTTCGCCGAGCACGATCTGATACTGTCGGGGGTCACCCTCGTCGTCGCCGGTCAACGTGGTCAATGTCACGCTCACCATCTCGCCCGACTGCGGCCGCCCAGCCTCGACGGGAATCCAGTTCGCCCTTTCGTTGCGCAGGTCGGCGAGTTGCGTCTCCACCATTTCATCGGTCACCGGGGCCACCCGCCGTTCCAGCGTGAACCCACCGAGGCGATCGAGCTGAAGGGCCGGCTTGAGCTCGACGCGCAGTTCGAAGGTGAGTGGCGCACCGGCTTCGAAGCGCACGCCGTGCACGTGCGGATCGGCGATCGGCTCGAGCGCCTCTTGCGCCAGCGTCGCCTTCCAGCCTTCGCCAATCACCTCTCGCAATACCTGCTCCCGGATCGCGTCGTGGTATCGCTTGCGCACGACCGCCAGCGGGGCCTTGCCCTTCCGAAAGCCAGGCAGGCGCACCCGCTGGGCGACGGACTTGGTGGCCTGGTGTTCCGCCCGCTGGACGCGCGCGGCGGTCACTTCCACCTTGAAGCTGGCCGCACCCGGTTCCTCACCCGCCTTCGTGATCAGGATATCGGTCGTCATGCCTCGTTCGATCGTCAGATGTCGAATCTGTAAGCTAACGGGCGGGGCCCGGAGGAGGCAGGGGAGTGAGCCCGCGTCAGGGCGTCTGGATCTGCAGGGCCACGAGTTGCGGGACGTCGCTCGGTGCAGCCGAGCCGCTGCCGAGTTGGCCATGGTCATTCCCGCCCCAGCAGAACGCGCGCCGGTCGTCGCGGCCGATACCGCATGTGTGAAAGGCTCCGGTTGTGATCCGTGACAGGGCGATCGGAATCTCGAGCGGGATGGCGGCACTCCTCACGCCCAGGATGCCGAGTCGCGACGTCCCCCAGCAGTACGTCCGAAACTCGACCGTGGTGCCGCAGGCGTGGAAGGTGCCGAGATCGAGCGACGCGAACGGAATCGTCTGATCGAGAGTGACCCCGTTTGCTTCTTGGGTCGTGCCCGTGCCCAGTTGTCCATCATCACCGCGGCCCCAACAATACGCCCATCGATTGAGCGAGATGCCGCAGGTGAACGGTCCCGCTGCGGCCAGCAGGATTCGGAACGTGATGAGCGGCCCAACCGCGGTGGGGACTCGCACCGGTCCGGACGGCGTGCCCGAACCAAGCTGCGCGTCGTCATTGCGGCCCCAGCAATATCCCGTCCCGCTCACGCCCACGGCACAGCTATGGTCTCGGCCGGCGTCGACTGCCCGGAACCCGTCGGTGGCAAGCGCCGCCGTCGGCGCCAGCCGATTCGTCAGGCTGTTGTCGCCCAGTTGCCCAAATCCGTTCGAGCCCCAACAGCGCAGTGACTCGTCAGCCGTGATACCACAGGTATGGTTGTCGCCCGCGCTCAGGTAGGTGAAGACGAGGTCCGACGCAATCGGCGTCGGCAGGGACGCGTCGTCGGCCGTGCCGTCGCCACGTTGCCCGACCCCGCCTGCCCCCCAACAGAACACGGATCCGTTCTCCGCCAGCCCGCAGGTGTGGTCCAGCCCGGCGGTCACCGCGAGGTACCGACCCGCCAGCCCGACTCTGACCGGAGAGGTGGAAGCACGCTTCGTCCCGTCACCGAGCTGTCCGCGCCCGTTATCCCCCCAGCAGAACACCTCGCCCCCGACTACCAGGCCGCACGTATGGGCCTGACCGGCACTCAAGCTGGTGAATGCCAAACCGGTCTGGATCAGCGCGCTGCCCGTCGAGCCGCCGATCTCGACCGAGATCGTCGCATCCCCCAGGCCGACAGCCGTGACGAGTCCCGCCGATGTGACCGTCGCGATCGTTTCATCGCTGCTCGACCACCGCACCGCGATCGTGTCGACCCCCAACCCGGCCGTATCGGTTTCGAAGCCGATCACGAGCTGGTCGCTGGATCCGATCGAGAGCGACAACGCCGCCGGCGTGAGGGTGATCGTGAGGACAGGATACCCCGGCCCCGCTGGGTCCTCGCCACAACTGGCCAACAGCAGGAGGCACCCGGCGAGGAAGGTCGGGTGCAAGGGGAAGGCGGCAGGGCGTCGAGCGATCATGAGCGGTGCGACTCCACGAGAAGCGCCTCGAAACAGGGACACGATGCGACCGGAGGGACTCGAACCCTCACAGGTTTCCCCACAGGATCCTAAATCCTGCGCGTCTGCCAGTTCCGCCACGGTCGCTCGCTGCCAGACCGTGCCGGTGGCCGTGGGCCACCGGCACGGTCTGTTGCTCGCGCCCGCGTCGGGTCATCGCCGCTCGTGGTCCGAGCGGCGGATGGTCCCGCCACGGTCATTCCAACGCCCTGCGTGGGTCATCGCCGCTCGTAGTCCGCGCGGCTGATGGTCCCGCCACGGTCATCCCAACGGCTTGCTCGCCCCTGCGTGGGTCATCGCCGCTCGTAGTCCGAGCGGCTGATGGTCCCGCCACGGTCGTTCCACCTGCTTGCTCGCGCCCGCGTCGGGTCATCGCCGCTCGTGGTCCGCGCGGCTAATGGTCCCGCCACGGTCGTGACCGAAAGCTATTGTTTGGCGGTGCCAGGGGGGAGGGCCTCACGTTGGCGCAGCGCCGCACTCAGGAACAGGCCGTCGGCGGCCTGCAGGAGCTTGCCTCGGAGACGAGCTGGGAGGTCGGGCCGATCCTCCAGGAACCGGCGCACGATGTCGGCGGCGGCCATCGAGCTGTGTCCCCCCAGCGTGGCATTGAGCCAGCCGAGCGGGAAGAAAATGTCGCCGGTGCGCTGGATCTCTTCCAGGAGGTCGAGCGACGGCCGGATATGCTGCACGCTCGTCGAGGCGCGCAGCGGGTGGTTCAGCAACGACACCGCCGACAGCACCCAGGGCTCGTGCGCTCGGTTGGCGGGGTCCGTCAGGCTCTGAAAGAACGCGTCCCGCACCGCGGGATCGAGCGACAATGCCGGTTGGATGAACGCAAACCGCCGCGCCCGATCGGGATTGTCGATGCGCGCGAATTGTCGGTCGAGGAGTTCCTCGGCGTCCGATGGTCCGCGTACCGCGAGTTGCAAGGCCAGCTCGCTGAGGTCGCGCTCCGATAATGGCAGGCCGGGAACGCGCTCATTACCCTCCCAGATTCGACGCAAACGCCCGACGGCATCCTCGGTGATCGCGGTCGAGCTGAGCGTGCCGAAATACGCCGCGCGCAGGGAACGGGTGCGCGCCGCGAGCAGCAAGCGCCACAGCTGTGCCTCCAGGTGTGGCGCGAGGTTGGTTCGATCCTCCGGTGTCAGATGGCGCCAGTAGGTCTCGCGCGCATAGCTCAGAATCCGCTGGATGTTTGCCTCCTCGTCCTCGGCGGCCAGCGCCCGTTGTACGAGCGCCAGGAACGCAGCCGGATCGGTGTCGCCCGCCAGGAGTGCGTCCCACATCGTGAGCCATCCAACTCCCCGGACCAGCGGGTCATCGATGTCGGGGAGGTGCCGGTCGAGATAGGCGAGGCTCAAAGCATCCAGGATGAACTGGCCGTATCCCGTCCCATCACCGTTGGCGAGTACGAACAAGGGGGTGGGAAGACCGACCGCTTCGCCCACATCGACCGCGTCACCATCGAGGTCAATGCGGAAGCTCCGCGCCGTGTCCGGATATCCGAGGCGCACGAGCAGGCGTTGCGGCCACCTGCGCGTTCCCGTCGGATCGGCCTGGGCAATCCGCAGTCCCACGATCCGTCCGTCCGCGACGTCGAGGTGCGTGCTGAGGCGAGGCCGTCCCGCCTCCTCGACCCACACCGTGCTCCAGCGAGTCAGGTCCTCCGGCACCCGGCGATCGAGGATGTCGATCAGATCCGGCCACGTGGCGTTGTCGAAAGCGTAGGTAGCGAGGTACTCACGCAAGCCGTCGCGAAACGCCTCCTCGCCGACGCGCGCCTCCAGCTGGCGCATGACGATCGGCGCCTTCTGATAGATGATGGCGCCATAGAGGCTCCCCGCATCCTGCAGATTCTCCAGCGGCTGCCGGATGGCATTCGTTCCGGCCGTGCGGTCGACCTCGTACGCGGCCGGGTAGTGCGAGAGCACGAACTGGAGTTCGTGATCGAGATCGGGGAACGTCGGATCGACGATCTTGGCCGCCATGAAGTTGGCGAAGACCTCCTTGGTCCAGACGTCGTCGAACCAGTTCATCGTGACCAGGTCGCCAAACCACATATGTGCCGTCTCGTGCGCGATGACCCGGGCGCGGCCGAGCAGCTGGTTCTGCGTCGCCGACGCCTCGAGCAGCAGGCCGCCCGCGCGGTACAGGATCGCCCCCGGGTGTTCCATTCCACCGTATTGAAACGACGGAATCAGGACGAAATCGAACTTGTCGAACGGGAACGGCCGCGCCGTGTAGTCCTCGAGCCAGTCGAGCGCGGCCGCATGCAGGTCGAAGATCGCGTCCCGGTTCCGGGCCAGGAGGTCGTCATCGGTCTCGCGATGGTACATCCGCATCGCCCGCCCGCTGCGCTCGGCGACGTCAACCCGGAACGCGCCGGCCGCAAACGAAAACAGATAGGAACTGATCGGCGCGGTCCGGCCGAACGTGATTCGCACACCGCTCGCGGTCGACTCTCTCACGGTTTCGGCGGTGTTCGAGACCGCCCTCCACCCTTCCGGGAGACTCAAGGTGAGCGTGTACTGCCCCTTGAGGTTGGGTTGGTCGAACAGCGGGAACGTGAACCGTGCGCGATCGGGCACGAACAGGGTGTAGAGGAAGTCGGGATTGCGATTGAGTGAGGTCTCGGTCGCGACGAAATCGACCGTCAGCGCGTTTTCGCCACGGGTAAAGTGCTCCGCCGCCACCACGACATGGTCGTTGCGCGCTTCGTAGGACACCGGGTGGTCGCCGATGGTGACCGACCGGACATGGACGTCGGGCTGCACGAAGTCGAGCACGACGGGGTCGGACGCGTCGGCCAGGACGAACCGGACCGTTACTGTCCCGGTTACCGGCGAGTCGAGCGTGGGCGGGATCGTGAAGGCAAGGTCGTAGCGCAGGGCGCTGAGCACCGCGGCGCGGTGCTCCGCCAGTTGCCACGACACGCCGGCGCTCGTGTCCGGTCCCGCTGTCGAACAACTCACGGCGCTGAGTACGAGCCAACCGGCCGCATACGGCCGCGTGGCGGTCACGACCCGGATCGCGGTCATTCGTCGTTCTTCACTTCGTCTTCATCGAAATAATCGAGCTTGTGCAGCGGCATGACGACGCTCGACAGCACGTTGAGCAGGTGACCGCCGATGCGCTTGTAATACCGCGTCCCGAGTGCCGCCGCGACCGCCGTCCGCGCGTCATAGTCGCTCGCCGCAATGCGGGCAATGAGGGTGTCGCACTGCTTGGCCAGCGTCCGCCCCTGTTGGATGAGTTCGAGCGCGCGCGCGCGATCGGCGGTTCCGACCACGTGAGATGCTTCGCGAAAAGTCGAGTCGATCGTGTTCCGAATGGCGTGGATTTCGCGTACCATGTCGTCCTCAGGAAGCGTTCCCGGCCGGAAACTCACGACCTCCGTCAGGTTCTTGGCATAGTCGCCGAGGCGCTCGACATCCTTCACGAGGCTCAAGAGGAAGAGACAATACGGCAGGTCGCCGCTGTGTTGATGGAGTGACAAACGGGCGATCACCTGCTTGCGAATGGTCCGCTCGAGCTTGTTGACCTTGATGTCCTGGCGATAGATCCGGTCGCGGGCTTCGTCGCTCGCTTCTCCGGCAACGAAGATATCGCCGGCAGCCAGCACCATTTCACAGGTGAGGCCGAGCATGGTGGCGAAGTTCTCGCCCATCGCGTTGAGCGGATCGGACGATCGAAAGATGCTGAGGAACTCGCGAAGCATTGGGCCTCCGCGGCTACCGAAAGAGCCGGTTGCCCAGCGCGAGAGCGGCGGGCAGAAGGTAGAACAACCCGATCACGTAGATGAGCGCCCATCGTCGTGATCGCGTGGCCGTGTCGGCGAGCCACCGGGCGGCCGTGAGCGGAATGCGCCGGATCGCCGGGACCGGGAGAACCAGTATGGTCCCTGACAGGTTGAACAGCAAATGCACGAGCGCGATGATCAAGCCATCGCGCGCGTGCGGGCCGCTGGTGGCAAGCCACGCCAGCAATGCCGTGACCGTCGTGCCGATGTTGGCACCAACCGTGATCGGAAACGCCTGATTGAGGGTAATCAGCCCGGCGCCGGCCAGCGGAACCAGCAGCGACGTGGTGATCGAACTCGACTGGACCATCACCGTCGCGACGATCCCGATGATCATAGACAATACGATGCTCCGGCCGAGCGCCCGTGTGATGAACGACTCCACCCGTGAGGCCATGGCCGTGCGCATCACCCACACGATCAACATGAGCGCCGCGTAAATGAGGACCGCGGACGCGAGAATCACCACGATGGCCGCGCCACGCCCGTCCCCAAACAGCAGGTCCGCCAGCCGCTTGACTGGTGCAATGCCGAGACTGAGCGCGTGCTTCAGGGGGCTCTCGAATTCGACGCCGTACGTCCGGTCGCCGACCAGCGATGCCAGCGCGGTGGCGCTGCGCCGGAGGTAACCGGTTGCCAGTTCGAGCGGCAACAGGACCATGACGGTCAGGAAATTGAAGAAGTCATGGCAGGTCGCGACCGCAAACGCCCGATTGAACTCGTCGCGGCGTCCCACGTGACCGAGCGAGACGATGGTATTCGTGACCGTCGTCCCGATGTTGGCTCCCATGATCATCGGAATGGCGTTGGCGATCGGTAGCGGGTCCATCGGTGCCGCGACCAGCCCCACGATCATCGACGTCGAGACCGAGGAACTTTGCACCAACGTGGTCGCGAGAATGCCGACCATCAGGGCGACGAACGGGTTCCGCGTCGCCGAAAAGAACGACGCCAACACCTCGCCGCCCAGCAGCTTGAACCCGTCGCCCAGGCCCTTCACGCCAACCAGGAACACGAACAACAGGACCACGACCGCCACGAACTTGAGCCAGCCCGACTCGGCCGCACGCCGGATGGGGGGACGGAACTTGTCCGTCGGAGCCGTCATGGCACGTGCGATGTCATGGTAGCCGCCGCAAGATACGCGAGCGCGGGACCACGGGGGAGGGGTGTTGGCGCGAGCACGAGGCGCTCAGTCGAGGCGGAGCCGTGCGATATCGTTCGCGAGGCGGCTGCGCACCCGCACCAGCAGGAACGCGGCGACCGCCGCGAGTCCCGCCACGAGACCCCACCAGAGTCCCAGCGGGCCGGCGTCGGTGTGAAAGCCGAGGACGACGCTCACCGGCAGGCCGATCATCCAGAACCCGACGAGCCCCACGATCATCGGCGCCCGTGTGTCGCCCACGCCGCGCAGCACCCCCGCCGCCACGACCTGAATCCCGTCGAAGATCTGAAAGACCCCCGCGATCGGAATGAGCGCGGCCGCCAGGTGCGCCACGGGGAAATCGTCAGTGTAGAGCTGGGAGATCGCCCCGGGGAAAAGCAGCATGACGAGGGCGCTGCCGGCCATGAACAGCACGCCCGTCACCAGCGCCGCGCGCCCGGCCAACCGGGCGTCGCTCGCGCTGTTCCTCCCGACGGCTTGACCCACCAGCACCGCCGCCGCCGCCGAAATGCCCAAGGGGACCATGAACGTCAGCGACGCGAGGCTCAGCGCGACCTGGTGGGCGGCCATCTCGGTAGTGCCCAGGGTTCCCATGAGAATGGCCACGACCGCGAACGCGCCGAACTCCAGTTGATGCTGGACGCCGATCGGTGCGCCGAGTTGGATGAGCCGCATCATCGGCCGCACTGCTCGCGCCTCTGCGCGGAACGGTCGCAGGAACGCATGCAGGCTGGTCCACGACAGGCCCAGGAGAATCCCGGCCATGAGCCAGCGACTGAGGCTCGTCGCCCATCCGCTGCCGACGGCGCCCATCACGGGGAATCCCAGCTTCCCGAACACGAGGACCCAGTTGAGCGCCGCATTGGCCAGATTGGCGACGATCGTCGCGACCACGATCGGTGCGACCCGTCCCATCGCCTGGAGGCTCTGGCGGATGACGATGAAAGCGAAGAACGGCAGCATACCCGGGATCAGGACCCGCGCATATTGACTCGCGACCGGGATGACCTCGGGCTGCTGGCGAAACAGGGTGAGCACCGGCGTCGCCGGAATCAGTAACAGCCCGCTGAGCACGGCCAGCGCAACCGCGATGAGCAGACCGCGTTGCATGCTGCCCGCAATGACATCACGATCACCGGCCCCAACACCCTGCGCGACCACGGGGTCGAGCGCCATCAATAGGCCGACACCGAAGATCGAGATGGTATAGAAGTAGAGATTGCCCAACGCGACCGCCGCGAGGTCTCGTGGCGACACATGGCCGACCATGAGCGTATCGACCACGCCCATCGTCATCATCCCGACCTGCACGATCACGACGGGGACCGCCAGGCGGAACAGCGCCCGGAACACCCGGGGCTAGGAACCCACGCGGGTCACGCGTCGCGGGTGATCAAGGCGGCGAAGTCCTCCATGCCGACATTCCCGCCGCTCAACACCGCGACGACCGTATCGTCCGCCCCAAGCGGAATGCGTCCCGCCAGGAGCGCTGCCACGCCGGCGGCACCCGACGGTTCGACCACCAAACGCGCGCGCGACGCGATAGGCTCCATCGCGTCGACGATCTCCACATCAGAGACCAGGACGACCTCGTCCACCCATTCCCGGACGATCGCGAAGTTCAGCTCGCCGGCCATGGGGGCGGCCAGCCCATCGGCGACGGACTGCACGGCGTCGAGCCGCACGGCGTGCCCCGCATCGAGGCTCGCCCGCATCGCGGCGCACCCTTCCGGCTCGACTCCGAATACTCGAATGGCGGGATTCGATTGCTTGATCGCCGCGGCGATGCCCGAGATGAGCCCGCCGCCCCCAACGGGGACCACGACCGTCGTGACCGAAGCGAGCTGGTCGAGTATCTCCAGGCCGACGCTGGCGGCGCCTGCGACGATCTGCGCGTCGTCGAACGGGTGAATGAACGCCAGGCCGCGTTCGGTTGCCAACTCGCGTGCCTTCGCGAATGCCTCGAGCGCGGTCCCGTGCAGGATGACCTCGCCGCCATAGCTCCTGCTCGCCTCGATCTTGGCGGGCGACGCCTTCGCCGGCATGACGACCACCGCCGGCACCCCGACCTCGCGCGCCGCCCAGGCGAGCGCCTGGGCGTGGTTACCGGCCGACACCGTGACGACTCCGGCATTCCGCGCGCCCGGGTCGAGTTGGCTCAACTTGTTGAGCACACCACGAGGCTTGAACGATCCGGTTCGTTGCAAGCTCTCGCACTTGAGCCACAGTCCCGCACCGATCCGCGCCCCGATGAGCGTGCTGCTCAGGAGCGGCGTGCGGTGGACCCGCGTGCCGATGCGCGCCTGGGCGGCCTCGAGGTCGGTGAGCGACAACCCCTGGAAGGTCATGGTCCGTGCAGGGTCGCTAGGGCCGAATCGCCAAGGAGTCCCGCGTCACGATGCTCACCGGGACCGCGACGCGGGCGGCGACCGACTCGCCGCGCAGGTGCGACACGACGGTCTGGATCGCGCGGCGCCCGATCGCGACCGGATCTTGCACCGCGTCGGCCGCGAGGGCGGTGCCCTCGGCGATCGCCGTGCGCGCCTCCGGCGTCGCATCGTAGCCCACGATGACAATGTCGCGCCGGCCGGCCGCCTGGACGGACGCGAGTGCTCCGAGTGCGCAGTCGTCGTTACTTCCGAAGATGGCGTCGATCCGGCGACCGCCGGCCAGCAGATTGTCGGTCTTCTGCTTGGCCACGTCACGCAACCCGCGCTCCACGGCTGGCGCGGCGACGATCTGGATGCCGGGATAGGCGGCGAGCGCCTCACGGAATCCGGCCACCCGGTGCTGCACGCTGCTCACCGTCGGCTGATCGAGAATCGCGACCCGGCCCCGACCGCCGAGTCGCTGCGCCACGTACTCGCCCAGCAGCCGACCACCCTGCGCGTTATCACTCGCGATGTGCGCCACCACCCCGCCGGCATCGGCCGCGATATCGGCGGTGAAGACGGGGATCCCCGCGCCCGCCGCCTCGGCCACGGCACTGACGATCCCGCTCGAGTTGACCGGCGCGATCACGATGGCGTCCATCCGCCGCGTGATGAAGGTCTGAACCTGTGCGGTCTGCCGCGCCAGGTCCCACTCGCCCGCCACGACGTGCAGATCCACGCCGAGACCGTCGGCCGCCTCGAGCATGCCTCGTTTCAAGTCCTGATAGAAGACGTGCGCCTCGGTGAGCAAGGTGACGCCGATCTGCGGGCGCTCCCGACTGGGCCCTGCACAGGCGACGGCGATCAGGGCGAGAAGGGAAAGCCCCCTGGGGGCGCGACCGGGATATGGCACGGGTCCTCTCGGTTGAGCGGGATAATCAGGTGCCGCAGCGCACCAGGATCGTGGCAATCTCGTAGCCGTGTACGTGGATCGTAACACGGTCCTCGCTTGCGTGCAGTGGTTGATCGGGATCTTCGAGCAGGTTCGCGCGCCGCGCGACCAGCACGGGGCAGCCCAGGGTGAGCTGTGCGGTCGTCGCGAGGCCGTGACGTTCCACGAGCCGCAACACGAGATCACCGGAGTCTTCCGCCCGCTTGATCCAGGCGATCTCGACGTTTGTCGGCGCAGCGGTCGCGAGCGACGTCCGCGGTCCGAGCCGGCCGCCATGCGCGGGTTCGACCGCCGCCAGCATGGGCACGTTGTACTCGGCGCCCCGACGAGCGGTTTCGCCGGTGCGCCAATCGCCGATGTGCGGGTAGATGGCGAAACGGAACCGATGGTGGCCGCGGTCGGCGGTCGAGTCCGGCCAGATGGGTGCCTTGAGCAGCGACAGGCGCAGCACGCCCTCCCGGTAATCCCAGCCGTACTTCGCGTCGTTGAGGATGCTGACCCCGTACTCACCACTCGACACGTCAGCCCAGCGTTGTCCGGGCACCTCGAACTTCGCGTCCTCGAGTGGCGTCCGTGGTCTGCCGGACCGGCCGATGGCCCCGTAGGGGATCTCAAACGTCGCCGAGTCGGGTTGCGGGGCAAAGGCAAACGCGACCTTCAGCAGCTTGCGCCGTTCGTGCCACGACACCTCGTTCAACACGTCGAGGTGCCGGGCCGCGCGACCAAGGACCAGGGTTTGACGGAATCGCGACGCACCCCAGCTCCGGTCGACATGGAATCGTGCTTCCCGCGCCGTCGCGTCCGACGAGGTCGCCTGCACGGCGTCCACGTCCCACGTCTCCGGATGCGGCATCACATTCCATGCGTCCCATTGCTGCGGTCGGTCGTCCAGCACCTGCAGGCGATTGGCGTAGCCGTCGCTCGCCAGTGCCTCCCGCCGCCGTGCTTTGTCGTACAGCCGCGTCACGCTGCCCGTGCCCGTATCGATCTCGACCCGCAGATACGCGTTCTCGATCCACGTCGGGCCGGCCCGGGGCGCCGGCAGGTCCGCGCCCGCATCGGCCGGTCGTCCCGACATCGGCACGACCACGGCACCGAGGGCTGGAACGTCGCGCACCGGCAACCAGACGGTATCGGCGCCCGCATCGACGACCGGTACGATCCCGTCTCGCGGCCAGCCGAGTGGGTTGAACACGACGACGGCGCGATTCGGGCCGCGCGTGTCGAGCTGTCGGCGCAGTCCCGCGAAGGCCGCGTGCGTCACGGAGTCGATTCGCGCCCATGCGGTGTCGTAGGTCGCGTTGGCGTCGAGGTAGACCGAATCGATCCCGGACCCCGGGAGGATGTCGTGGAACTGGTTGAACAACACAGCGCGCCATGCCGCTTCGAGCCGGCGGCGCGGATACGCGGCCGTATCGAGCACGGCGAGCGCCTCCGCGGTCTGGAGCATCGCCTCGCTCCGCCGGTTGCGCTGCTTCATGGCGGCTTGACTGGTGTAGGTGCCGCGATGGAACTCGAGATACAGTTCGTCGCGCCACAGGGCGAACCCGGCCGCCGGCGGTTCGCGTGAGACACGATCGAGAGCGGTCGGCGGATCGGCGTAGGTCATGACGGGAAAGGCCGGCACGCGCCGCAAATGCTCGGCGCGCCGCAACATGGCGATGGTCGGTCCGCCACCGTGGTCACCGACGCCATATAACACGATCTGGTTGTGTCCGCCGGTGCGCTCGCGGTCCTCGAGGCGCTCGCGCACGAGCGACGCCGGGTCCAGGTCATGCGTGTAACCGTACGGGTTGTACGTGAAGATGCGCGATCCATCGA
This sequence comes from Gemmatimonadales bacterium, assembly GCA_036397455.1. Lineage (GTDB taxonomy): Bacteria > Gemmatimonadota > Gemmatimonadetes > Gemmatimonadales > GWC2-71-9 > JADFNB01. The sequence goes on along the minus strand of DASWIX010000001.1, from coordinate 21,216 downwards.
GGCCTTCCCAGACGAACGCATTGTGCGGGAAGTCGGTCGAGTCGTTCCACCTGATCTTCTGCGTCACGAAATAGTCGAATCCGCTCTGGCGCAGCACCTGGGGCACGGTCCACGGGTAGCCGAACGTGTCGGGGGTCCAGGCGACCCGGGATCGGCGGCCGAAACGACGCTGGAAGTAGCGCTGGCCGTACAGGCCCTGCCTGACCAGCGATTCGCCCGATGGCAGGTTCATGTCCGCCTCGACCCACCAGCCGCCGACCGGCGCCCACGTGCCGGCCCGCGCGGAGGCCACCAGCGTGTCGGCGAGCGTCGGCTCCACACGGTCCATGGCATCGTAGTACGCCGCCGCGCTGCCGGCGAAGATGTATCCGGGGAACAACTCAGCGAGTTTGAGCGACGTGCGCCAGGTGTTCCGCACGACGTCGATGGTCTCGCGCCATCGCCACAGCCACGCGGCGTCGATATGCGAGTTGCCGACCAGGAACAGGGTGTCGCGCCGCAGTTCGGCGGCGACCGGTGCGAACGCTTCCTCATACCGGGTGCGCAGTTCGGCCAGTCGCGGCGTTCCGACCGCGGCGAGCCACTCGTCGCCCTCGGGCGGCTCGATGGCGGGCAACCGGCTTGCCAGCGCCCGCGCATAGCGATAGCCGTCGGCAAACTCCGCGAACCCGGCTTCTCGTATGCGCGCGAACGGCGGCATCCACACCGGCCGCTCGGCATCGGGCGTGACCGTAATGGCGATGGACTCGCCGGCGCGGCACGGCGCGCACAGCGTCACCACCCCGTCGCGCCACTCGACCGGCCGTCCGGCCACCCGATAGGAGGCGGCACGCCCAAGGCCAACGGCGTTCAGGTCGAGCGAAAGGCCGCCGAAGGCGGTGGGCACGACGACCGTGCCGGCAAACCGTGTCACGCGTCCGGCCGCCGAATCGGTGGTGAGATCGGGCAGATCCACTTCACCGCCGTACAGACGGAGCAACGGCTCCGGATCCACCGCCACCACCACGCGGGCGGAACCGCCCACCCAGCGCATGACCGCGGTCACCGGCGCGTCGCCCACCGCCGCGCGTTGTAGCACGGCGAACGTGGTGGCGAGCTCGACGCCAGTCGGATCACCCGGTCGCAGCGTGGGGAAGGTTCGGTCGAGCACTCGCTCGCCCTTCTGCTCGAGGGTGATCGACACGTCGTGCAACGAATCAGGGCCCCATGCGGTGACCGGGATGGTGGCGGTGGCTCCGAGCTGGTCGTTCCGCCATTGCAGGCGGCCGGAGACGCGCAGCGGACCCACGGCGACGCTTGCCGCCGGGTAATGGTGCGCGGTGACCGCCCGCGGCCGCGCCGTGGCGAGACGCAGATCCGCCACCTGTCCGCCGCCCGGCGCATCCGCCAGTCGGGCGAGCAGGTCGAACCCGCCCGTCCGGTTGATCACCTTGAGCAGGACGCTGTTCCATCCTTCGGCGAACCGCACCGCCGCGGTGTCGCGCCCGCTCCCGATCCCGCGTGGTACGACGTGAAGCCACACACGCTGCCCATTGACCCACGCCACCAGATCGTCGTCGCTGTCCATCACGAGCCGCACGGTGCGTTCGGTGGCCGCGAATACGTAAGTGTGCGCGTAGGCCGCGCTCCAGTCGGACGGACCGGCGATGGCGTTCAGATCGACGCGACCGGCGGAGTCGGCATCCACCTCGACGAACGACCCTCCCGCCACGACCGCGCCCACGTCCGGTAACAGCGCCGACTCACCGCCGGCGTAGTCCTTCACGACGCCCGCGTCGCCGCGGTCGGCTGGAATCGGCGCGCGGATCAGCCAGCGCCGGATCATGAGGTCCTGGCCGCTCGCCGTCCCGCTCGCGCATCCGACGAGGAGTATGGCGAGTGAAACGCTACGGCGTGCGAACGGAACCGCGTTTAGTCCAGACATCGAATAACACCGCGAGGAGGATGATCGTGCCTTTGACGATTTCCTGCCAGAACGACTGCACGCCGAGGAGATCCAAGGCGTTGTTCAGGACACCGATGATCAGGGCGCCGATCAAGGCGCCGGCCGCCGTCCCGACGCCACCGAACAACGACGCACCGCCGATCACGGCCGCCGCAATGGCGTTCAACTCATACAGCGCGCCCGCGTCGGGACCACCCGAACGAAGTTGGCCCACCAGCAGCACGCCCGCGAGTCCCGCGCATCCGCCCGCGATGGCGTAGACCCCAAGCTTGACGGCGCCGACGGGAACGCCGGCGAGGCGTGCCGCCTCCTCGTTGCCACCCACCGCGTAGACGTAGCGCCCGAACCGGGTGCGGGTGAGCACGAAGACCGCCGCGACGGCCAGCAGCAACATGATGACCGCCGGGACCGGGAATCCCCGCGGCAGCCCCGGGACGGGGATCCGCCCTCCGCCGAGCACGTTGAGCGCGTCGAGGGCGGCGACCTTCGCGTCGAACGCCGGATCGCCGGTGCCGGGGAACCCGATCGGCACGCCGCCGGTGAACAGCCGTGCGGCCCCCCGGGCGATCGTCATCGCCGCCAACGTGACCATGAACGGAGCGACGCCGAAGCGCGCGATGACCGCGCCGTTGACCATGCCGGCAGCGACGCCCGTGCCGAGACCGATCGCCATCGCGACGACCACGGTCCCCGCGACGCCGATGGCGCCGAGCAGCGATCCGTTGGTCAAGGTGGCCGCGGTCAGCACGCCGGCCAACGCGAGGACCGACCCGACCGACAGGTCAATGCCCGCGGTGACGATCACGAATGTCATCCCCAGCGCGAGAATGGCATTGATGGAGACGTGCAGCAGGACGGTGGTGAGGTTGTCCCGCGAGAAAAATCCCGGCACACCGATCGCGGCGAGGAGGACGAGCGCAACGAGCGCGATGCCTACGCCGTAGCGTGACACCCACGTCCTCATGGGCCTACCGCCAGCGCCATCACCGCTTCCGCCGCGACACCCTCGCCCGGCAATTCGCCTGTCACCCGGCCCTCGCGCATCACGATGATGCGATCGGCGAGGGCGAGGACCTCCGGGAGCTCCGACGAGATCATGAGCACCGCCTTCCCGGCGTCCGCCAGCGCGCGGATCTGTTGATGGAGTTCGACCTTCGCGCCAACGTCGACGCCGCGCGTCGGTTCGTCGAAGATCAGCACATCCGCGTCGGCAAGGAGCCATTTGGCGAGCACGACCTTCTGTTGATTGCCGCCCGACAACGTCCCCGTGGTCCTGGCGGTATCGGGCGGGCGCAGGTGGACCGCGTCCGCCGACGCCTGGGCCGCGGTGCGTTCGGCACGGCCATCGACCCGTCCCCATCGCGCAAACCGCTTCAGTACGGGGAGCGTGATATTCGCGCGCACGGGAAATCCCATGATGAGTCCGTCCCGCTTGCGGTCTTCGGGCAGATAGACGATCCGGCTGGCGACCGCCTCGCGTGGGTTGCGCGGGCGATACGGTTCGCCTCCCAGCCGTGCTTCACCGGCATCCCACCGATCGGCCCCCGCGAGGCAGCGGGCGACCTCGCTCCGGCCCGCTCCCACCAGACCGGCGAGCGCCACGATTTCGCCGCGCCGGACGCTGAAGGACACGTCACGGAAGCGCGGTGGCCGGCTCAGTCCACGTACCTCCAATACGGCTGCCGCATCGGGTTGCCGCGTACCCGGCAGCCGTACGTATTCGACCCGCCGCCCGACCATCAACTCGATCAGTCGGTCGTGGTCCACCTCGCCAGCCGCCCCGGTCCACACGGCCTGACCGTCCCGCAGCACGGTGATCCGGTCCGCCACCGCGCGGACTTCATCCAAGCGGTGCGAGACGAACACGATGCCGGCACCTGCGGTGGTCATCGCGCGAACCTGGGCAAAGAGATGGTCGACCTCCGTGGAGGTCAGCGTGGCGGTCGGTTCGTCGAGCGCAATCAACCGGGCGTTCCGTGTCAGGGCCCTGGCCAGCTCCACCAGCTGTCGTTGGGCTATCGAAAGCCGGAACACGGGCGTCGCGGGATCGACATCGAGGCCCAGGGTGCGCATCGCCGCCCCCGCTTCATCCGCCATGGCGCGGTCGTCGAGACGCCACCCGCGCCCTCGTTCCATGCCGAGGAAGACGTTGGCGGCCGCACTGAGTTGTGGAACGAGCGCCAGTTCCTGATAGATCACCGTGATGCCCATCTCGAGCGCCACGCGCGGGGATGCCGGCATCGATGCCACCCCATCCCACATGAGGCGGCCGGCATCGGGGCTCTCGGCGCCGGCGAGGATTCTGAGCAGCGTTGATTTGCCCGCGCCGTTCTCGCCCACGAGGGCGTGCACCGACCCCGCCTCGACTTCGAGGCCGACGCGGTCGAGCGCCACGACGCCCGGATAGCGCTTGGTGATATCTTGTAAGCTCAAGAGCGGCACTAGGCCGGCCAATCTACGCGCTCCCCCCACGAGAGGCCACGATTCCGTTCCCGCTGATCGCCACCTTGTTCGGATACACGTTTCTCGCGACCGTGGCGCTGGCGGTGGTCCCGCACGAGCCGGTCGTCATCTGGTACGGTGCCCATTTCGGCGTCTGGAGTACCGCGGCGATCGCCACCGCGGCGACGATCGCATCGTCCTGGGTGGATCACCGCGTCTTCGTGCCGCTGATCGGGCGCGTGGCCCACAAGCGGTTCTTCGCCCAAGGGACGGTGGGCTGGCTGCGCGCGAGGTTTACGCGCGCTCCCTTCGCCATGCTGGTGTTGTCCGGTGTGACGCCCCTGCCCGCGTTCGTGTTCAAGGCGATGGCCTTCGCCGAGGCCTATCCGATCCGGCGCTATCTGCTCGCGGTGACGATCGGCCGATTCCCGCGCTATGCGCTACTGGCCTGGTTGGGGGTCGTCGTGACCATACCGACATGGGTCTTGATCCTGCTGTTTATCGTGATGATGCTCCCTTCGGCGAGGATGATATGGAAACCGCCAAGCGCGAAATGACCTTTCTGCTGGCCGTGCCGGAGCGCAAACTGCTCCACTGGATGGCGGCCAGGCTCCCCCGCGCCATGCGCCCCAACCATCTCACGCTGATCGGGGTCGCCGGCAGCGTGGGCGTCGCGGTCGGGTATTACCTCGCCACCAGGCACCCGGCATGGTTGTGGCTGTCCAGCGGCATGCTGCTGGTGAACTGGTTCGGCGACAGCCTCGACGGCACACTGGCCCGGGTACGCAAGGTCGAGCGTCCGAAGTACGGCTACTACATCGATCACATGGTGGATGCCTTCACCACCGCGGCCATCGGCAGTGGAGTCGGGCTGTCACCATACGTCAGCCTCGATCTGGCGCTGGTGCTCGTGGTGATCTACCTGGCCCTCTCGATCAACATCTACCTCGAATCATCGGTGTTCGGTGTGTTCGAGATCTCCTACGGCATCTTCGGACCGACCGAGGTCCGACTGCTCTTGATCCTGGCGAATACGGTGCTGGTCGGTGCCGGCACCTGGTTTGGCGTTGCCCCCACCGCGGTTGCGCGCGTCGCCGACTGGGCGGTGGCCGGGCTCTGCGTGGTGATGTGCGCGACGCTCGCGATTCGGTTCGGCAAGAACCTCACCCGTCTTGCGAGGCTGGAGCCGCAGCGGCGCGACTGAGCGTCAGGCGGTCCGTTCGAGTCCGGCGAGGAGCGCGGCGACCGCGGTATCGAAGTCCCGGTCGAAGTCCACGCGCAGCGCTTCCATCCCCGGCGCTTCCAGAATACGGCGCATCACGGGTGCCGGCTCGGCGAGACGGTGCAGGCCGGCAATGAGTGCCTGAACCAGGTTGAGCACCCGTGTCCCGCCCCCCTGCCTGAGGAACGGCGTTCGTCGCTCGATCGACGTGCCGGTCGCCGTGAGACGCGCGCCCAAACGCCACTTGAACCGAAGCGCGTCTTCATACGGCACGTTGGGCTCGATCAACGACCCGAGGTCGGCCAGCAGGCGCTGGAGGAGCGGGCGCGAGCGGACACTGCCCACAACGACCCGCCGCAACTGATCGGTCGAGAGCCGCGTCGTCCCACGGAGCGACTCATCCAGGTCATCGAACCACTCGCCGAGCAGCTGCTCGGCAAGGGCGAGAAACAGGTCCTCCTTGGTGCGGAAGTAGACGTACAGGGTCCCCTTCACGATCCCGACATCGGCGCCCAGCTGCGCCATCGTGATGTCCGAGATCGCATCCTGCTCGTACCGAACGAGGGCCGCATCGAGGATGGCACGGCGCCGCGCCGCCTTGGCCTCCAGCGATCGCGCGCGCCGTCTGGGAGGATCGTTTGGTGACTTGTTACTGACCATGAGTCAAATAATAACTGACTTATGGTCAGTAAGCAAGCTACTGGCGTCGCTGCGGTACCAGTCCGACGGGGGCCCGAATCCAGCGAAGGATTTCCCTGACGTTGGGCGCCTTACCGGTCAGCAGTATCCCGATCCGGAAGACCTTGGCCGCCGCCCACAAGGCTGCCACGATCGACACGATGAGCAGCACGGCGGTCAGCAAGTATTCCATCCCCGTCGGCGGTCCGGCCGCCCGATTCATCATGACGAAGGGAGTGAACGGCGGGATGAACGACATCACCTGGGCCAGCGTTCCATTGGGATCCTTGCCGATCGGGATCATGGCCAACAAGGGGACGATCAGGATGATCGTCACCGGTCCCATGAGGTTCTGGGCCTCCTTCAAGGTCGTACACACCGAGCCGATGCCAACCAGCAGCGCCGCGAACAGCAAGTACCCCAACAGGAAGTACATCAGGAACGACCCGATGTAGACCGGGTCGTTGGCCAGACCGGACAGGTCGACGTTGGGACCGGCCCCGAGCAGGCCTGGGAGGTACCTGGTGCCCAGCACGAAGAACAGCATCCACGAGCCCACGATGGTCAGCCCGGTCGCGGCGATGCCGGCGATCTTTCCGGCCATCAACTCGACCGGTGAGACTGACGAGAGCAGGACCTCGATGATGCGATTGGATTTTTCCTCGATCGTGTTGGTGAGCAGCATCTGGGTGACCGTGAAGATCGAGATCCACAGCAGGTACACGAAGACGACCGGCGCCCACTGGCGAAGGCGGTCGTTGGCGTTCACCGTCTCTTCTTTACCCTCGCCGGACAGTTTGCGCGGTTCGAACCGGACCGGCGTCTGGATCCACCGGGCCACCGCCGGGTCGATGGCCTCTTGCGCCATACGCCGCACCTGCACCTGCGTGCTTGCCAGGTTCCCGAACCACTCCCGCAGATCCGAGTCCGTCAGGTTCTTCGACACGTAACGCGATCCGGCGTCGCCGGTGACAGGATCCGCTGCGATGACGAAATAGGCGAACAGCGCACCGTCGCCGACCATCCGACCCAGCGAATCCTGGTTCGCGGCGGCCGTTCCACTGGGCGTGACACGGACGTACCGCTCGCGCGACGACCCGGGAGCGAAGCCTTTCACCGAGGACGCCGGTAGTGTGTTCCACCACCGCCACACCGCGGCGCGGTGGTGGGTCACGTCGGCGGCGAGCGAATCCGGCAGCCCGGCGGGAAGGGCTTCATGCACGATCGCCGTCGCGACCGCGGCGAGTTCCGGGTCGCTCAGTCCGGCGAGAACGCCGGCGATCGGCTGCAACACCGGCGCGATCGCCGTCGTGTCCGTCTTGCCCTCCCGGTGCCGCGCGGCCGCCGTGCGCAACGCGCCGGCGAGGTCGGTAATCGTGATCTGCTCCTCAACCGCCTCCAACAACCAGCCGGATTGGTCGACCACCGCGTAGCGCCGGGCGCTCTTGGTGCGTTCCAGCAACTCCGGCACGATCATGAACAGGCCGAGCATCACCGGAAAGAGCAGGATGCCGATCCAGAAACTCTTGGTCCGGGCGTTCTCGGTGAATTCCCGTTGCGCCATGAGCAGGATTCTACGCATCGGATGTTCCTCCCACGGTGCGGACGAAGACCTCGTGCAACGAGGGCTCGCGTGTATCGAATCGGCGGATCGTCAATTTCCCGATGAGTTGGGCGAGCACGGCCTGTGGGTCGGTGCCATCGGCGAGAATCAGCTCCGCCTGCTTGCCGGCGTCGTTGATCCGGCTCACCCCGCGGATCTGCCGGAAGATCGAGCCATCGCCGTCATAGTCGACGATAATCCCCTGATCGCCGCGTGACTTGACCTCGGCCAGCGTGCCGTTGAGGACCGCTTCCCCCTTGTTGATGAGGACCAGGTAGTCGCAAATCTGCTCGGCCTGCTCCATGACATGGGTGGAGAACAGGACAGTCTTCCCGTCGCGCTTGAGCGTCAGAATCAACTCGCGGACGATCTCGACATTGACCGGATCGAGTCCCGAGAACGGCTCATCAAGAATGACCAGATCCGGCTGGTGAATGAGGGTCGAGAGGATCTGGACTTTCTGGCCCATCCCCTTGGAGAGTGTCTCGCAGGTCTTGTCCAGCCAGTCCGCGAGATCCCATTGCGCGAGCAACTCGACGGCCCGTGTGTTGGCGGTGCGTCCATCGAGTCCTTTGAGCTTCCCGAAGTAGGCCACCAACTCGCCAACCTTCATCTTCTTGTAAAGGCCCTTCTCTTCCGGCAGGTACCCCAATCGGTCTTTCACGGCCTCAGGGTTGGGATTGCCGAGGACCGTGACCGTCCCCGAATCCGGATAGAGGATGCTCATGATCATCCGGATGGTGGTCGTCTTGCCGGCGCCATTCGGGCCGAGGAACCCGTAGATGCAGCCGTAGGGCACCTCGAGACTGACCGCGTTGACGGCGCGGACGCTTCCGAAGGCCTTGCTGACCTTGTCCAGATCGAGCGCGAGGTTCATGGGCCGTTCTCCTCCGTTAAGGCGCGTGCAGGGACGCGCGACGCAACCTAGGGAGTGGCGCCGGGAGTGGAAAGTCGGGGACGGCGAGTGGCGGTTCTCATCGCGCCGGCGGTGGGGAAAGGACACCCGTCGGGGTCAGTCCTCTTCCCGCAGCAGCCGCGCGAACACGCGCTTGTCGACATCGTGTGCACCCCGATACTGTTCCATCCTGTGCGAAATCCCGTGCTGTGCGAGGATGCGCTGGTACTGCGTCATCGCGGAAGGGGGGGTGAATTCGTCTCGATCACCGGCGACCATGAGCACATGCACCGAGCGGAACCGGTCGCCGTGGCGGGACCAGTCCATGTCCTTGGGGATCTCGCCTCCCCAGAGCACGAGCCGGACCGGGCGGACGGCTCCCATTGCAATCCAGCGCCACGCGGTGGCGGATCCCTGCGAGAACCCCAGCAGGTGAATCGGCACGCCGGCCGACCCCGCCCCAACCGCCTCGTGGATCGCGTCGAGCAATGCGACGTAGTCCTCGATCTCCCTGAGGCGGTCCTCAGTGGTCATCCACGACGCGCCAACCGTGCCCGTGGTGTGGTCCGTATAGAATCGCGAGAGCCCTTCCGGGACGACCACCAGTCGCGCTCCGTCGTCGAGCGGGGCCAGCATCCGAACGAACCGGCGGGCCAGTTGACCGTATCCGTGGCAGGCGAACCAGATCTCGCGCGCGGTGCCATCTGTCGGGCCGAGCGTGAGGTACCGGGCGGTGCGGCGAACGGTGATCGTATGCTGATCCATGGCGGGCAATCTACGGTGGTGGGATCTACTTGGCCTTCGCCCGGGTGAGGTCGTGCAGCGTTTCCAGCTTCATGATCTTGAGCTTGCGGCTGCGCGCCGGCAATTGGATCGTCACCACGTCACCCTTCTTGTGGTCGGCCAGGCCGCGACCGAGCGGCGAGGCGACGGAGATCTGCCCGGACTCGACATCCATCGCATCGGGCACCACCAGTTCCCACCGCTCCCGCTCCTTCGTGGCCATATCCTGCACTTCGACCTTCGACCCGAGGCCGACCCGCCCCTCCGGGATCTGCGAGACGTCGATGCTCGACAGCTTTGACAGGCGCAAGCGGAGCTGACTGAGGCGTGCCTGGACAAACCCCTGCCGCTCGATGGCGGCGTGGTAGTCGCCGTTTTCGCGCAGGTCGCCGAGCTGAATCGCTTTCCGCAACGTGTCCGGGAGGGTCACGTCGAGTTCGTGATTCAGGGCCTCGACTTCGGCCTGGAGTTTCTTCTTGACGTCTTCGAGCATTATCAATGCTAGAGGTCGGCGGGCCTCCCGTCCAGCGCCCGATCGAGTTTGACCGGGCCGGATCGTGGCTGTACCATTCCTCGTTTCCGAGCGCCCGTGAGAGCGCTCGCTGTGCTTTTGACGGCATGCGTGAGGGCGTGACCTCAGTGGAAGGACCTCGATTCCGCCCAGCGCGGGTGATCCCGGCGCTGATGACTGTCGGCCTCGTGTTGGTGTTCGTGGCCTGCAGCGGCGACCCCTATCCACAATCCACGCTGCATCCGACCTCGGATGGGGGGACCGCGATCGATCGCCTGTTCAGCCAGATTTTCTGGTGGGCGGTGGTGGTGTTTGTGGTGGTGGAGTCGGCGCTGCTGTATACGGTGATCCGGTTCCGCGCGAGGCCCGAGCGGGGCGACCCGAAGCACGTTCACGGCAACACCCTCATGGAGATCAGCTGGACGTTGGCGCCGGCCGCTATCCTCGTGTTCATCGCGGTCCCGACGATTCTGACGATCTTCGAGACCGACGGGTCCGCGCCGGCCAACGCGATCCAGGTCGAGGTCATCGGACATCAGTGGTGGTGGGAATTCCGCTACCCGCAGCTGGATCTGGTCACGGCCAACGAACTGCACATCCCGCAGGGCCACCCCGTTCAACTGATCATGAGTTCCGCAGACGTGATCCACTCGTTCTGGGTCCCCAAACTTCACGGGAAGCGAGACGTGATGCCGGGGCGCACGACCCGCTTGGCGTTCACCGCCGACTCGGTCGGTACGTTCCTCGGGCAGTGCGCGGAATTCTGCGGCGCCTCCCACGCGAACATGCGCATGCGGGTGATGGTCCAGGCCCCGTCGGAGTTCGATGCCTGGGTGCAGGCGCAGCGACAGTCGACCCCGGTCGATACGGCGGACCGTCGGGTGGTCGCCGGCCGGCAGCTCTTTGGTCGAACGTGTATCGCATGCCACGCCATCGATGGGATCGGGGGCGCGATCGGGCCGGACTTGTCGCACGTCGGTTCGCGCACGACCATCGCGGCGGGGATCCTCCCGAATGATTCGGCGGGTCTGACGCGGTGGATCGGCAATCCGGGTGCCGAAAAACCCGGCAACTTGATGCCGCAGTTCCCGCTCGAGCCCGATGACCTCGCGGCCCTCGTCGCCTACCTCCGGAGCCGACGGTAACCCGCATGGCAACCACCGCGACTCCTCACGCGCCCGACGTCGCCGCGCCAACCGGCTTCTGGAGTTGGATCACCACGACCGATCACAAGCGGATCGGGATTCTGTACGGCGCGACCGCCCTCGTATTCTTCATCGTCGGTGGGTTCGAGGCGCTGCTGATCCGTCTCCAACTCGGGAGTGCCGAGAACACGCTCATCGGCGCCGAGGCCTTCAATCAGCTGTTTACGATGCACGGCACGACGATGGTGTTCCTGGCCATCATGCCGCTGTCGGCGGCGTTCTTCAACTACATCATCCCGCTCCAGATCGGGGCGCGGGACGTCGCGTTCCCCCGGCTCAACGCGTTCAGCTACTGGCTCTTCGTGCTGGGCGGGCTGTTCATGAACGTCTCGTTCGTGGCGGGTCCCCTGTTCGGGGCGCATGCGATCAGTGTGGCGCCGGACGGCGGGTGGTTCGGATACGCCAACCTCACGTCAACCCAGTATTCGCCCGGCCCGAACATCGATTTCTGGGTGCTGGGACTCCAGATTCTCGGGATCGCGTCCCTGGCCGCCGGGTTCAACTTCATCACGACGATCATCAACATGCGGGCGCCGGGCATGAAACTCATGCGGATGCCGGCGTTTACGTGGATGGCGTTCGTGACGCAGTTCATCATCGTGACCGCGTTCCCGGTGATCACGGTCGCGCTGGTGTTCCTGACGTTCGATCGGACGTTCGGCACCACGTTCTATTCGGTGGCGGCGGGCGGGGACGTGTTGTTGTGGCAGCATCTCTTCTGGTTGTTCGGGCATCCCGAGGTCTACATCCTGATCCTGCCGGCCATGGGGATCGTGTCCGACGTGTTGCCGGTGTTCTCCCGCAAACCGCTGTTCGGATATGCGGTCGTCGTCTACTCGGGTCTGCTGATTGGCGTGATGGGATGGGGCGTGTGGGCGCACCACATGTTCCAGGTCGGGCTCGGCCCGATTGCCGATTCGGTGTTCTCCGCGACGACGATGCTCATCGCGGTTCCGACGGGCGTGAAGATCTTCAACTGGATCGCGACGATGTGGGGCGGGCAGTTGCGCTTCACGAGCGCGATGCTGTTTGCCATCGGGTTCATTGGCATGTTCATCATTGGGGGTCTCTCGGGCGTGATGCATGCTTCCCCGCCGGCGGATCTCCAGCAAACCGACACGTACTTCGTCGTGGCGCACTTCCATTATGTGTTGGTCGGTGGCGGGATCATGGGCCTGTTTGCCGGTATCTACTACTGGTTCCCCAAGATGTTCGGGAGGTTGTTGAGCGAGCCGCTTGGCAAGCTGCACTTCGTGTTGATGTTCATCGGCGTCAATCTGGCGCACTTCCCGATGCACTTCTCGGGTCTGCTCGGCATGCCGCGACGCGTCTACACGTACAGCGCGGACCTGGGGGTGACGGGGTTCAACCGCGTCTCCACCATCGGCACCATGATCATCGCGCTGGCGGTCGCCGTCTTCGTCATCAACGTGCTGCGCTCGCTGAGGCGCGGCGAGATCGCCTCGAAGAATCCGTGGGGATCACCAAAACTCGAGTGGGCGATTTCCTCCCCGCCCCCCGTTTACAACTTCTCCGTGATCCCGACGGTCCGGAGTCGGCTACCGCTCTGGGTCACGGACGGCGTGTCCGAGATCCCTGACGTGCCGCCGGTACCGGTGCACGTGCCGGGAGGATCCATGTGGCCGATCCTCACCGCCTCGGGCGTGATCGTCATCGCGGTGGCCGCGCTCGCCAAGAGCCCGCTGATCGCGATCGGCGGGGCGCTGGCGGTGGCCGTGTGTATTTTCGCCTGGGCGTTCGAGCCCTTCGAGGTCTGACCATGAGTCACGCGGCCGGCGCGCACTACACCAGCACGGGACTGGACAACCGCAAGGTTGCCTTCTGGACGTTCATCGGCTCGGAGTGCCTGCTGTTCGGATCCCTGATCGCGACGTATCTGGTGTACGAAGGTCGCAGCGTGTCCGGACCGACCACCCATGAGATCCTGAACATCCCGCTCACGTCGATCAGCACCTTCGACCTCCTGATGTCCAGTCTTTGCATGGTGCTGGCGCTGGCGGCCGTGCAACGCGGCGACCGTGTGTGGGCCAGGGCGTGGCTCGGCATGACGGCACTGCTGGGGACGGTGTTTCTCGGATTTCAGGCGTATGAGTTCAATGCGTTCGTGGACGAGGGACTGGGCCTGACCACCAACCTGTTCGGTTCGACGTTCTTCACGCTGACTGGATTTCACGGCGGGCACGTGGCTGTCGGGGTGATCTGGTTGGTCACGCTGTTGATCCGGTCGTTTCAGGGAAAGCTCGAACCTGATAGGGCGCTCAACGTGGAAATCGCCGGACTGTATTGGCACTTCGTCGATGTCGTGTGGATCGTGATCTTCACGGTCGTCTATCTCATCCAGACGACTCCGATCGAGGCGGCGATATGACCATGCGGCCGTCGACCAAGGAGTTCTCGATCGTCGCCCCGGCGACCGCGGAACACGCCCACCCGACCACCGCGACCTACCTCGCCATCGCCGTGGTCCTCACCGTGATTACCGTCGTGGAAGTGGGTGTGTTCTACGTGCCGGCCTTCCAAGCCGTGCTTGCGCCGGTGCTGGTGACGCTCTCCGCGGCGAAATTCGCCCTGGTGGTGATGTTCTACATGCATCTGAAGACCGACCACAAACTGTTCACCTTGATTTTCACCGCGCCACTGCTGGTGGCGGTGGCCGTGGTCATCGCGTTGCTCTTCTTGTTCGGGGTGTTGGCGCTCGGGTAGAGCCGGGAGCGGTTCCGCAATCGTGCGAACGGCCACGCGCCCCGGATCGTTTCCGAACCGGGGCGTTTGGGCTGTCTCCTGGAGAACGCGTTGCTATCGCGCCAGGCGAACCCGCACGACGCGCGATCTCGCGGTGAAGGAGGGGTTGTACACCCGGAGCGACACGATGTCGCCCGGTCCGAGGTCCCGCACCGCGTTCTCGAATGCATCCACCGTCAGCACACGCACGCCGTCCACGTGGGTGATGATGTCACCGTAACCGCAACGGGATGCGTCGGCGGCGGCGCAGAGACGGTCTCGTGCCGGACTGGTGATCTCGGCATCCATGACTCGGAGGCCCGCGTGTTCGGCGCCGATCGCTTGCTCACGCGCCGCGGCCTCCTCGCTGATCGGCCGCACCGCGATGCCGAGCTTGGTCGCATGGGCCGGTGTCTCGCTGACCTCCACCGGCTCGACCTGCGCAACGGTTGTCGCCGCCGTGGGTGCCTCGGCTAGACGCACCGGAATCGTGTGACGCTCGCGCTCGCGGCCATTCCGGCGGAGGATCGTGACGTTGACGGTTTCACCGGGGCGCCGGAAGCCCACCACCTGCTGCAATTGGCTCACGTACTGCACCGGCTGCCCGTCGAGTTCGATGATGATGTCTCCGGGGCGCAGGCCGGCTTTACGCGCCGGGCTGTCGTCGTCCGAGAAGTCTTCGATGCGGACGCCGCGAACCTCGTCGAGGCCGACGTATTCGGCATCTTCCGGTGTGACCGGATTGATCGAGATGCCGAGAATGGCACGCTGCACCCGGCCGGTCTCGATGAGTTGGTCGGCGACCTTGCGAGCCAGGTTGACCGGAATGGCGAAGCCGTACCCCTGGTAGTACCCGCTGTTGGACGCGATGGCGGAATTGATGCCCACGACCTGCCCGCGGATATTCACCAGGGGACCGCCGGAATTCCCGGGGTTGATGGCGGCATCCGTCTGGATGAAGTCCAGGATGCGGTAGTCTGACTGGATCGGAAGCCCGTTGAGCGAGCGACCTTTGGCGCTCACGATGCCGGCCGTGACCGTGAAGGTCAGCGCCAGGGGGTTGCCGACCGCGAGGACCCATTCGCCGACCCGTAGCGAGTCGGAGTTGCCGAGCGACGTCGTGGGGAGACCGGACGCATCGATCTTGATCACCGCGACGTCGGTTGCCTCGTCGCGTCCGACGACCGTCGCCTCGTACACATGCTCGTCATACAACGTCACGAGCAGCTTGGTGGCTCCCTCGACCACGTGGTTGTTGGTGAGGATGTACCCATCGGGTGAGATGACGAAGCCGCTTCCCTGACCCCGCCGCACGCGGGGACCCTGCTGCGGCTGATTGGGGAAGAAATCTTCGAGTCCGCGCGGCAGGCTCGGGTTGGCCTCACGCGATTCGATGCTCTCCGCCCGAATGAACACCACCGCCGGCTTGACCGCATCGGCGACATCGACAAACGCATTTCCCAAGTCCGCGGCTGGCTGAACGGCCGGCGCCAGCGGCGCGGGCTGAGGCGCCGCGAGCGCGGCCAGGACCGATGCCTGTTGATCCGCGGCCGCGCGCCGCGGTTGATCGACGGCACCAGCGAACGTGGCGGCCAGCAGAAACGTCACGACGACCAATGCGCCGAATTTCATCCATTCTCGTGTGGGCACCATACCTGCTCTCATTCCGCAAAGAGTTCATCCCAAGATACCCCGATGACTTGGGGTGTTCCACAACGTCCGATACGCTCGGGCGCTTACTTCTCGTCGTCGACCACTTCGTAGTCGGCTTCCACGACATCTTCCTCCTTCTGCCCGGTCCCCTCGGCCGCCTGGTCCGCCGCCGGGGGTTCCTCGGCCTGCGCCTGGGACGCTTCGTACAGCGAGGCGCCGGCCGCGGAGTAGGCCTGAGACAGCTCGTCGAGGGCGGTCTTGATTTCCTCCGCGGCACCGGCGCGCAGCGCTTGCTTCGCCTTCTCGACCGCGTCGTCGAGCCGTCCCTTGTTGGTCTCGTCGAGCCGGTCAGCCCACTCCTTCGAGTTCTTCTCGACCTCGAATACCATCGCGTCCAACCGGTTACGCTGCTCCACCTGGTCGCGGCGCTCCTTGTCCTCCGACGCATGCGCCTCGGCGTCCTTGACCATCTTGTCGATCTCGCTGTCCGACAGCCCGCTGGACGCCTCGATGCGGATCTTCTGTTCCTTGCCGGTGGCCTTGTCCTTGGCCGACACGTGCAGGATGCCGTTCGCATCGATGTCGAAGGTCACCTCGACTTGCGGTACACCGCGTGGCGCCGGCGGGATGCCGGTGAGCTGGAATCGGCCGATCGTGCGGTTATCCAGCGCCATGTCGCGCTCGCCCTGGAGCACGTGGATCTCGACCGTGGTCTGGTTGTTCTCCGCGGTGGAAAACACCTCGGACTTCTTCGTCGGGATCGTCGTATTCCGCGCAATCAGCACGGTCGTGACGCCCCCGAGCGTCTCGATGCCGAGCGACAGCGGCGTCACGTCGAGCAGCAGGACGTCCTTCACCTCACCGGCGAGCACACCACCCTGAATGGCTGCACCGATCCCGACAACCTCGTCGGGATTCACTCCCTTATGCGGTTCCTGGCCGAAGAACTCCTTCACGATCTCCTGGACCTTCGGGATGCGCGTGGAGCCACCAACCAGAATCACTTCATCGATCTCGCTCGGCTTCAAGCCGGCGTCATCGAGCGCCTTCTTCATCGGCTCGATGGTGCGCTGAATCAGGTCGTCGACCAACTGTTCGAACTTGGCGCGGGTCAGCGTGATGTTCAGGTGTTTGGGCCCCGACTGGTCGGCCGTGATGAACGGGAGGTTGATTTCCGTCTGCGATGCCGACGACAGCTCCATCTTGGCTTTCTCGGCACCTTCCTTCAGGCGTTGCAGGGCCATGGCGTCCTTGGACAGGTCGATGCCCTGGTCGCGCTTGAACTCGTCGATCAACCAACTGATGATCCGCTCGTCGAAATCGTCGCCGCCCAAATGCGTGTCGCCGTTGGTAGCCTTGACCTCGAACACACCCTCCGCCAGCTCGAGGACCGAGATGTCATAGGTCCCGCCGCCGAGGTCGAACACCGCGACCTTCTCTTCCTTCTTCTTGTCGAGCCCGTAGGCCAGCGCGGCGGCCGTGGGCTCGTTGATGATGCGTAAGACCTCGAGACCGGCGATCTTGCCCGCGTCCTTGGTTGCCTGGCGCTGGGCGTCATTGAAATAGGCCGGCACGGTGACCACGGCCTTCTCGACCGAGTGGCCGAGGTAGTCCTCCGCCGTCTGCCGCATCTTCTGGAGGATCATGGCGGAAATCTCGGGAGGCGTATACTGCTTGCCCTGAATCTCGACCGAGGCCAGGTCGTTGCGCCCGGCCAGCACGGCATACGGGACGCGCTTTTTCTCCTCGGTGATCTCGTTGATGCGGCGACCCATGAACCGCTTGATCGAGAAAATCGTATTGGTGGGGTTGGTGACCGCCTGCCGTTTGGCTACCTGACCGACCAGGCGCTCCCCGTCCTTCGTAAAGGCCACGACCGACGGCGTGGTCCGGCCACCCTCGGAATTCGGAATGACGACCGGATCGCCTCCCTCCATCACCGAAACCACGGAGTTCGTCGTTCCCAAGTCGATCCCGATCACTTTCTGCGCCATGGGTTGCTCCCTCAAGTTTATAAGATGCCCGATGCGTTCGTTCAGTCGCCCGCGCAAGCGACGTACCACGAATCGTTGCCAAAATGGCAGAATGGAGCCTTGGAGATGATATTGTGTATGTGCCAGTGAAATAGAGACTTACGCGAAATAGCGGAGCAACAAGCGGTGTTTCCATACCGGGACGAAAACCCAACTGTCTTGACCCCGTTTGTCACGGTCTCCGTAATCGTGGCAAATCTGGTGGTTTGGGTGCTGGTGCAGGACGCGGGCACGTTTCCGGGACTCGCACGGTCCGTCTGCGAACTCGGGCTGATCCCGGGCGACCTGACGGGCCGCGCGGCGGAGGGAAGCCAGGTCCCCATTGGGCCGGGGCTCGTGTGCGTCATCAGCGGTGGGGCCGCCTGGCACACGCCGATCACGTCGATGTTCATGCACGCCGGGTGGTTCCACCTCATCGGCAACATGTGGTTTCTCTGGATCTTCGGGAACAACATCGAGGATTCGATGGGGCACGCCCGGTTCCTGCTCTTCTACCTCATCGCCGGGTTGGTGGCGGCGGCGGCGCAAACCGCGATGTCTCCGGCGTCGACGGTGCCCATGGTCGGGGCGTCGGGCGCGATCAGTGGGGTGATGGGGGCGTACCTGGTGCTGTACCCGCGCGTGAAGATCCACACCCTGATCTTCCTCGGGTTCTTCATCACGACGATCGCGGTGCCCGCGTACTTCATGCTTGTCTACTGGGCGTTGCTGCAGGCCGTCGGGAGCCTCGGCGGGACGGACGGAGGCGGTGTCGCCTTTGGGGCCCATCTCGGGGGCTTTCTTGCCGGGGTGGTGTTGATCCGATTTTTCGCCAAACGGGAGTTCGTGTCACGCCACGCGCGAAGCATCGTGGTCAGTCAGTTGCCCTGAGCGCTCGACTCACGCCGCCGAACAGCCGGGCTCCGGCCAGCGTGGCGAGCAGCAGGTAGGCGGCGCCGGCGCCCCAGCCCACGAGAATGGTCTTCCCGACGCCGAACAGTCCGGCATAGATGAAGACAAGTCCCGCCACCCAGTCGATCACATCGGACCACCCGAGCCCGGGGGCGGCGACGCGACTGCGGGCGGCGACCGGTCCCCACCAGGGGGAGCCCGGGCGCACGCGCTCGTAGAAGGCGAGAAGGACCTCCGGGTCGGTTGGGGGGGTGATCCAGGCGACGACGAACCAGCAGATGGTCGAAACCCCGGCCGTGATGATCAGGTGCCAGCCAAACTCGATTCCCGGATACGCGACGTGCAACCCGACGTAGACGGTCGCGGTCGATATCCATGCCGCGATCTCGCTCCACGCGTTCACCCGCCACCACCACCAGCGCATGATGTACAGACCGCCGATCCCGACCGTCATCCCGAAGAACAGCTCCCACGCTCCCCGAATGGACTGCATCACATAGGCCGTCGCTCCGCCAACCACCATCAAGGCCACGACCAGCATGCGCGACAGCGCGACGTAGTGTCGGTCGGTGGCCGATCGACGCAGGAAGGGACGGTACAGGTCGTTCACCAGCAGCGAGACACCCCAGTTGAGCAACGTGTCGATCGTGCTCATGAACGCCGCGAGCATGCTGGCGACCATCAGGCCAAGCAGACCCGCCGGCAGATACGTCACGATGGCCATAGGATAGCCCATCTCCGGGTCCTGGAGATCGGGAAACGCCACCAGGGCCACGAGCCCGACCACGATCCACGGCCACGGTCGCAACACGTAGTGGAGGAAACAGAACCAGAGGGTCGCCAGGAAACTCGCTTCCTCGTTCCTGGTGGCCAGCATGCGCTGCACCATGTAGCTGGTGCCGCCCGCGTCCCGTGTGGCCCACCAATTGACCCCCATGAGCGCGACGAACGTCGTCAGCGGGAGGGAGGCGCCGCCCGCACGCGGCAGAAAGCTCAGGTAGTTCTCGGCGAGGTCTCCGTACCGCTCGGCGAGCTGGAGTTTCAGGGCCGCGATGCCTCCGATGTCGCCGACCGCTACGATGGCGAGCGCGACGGCGCCGGTCATCGCAATCAGAAACTGGACGAAGTCCGTCATGACGACGCCCCAGAAGCCGGACATCGCCGTGTACAGCACCGCCACCACCAGGCATATCAGGATGCCGAACCAGCGGCCGTCCATGATGCCGTCGATCCCCAGGCGCGTGGTGACCGCGTCGAGGTCGAGCAGGACGTCCAGGATCTTCACCATGGCCAGGGTCACCCACCCCATGATGATGCAGTTGAGGATGACACCTTCCCATATGCTGCGAAACGCCCGGAGCGCCTTGGCGGCCCTGCCCGAATACCGGATATCGACGAGTTCCAGATCGGTGAGCACGCCGGCACGACGCCAGAGTCGCGCAAAGAAGAACGTGGCGAGGAGGTGGGCGGCCGCGAAGTTCCAGATGAACCAGTTGCCGGCGATGCCGTCGTTGGCCACCAGGCCGGTCACCGCCAGCGGTGTGTCGGCGGCGAACATCGTGGCCGCGATCGAGGTGCCCGCTATCCACCAGGACAGCGACCGCCCCGACAGGAAGTATTCGGTCACGTCCTGACCGGCTCGCCGTCGGAACACGAGGGCGACGGCCAGGGCGAACGCGAAGTACGCTGCGACGATGACCCAGTCAACGACAGTCACGGGGCTAACATAGCGCCCCCGGCGCGGATGACGTTATTCCTTCAAGCGACTTCGTTCGGGATGGACGCATGCGTGTCAGGGTGCACGTCTGAGTCGCGGGATAACGCTTGCGGAGTCGGTCGCCGCGGTTGCGCGCGGCGCTCCGCCGGTTGGGCCGCGTGTGGCGCTGGTCCTCGGGTCCGGGCTCGGGCGGCTGGCGGCCGCGGTGGCACCGGCGGGCAGGGTAGCCTTCGCCGACGTGCCGGGGCTCCCGGCTGCCGGAGCCCCCGGGCATGCCGGTGAGTTCCTGTTCGGCGAAATCGAGGGTGTTCGCGTCGCGCTGCAATCCGGGCGGCTCCACATGTATGAAGGGCACGATCCCGAGACGGTCGCCCTTCCGGTTCGGATTCTTGCGGCACTCGGCGTCGAGACCCTCATCGTGACCAACGCCGCCGGCGCGCTGAGCGACTGCATGATGCCGCCGGCCCTGATGGTGATCGCCGACCACATCAATCTGATGTTCCGGACGCCGCTGCGGGGTCCGGTCTGGAATGGCGAGGACCGGTTTCCGGACATGGCGGGCGCGTACGATCCCATGCTGCGACGCGCGGCGAGCGATGCGGCGCGCCGGGCGGGAATACCGATTCACGAAGGCGTGTACGTCGGGGTGCTCGGTCCCAGTTTCGAGACCGGGGCCGAGATCACGATGATGCGCCGATTG
The DNA here is from genome assembly GCA_036397455.1 of Gemmatimonadales bacterium. Taxonomy (GTDB): domain Bacteria; phylum Gemmatimonadota; class Gemmatimonadetes; order Gemmatimonadales; family GWC2-71-9; genus JADFNB01. Next base: position 196 of record DASWIX010000001.1, on the reverse strand, counting down.
GGGGGCGATGCGGTTGGCATGTCGACGATCCCCGAGGTCCTCGCGGGGCGGGCGCGTGGTCTGTCGGTGTTGGGTCTCTCCGCGATCACAAACCAGGCGGCGGCGGTCGGCGTGTCGGCCGACGCGGTGCTGGCAGGTGCGGCGGCGGCGGCAGCCGACCTGGAAAAGGTGATTCGGGGAGTGCTCCGGAAGATGC